>CAZWEP010000163.1:0-1504 GCA_964632565.1 uncultured Marinobacter sp. | reverse complement strand
CAAGATCCACGACCACTCGCCCCTCGCCATCCTTGCCACGACGGAAGTCGACGCCGACCAGAGTGTTCGGCCGGGAAACCCCCGAGGGCTGCGACGAAGCCGCACCAGAGGATCTAACCATCTGCTGCACGCTCCCTTCCCCACCGATGGTCATGACCAGGGAATTTCCTGAGCGCACCGTATCGTAGGGCACCAGCTCAACCAGGTTGAAGATCAGGCGCGTCCGATCCTTGGTCTCGACCACGGTCATGCTCTGGGCGTTGCCAGAACCCAGCGGAATGCTGCGGCTGTCGAGGCCACTGGCGGTGTCACGGAGATCGACCGCAATTCGGGCTGGACGCTCGATGGTATATCCCGTTGGCTCCGGCGGCTGGCCATCGAAGGCGAGTGTCACTTCCAGGCGATCTCCCGGTAGCGACGAAAATGACACGTCTTCCAGCGTGACCGCGTTGGCCAGGCCGGACAACAACCCAAAAGCAATCACGCCGACGTATACATTGAGTTTTTTAAACATCGCTAGCCTCGACCCCAAACTTTTTTGTTCGTGCATGTTTCTTTCATTCTTCATCCTGCCGCTCCTTAGCCTTCTTCTTCATTCAGTGTCAGGGAGCGAGGACGCTCTACCCAGCCACCCCGGCCATTCGGAACGATCTCAATCAGTTCTATACGGGTTTCATTAACGCCGACGATGCGACCGTAATTCTGTCCCATATAATTGCCTGTGCGCACCCGGTGGATACCGCCAGCCCCATCCTTGATGAGTGCGAACAGGTTACCGGACGTACCCTGCAGCGTTCCCACCATGTCCAGTTCTTTCAGGTCAAAGTTTTCAAGCACTTCTCGAGGCCTGTCCAGGTTCGGCTCCACGTCACTCACCGGCTGGTCATCAACCATAGTGAGCTGCACATCAATGGGCGGCTCGAAAGGCGCCCGACGATCTGCGGCCGAGTAGCTGAATGCTTCGTACGCCTTGAATTCCGGCAGAGGCTCCACGTGGCCCCTCGGCCTGTCACGTGTATCCGCCATGAACTTGTCGAGATCCGAGAAACCACTGCCCTGGGAACAGGCTGTCAGTAGGGAAACCAGACACACACCCATCCAGGCCTTTCCCGCATGTTTTACTGCCATGCTCATTCTCCAGCCCGGTAGCGGTAAGTACGGGCAAGAACCTGCATATCAAGCTGCTCGCCTTCTCCGCCAGTTGGTTTGATGGTTAAGTCGTGCAACGTCACAATCCTTGGAAGACTGGCAACACTGCTCACAAAGGACGCCAACTCATGATATGACCCCGATACTCGGATATTGATCGGCAGCTCTGCGTAGAAGTCGCGCTGCTGCTCCGCCCGAAGCGTCACCTCCCGCAATGAGAGGCCGTTTCCGAGTGCGGTATTGGTGATATCTTCCAGCAAACCCGGAACTTCAGTTTCACTGGGAAGCTGGCGCACCAGCGCTCCAAACGTCTCCTCCATTTCCGCCATCTGCGCCTTGAAGACTGGAAGGTTGG
>CAZWEP010000162.1:0-1602 GCA_964632565.1 uncultured Marinobacter sp. | reverse complement strand
TTATGGGAGCTAAAGGTGTAGTGGGCCTTGCAGGCGCCCTTATCGTAGTGCTCGTGGTGTTGTCCAGCGTGTACATCATCCCTGAAACTCATCGAGGCGTCCTGCTGCGCTTTGGTGAGTTGATTGAAACTGACATCCCGGCTGGCATTCACTTCAAGGTGCCGGTTATCGATCAGGTGCGGGAGTTTGATGTCCGTGTTCTGACGACGGATCTTGCGACCAAGCAATACCTGACCGTTGAGAAGAAGCCGTTGGATGTGGATTCGTATATCGCTTGGAAAATCCGCGATGTGGACCAGTTCTACCGTTCCACGGGTGGTGACGAATACCGTGCGTCTTCTCTCTTGTCGTCTCGGGTCGACAACGGCCTTCGGGATGAGTTTGGTGTCCGTACCATGGTTGAAGTGGTCTCAGGGCAACGTGACGAGCTGATGCACACGCTCAGGGACCGGGTTAACGAAACGGCGCTGAAGGAATTTGGCATCGAAGTGATCGATATCCGGGTAAAGGCGATCGAGTTCCCAGGTCAGGTCAGCCAGAACGTGTACCGCCGGATGGCCACAGAGCGCGAGAAGTTGGCGCAGGAATTCCGGTCGCGGGGTCGTGAGCTGGCAGAGGGTATCCGTGCAGACGCTGACAAACAGCGCACGGTCATCCTGGCAGAGGCATTCGCGAAGGCCGAAGAGACCCGAGGTGAGGGCGATGCGCAAGCCGCCCAGATCTATGCAGATGTCTACGGTTCGGACAGCGAGTTCTATGCGTTTTATCGGAGCCTCGAGGCTTATCAAAACACCTTCGCCAGTCAGGGCGACATCATGGTGATTGATTCCGAGAGTGACTTCCTGAAATACCTGAAGGATCCGAAAGGCGGTCGCTGATCGCCCCATCCTCTCAGTGAAAACCGGAATGCCCAGGCATTCCGGTTTTTTTGTGTCTGCCAACAGTGTAAAATCTCGCCGGTTTTGGCTCGGGATTTCTTCATTGCCCGGGCGTCGCCCTAAATCCTGTGTTACCCCGTTTTGCCGAAGGCAAGAGCGGGTCAGAACGGACAACCGAATCTAATGACAGTATCTGATCGCTGGCTGCTGCCAGACGGCGTAGAAGACATTCTGCCGCCGTTGGCTGGACAGATAGAATCCCTGCGTCGGGATGTAATGGATACCTGCCAGCGCTGGGGTTATCAGCTGGTTATTCCTCCGTTGATCGAATACGTGGAATCACTGTTTACCGGCACCGGCCATGACCTCGAGCTACAGACATTCAAGCTGACCGATCAGTTGACCGGTCGCATGATGGGTCTCCGGGCAGACATGACGCCACAGGCTGCTCGAATCGATGCCCATACTCTGGGACAGGAAGGGATTACCCGCCTTTGCTATGCGGGCCACGTGCTGCACACCCGTCCCAGACACATGCTCACAGGTCGCACACCGATACAGGCGGGCTGCGAACTGTTCGGTAGCCAGTCGGAAGCAGCCGATCTTGAAGTCATCGGCCTGATGCTGGAAAGCCTCCGCGTTTCCGGGCTGCCCCGGGTGCACCTGGACCTTGCTCACGTCGCGATTTATGAAACGCTGGTGGGCGAGGCTGGCTTTGACCGCG
>CAZWEP010000161.1:0-1858 GCA_964632565.1 uncultured Marinobacter sp. | reverse complement strand
GTCAGCTCTGCTATGACACCGACGTGGTCCGATTCTTTTCCACCGGATGGTCAGCTACCTACAGTGAAGATACCACGGCCACCATCTCATACTCTGACTGCCTCTTCCGCTTGCCCTGAAAATGCTGACCCCAGACTGCTTTCGTGATCGGGACTGACTACCTGAATCCACAGGGAAAATGCCGGTTTCTATTCAGTTGAGTTGGACATCACTCTCAGCCAGCGGCGTTTTCTGGCGGTCGATAGTATGCAAAGTGCGATCAGTTTGTCTAAAATTTGTACGAAACGGCGACATGGCGTTGATCTAAACTGCCAGAGGGAGTTTGGAGTCCTGGTTTAACACCAACACGTTCAGGGACGACATACCGTGAAAACCAAACACGCCCTTCTGGCTGCAGTTATTGCGGGCCCCGTGTCGTTGGCCGTGAATGCCCAGCTCTTCGAGGTTTCCACCAGCAGCGAGTTTCAAAGTGCGCTCTCGGCCGCTGCCTCCAATGACCAGAACGACACCATTGTTCTTGCCGCTGGCCGTTACACCCCCGCCACGCCCGGCCAGCCATTTGCCTATAGCAGTAACCAGGGTCATGACTTACAGATTGAAGCCGGAACGCCAGGGCAAGTGCTGCTGGATGGGCAGTCACTGGCGGAGATTCTTTACCTGGCGAACGATTCGAGCGGTGAAAGCCCAGACTTTTCGATCAAGGGCATCCGGTTCGAGAATGGCAAAGTGGGCGTCGCCGGGCGCGGTGGTGCGCTCACCGTACTCAATGCCGATTTGTTGGTGGACGGGGCGGTGTTTGCCGGTAATGCCTCCGATTGGCCGAATTCCGGTTCGGCCATTTTTCTGCAAGGAGGCTCCTTTGCCATCACCGACAGCGAATTCATCGGCAATCGCAGTGATGCCTGCGGTGCTATCTACACCGTCAGCAGCCTCGACAGCTCGATCACCGGGTCGGACTTCCATGCCAACCGCGCGGCGCGGGGTGGCGCTATCTGCAGCAGCGGGCTCCTGCGCATTTCCGGCTCCGAGTTCCGGGATAACGAGGCGACCGGGGAAGGGGGCGCCATACTGGGGTTGGACGGTCGCATCCTGCTTGAGAACTCGACCTTGGCAAACAACCGTGCCGATAGCGCCGGTGCGCTGATGGGCGCCGCGGTGGAGATCAGGCGTTCCGTCGTCCTGGGCAACACCGCGTCCCGACTCGCCATCGTATCTGCGGCTCAGGGGTTCCATGCCGAGAACAGTCTGTTTGAACTCAACCAGGTGCCGGACGCGACCGAAAGCGGCACGGTTCGCTGTGAGCGGGCTTGCCGGGTTGTGAACAGTGTCTTTGAGCGCAACACGGGGGCGCCGTCCATCAAGATGCTGTCCGGAAACGCGGATAATCAGGTCATCGCCAATTCGCTGTTCCTGGCAGGCAACGCCTCTTCGTTTGGTTTCGGCGACGCCACCGTTCGGGCCACGATCCTGAACAATTTCATTTCGCCCGCCTTGCAGCCACTTCCGGAAGCGCAGATCGACCAGCAAGGCAACATTCTGGACCGGTCCTACCCGGCGCTGGATCCGGACTATCATCCCCTGGAAGGATCGGCCTTGATCGACGCGGGTACCTCCCGGGCTCAGCTCGTGGCGCTGGCTGAGACCGATGTCCTCGGGAGCCCCCGGATTGCCGGCGCCGATGTGGACATCGGGTGGGTCGAGTACGGTTCCAGCCCCACGGCGCCGGTCGTTTCCGGTCTCGCTTTGCAGACCGTTGGCGCCAGCAATCTGGACAGCCTGAGTTTCTCGTTCAACGTGGCGCTTGCGGAAGGACGCTCGCTGGTGAGCACGGAGCTCTGGACGGATGAAGAGCCCGATT
>CAZWEP010000160.1:0-1895 GCA_964632565.1 uncultured Marinobacter sp. | reverse complement strand
TCAAGGGTGTTGTAGAAACCTACTGGTATGAGGATTAAGGTTTGATGAGATTACACGAGGGGCAGAGAGGTTTTACCCTGATCGAATTGATGATCGTTGTGGCCATCATCGGCATCCTTGCAGCGATTGCGTATCCAAGTTACATGGATCATGTCGATAAGACGAGGCGATCCGACGCTCAAGGAGCCCTGATGGGCCTGGCGGCAGCAATGGAGAGGCATTATGCGTCGAACAACAGTTATGAGGGTGCGGCCAGTGGAGGTGGGGATACCGGTGCACCGGCCATATACGCTGATGAGGCACCGCTGGATGGCAACAACAAGTATTATGACCTAACTATCCAGTCTGCGGATGCCACCTCCTTTACTCTGCGCGCGGCCCCCAAAGGGGCGCAGGCCGGGGACGGCATGCTGGAGTTGGACTCTACCGGTGTGCGAAGGTGGGACAGTAGCGGCAACGATGCGTTTGAAAGTAGCGAAAGCACGTGGACGGATTGACGATCCAAAAAAAGCCGGTCCTGAGACCGGCTTTTCGTTTTTAACAACGGATTTCGGTGCCCCAGTGAAGTTTGATCAGTCCATCCCCGTCTTCATCTGACTGGGCCCGAAACCGACCAACCATATTGACAGCCATATAAGTCATAGTGCCGGTGCTCACGTCGGCGGGGCACAGCACCAGACTTCCGAGTGCGCCATAGGCAAATCCTTTTTCATTGAACTGAAAATACCCTCGGCCCGCTGTTCTTGAATGTGTGGTAAAAGGGTATCCTGGTGAGGCAAAACGTCTCAGAATTTGCGTGCTGTCAGGTTTCTTGTCGTTATCTTTGTCGATAAAAACAGATACGGGCTTTTCCCAGTCATCCATACATTCGTTTGCGTCTGAAAGCGGGCATAGGGTTACGATCGTGTGCTTGCTAGCAGCGGCCCAACGTGCGAAAGCAAACAGGCTGTGATAGTTCTCGATGACGGTTCGATGGCGGCTCCTTTCAAATGCGGCGTTCCAGCCATGGGCCGCCAAAGAAGACACGATGCCAAGTATGGCAATTGTGATGATGAGTTCGGGCAGAGTAAAACCTGCCAAGTTCCTTTTGACATGCATTGGTTACGTTCCTTGTACATCTTTAGGCGTTTTTGTTACTTCCCGGCGTCCTGCCGGGGACCAAAGTATATTGAAGCCCAATCACATAGTGAATGCCTGAGGGGGAGGCAATTGTCGAGCGGTTATTCCATTCCCAGCTTTTTCAACCGGTACCGCAGCGCCCGAAAGCTGATCCCGAGCCTCTTGGCCGCAGCCGTCTTGTTCCAACGAGTCGCCTCCAGCGCCTTTTCAATCGTCTGCCGTTCGATGGTCTCAAGGTACCCCTCAAGGTCAATTTCACCCTCGGGCACCTGAATGCTTTTTCCATCTGTCGTCGCATTACCGCCGCTCATTTCCGCCACCGGCGCTGAAGGCTGGACGCCATTACCAAGGTGGAGGTCGTCAGCATCAATCGCGTCGTCGTCACACAAGGTGAACGCGCGTTCCAGGGCGTTCTCAAGCTCCCGGACGTTGCCGGGGAAATCGTACCCCTGAAGTCGTTCCAGGGCTTTCGGTGTCAGAGTCGCGGGCTCGCACTCGTATTCCCGCGCAATTCTCTCAAGAATGTGTTCAGCCAGGAGGCTGATGTCATCGGCCCTTTCCCGAAGCGGCGGCACGGCGAGTTCAATGACGTTAATCCGGTAAAACAGGTCCTGCCGGAAACTGCCTTCCTGAACCAGCTCGGGCAGGTGTTTATGGGTGGCGCTGAGCACGCGGATATCTACGGGGACTTCCTTGGTGTCGCCGACCGGCCTGACCGCTTTCTCCTGAATTGCCCGTAGCAACTTGACCTGCATGGCAAGTGGCAGGTCCGCCAC
>CAZWEP010000159.1:0-1915 GCA_964632565.1 uncultured Marinobacter sp. | reverse complement strand
ATGCGGGATTTAAAGGGGCGGAGTAGCATGCCCAGTTCCAGGTGGATGTGGAGATCGCTGTCGGTGATTTCCAGTTTGCCCTTCACACCGCTGCGCTTGAAACGCAGGTGGTCGCCTTCCCATTGGTAGTGAACATCAAACTGCTTCGACAGATCCTCGGCCAGGGTTTCGGCCGCCTGACGGGCGTGAGCCTTGTCCAGTGAATGCGCGCGATGGACATCGATGACAGACATGAAACGGGATACTCCGGGAATTGATTGGGAAATACAGTGTAAGGTGCCATTAAACTTGTAGCCACCCCTGCAGGCGTTAGAATACAGGGTTCAGATTCCCACAGGACAGTTTCATGAGTGAGCAGCACCCGCCCTCCTCTCCGGAAGGCACCAATGAGGACGTGACGCACTTCGGTTATCGCAACGTTCCGAAAAGCCAGAAGGCGAGTCAGGTTGCCAACGTTTTCCACTCTGTGGCGAGCAAATACGATCTGATGAACGACCTGATGTCGATGGGCATTCACCGTCTGTGGAAGCGTTTCACCATCGAACTGTCCGGCGTACGCAAGGGGCACCGGGTACTGGACATTGCCGGCGGTACGGGTGATCTCACCATGAAGTTTTCGGACCTGGTGGGTCCGGAAGGCAGCGTGGTCCTGGCCGACATCAACGCCTCTATGCTTCAAGTGGGCCGTGGTCGTCTGGTGGACCGTGGCTATGCGGGCAACATCGAATACGTGCAAGCGGATGCCGAACACCTGCCGTTCCCCGATAACAGCTTCCAGGCGGTCAGCATTGCCTTTGGTCTTCGCAACGTGACAGATAAGGATCAGGCGCTTCGGGACATGACTCGGGTGCTGCGCCCCGGCGGCAAGCTGATGGTGCTGGAGTTCTCCAAGCCGACCAATCCGCTACTGAGCAAGGCCTACGACCTCTACTCTTTCAACGCCCTGCCCCTGATGGGCCAGATGATTGCTGGCGACTCCGAAAGCTACAAATACCTGGCAGAATCCATTCGCATGCACCCGGATCAGGACACCCTGAAAGGCATGATGGAAGACGCCGGGCTGGTGCAGTGCAAGTACTTCAATATGACCGGTGGCGTTGTTGCCCTGCACGTGGGGATCAAGCCCTGATGTTTCCGGGTCCCACCTTGCTTTCGGCCCTTACCGCAGTGGTGGAACGCGGGCTCAACCGCGCTCTGGCGCTGGACCCGGCGGGCCGTAAATCACTGTTGGACTCGCTGTCCGGTCCGGTTCAATTCTCTCTGGATTCGTCCCTGCAACTGCAAATCGCACTGGTGCGTGCAGACCAGAACATTCGTGTGGTCAGCCAACTGGTCGAGCCGCCCGCCCTATCGCTGCGAGGTCGCCCAATGGCGTTTGCGGCGCTGGCTACGGGCGACGAGCAGGTCTTCAGCGAGGGTCGCATTCAGGTAGAGGGTGACATGGCCCTTGCTCATCGTTTCCAGCGGGCCATCGATTCGTTGAATCCGGACTGGGAAGCCGCCATGGCGGACGTCATCGGCGATGTGCCAGCGCATTTTCTCGGCCAGCGTCTGCGCGGCGCCCTGAGCTGGAGCCGTCAGGCCTTTCGTTCACTGAATGCCAATGTGGAAGAGTACATTCACGAGGAAAGTCGCAGCCTGCCGGGACGCCGGGAACTGGAGGCTACGTTCGGCGACATCGACGATTTGAATCTGCAAACCGAGCGACTGGAAGCCCGGCTTGATCACCTCGAAAAAACAAACCGAGCCACGCCATCGGAGCCAATGTGACGCGACTCCAACGTCTGATTCGTATCGCCTGGGTGTTTTGCCGTTACCGGCTGGATACGTTCCTGCCACTGGCGGAATTGCCGGTGGCGCTTCGGGTATTCTTCATTCTTGCCCCCTGGCACCTGTTCCCGAAACCCAAGCTGGA
>CAZWEP010000158.1:0-2104 GCA_964632565.1 uncultured Marinobacter sp. | reverse complement strand
GTGCACATTTGAAAAAGGACTTTCTGATTCATGAGGCGTTTGAACCTCTCCAGCCTGCCAGGCCGCATCATCACTGCATTGCTTGCACTTGGCTGTCTGGGCGGCGCCTATTACCTGATGCAAACCGGGCTCAATGAACTCTCTCAGGCCCGCCAGATGGACCGGCTTCCTGTCACCCCCATTGCCGCCATGACCGAAGGCCCTTACCTGGTGTCCGGATCGATTGACATCAGGGACGGCACGCTGACAACCCCCTACTCCGGCACCGAAGCAGTCTATGTGGAATACCGCCTCACGGAAGAATACCGCGACTCCGACGGCGACCTGAAAACCCGGGTGCTCGATTCCGGGCAGCTCAGCCGTGATTTTTATCTGGTGGACCATTCAGGCGCTGCTTATGTGCAACCGCCTGTCTCCGCCGACGCCGTCGACTGGAACGTGGACCAGTCCTACTCACGCAAAAAAGGCCGCAAAATTTACGAGGAATGGTCGCTGACGGAAGGAGACACCGTCAGAGTGGTAGGCCAGTTCGATCCTGAGGCGAAACTGCTGGCGTTTTCTGACCTTGAGGACGCGTCCCTGCCAGCCCTGGTCTCCGACAAGGAATTGGGCACCGACAGCGGTGACCGGCTGTTCCAAGCAGCCATCTTTATATCTGCTGCTACTGGGTTGCTTGCGCTTGGCGTTGCCTTGTTATTGCCCGCATTCAAAGTTCACCGGTTCTGGGTTTATCTCAGCGTCATGTCGATTGCCCTCGTGGGGACCTTGTCGGTTGTGGGCGTCACACAATTGCAGAAAGAATGGGCATCCATTGAGTCCCTGTACGAGACCCGCTATCAGTCCCTGGATGCTGCTACTGACCACCATTCACTTCAACTGGCAGACCTGGCGGCGCTGAAACAGTTGATCGAAAGAAATACCAGTGGCTGGCTGGACCGCTGGATGTCACGCTCAACGCTCGAAAAGAACCTGCCACTGCCAGTCCTCGATGCCGCTTCAGAATCTCAGGTTGCAGACATCGTTGCACGGCGCCCGGAGGGTCGCTTCACCCACTCCTGGATCAGTCTGGCTCTGGCGGCTGGCTGCGCCGTACTGTCACTGGTCGTTCTGTTCTTCTCAATCAAGACCGTAAAATTCAAACGCCTGGTGGAAGCCGTACCAACCTCAAGCACCCAGGGCACCAGTTTTGGCCTGTGTGAACTCAAAGGCATGATCGAATTGACTGACGCGGACGCATTTCTTCGCGACCCGTTAACTGATGAAAAATGTGTGGCCTACGACTATAAAATTGAAGAAAAACGAGGGTCCGGAAAGGACGCCAACTGGGAGACCATTTCACACTCCGTTGAACACCTGCCCTTTCTGCTCGAAGACTCGCATGGGCAGATTCGAGTGGAACCCGAAGGCGCAAAAATCGAATACCCGAAACAACACACCGAATACAGCGGTGACCGCCGCTACACGGTCAAGGTTCTGGATGCCTTTTCCAACGTGTATTGCCTTGGCTTCGCTGGCCTGGACGCCGAGAAACCAGACCACCTGACCATAAAACAGGACGCTCAGACGGAGGCTTCCTCGGCCTTCCTGATCAGCTATCGCAGTGAAGACGAGATCTTGATCAACCGTGCCAGCCTCGGCTTTGCGGGCGTTGCGCTGAGCCTTGGCCTCGCTTTGTTCGGCACCACCGCATTCCTTGCTGCAGATGGACTGTTCAGCCCGTCGAACCTGTTGACCTCTGCGATGTCAGTCCCGGTCCTGCTGCTGGTTTACATCGCTGTACTCCACTACAACGACATCGTCTTTCTGCATAATCGGGTGCAACGCGCCCGCGCCAATATCGACACCATCCTCCAGCAGCGCCACGATCTCTGGCCGAATCTCGAGAAGATCGTCAAAGCCTCCATGGCCCATGAACGGGATCTGCAAACGGCAATCGCAAAACTGAGATCCGTGCCGCCATCGGCCATCAACAACCCGCAAAAAGCGGATGAACTGATGGCGTTCGAGCAGGAGTTCACCCGCCGGCTTCAGGCCCGCGTTGAAGACTACCCGGACATGAAGAACCATGCGGTGATCAAAAAGTTCATGACCATCATGGCAGACA
>CAZWEP010000157.1:0-2126 GCA_964632565.1 uncultured Marinobacter sp. | reverse complement strand
TGTCTGTGCATGACACTCTGCCCATCCTGCAGGCGATGGATTCTCTGGAGCTGGGCCGTGCCCATGTCGACATCGGCAAGCTGGCGGTCAAGTTCAAGGAAGAGGGCGGCGATCTGGTCGAGTTCCTCAAGCGTGAAATTGGCCCTGTGGTTGGACAGTACGCAGCCCAGTCCGAAGAAGACGCCAACAACGACACCAAAGACGTGGTGCTCTATGGCTTTGGTCGAATCGGTCGTCTGCTGGCCCGAATCCTGATCGAAAAAGCCGGTGGCGGTAACAACCTTCGCCTGCGAGCCATTGTGGTGCGTAACGGTGGCGCCGAGAACGATCTTGAAAAGCGTGCCAGCCTGCTGCGTCGTGACTCCGTGCACGGGCCCTTCGACGGCACCATCACCGTCAACGAGGAAGAATCTGCGCTGATCGCCAACGGCAACTACATCAAGGTGATCTATTCCGATGGCCCGGACAAGGTGGATTACACCCAGTACGGCATCAATAACGCCATCGTGGTGGACAACACCGGTAAATGGCGTGACGAGGCTGGCCTGGGTCTTCACCTGAAGTCCAAGGGCGTCAGCCGCGTCATCCTGACCGCACCGGGCAAGGGTGACATCAAGAACATCGTGTTTGGCATCAACAACGACTGGATCACGGACGAGGACAAGATCCTGTCTGCGGCGTCCTGTACCACCAACGCCATCACGCCTGTCCTGAAGGCCATCGATGACGAGTACGGTATTGAAGATGGTCACGTGGAAACCGTGCACTCCTACACCAACGACCAGAACCTGATCGACAACTACCACAAGGGCAGTCGTCGCGGTCGCAGTGCGCCCCTGAACATGGTTATCACCGAGACGGGCGCAGCCAAAGCGGTCGCCAAGGCCTTGCCTGAGCTGAAGGGCAAGCTGACCGGTAACGCGATCCGCGTTCCCACCCCGAACGTGTCCATGGCGATCCTGAACCTCAATCTCAAGAAGGATGTGGACGTTGAGGGGGTTAACGACTACCTGCGTGACATGGCGCTGCACTCGGAGCTGCAGAAGCAGATTGACTTCGTGAATTCGCCGGAAGTCGTCTCCACGGACTTCGTTGGGTCCCGTCATGCAGGCGTGGTCGACGCTCAAGCCACCATCGCCGGTGGTAAGCGCCTGATCCTGTATGTTTGGTACGACAACGAGTTCGGTTACAGTGCGCAGGTTGTGCGTGTTGTGAACCAGATGGCCGGCGTTACTTACCCGATCTTCCCGAAACGTACGAGGGATTGATCGAAACGCGCCCTAGTTGGTGCGTAACGTCTGCGAAAACCCCGGCAGCGAGAGTTGTCGGGGTTTTTGTTTGTGGGAACTGTGCTTTGTGAGGTTTACGTTCGGGCACAAACCCGTTCCGGTTTCTGGTGGAAATAGGTTTCCTTAATCTCTATAATTGGCGCGATTTTGGGTATGTCTGGCACCCAGTTTCTCATCTTTTCCTGCGTCGAAGCTTGGGCCGCATTCTGGCGGTTGTCGCTTTCGCTACTTTGGGGCTACCGCCTGGTGCAAACCGGAGAGGAAATCTGGGTCGCGGGGGCCGGACGTTACAAATCCATAGAATAGTTTCTGATGATTGGATGAGGCTAATGATCAAGATCAAGAAAGGCCTGGATCTTCCCATCAGCGGCGCTCCCGAACAGACCATTACAGAGGGCAAATCCGTTCGCCACGTGGCGTTGATCGGTTTTGACTACAACGGCATGAAGCCGACGATGGCTGTGAAAGAAGGGGACCGCGTCAAGCGCGGCACGCTGCTGTTCACGGACAAGAAGACCGAAGGCGTTCGTTATACATCACCCGCTGCCGGCGTGGTGAAAGAAATCAACCGCGGTGAGCGTCGCGTGTTTCAGTCGATCGTTATCGAAATCGATGGCGACGACGCTGAGACCTTTGCCCGATACAGCGACGCGGATCTTGCCGGCCTGGAACGCCAGCAGGTAGTGGACAATCTGGTTGAGTCCGGACTGTGGACTGCGTTTAAAACCCGTCCCTACAGCAAGGTCCCCGAGATCGACAGCGCGCCCCATTCCATCTTCGTATCCGTGATGGATACGAATCCGCTGGCTGCGGACCCGACTGTCATCATCGGCGAGA
>CAZWEP010000156.1:0-2134 GCA_964632565.1 uncultured Marinobacter sp. | reverse complement strand
TGGCATCGAGGCTCATTGTTTTGTTGTTAAGCGCGGATCACACGCCATTGGGATTACACAGAGCCTCTGCTTGGCTCTTCTCTTATTTGTAGACAAAACGAGCGCGGTCGGCAAACCGGATTCATTCACTCGAGTCAAAAACTTTTATCCATCAGGCCTTTATTCAGGCTGAGTTACTTATTGCCAAAAAGCTTCCCAAATTGAGTCGATAGTTGGCACTTAAACAAAAGCGAACGTTCAGAACTTGAAAGGCGGCCCGGAAAACCAGCCGCCTGCATTCATCGCTTCGGCAGCGGATCATCAATGTTGATGATTCTGCGGTCGTAGAAGAAATGACTACTGGGCTGGTAGCTCTCCGGAAGGGTGTGGTTGCGGTTTTTCAGAACCAACAGTTGTGAGACCAGCCTCCAGCCCATGGCGTTGGTGTTGTACAGCACTTCGCCGCAACTGCTGCAAAACACCCGCGTCATGCGTTTGGTGGGGTGCTGAAAGGTTTTCACCGATTCCGCTCCCCGGGTAATCTCCACCTGTTCTGACTCCCACGCCAGAACGGAGTGGTATGGCACCTGGAGCAGGTCCCGGCAGTCTTCGCAGTGGCAATAACCATGTACCTTCGGGGTTCCGGCCATGGTGACTTCCACCGCGCCGCAATCGCACTGGACAGCGTATTGTTCTGTCATGGCGTTGCCCTTACGGTTTGTTTTCCACGATGATCGCAATCACCGTGTTGTCGCCAACGTTGGTGACCCGATGGGTCCAGGCTTCGTGCCACATGACATGGCCGTCTGGCACTTCGGCCTCCAAGGTGTCGCCATTGACAGTTTCAATGCTCAATTGGCCGCCCTGTTGGAAATACACTGTCTCATCGTGATGCCGATGGATGGCGTCGGATTCACCGGGCTCGAGCACCATTTTCAGTACCAGAACCTGATCGTTCTCCTCTAGCACAGTGTAATAGTCCGGAGATGTGATATGCGCAGCCTGATGAGGCTCCTCCCCTGCGGTGACTAGACCGGTCACCGACACGAGCGTTGCTAACAGCAGCAGTTTCGGGTGTGTTTTGAGTGACATCATCGGCTCCTGACTTATCCCGGAATGTGGGCTTCGAGGTGTTGGGAAAAACGCTGGAAGTCGTTTTCCACCTGCGGGTTTTTCATCACGTCGTAGCAGGCGAAGGTTTCAAGCGGCTCCATGGCAAAGAATCGGAAGTTCATGTGTATGGGAAACAGCAGGTCATCCACGCTTTTGCCCTGAAACAGATATTCATTCGGATCGTCGAAGGATTCTTTCGGCGCGTTGAAGGTCAGTGAGATCAGGTACTTCTTGCCTGCAAGGGTGCCGCCGGTGCCGTAATTTGCCTTGGGCGCCTCTTCCGTGCGGCCATCACCGTTGCACAACGCGCCGCCCATGCCGGCGGTGTACACCTCGTCCATATACTTTTTGAAGGTCCAGGGCACGCCCATCCAGTTGACCGGGGTCTGGAGGATCACGATGTCGGCCCACTGGTGGTTTTCCAGTTCCTGGTCCACGTCCCAGCCTTTGTCCACCTCCACGATTCGAGTCTGATGGCCCTTGGCCGTCAGGAGCTCGTCGGCCATTTGTACCAGGGTGGCGTTGAGTTTGCCCTCGGCGAACGTGTAGTGATGATGGGCGTTAATGATAAGAACGTTGCTCATGGGATTCTCCGATTTGGTCAGTAAGTAACTTATCCGTTGCAGGTATATTATGGTTACCTGTATTATCTGATCAATTAGTATACTTTTGGTAACCTGCAAATTTTTAAGGGTGAGGTCATGGGAAGCCGTGTTGAAACGGACACCAAGGGAAGAAAGACTGCGATCAATGCTTGCCTTGAACCCTGTGCCATCGAGCGGGGTATGCGGATTATCGGCGGTAAGTGGACGGGGTCGATCATCTTTCATCTGAAAGACGGCCCGGTACGCTTTAACGACCTGGCCCGTATGCTAGGTGGCGCCAGCAAGAAAATGATTGATCAACGGCTGAAGGAGCTGGAAGCCCGACAGATGGTGGTGCGGAAAGTGATCAACGACCGGCCAGTAGCGGTGACCTACGAGCTGACAGACTTTGGGCGTAGTGCTTTGAAGATTCTGGACGATTTGCGGGTGTGGTCAGA
>CAZWEP010000155.1:0-2260 GCA_964632565.1 uncultured Marinobacter sp. | reverse complement strand
CCGTCCTGGTGGCCACACTGCTTCTCGTCAGATACCTGGTTCTCGATCTGGATACAGCAAGCACCAGCTTCGATCATCTGCTTGGCCAGCAGGTAAGTCGCTTCGGCGTTACCAAAACCAGCGTCGATGTCAGCGATGATTGGAACAACGTGAGTCTCGTGGTTGTCGATCTGCTTGATCAGCTCGTCAGCCTTGGCGTTGTCGCCAGCTTTCTGAGCGTCTTCAAGAGCGCGGAACAGGTGGTTCAGTTCCCAGGCATCCGCCTGACGCAGGAAGGTGTACAGCTCTTCGATCAGACCAGATACAGCGGTCTTCTCGTGCATGGACTGGTCAGGCAGAGGACCAAACTCAGAGCGCAGAGCGGCTACCATCCAACCAGACAGGTACAGGTAACGACGCTTGGTGGTACCGAAGTGCTTCTTGATGGACAGCAGCTTCTGCTGACCAATGAAGCCGTGCCAGCAACCCAGAGACTGGGTGTACTGAGAGGTATCTTTGTCGTAGTTCGCCATGTCTTCGCGCATGATTTTCGCGGTGTACTTGGCGATGTCCAGACCGGTCTTGAATTTGTTCTGGGCGCGCATGCGAGCCGCGTGCTCAGGCTTGATGGCGTTCCAGGTAGGGTTTTGCTTCAGAATGGAAGCAATTGCGTCAACGTCTTGTGCGTATGGCATGATCTCAGTCCTGTTATCTAAGGTTTGAGGTGCTCTTTGTGAAGCTTAAAAAGCGACTTCGGCGATCAACAGCCGGTTAAAAGTTAACCAACCTGCTGACGTTGACGCCTACTTTAAGGAAGTTGAATTTATAATTGAAATTTATATTATCTATTTTCAGCATTTTTCTTATGAATGGTAAAAATGCGTCATGTATTGCATAAAACGATGATCCGGTCACCCGGTTGAAAATCAAGATATTCTGATCTCTGAGGGTTAAGAAATACCTGTCGACCATACTTGTCGGGACGCGCACGGCGAACACCCAGGGCCTGCTCACCCTCATTCGCCATGACCTTTTCCAGCACGTGAAACGACGCGCTCGCCGGTAACGGGTAATTGGCCGGATCACGAAACTGAAATTCTGCGCCACCTTCGGTAAAAAGCTCATCGAGCACAATCCGCAGCTCCCGTCGCAATGCAACCTGCGCCAGCACATGACTCACAATCATGGGGCTGATCATCACCTCACTCTGCTGTGCGATCAGCAGGTTTCGATTGTCTGGATCGCTGAGTTCCAGAATCATCTGAGGTGTGCGATCCCCCTCACTGAGCAGATCCTCCAGTTGCAGAAACCCAACCATGGCACGGGCATCGGCTTCTTCCCCAGACGAAAGACGATCACTGCTGAGGAGCAACACAGAGTCGTAGTTCAGCGGCCCTACCCGGCGAAGTTCGCCTTCAACCATGAAATCCGCCTCTATGTGGCGGCAGGGAACGGTCTGCTGATCGCCAAGATATCGATCAATATCCTGACGCCGCTCCTCAGCCGGAACGACGGATACCACTTCCACCTCAAACCGGCGATCGCTGTAACAGGAAAGCTCGGCAATCATGCCCGGTACACGGCGATTCCAGCCCAACAACAGAATCCTGTGTACCCGTTCACTGGCCATAGAGGGCCGCGGCGGCGCCGAAAGCCGTTCAACAAGAGGTAAAGGGTGAATCTTCGGTTGTTTGTCGGTGTCGGAATAATTTCTCGCCAGCATCACAACCCGATCGTTGGCATCAATCCGGGTATTACTGGCTGCCGGCAACTGGACATTCCAGGTATCTCCCTGCTTTTGCAGCACGCCCAACACGATGGCGGCAGGTCGCTGAGACGCAACTTCGCCCAATGTCTGGCCAACCATGCTTTCACCGCCACGAACATAAATTTCGTTGCCATCGACGGAGGAAAACAGTTCGTTATAGATACCCGAAAGGCCTGGATGAAGAATATTCTGGACCATCAGGCGACTGATGGTGGCATCACCGGCGACCACCTCAATCGGGCCCGGGTACGCCCGTTCAATCACAGGGTGTTTGCGAATGTCCTGAACCTCTGCCACGACAAAGGGCAGCTCGACGCGGAACTGGCGGGCCTGTGCGGCAATGGACAATAGTGCTTTCACCGTCTCAACGTCAGAGGTCACCAGGCTGCCGGCCTCATGGGCCATACTCGGCACAATAACCGCCGATGCGTCCAGACAGGCGACTCGCGTCAGTGCTTCCGGCTGAATGGCCGTGCCCGAGCGAAGAATGATCTGGCGGGCCTTGGAGCCAAT
>CAZWEP010000154.1:0-2307 GCA_964632565.1 uncultured Marinobacter sp. | reverse complement strand
AGTGGTGTTGGCTCTTTGAAGAAACCGCCTTTGAAGAGCATCGAGACGCAGGCCCAATTGTTGTCCAGACAACACTCGATAGCGAGCTTTGTCAGTATGCCGTATCGCATTGGGGAACTGACGAGGCGTTAGCCATCCTAATATCGGAGCGTGCACAGAACTCGGCTCTGGCGGGTATTCGCAGAAGCCTGATGATCCGCTTTGAAACATATGGCCCATGTTTTTTAAGAGTCTATGACGCGCGTTTTCTTGAAGTTTTGAATGTCTGTCTCCCTGATGCAGTCGGCCGCCTGATCACTGGGGGTGAGCTGCTGGCCTGGATCGTTAATTGCGGGAAAGATGCGCACTGGTCGAGTGCCGCTGGTATCAGCACAGAAACGGAGGGGTTGTCTCCTTATCAGCCAAGAGCTTTGGAACGGCTACTGACGTGGGTGAGTGGTTGGCTCCGATGTATGGCCATCGCGAATAATCACCATCACACGCCAAACCGTCGAATTCGGATCCTTCGTCAACTTTGGTCTGCCGACCATGCGTGTCCCGATTCGGATACCGAGCTAGACGCATTGTGGCAATACGCGGAAAAGGATTTCCACGGACTACATGAAAAAGGACGTTAGCAATGTCAGCCATTAAGCCACCAACCTGTACACCGTCGCGCACCTTTTGGCTGGAACTGGTTGGGGAGGATTCCCTGGACGGGCACCATTACTGTTTGCTCGATCATGAAGCGAAGAGTCCTTCTCCGGAGCCCATGGAGTCTTGTGCCGATCACCACGGGCGAATGGGGCCCATTCTGGCTGGCCATGCCGAGACACCGTCCAAACGGTCTCTGGTTCTGGAACTTTACGGCGACGAGAAAATCGTGGTGCCTGTGATAGACCATGAACAGATTTCGCCTTTAACGCTCCTGCCTCCTCAGAGGAGTTTTCAAGATAGCCTGATGGTGGCGGTACACCCCACTGTCTTCTGTGACGCCGGCGAACTGAGCTATCCACGCCCAATGACCGGTTATGAGGACAGTGTGGCGGCGCCTCTGCGAACCGGGTGGGTGTACGTCTTTTTCCACGGACGCCTTTGGCGCGAACTGTTTGTGGTAACTGCTGAGGAATCGGCCCCATTGCTGAGGGACACGGACCTGGCACGATTCCGACGGGCCGTTGAAGAAGACAGAAATGAGCGGCCCCCCGAAGGCCCGGAAGTGGACACAGTACACCTACCGGCCCGGTTGCTTGGCCGCGACGTATTCGATGATGTGGAGTTGGCATTCAGCGATACCCAGTGGTCATGGCAGCACATCGAAGCATTGGAAACCGACGACTCGCTGCGCGCCAGCCGGTGTCGTAATGCCCGTGCCATCAAGGGTTTCCTGGACCGGATACCGGCAGGCATGTTCCCTGACTGGCACCGGGTTGATGAACTCATTCCCATGCGTGCCCGGGACAACCCGCTGGAGCGGGACATTTTCATGCCAAACCAATGGTTGCGTGATATCGATGGTAGCGACACCCAGAGAATAATGGATGAGATTGTTACTCAGCGGGACGCCATTGAATCCGATGAGGCTGTTGTCGATGCCGACATGGATATCTATCCGCAGATGCTGGTCCCACGCTGGCGACACCTGCACCTGAAAGGAGAGGAACTGCCGGAGATTACCCAGGGCGTGGATGTTTTCGAGACGCTGCGTAACCGTCACCTGTTGTCGCTGACCTTGCGGGACCCACTGTTTGCGGCCAGGCACCTGATTCAGCATATGAATGAAAGCCTGGCGCTTCTCCTGGCCTTGGTGGATAACATCAAGAAACGTCCCCACGGCGTCACGGCAGAACTGTTCCATAACAATTTCCGGCGAGAGGTTCTGCCCGACGGCTCCAGAAACCCTCTGCTAATTGAGGGGAGCTGGTTTGATAATCGGTTGGATGATAGTGAAGACGGACGCCTGCTGCGTACCATCTACGAGGTGGAGCGCGGAGCCTTGCGCCGCTACCTGTTAGAGGCTCAGGGCGCTGTTGTTCGCCTAATGGAAGACACAGGCGCGGAAAACCTGACAGAAGTGCTGCGTGACCTATTTAACGCTGAGGCCGGTAACGATATAGCCGGTTACGTTCAAGCCGGACCTTTACTCCAGGCTCTGACCATCCCGGTTGGCCGGGTTGACCCACTATTATTGCCCCAGGATGCGGGCCGGATGAAAGCCAGTGGCGCGGAGGACCTGAACGAATCCCTGATGGTGGGTGAGCATGCTTTGGCGGCACTCCTGTTGCCCTTCAAAGACCCTTCCGAATCATTGCCCGGTGATGCCACCGG
>CAZWEP010000153.1:0-2364 GCA_964632565.1 uncultured Marinobacter sp. | reverse complement strand
GTTAACGCTCAATCATCTCTACGATCTCGTGAGACGATTGCGCCATGGGCTCAAAATGCGCCTGCTCGCCAGCTGTCAGTACCGATACGCGACGAACCTGAACGAGTGCGTAGGCGGCAAGCACAAACAGTATAGCTGCCATGTACAACGGCATACCCTGAACCCCAACCACATTCATGATGGCCCCGACAAACAGTGGCGCCAGGGCCGCGCCCGCACCTTGCAGCACCAGCATGTCGGTGGAACCGGACACCACTTCGTCCGGGTGCAGCTGGTCCAGCAGCTGTGCGACACCCAGGGGGTACAGCGAGAACGACAGGCCACCCCACAGGAAGAACAGGGCCATCAGTGCGGTCTTGCTCCAGGCAAAGGGCATCATCAGACACAGGCCAGCCGCCAGCGTCGCCACCACGATCAGCACTTTGCGCCGGTCGTGGGTGTCGGAAAAACGGCCGATAGGAATTTGCAGTAGTGCACCGCCCACAATGGTCAGGCTGATCAGCAGGCCCACCTCGGATAGCTCGAAGCCGAGTTTGCTGGCGTACAGGGGCGCCATGCCCCAGAACGCCCCCATGGCCAGTCCGGACAGTGCCGAGGTGGCCACCGCCAGCGGCGCAAACCCGATGATCTTTTTCAGGCTGCTCTTGGCCAGTTCGGGGACATTGGGCTGGCTGCGACTGGTGATGGTGATGGGCAACAGCGCCCAGCAGCTCAAAATCGCGGAAATGGAAAACAGCAGGAACAGTTCGCCGGGGCTCAGAAGCAACAACTGCTGGGCCAGCGCAATGCCGCCGAGGTTCACCACCATGTAGGTTGCAAACACCCTGCCCCGCTCGTGCTGTTCGGCACGGGTATTCAGCCAACTTTCCGTGACCGTCATCAGGGTGACCAGCGCCAGCCCGTACAGAAAGCGCAGCACCATCCAGGCCCACGGATTGACCCACAGGGAATGCAATAAGGCGATGGACGCGCACACCGCCGCGCAGAAGGCAAAGGTGCGGATGTGGCCCATGCGGCGAATCAGGCGGCCGCTGATGAAGATGCCGCAGGCAAATCCCACGAAAAACCCGGACATGATGATACCGATCAGAGCCGTGGAGAATCCCTGCTCGTCGGCGGTCACCGCCAAAAGCGTATTGAGCAGCCCGCTACCGAGCTGTAACAGAGCGACGCTGCCAAGAATTGCACCAATAGGGCGCACGAGAGTCCAGATACACACCTCCTTGCCCTGAATTGAACGGGCGGGTTTCGCTTATATGGCCGCACTTCGGGTGTGTTGTTCCGTTTTTGTACTGCCCTGATCGCCATACCAGTACGCACTGGCCTGCAATCACTGCGCCATGCAGATTTTCGTTAAAACCGATTCCGGTATGAATGCTGCAACAACAGTTCCTAACACGAGCAAAAGTTTCGATAGGAGCAGACTATGTTACTGGCCACCGATCTCGATGGTACTTTTCTCGCCGGCGATCCCGACAACCGCCTCAAGCTGTACCGGTTGATTGCCGCCCACCCGGAAATCGACCTGGTGTTTGTCACCGGTCGCGGGCTGGAATCGGTGCTGCCGTTGTTGTCGGACCCCACCATTCCCCAGCCGGACTACATCATCTGTGACGTCGGTTGCACGGTGGTCCACGGCGACACCCAGCAGGCCATCCAGCCGCTGCAAGGTGAAATCGACGATCTCTGGCCCGGCGAACAAACCATCGAAGACGCCCTGCTCCCCTATTCCGGCCTTCAGCGCCAGGAAGTGCCCCAGGAGCGCCGCGTGTCCTACTTTTGCGACGGCGACGTGGTCACCGATGAAATGGTCGCCCGCATCGAAGCCCTGTCCTGCAATGCGTTGTTCTCCAACCACAAGTACCTCGATATCCTGCCGCAGGGCGTGAACAAGGGGCGCACCCTGACCCGACTGGTGGAGCATCTGGGCGTGGATCCGGAATCCGTGCTGGTGGCCGGCGACACGCTGAACGACCTGTCGATGTACGAACACGGTTTCAAGGGTGTGTGCGTGGGTGCCTCCGAGCCCGGCCTGCTGGATGCCACCATGCAGCAGGCGCGGGTACTGCACGCAGAGGCCACCGGTTGCGGCGGCATTCTGGAAGCCTTCGCCCACTTCGGCTATCTCGGCGAGTTGGGCATCGAGGCGGAAGCGCCGGACTACATGAATCGCGGCAAATCCGATCTGGTGATTGTGTATCACCGCCTGCCTTATGAAGAGGTGGTCGAGAACGGCGAGCTGATCCGCCGCCGTCCGAAATCCCCCAACGGCATCATCCCCACGCTGTTGAGTTTCTTTGCCGACGGCAAGGCCGGCTCCTGGGTGGCCTGGTCCATCGATGATCCAGCCCTGGGCCCCTTCCA
>CAZWEP010000152.1:0-2427 GCA_964632565.1 uncultured Marinobacter sp. | reverse complement strand
GTAATGAGGACACCACCATGAAGTCGCACGATCCCCTTCGAATACTGCTCATTGACAAGGATCCTGAGCGGGCCAGCAAGGTGTGCGCCGCGCTCAGGCACGAGGGACACGACGTCATCCGCCAGCGCCCTGACGCGACTGGCCTGACCGCTGCGGTTGCCCGGGATCAGCCAGACATGGTGATCATCGACATGGATTCTCCGGACCGTGACACTCTGGAGAACATGAGCACCCTGAATACCCACGCACCTCGTCCCATCGTGTTTTTCGCCAACGAACCAGGCGACCGCGAGACCATTCATGCGGCCGTAAAAGCCGGAGTGAGCGCTTACGTCGTTGATGGCATCCAGCCCGAACGCGTCCGCTCCATTATCGACTCTGCGGTGGTTCAGTTTGAATCCTTTCAGGCATTGCGCACCGAGTTGGAAGAAACCCGCTCCGCTCTCGAGGACCGCAAGGTCATCGAAAAGGCGAAAGGCCTGATCATGAGGCACGAAAACTGCGACGAGGATACGGCCTATCGGCTCCTCAGAAGCGCTGCTATGGAGCACAGCGAGAGACTGGCCGTGATGGCAGAGCGCGTCATCAAGATCACAGAAGGCCGGAAGGGATCCATACAGCAGGCCAGCTAACAAGAATAACCGCGTACCGGAGCCGACATGGTTCAACCAACACCCATCTTGAGAAACTCGGGCTTTCACGTCCGGCTTGGATTTGTGCCATTGCTGGACAGCGCGCCTCTGATCGTCGCCCAGGAACTGGGCCTGTTCGATTCTGAAGGTCTCGAAGTTGAACTGGTTCGCGAGGAGTCCTGGGCGTCGCTGCGGGACAAGGTCAGCTTTGGTCTGGTCGACGGCGGGCACATGTTGGCACCTATGCCTCTGAGCATGTCCCTCGCCACGGACCGCCCAAAAGTGCCGGTGGTTGTGGGCATGGTGCTGAGCCGTAACGGCAATGGCATCACCCTGAGCAACGACATCTATAACCACCTGGTGACCTCGGCAGCCGATCTTGACGACCCGATATCAACGGCAACGGAGCTGGTAAAACTGGCTCAGCATCGTGGCAAACCGATAAGACTGGCTTCAGTATCACCTTGGTCCAGTCACGACCTGCAACTCAGAGACTGGCTGGCTTCTGCGGGTCCGGAAGCAGAATCCCAGGTTCAGATTGTGCCGGTGTCACCGGTTCAAATGGTTGATGCCTTCCGCTCAGACACCATCGAAGGTTGTTGTGTCGGTGAACCCTGGAACAGCATTCTGGAATACGAACAGCTGGGCCGCATCCTTCACTCTGGCCACCAGGTCTGGCAGAACGCACCAGAAAAGGTTCTGGGCATGCGGGCGGACTGGACGGCGCAGCATGAAACCATGCACCGGCACCTGGTAAGAGCCCTTTTGGCTGCCTGCCAGTGGCTCGACAGCCCCCACCATCACGACATATTAAAAGACATACTGTCCCGCCCGGAGTATCTGGGTGAGCGCATCAAGGTTCTGGACAATCACCCTTACAGCCTGTTTCATCCGCGCCTTCACCAGCATTTCTTTGAGCACTCCGCCAATTTCCCCTGGGTGTCCCAGGCTCATTGGCTGGCGTCGAGGCTTCAGTCGCAGGGACAGCTTGGAAAGGTGACAGGCGAAGATGTCAGCGAAGTTTATCGTCCTGACCTCTTCCGCAAGGCGGCAGCCTCTATGGGGATAGACACTCCGATCATCGATAGCAAGACCGAAGGCCGGCATACCAAACCGTTTGTCCTGACGGGGCAATTTGGCCCGGTCAGCGTTGCCAGTGATCGGCTGCTTGGAGAACACCTGCACGACTGGAAAGCCGAAGCGTCTGAATAATTCTCTGCCCAACAATGAAGCGCGACGCACTAAAACGGTCGCCTTTTTTGCGGGCACTCCAGCGACTTTTGATGGCCTCAGACATAACTCGCTGTTTATAAAGGCCCAATGAATCTGGCACGGCTCCTGCTTAGTAAGGACAGGTATTGGTAATTTCTGGCCATCGCCCGGTCAGGACACAATTTGAAATTATGAACAGGCATAGAAGCCTGCCCCCGACCTCGGGTGGCAGGCTTTTTTTTGTCTGAGATAAAACCTCAGGAGAAGACTATGCAGTTACGGACATGGGCAGCAGCCCTACTGATTGCCACAGGGATAAATACGGCTCAGGCCGAAATTGGCCCGGCTGAAAAGCCCGATCTGAAGTTGGGCTTCATCAAGCTCACCGACATGGCACCCCTGGCGGTGGCCTGGGAGCAGGGTTTTTTCCTGGACGAAGGCCTGTTTGTTGAACTGGAAGCTCAAGCCAACTGGAAAGTTCTTCTGGACGGCGTTGTTACCGGCACGCTGGACGGCGCCCACATGCTAGCTGGTCAGCCACTGGGGGCCACCATCGGATACGGCACCCAGGCAGACATCATCA
>CAZWEP010000151.1:0-2430 GCA_964632565.1 uncultured Marinobacter sp. | reverse complement strand
AACAGCCGCCCCATGGATGTCAGCAGCTGCTCAGCCAGGCGCGTTCTTTGCAGAACCACACCCATAAAAATGAACAGCGGAATCGCCATCAGCACGGTGTTCTGCATCACGCTCATGATGCGGAACGGCATGAAGGCAAACAGGTCCATGCCTTCTGCGTAGATACCGAAGAACAAGGCGACGCCACCAAAAGTAAACGCCACCGGGAAACCCCACATCAACATCAAAAGGGCAACGCCAAACATGACCATACCAATCATGCGAGACCCTCCCTGCTGTCGTGTGCTTCGTATGTGCTCTCGCCTTTCAGCACGCGGATGGCAAACGTGGCCATGCCCAGTCCGCTGGTGGCTGTGAACACGGCAGAAAACGGAATGAGTGATTTGATGATCCAGCGGTGGGGAAGGCCGCCCGGATCGCCGCTACCTTCGCCGAGATTGTAGGATTCGACGGCAAAGTCGTAGCCGTAGGTCCAGATCAGGTAGGAGAACGGTATGATGAAAACAATCGCGCCCACCAGATTGATCCAGGCCTGTTTGTTCTGACTCAGGGCCGCGTAGAACACGTCCACACGAACGTGTCCGTCGGTCCGCAATGCGTAGGGGATGCCCAACAGGAAAACCGCCGAATACAGATGCCACTCCATCTCTTGCATGCCAATAGAGACGTTGTTGAACGCATACCGTGCGACAACGTCATAAAACACGTTGAACAGCATAAGTACAAGGGCGAGGCAGGCGATCCACCCGCAGATGTAGGACAGTTTGGCCAGGCCATTGTCCAACTTGATTAACCAGCGCATTGCGTTTCCCCGATCGGCTCGTTGCCGACATTTTCAGCAGTTATAAACAACAAAACCGGGGCCGCCCAGTGAACGACCCCGGTCCATGGGTGGGAATCGATTACTCGATTTCAGCCATGGTATTCAGGTAAGCACGATCCGCAATGTCTGTATAAGCACGAGCCTTGCGAATGTACTCAGCCTGGGAGTCTACGATCTTCTTGGCCAGATCGTCCTGCTGAGCGGCTTCCTTCAGCAGTTTCTTGTTGGCATCGTACATCGCCTGCAGAACGTCCTCTGGGAAGCTCTTGATCTGGATGTTCGGATGCTCTTCTTTAATGGTATCCCAGGCTTGGGCGTTGGCATGCATGGAGTGAATCAGCATGTCATAGGCCGCTGTGCGCATAGCCACACGCAGGATTTCCTGCAGGTCTGCGGGCAGCTTTTCCCAGGTCTTCTGGTTTACCAGGAACTGGAGCTCGGTCGCCGGCTCATGCCAGCCAGTGTAGTAGTAGTCGGCGATTTGCTGGAAACCCAGTCGCAGGTCCAGCGCAGGACCCACCCACTCGACGGCGTCGATGGTGTTGCGCTCAAGGGCGGTGTACAGCTCGCCCGGTGGGATGTTGGTCGGGTTCACGCCGACTTCCGCGAAGACTTCGCCAGCAAAGCCTGGAATGCGCATCTTCAGACCCTGCAGGTCCTCCAGGGACTTGATTTCCTTGCGGAACCAGCCGCCCATCTGGATGCCAGTGTTACCGCCGGGGAAGGAGAGCAGGTTGTGGGGCTCGTAGACTTCCTGCATCAGGTCCATGCCTTCGCCGTAGTAAAACCAGGCGTATTGCTCCTGTGCGGTCATGCCGAAGGGCATGCTGGTAAAGAACAGAGTGTTGGGTACCTTGCCTTTCCAGTAGTAGGACGCGGAGTGACCCATGTCGTACTGGCCGGCCTTGACCATATCGAAGACACCGAAAGGCGCTTTGTGTTTGTTGGAGGAGTCGATCCGGATTCTCAGACGGCCATCGGACATTTCTTCGGCCATGCGGGCCATGTCTTTGGTGGCGTCACCGAAAATCGGAAAGTTCGGGCCCCAGGTTTCTGCCAGGCGCAGAGTAAAGGTTTCTTGAGCGAGGGCTGAGGTGGTGGCAAAGGTGGTTGCTACCGCCAGCACAGCCGCGGATAGAACAGAACGGATCTTCATTGCTCTTCTAGCCTCTTTTGTCATTGTTGTATTGAGATTCTCGTTATGAGTCTTCTGTGCCCTGCCTTGGGCGGGTAATTCTTTACTCTAGGCCAAAGTAACAATATTCGGTAGCGCAATAAACGAAAAACCGGCGTCTGTAAGACCTTGGTCTTAACTAGAAAAGTCCCATTTGACTGCCTCCGGGGCGCCTGAACAGATCGGTCCGTAGAGGCTCCGCCTCGTGGAGTCCCAGCCCCAGTGCACGGGCTTTTTTCTGAAAACGCTGTCGGATCAGATCGGCGTAGGGTCCTGTGCCGGTCATGCGCTCTCCCCAGCGGGCGTTGTAACTTTCTCCGCCACGAAGGTCGCGAATGCGGTTCATCACGTGATCCGCACGCTGGGGGAAGTGCCGTTGTAGCCAGTCGGTGAACAGCTCGTCCAGCTCCAGCGGCAGCCGCAGCATGATCCA
>CAZWEP010000150.1:0-2441 GCA_964632565.1 uncultured Marinobacter sp. | reverse complement strand
TTTGATATCGCCGCCTGCCTTGTGCACCCGTGGTTCCAGATACTTGAAAATTTCTTCCTGGGTCAGCGGACGCAGATGAATCTGGTGCACACCGGCACTGACTTCGGTCAATCCGAGGAGCTGAACGAGCTCGTCGCCTCCACTGATTAGCGGAACAGCGGCTGTCGACCGGTCGGCCGCAAGAAAGGCATTGAGAAGAAGGCGCAAAACGTCGGCAGGCGCCTGATCTGCATCGTCGACCAGCAGCACCATGCGCTGACCCTTGCGAGCACGTGTCTCAGACCAGCGAAAAAAACCATACACGGAATCTCGGTCACCGTTGGATGGTTCCATTCCGCGGTGAGCAAGCCCCACTAAAGCACTTGCAAGGCTCTGCGCGCTCTGCAAGCCAGTGAGTGGCAACCGATGGAAATCGAGTCTTGAAGACTCACTCCGGACCAGTTCGCCGAGCAATCGAGTTTTCCCCGAGCCCGAATCACCAGTCAGCACCAGCGCCAGATCTCCGAAGCCCGACAGGTGCCTCAGTGTCTCGAGCGCATGATGACGGGACGCATCCGGAAAAAAAGGCGAGTCCATAATCAAGGGATTGCTGTTGAAGCCATGCTTAACTCGCAACTTCTCGTACAGACTCTCACTATTCGGGCGGTTCATACTCTCTTTTGACACGGCCTTTCCCTGACAGATTCGGATTGCACACTATGCTCAAGCACCGGGTTACTTCTGACAAAAATTGTTCAAAGTAACGTCGAGAAGGTCGGCGTCGACATCGTCAGTCACCAGAGCATTGCCGAGAGCACTTAACAACACCAACCGAAGCTTTCCGTCGACATTTTTCTTGTCAACGGACATCAAGTCCAAGAAATCCTTGGGCTTCATACCCTTGGGCGCAAGTGCAGGGAGCTTTGCCTGCAGAATAATTCTTTCGGCTCGAAGCTTCTCCTGGTCGGAAATCATCTTCTGCCTGCATGACAGATCCGCCGCCATCATCATTCCGGTACCGACAGCCTCACCATGTAGCCAGGTTCCGTAGCCAGCGAAGGTTTCAATGGCGTGGCCAAACGTGTGCCCAAGGTTAAGAATGGCTCTGAGACCACCCTCACGCTCATCCATCGCGACGACCTCAGCCTTGCAGGCACAGGATCTGTAGATCGCTTCCGCCAGCGCCGCCTCGTCCAGGTCGAGCAACATCGGTACGGATGCTTCAAGCCATTCCAGGAAATCGGGTTCTCGAATCAGACCGTACTTGATGACCTCCGCGAGCCCAGCAGATACCTCGCGGGCGGGCAACGACCGAAGTGTATCGGTATCAATCAGAACCATGTTTGGCTGATGGAATGCACCAACCATGTTTTTCCCGAGGGGATGGTTGATACCAGTTTTTCCACCAACCGAAGAGTCAACTTGAGAGAGCAACGTTGTCGGGATCTGAATAAAGTCGACTCCACGCTGATAGGTTGCAGCAGCGAACCCTGTCATATCTCCGACGACCCCGCCGCCCAGCGCGACAAGCGTCGTCTTGCGCGAATGACGCTTTTCGAGCAGCGCATCGAAAATCAGATTCAACGTCTGCCAGTCCTTGTAGCTCTCGCCATCCGGCAGAATCACTGTGTCTACCTGCTTCCCGGGAAAGCAGGCTTTGGCTGACTCAAGGTAAAGCGGTGCAACCGTATCATTGCTGACGATCATCACCTGGGATCCAGAGACCCATGAGGTCAAATCCTGCTGCCCCAAAAAACCAGGACCAATCAGAATCGGGTAACTGCGATCACCCAGATCCACCAACAGCTCTTTACGTGCCTCATGCATGCTTCTTGCCTTCTTTATGTACTTTACGCTTCTGCCGAGGAGACCGCGGGTTCATTCGATTAACGATTTGCCTGACCACAAGCCGCGGGCTTTTGCGGTCTGTGAACATCACAATATCTGCAAGTTTTGTGTAGATGGGATCACGGAGCTCAAACAGCCGGCGGAGAACACTTTCGGGGTCATCATTCTGCAGCAGTGGGCGATTTCGATCCTTTCGAGTTCTTTCCACTTGCTGTTCAATCGAGGTTTTCAGGTATACAACCACCGAGTCCTGCTTGAGATACTCGTGATTTTCATCTCGCATTACGGCGCCACCACCTGTCGCAAGAACAGTCTGAGGCTGGCCTGCCAACTCCGCCAGCATCGATGTTTCCCGCTGTCGAAAGCCATCCTCTCCCTCAACATCAAAGATCCAGGGAATGTTCGCGCCACATCGGTCTTCTATGATTTTGTCTGAATCAAGAAAACGGTAGCCCAGCTCTTTGGCCAGCATTCGTCCTATCGTGCTTTTCCCGGCTCCCATCGGGCCGACCAAAACAACGCGTTTGGGCTGTGACATACGTTTACTCAATCAAATATCGGCGGATGAGAATATCATAGGGCCGACTTTTCCATAAGTTTCGACAAATCGCTGG
>CAZWEP010000149.1:0-2536 GCA_964632565.1 uncultured Marinobacter sp. | reverse complement strand
CCGTTTTTGGTGGTGTTGGACCTATTCAATTTTTTGAATGCCGTCAATTATTCTGGGGGCGGGGCACGTTACGGAGCGGGGTTTGTGAGTGCTGCGTTGGATCTGCTCGTCAGTTCCGGACAGTTAATTTCTGCCCTACCAAAGAGAACCGTTTGGATCGATGCTCAAGTTGGTGTCTGGAAACAGGAATCTAAATGGTTTTCTAGCATGGCCGGAAGCGTCAAGATTAAAGCCTCAGCTGGGTATGCAGAAAAAGTTATCCGAAACAAGTTGCAAGCGGCGGGTTGGCTTGCTGGCATGTTTACTGTTTCGGTGATGGTCTGGGATTCCGCTGCAAATATCTTACAGGGGCGACTGAAATTGGCCTTAGCCGATATGACGAAGGCTGTGGGGGTAGGTGTCATGACTAACTCTGACATCATTGCTGGTCGAATCCTCACCCCCATGGGGCGTCAGTTAGTGCACCGTACCGGAGAGAGGGCCGTGTCGGCGGCGCTGCTATCAAGGGCCGCGACGGCATTAGGTTGGGGGGGGACGGTCAGCGCGGGCTGGGTGACTATTATTGGCCTGGGAATCTATGGGCTGGGTGAATGGCTTTATTACGAAGTCAAGGACGATGCCATCAGCAACTGGCTGCGGAACGGCCCTTTTTCAGGAAACCTGGAAGATCAACGCCTGGAACTGCAGGAAGAGGACGTCGCCTACCTTGAGCTCCTTAAATCCATGATGCCTCTGTCGATAACGAGGGTAACCGGGAGTGGGCTGGACCGTTTCCTGCGGGAGAATGACCTGTCGCACTGGCAGGGAAAAGCAGAATCCGTATTTTCCTTTTCTGCACCGGCATTGGCCATCTCGGGTGAGCCTGTTACTGTCGAATGGGAACTGGAATACGAACGAACCCATTATCAGGGACTCGGCCGGGCTGGGGCCAAGACGCTTGCCTCCAGGCGAGGCAATACTCGCCACGTCGATTACCGGTTTGACGGCAATCATACTATTCATTTCGTGGTGTCGGAGGTCCAACTCCCGGAAATGGCCCCGAACGAGCACGATCACGAATACGTGACCACGCGTTACTCTCTGAAAAGCCTGGAACTCTCCTTCCAGATCAAGGTCTGGGATCGTCAGCAGGAAACCTATACGATTCGTGAAGTCAGCGAACAGCTCACCGATATGGACATCAAGCACCATGCAAGCCGGTAACCAACCACAGGCTACCTATGCCGTAGGCGCCTATCGCCGGGATGCCATTCCCGGGCAGGCTCCGCTTAAGAACATCAGCCGGTTTGCCAAGTCCCTCGAGGCGGGGGATTTTATTGAGCGACTGCCTTGGGGTGATTATGCCAATCTTGAAATTCATGTGCGCCCGCAGTATGTGAAATCTCATCAGGACCGGCACAAATCAGGCGACGCCGGTTGGGTGGGTCCTGACTGGACTCATGAGCAACAACCCTCTGAATTTGTTAAAACCCGCTGGCAGTTTCTTCTGATGTTTGCGGGTGCTTTTGCGGATTATGGAATGCTGAAGCTTTTGCTGTTCTGTTCAGTGTTGGCGGATATAGCTACTGTGATCAAAGTTGGGGGTTATTCGTTGATGACCTTGGTGGTTCTGGGGCTCCACTTTTTTTTCCGCTACCCTTTCACCTTTTGTCTACAACGTTATCCTGGATTTATCGTCAAGGACTTGGGTTGTGGGTTCTTCCGGCCCACCGGCATGGTCAGGTTCCGCACCTGGCGTGAAGAAACCTTTGAAGCGCCGTTTATCGAGTTTGATCCCTACATCTCATTCCATGTGAACCCCAAAGGCCCGGTGAGCTACAAGCTGCTCCTGCGCCACCGTTACACCGGTTGGCAAACCACAGTGGCCCAGGTGGCAGATGTCCACAAAGTAGAGCTGTATGCGCACTGGGACGAACTACAGCGCTACATGGACGTCAGCCAGCCGTTACCAGATGTCCCGGCCCTGGAGAAGTTCCGCCCACTGGACCCCACCACAGCTGAGTATGATGCGGCGGGCAAGCGCAGACGCCCGGCGGACTATTGGGCGACACTGGATCTGACATGGTGGGAGGATGAAGGTTATCCAGCGCACCTCCGGCGGATTCGCGAATTCCCCTGGTCGACGTTGGAAGACCGGATGGAGAAGAGCGTGCCGAACCTGAGTCAGGGGGCCATGGTTTAAACTCAGACAGTCTTGCCTTTTTGCCGAAGGATGTCGGCTAATGTGGGTATCAGAAGCTGTGTGACGAAATGGAGTTCATAATGATTGTCGTACGTTTGTTGGTTGTAGTCTGCATGTTCCCTCTTACGGCTCACGCCGGCGTCTACAAATGGGTAGACGCCGAAGGCCGCACCCACTTCGGCGATCGACCCCCTTCCGAAGTCACCTCCAAACAGGTCCAGATCGACGCGGCGCCGGCTCAGCCTGATGCCACCACCCGTGAGCGCCAGGAGAAAATTGAGAGTTTTCTGGATCAGAAACAGCAGGAGCGGAGTGAGCAGCAGGCGGTTCGGGCCGAGGCGGAGCAGCGGGCTG
>CAZWEP010000148.1:0-2653 GCA_964632565.1 uncultured Marinobacter sp. | reverse complement strand
CCATTTGAGCCACACCGTGTGAGAAAGCCTCACCGATTACCGAGAGTGACAAGCCGGCCAGCGCGAACAGCATGACGAGAGTCGGCAGCAGCTTTTTACGGTGGAGGGCCGTAATCATAGGTCTCAGTGTGCAGGTCTGGTTGTTGGAACTCTAAAGGCGCTGAGGATAACACTCCCTCGTGGGCGTTAGGGATTAAAAATCATAAAGGGTCGCACCCACCAAAGGCACCCGAACACCTTCAGGCAACGTTGCCCGCCGCCACACCCGAGGCCCACGCCCACTGAAAGTTGTGGCCGCCAAGGTGACCGGTCACGTCCACCACTTCGCCGATAAAATAGAGATTGGGGCGTTCGAGTACGGCCATGGTCTTTGAGGACAGCTGTCGAGTATCCACGCCACCCAGGGTCACCTCCGCCGTGCGGTAGCCCTCAGTTCCGGCGGGCTTGATGTGCCATTGGCCGAGCGCTTCCGCTACCTGTTCCAGGTCGCTGTTCTTATAGCCCTGAAGGGGGCCTGTCCAGCCGTGCATGTCGTTGTAAGCCTGGGCAAATCGTTTGGGCAAGTGCTGTCCGAGGTAGTGGCCGACGGTGGACTGAGGCTTGTTTTTCCTCAGGGAAAGTAGGTCTTCGTGAATCCGGTTGGCGGGCAACAGGTTTACCGTCAGTTTGTCACCCGGGTGCCAGTAACTGGAAATCTGCAGCATTGAGGGGCCACTCAGACCGCGGTGGGTGACGAGCATGGGCTCGCGAAAATGCTGGTCACGACAGGTGACATCCACCGGGCAGCTCACACCGGACAGAGGTGAGAGCTGCTCCTTCAGTTCCGGCTGCAGGGTGAACGGTACCAGTCCGGCCCGGGTGGGCAGGACGTCCAGCCCGAACTGCCGGGCAATGTCGTAGCCGAACCCGGTGGCTCCCATAGTCGGGATGGAAAGCCCGCCACAGGCTACGATCAGGGATTCGCAGGTGAGGGTGCCGGCGCCGGTGGCCAGCTGGTAACCGGTATCGGTGCCCTGTACGCCGGATACGGAGGTTTTCAGCCGGATTTCAGCACCGGCCCATTCGCACTCGGTAAGCAGGACGTTCAGGATGTCTTTGGCGCTGTCTTTGCAGAACAGCTGCCCCGCTGCCTTCTCCTCATGCTCTACGCCATGGCGCTCCACCAGTTCCAGGAAGTCCTGCGGGGTATAGCGTTTGAGCGCGGAAATGCAGTAGTGCGGGTTGTCGGACAGGAAATTGGCCGGGGTGCTGTTCAGGTTGGTGAAATTGCAGCGACCACCGCCCGACATCAGGATTTTTTTGCCGGGCTTGTTGGCGTGGTCGATCACCAGCACCTTGCGGCCACGGTACCCTGCCGTGGCCGCGCACATCAGGCCAGCGGCCCCCGCGCCAATGATGATTACGTCGTAGTCCGAACTCATGAGTACCCGCACATTGAGAAATGTGCGGGCATTATACGCGATGCCACTAGCTGTTTTTCAGTGTTGCCATATCAATCACGAACCGGTATTTCACGTCGCCTTTTTTCATCCGTTCGTAGGCGTCGTTGATGTTATGAATGTCGAGCATCTCGACATCGCAGCTAATGCCATGTTCGGCGCAGAAATCCAGCACCTCCTGGGTTTCCGGCATGCCGCCGATGAGTGAACCGGCCAGCACCCGGCGTTTGAACACCAGCGCACCTGCCTCGAGGGTCGGCTCGATGGGTTCCAATAACCCGACAATGATGTGGGTGCCGTCGTAGGTCAGGCAGTTCAGGTAGGGGTTCAGATCGTGTTGCACCGGCACGGTGTCGAGCATGAAATCGAAGGTCTCCGCAACTTCGGCCATCTGGTCCTCGTCGGTGGAGATCACCACATGATCGGCGCCCTGTTTCTTGGCCTCGGCAACCTTGCTCTCGGAACGGGTGAAAATCGTGACCTCGGCGCCCAGCGCCTTGGCGAACTTCACGCCCATGTGGCCAAGACCGCCCATGCCGATCACGCCCACCTTGTGGCCGGCTTTGACGCCATAGTGCCGCAAGGGCGAGTAGGTGGTGATGCCGGCACAGAGCAGGGGCGCTGCCGTTTTGATGTCCAGTTTCTCCGGGATTCGGACCACGAAACGTTCACTGACCACCACACCTTCGGAGTAGCCGCCATAGGTGATGGAATGATCGTAACGGTCTTCACCGTTGTAGGTCGCCGTCATGCCTTCGGTGCAGTATTGTTCCAGGCCGGCCTCGCAGGCGGAACAGGTTCGGCAGGAATCGACCATGCAGCCCACGCCGACAACATCGCCTTCCCGGAACTCCTTGACGCCGTGGCCGACGGCCGTGACACGTCCGACGATTTCGTGCCCGGGAACCACTGGGTACTGGGTGACGCCCCAATCGTTCTCGGCAAAGTGTATGTCGGTATGGCAGACGCCACAGTAGTCGATTTCAATGGCAACATCGTCCCTGCGTAACGACCGTCTCGTGATGTCGTGCGGGGCCATGCCGGAGGTGGGAGATTGTGCCGCGAATGCCTTGGTTGCTGTCATGGTTCAGGCTCCTTTCACCGGATGTATTCGGTTTTATACTCCGATTGTCGCCACATCTCTCACCGTCTGACATTGCCATCGTGTAATTGGCCTGCTCAGGCTACAACTTGATCGTCCCCTCCATGAAAAA
>CAZWEP010000147.1:0-2700 GCA_964632565.1 uncultured Marinobacter sp. | reverse complement strand
CCCTGGCATATCTGTTCCTCGATATCTGCCGTCAGTCCGACTGCCCCTCTCTTCGACGGCTGATCCTTGCCGGCGAGGCGGTCAGCACGGAACTTGAATCCCGGATCTCCGAAGCATTTCCAGATGCGGAATGCTGGAACCTATACGGCCCAACCGAAGCAGCGGTACACGCCAGTCTGTGGCAATGCGGCAAAGAGACCTTTGACCACACCGTGCCGATGGGCAAAGCCCCACCGAATACCCGGTTGTACGTGGTTAATAACCAGATGCAGCTGCTTGGCCCCGGCCTCATTGGTGAGCTTCTCATTGCGGGTGTGCAGGTTGCCCGGGGATACATGAACCGACCGGACCTTACGGCCGAGCGATTTATTGACGATCCGTTCTCCGATGAACCTTTCAGGGCTTATCGGACTGGTGATCTCGTCAAGATGCGGTCAGACGGAGTGCTCGAATACATAGGTCGGAACGATTTTCAGGTAAAACTCCGGGGGCTGCGCATTGAGCTTGGCGAGATAGAATCGGTGATTCTTCGATTCCCCGGTATTACTCAATGCGCCGTGCTTGCTCGTGAAGATCGCAAGAACGATCAGCGCCTCGTTGCCTATCTCGTGGCAAAATCAGAGGTTGCGGAATCGCTCTTAGAGCTGAAGACGCACATCGGGCAAAATCTGCCTGACTATATGGTGCCGCAGCATTTCATACAGCTGGCCGCACTGCCCCTGACCTCCAGCGGTAAGGTAGACCGAAAGGCCCTGCCCTTGCCGGATATTACAGCTGCCGCAGAGTCCGATTATGTTCCGCCGGCAACCCGAACCGAATCAGACCTCTGTGACATATGGTCCAGAGTGCTTGGCGTTTCCAATTTGAGTGTTAACGCCAATTTCTTTGACCTGGGTGGGCATTCCCTTCTGGGAACGCAGATGCTGGCCCAGATCAAAAGCCAGTACGGAGTTTCTCTGGGCCTTGGTAAGTTGTTCGAAGCACCGATGGTCCGAACGATGGCTAAATTGATAGATCAAGAACGGCAAAGTGGCCAACAGACGCAACAGATTTCACAGCGCCCCCACGATGCAACGGTTTATGCGATTCCGCAGCAACAGGTCTGGTACCTCTACGAAAAGATTGTCCCGGACTCTTATGCATTCAATCTTCCGGCTGTGTTCCGTTTCGAGGGAGATCTGGACACAGCGGCTTTGGAGCGCGCCTTCAATACGATTCTGCAGCGCCATGAGATCCTGAGATCCAACTTTATCAATCCCGATGGCGAAGTTCAGATCCTCGTCGACGAATCCAGGTCCTTGCACCTTGAACCGCAAAACCTGTCTGACTATGGCGCAGCCGATCTCGACAGTCTGGAACAAGCGTTGCGGCTAAAAGTCGCCGAGAGCTTTGACGTGGCATCAGGCGAATTGTTCAAGGTCTGGCTGATCCGGCTCGATGAAAAGGACCACATTCTTTTCCTGATGATCCACCACCTGGTGTTCGATGGCTGGTCGTTCGATCTGCTCCTGAAAGAACTGTGCGCCCTCTACAACGCCTACTCCCAGGGCTTGGGAAATCCTCTTCCCCCCCTGCCCGTTCAGTTTCAGGATTTTGCACTCTGGCAGCGTGACTGGTTGCGCAGTGATGCCGTGAATGGTCAGTTATCCTTCTGGAAGGAACAACTGGCCGGAGAGTTGCCGGTATTGGAGCTTCCCACGGATTTCGATCGGCCTCAGACTCAACCGCACAGGTCGGAGGGGGTCAAATTTGAAATTGACGAGCAGGCAATCGAGGCTCTGGAATCATTGGCAACTCGTCATCAGACGACCCTTTTCATGGTCCTCCTGTCGCTGTATGTCCTGATGTTGCATCGATTCAGCCGACAAACAGACCTGATCGTCAATGTCCCTGTCTATGCCAGAAACCAGGACGAACTGAAGGACGTCATCGGGCCAATGATCAACGTGCTCGTTTGCAGGTTTCGGCTGGCGGGCAGTCAGTCGTTCGATGACATTGTTCAGCACGTTAAGGAAACCATCCTCAACGCCATAGACAATCAGGATGTGCCGTTTGATCTTCTGGTGCGAACCATCAATCCACCCCGAGATCAGTCGCGCAACCCCATTGCCCAGACCTTGTTCAATTACCAGGATGTCCGGAACCGGCAGGACCAGATGAACGGCATCCATCGATCCCAGATAAACCTCGACCGGGTGGGAGTCGAGACAGATCTAGACGTCTGGTTCAAGAGGCAGGTCAGCGGTATGCAGGCTGGTTTCGAGTATCCGATCGAACTCTTTAAACGCGAAACTATCGAGGCTTTAGTGACGAATTTTAGAGACAGCGTTCAGGCGCTGACCGACCAGCAGGATGACCTGAATATTCAGCAGATGATCGGTGCCACTGCGCAGGATCTCGAGAAAATTGAGGGCTGGAATCGGACCACCTCCTCCTGGAACTTCCAGCAGGGATTTCTTAGCGAGTTTGGACGGCAGGTAAACGCTAAGCCCGATCAACCTGCCTGTCAGGATGAACGTTCATGTTACAGCTACGGTGAACTCGATCGGCGGGCCAATCAACTGGCACGTTTCTTGTCCGATCAGGGTGTTAAACAGGACGACGTCGTCGCGCTCCTGCTCGACCGGAATGTCGATTTACCGGCGACCGTCATAGCACTCTGGAAACTTGGTGCCGCCTACGTGCCTCTGGACCCGGTAT
>CAZWEP010000146.1:1218-2757 GCA_964632565.1 uncultured Marinobacter sp. | reverse complement strand
TACCTTGATCCTTTTTTGAACAATACCACTTCTACTGTTTGAATTATAACCAACAGATCCAATAACAAACTCTGATTTTTGATGTAGTAGAGGTCGTACCTGAGCTTCTCCCGGGTATCTTCCTCGTTGTCCGCATACGCAAAGCAGAGCTGGGCCCAGCCTGTCAGTCCGGGTTTTACCCGGTGTCTCTCACTGTAAAAGGGGATCTTTTCAGAGAGTTGCTCTACAAACACGGGCCTTTCAGGGCGGGGCCCGACAAAAGCCATGGTGCCGTTCAGAACGTTGAAAATCTGTGGCAACTCATCAATTCTGACTTTTCGAATGAACTCCCCGACCCGGGTGACCCGCGCATCGTTTTTGCTTGCCCAGACAGCACCGTCTTTCTCGGCATCGGTGATCATCGAACGAAACTTGTGAACCTTGAATACGGAGCCGTTTAGCCCTACCCGTTCCTGGCTGTAGAAGACAGGGGCCTTCAATCCGTCTTCGATCTTGATTGCAATGGCAGTCAGGATCATCAAAGGCGCGCCGGCCAGCAACAACACGCTCGCTGCAAGGAGGTCGAGCGAGCGCTTTCCAGCGCCGAAAACGGATGAAACAGTGAAACCGTCGGAAAACACGAGCCAACCTCGCGTCACCATCTCGAGCGCCACTTTTCTGGATTCACGCTCATAGAAAGTCGCCCCGTCGACAATACGAATGCCCTCCATCTTGCACTCGAGGAGGTCTTCCATGGGCAGCCCCTTCCGTCGGTCATCCACTGCCACGACAATTTCATTGACCGGGTTCTTGAGCACGTAATCGTGCAGCGTGACGGGGACGTTAAGCAGATGGGGAGCGCCGATTTCCACTGGCTCGTCAGGTAGGGCAACAAATCCAACGAGGTTGAAGCCTTTACGGTTGAACGGCGTGCGCAAGTCCTCGAGGATCTGACGCGCTCGGAATCCAGCACCCAGCACCAGAACCTTTCTTTTGAAGGATTCCTTGCCAAAAACAGCAAAAAACACCGATCGAACAGTACCTAATAAGAAGACGCCAAACACGGTGGCCGTCGTCAGTACACTGCTCGAACCCAGGTACCAGAGCCATTCTGGAAGCACGAAATAGGCAAAGCCGCATAAAGGAATGCTCACCATGAGCGAAAGGATCGTCCGGAGCATCATGCCGGACATGCCATCCTCCAGCCGGGACTGGTGGACACCGATAGCGATCATCACCAGCAGGTTCAACGCCGCAAAAACGGAAGCGGATGGAAAAAGGTATCCCAGATTCTGCAGGAAGAACTCTATGTCGCCGAAATACTTGAAAAATACAGCGAGCGAAAAGGCTGCAACCAGAACGAGAAAGTCGATCAGGCCCAGTATTACATAAGGCAGGTGGATGTAGTGTCTGAACAGTCTGACGTGGGCCACGTCAACTCCTTGTGAATATCACATCAGCAGGCCGCAAAAGCTTCCGTTGCGGCAACAACACCGAATTCTACTGTATACGGCACAAAGATCAATCACGTTACCCGGACGCCCCGCACGTTCTGGCCCC
>CAZWEP010000146.1:0-1118 GCA_964632565.1 uncultured Marinobacter sp. | reverse complement strand
GCAATGGATCGCTTGTCCGGCTCAAGGTACTCCCGGGTAAAACGATCATCCTCGACCACTTCCATTTTGGATCGAAGCTCATCAATTTCCGGGTGCTCATGGTGGAACTGGTCTTCATAGTGATCAGCCGTCAGGGAGCCGAAGATCAGCGGTACCGCCGTCATGTACTGAAGACAGTGATCCCGGTCAGCCGGATTAGCCAGATCCCCTTCTTTGGAAATGATGCGGATAGCGGATTCATGGGTCGTAATCACGACTTTTTGAATTTCGTCCAGCCGCCCTTTGATCATCGGGTGCAGAGTGACAGCTGCCTCCGCGGCCGTCTGTGCATGGAATTCCGCAGGAAAAGATACTTTGAACAGGACGTTCTCCATCACATAGCTTCCGAAGGGCTGAGGCAGGCTGAACTGGCGCTTCTCTTCTGGCTTTAACGCCTGATCCTTATTGGTTTTGCTGAACAGGACATCGTAAAACCCCCACTGCGGCGCCGTGAGCGCCCCAGGGATCCCCATTTCACCGCGCATCGCCATGTCGGCCAGTTTTACAGCGCGGGACGTTGCGTCTCCGGCAGCCCAGGATTTCCTTGAACCCGCATTGGGTGCGTGACGATAAGTGCGAAGGGCCTGCCCGTCCACCCAGGCGTGGGATAGCGCAGCAAGCAATTGCTCTCGGTTGGCGCCCATCAGTTTCCCGCAAACTGCCGTCGAGGCAACTTTGACCAGTAGAACATGATCCAGCCCCACGCGGTTGAAGGAGTTCTCCAGCGCAAGAACCCCCTGAATCTCGTGGGCCATAATCATCCCCTCCAATACGGATTTCATCTGGAGGGGAGGCTGCCCTTTGGAAATTCTAACCTGAGAGAGATAGTCGGCTACGGCAAGGATGCCGCCGAGGTTGTCTGAGGGGTGTCCCCATTCTGCCGCCAACCAGGTGTCGTTGTAATCCAGCCAGCGAACTGTACAGCCGATGTCCCAGGCGGCCTTGACCGGGTCCATGCAGAATTGCGTGCCTGGCACCCGGGCACCGTTGGGCACGACGGTGCCCTGAACGGTGGGGCCCAGGAGCTTGGTGCATTCGGGAAAACGCAGGGCAAGAATCCCACAGCCCAACGTATCCAT
>CAZWEP010000145.1:0-2887 GCA_964632565.1 uncultured Marinobacter sp. | reverse complement strand
TGACTGCATTCACAGTTCTTAACCCATCACTTACAACCTGAAACAAACCACGACTATTTCTCAAAAAGCGTTTAACTGGTGCTAGGCGCCTGCCCTTTATCATCGTAAAACATCTGGAACGGCTTATTGTTCGTAACTGGCTCTGCATACTGAACTTTTCCGCTATCCACTTCGAACGGAACGATCTTGGTAGCGGAAATGCCAAGACGGTGTTCGTGTTCAAGCACCAACACCTCCTGTGGATTGTCCTCGCTCAGCCTACCCGCATACACGATAACTGCGGCGTTAATTTTCCCCCGGCGTGCAATAGATTTTAAGGCCGCCCGGAACATAGCAATCCTGATCTGCGGAGGCGCACCGTCAGCCGACTCATCCAACGACACTTTTTTGACAGTAATACCATCAGACATCAGCATCCAGGCAGACGGCATCGCTTGCCCGTCACTCTGTAACTCCGGTGCATATTCTTCCGTCGCATTCTCGGCCAGGTAGGCCAACTGCTTATTACCGATGACCAGATACTTCGCCATTTCTTTCTTGGAAATCACCCCATCTGAAAGCACGCTGTTTTTTGGAATCTTCACCTCAACGGTATCCTCTTGAGCCATAGAAACTCCGGAACCTAGCGTAATGACACCGGTTAACAAGGCTGCAGTCATGTTTGCCCGAGAAAAAAGCTGCATGGTTTTATTCCTGTTGTTGGTTCATGAAACAGACGCGAAGTTCGGCCTCTTTCGTTAGAATAGGCCGAGCCGCCATAGCCACTTGAGTTGGTTGTTTTTGAGTACATCATTAAATCAGCGCGACTCAGCACACGACAACGCTCGTTTTGTGGCCTGATTATCATTCTTCCGAATTTTCCGAGGGCAAATTGGATCCTTCCGTGACGACTCCCATCAGTGAGCAGCAGTACACACGTCTGTTGGCGCACGCATCCATTGAGCGCGATTTCGTCTATGTGGGGAGTGTAGGGTCAGGCGCAGCCCGCGGCTCGTTCAGTGGTTTTTCGGCGTGTTCTTCAGAATTCCGAACCCTCAATGTTCGGGACGCCAGCCCCGCCACGATCGAGGGACTGATCGGAGACATGGAATCACTGGTTTCCGACTTCGCTATCCATAACGAAGGCACCCGACAATGCCTCAAGGGCGGCTGGATCGGTTTTCTTAGTTATGAACTCGGCTACGCGAGGGAGAAGCATCTCGCAGAGCTCTGCCCGGCTTCTCCGGTTCCCCTGGTTTCTGCGGGGCTCTATCTCTGGGCCGCAAGCTATAATCGCCGGACTGATTCCCACTACCTTTGGACACACCCACGGTGCCCTGCCAGTCTTCTTAACACTCTCGATACCTGGCTGAAAACCGCGCCCACCGCCGATGAAAAACCGTGGGCAATGCCCTCTTCATTCAGAGCCCGCCAATCGCCTGAGGCTTTCAAGGCAAGCGTGGAAGCGATCCGGCGCTACATTGAGGCCGGAGACTGCTATCAGGCCAACCTGTCCCAAGAATTCACAGGCCAGTATCGGGGAGAGCCCTGGACTGCCTTTCAGGCGCTTGCCGAAGCCAACCCGACCCCCTACAGCGCCTTTATCCGAGCAGGAGCGGATGCTGTCCTCTCCATATCACCTGAACGGTTTCTGGAAATTGACGGAAACGCGATCACAACCAGTCCGATTAAAGGCACGCGGCCCCGGGGTAATAATCCAGCCGAGGACGCTGCCCTGGCCGAAGAACTCGAGAGATCCGAAAAGGACCGGGCCGAGAACCTGATGATCGTTGATCTTCTCCGGAACGATCTGAGCCTGAATGCAGCTACCGGAACCGTGATGGTCGACAAGCTCTTTGCCCTTGAGTCGTACAGAAACGTTCACCATCTAGTCAGCCACATCCACGCCACACTGGCACCGGGTGTAACGCCACTGAAGGCGTTGTTCGACGCCTTCCCTGGTGGGTCCATTACGGGCGCACCGAAAATTCGTGCCATGGAAATCATTCATGAGCTCGAACCCCATTGGCGCGGCCCCTATTGCGGCTCTGTCTTCTATCGGGGCCTGGACGGCACACTGGATAGCAACATCGCCATTCGGACCATGCTATGCCAGGGCGATGGGACGATACGGTGTTGGGGAGGCGGGGGAATTGTCGCGGATTCGGAACCCGAGAGTGAATATCAGGAAACGCTGACCAAGGTCAGACCGTTGATGGAGTTCCTGGAGGAGCTTTGAGGGAGGCAGACGCCTCCCCTGAAGAGAATCGATCAGGCGCCGTGGATAGCGCTGGCCTTGAGGAATTCCTGCCTCAGATCGTCAAAATTGTGTACGGCCGGGAACTGCGGAAACTCTTCAATGACATTCTGGGGGGCGTGGAATAGGATGCCCGCCTCAGCCTGCCCCAGCATTGTGGTGTCGTTGTAGGAGTCTCCCGCTGCGATCACGCGGTAATTGAGCAACTGGAAAGCACGAACGGACTGACGCTTCGGGTCCCGCTGACGCAGGAGGTAATCCGTGATCTGTCCGTTGTCCGCCACTTCAAGCTTGTGACAGAGCAAGGCCGGGAATCCGAGTTTCGCCATCAGCGGCATGGCAAACTCGTAAAACGTATCCGACAGGATAACCACCTGGAATCGTTCCCGCAGCCAATCGAGAAATTCGCGGGCGCCCGGCAGTGGGTCCAGTTCTCCGATGACTTCCTGGATCTGCGGCAAACCATAACCATGCTCGTCCAGCAGTTTCAGGCGTTGGGTCATCAGCACATCGTAATCAGGGATGTCACGAGTGGTCGCCTTGAGCTCTTCAATACCGGTTTTTTCCGCGAATGCGATCCAGATTTCCGGGATCAATACTCCCTCAAGGTCAAGGCATGCGAGTTCCACAATGGTCTCCTGATAGATAGTT
>CAZWEP010000144.1:0-2921 GCA_964632565.1 uncultured Marinobacter sp. | reverse complement strand
TCCCAATACAACCAGGGGGATTTTCTTTGCAAACACCGGACTCTCCTAGTCACCTATCGTTGTCACGACACACCAATGGCTAAACAACAAAAAACGCTCCAGACGCGCTGGAACGTTTTCTATGGTACAGGATAGTCTGTACTCAAAGGCGGTGCTTTGACCAGTTGGTTACGAAACCGCCGATATCATTGTGGGATCATCTTCCAACTGGCTGAAGTCGCCAACCTCTCTAAGGGGCTTGCTGACCATGGCTGCGCGAACCAGTCGACGGCTTGAGTGTCCGGTCTCGGGGTAGAGTGACTGACCGGCACGCCAGAGAACAGGCGTTCCGTCCTCAACCGTCAGCTTTTCCAGATTCCGCAGCCGACGATAAATGAACTGTTGCTGTGCAGACTCCGGCTGCGGAATCACCAACATGAATGAGCCGGAGGAATAGCGGGCGATTGTCACATCTGTCGCCTCATCTACACACGCTGTTATCGCTGCCCCTATCTCTTTAACGATCCGATTCAAGGTCTGTGTGTTGTGTGCCATCGACATATCGCGATAATTGGCGACATCCAAGTAGACCAGGGCAAAAGGTGTCTGCTGATCATCGGGCAGCGCGATCTTGTTGAGAATCTCTTTCTCGATCGAAGCCCGGTTAGCCAGGCCCGTCACGGCATCGGTAAATGCTGCGGCCTCAACCCATTTTTGCTCTTTCTCAATTTGAGCTTTCTCACGACGAGCGTATCGAACATCCGCGATGGTCACACCAATCGCCACTGTCAGAAGCACGCCACACAGCAGTGCCAGTGGCAGGCCCAACCAGCTGCCTCGCAGCAAGTTATCCGCAGCTGGGACTGCGCCCTCGGGATAGGTCATACCCAGCATACCGGTGTAATGCATGCCGCAAATGGCCACAGCCATGGTCACGGCCGCCAGAAATTGAATCGCAACAGCCAGTCCGCCCTGCCGTTGCTGCACCCAACGGCAAATTGCCAGCGCAGCACCCGATGCCGCAATCGCAATGACAACCGAAACAGACAGATAAAACACGTCGAAAATCGGAGCGGCAGACATGTGCATTGCATACATCCCGATGTAATGCATGGCAACAATACCTGCTCCCATAGCCAGGGATGCGGACAAGAACAATCTTCTAGGCAGTTCGTCACGCCCGATGAGATTCAACGCAATAGCCGACGCAATGATCGCGCAGACCCAGGAAAGAACCGTCAGTCCCAGACCGTAGGCCATGTCCGCCATCATTGGGCTCGCTCGCATACCGACAAAATGCATTGTCCAGATCCCGGTGCCCATTGAGAGGGCTCCGAGCGCCAACCAGAGTCGGCGTGACGCCCCTCCGAGGCCAGCCAATTTGGCGCCAAAAAACAGAGCGGCGTAAGCCGCCAGAATAGCCACGACAAACGAAGCGACCACCATAGGTCCGTCGTAATTCAGTAACATAACTGCGTCTCTCTCATCATCATTCAATCGATTTCGGAATTCGCTGTACCAACGACCATGCGACCGCGAGCAACTTGAACGATCGATACGCAAACGAAACGTGATTCAGGTCACACTTGATGTGTATCTTTTTGTTACTCAGCAGGATTTGGCCAGACAACCATCGATCTGATTCCTGAGATGAGAGGGCATCGGTCCTGGTCGTTGAATACGATCACTCGCACAACTATTGCTAAGATGCATCGTATTCCTGAGAAGCTTGCGACCCGAATTGCGGGTCCAGCCGACTGATATCTTCAATCAAGGTAGGCAAACATGGATATAGGCGATATGCGCCGGGACTTTGAAAGCGAGGGACTGGACCGGAACGCGCTTGATGACAATCCCATCAAGCAATTCCAGCTCTGGTTTGAAGATGCCCGCAATGCCGGCATTCTTGAGCCCAATGCTTTGTCACTGGCGACAACGGGCAGTGATGGCATGCCCGATATCCGTACTGTGCTGCTCAAGTACTTCGACGACTCCGGGTTCGTCTTTTACACCAATTACGGCAGCCGAAAGGCTCGGGAGATAGCGGATAATCCCAAGGCGGCACTCCTGTTCCCCTGGCTGGAGCTGAACCGCCAGGTTCGCATCCAGGGCAGGGTCGAAAAGGTCAGCAAAACCGAATCCCTGAAATATTTCGCCTCCAGGCCCAGAGGCAGTCAGATTGGTGCCTGGGTATCGGAACAGAGCAGGGCCATTACTTCCCGCGGTCTTCTTGAGCAGAAAGTCGCCGAAATGAAGCGGAAATTTGGCAACGGAGAAGTGCCGCTACCGGATTTCTGGGGTGGCTACCGGGTTGTGCCGGATCGTATCGAGTTCTGGCAGGGTCGACCGAGCCGACTGCACGACCGCTTCGAGTATGTTCGCCAGAGTGATGATTCAGCGGATCAGAGTCGAAATGACAGGTGGGAAATTGAACGACTCCAGCCGTGACTCAATTCCGGCCGTCTGGTTATGTGACGCCCTGCCCTGCGGCGGAGACCAGGCTACGCCTCGCTGGCTGACCGGCGATGAGACCGCCCGCCTTCGTCGCCTTGCAGGTCGAGCCAGACAAGAGTTCGTGCTCAGCCGATGGTTGATTCGCCACGCGTTGCACTCCGCCTCCGGCGTTTGTTTCACTGACTGTAAGCCCGTCTCTGGTCGACCAATTCAGTCGGAAACCCCTGCGGGTTGGCACTTGTCTGTCAGCCACAGCCACGGATTCACCGGCTGTGCGTTATCTCATCGATCGGGCATTGGGCTGGATCTGGAGCCCATCAAACGGCAAACCCAGTGGCAGCGGGTGGTTCGTCGCTGGTTTGCCCCCGAAGAACAGGACTGGCTGCTGAACGAAGCGGATGACGAGGAATTCTTGACGGTCTGGACGTTGAAGGAAGCCTGGCTGAAGGCAACCGGTCGGGGAATTGCCAATCAGTTGCAGTCCTTGC
>CAZWEP010000143.1:0-2952 GCA_964632565.1 uncultured Marinobacter sp. | reverse complement strand
GGCTTGTCACTCTCGGTAATCGGTGAGGCTTTCTCACACGGTGTGGCTCAAATGGCAGGAAGTCCGGAAGCGGGTCAGGCCGATCATTCACACAGTGATGATCGTCACAGCCACGATGCCGGTCAAGAACCAGATACCTCGCGGCATCACGATGCCGGTAACCATACCCACGACACCGTGGACCAGCTGACGATTCCTCTTATCTCCCAGGGTATGGCCGCACTCAGGCAACCGGTTCCTTTTGCCGGTGACTCCCCCCGCAGTTTTCGCTACCGGCTTGAACGGCCTCCTAAAGCACTCCCTTCTACTTGAATCTCGCTGCCTTTGCAGCCTTATGAAACGAAAACTGTTGGAGTCTTTATGCTACCAAGCTTGCTTGACGGTTACCGCCGTGCACCCCTTGCGTCCCGAGCCAGCCGTCTCTTCTGGATATTCCTGACACTCGGGTTGCTTGGCTTGAGCACCGATGTTCTGGCTCATGCTGTTGCCCAGGGCGACAAGGGCTACATTCAGGAAATTTCCGGAGTGAACCTCATCCCGTTCATCTACCTCGGTGCCAAACATATGGTTACCGGCTATGACCACCTGCTGTTCTTGCTGGGTGTGATTTTTTTCCTTTACCGCATGCAGCACATTGCTATCTATGTGAGCCTGTTTGCCCTGGGGCATTCCACCACGATGTTGCTGGGCGTGTACTTCAACGTCGGGATCAATAGCTACATCATTGACGCCATCATTGGCCTCTCCGTGGTCTATAAAGCCCTGGACAACCTCGGAGCCTATCAGCGCTGGTTTGGCTTTCAACCCAACACCAAAGCCGCCACTCTCGTCTTCGGGTTCTTCCACGGCTTTGGCCTGTCCACAAAGATCATCGAGTACGACATCTCCCCGGATGGACTCATCCCCAACCTCCTCGCCTTCAACGTGGGCGTTGAGATCGGGCAGCTTTTTGCTCTGGCGATGATCCTGATTGTCATGAGCTTCTGGCGAAAAACCGATGGTTTTTTCCGCCACGCCTACACCGCCAACGTAGCCATGATGAGTGCAGGGTTCCTGCTCATTGGCTACCAGCTCACCGGCTATTTTTTTGCTTAATTCTGGAGATGTCTGATGTACAACACCGATATGCCGAGCCGTGAAGAATTGCCCAGCACCGGCAAACTGATTCGCTCAACGATCATAGCTGCCATCGTGGCGCTGGTGCTTCTGTTTACTGTGGTTATGCCTGCGGAGTACGCCCTGGATCCGACCGGTGCCGGCCGACTGCTGGGACTGACTGAGATGGGTGAAATCAAAGAACAGCTTGCCGACGAAGCCGCGGCTGACGAGACCGCTCAGATGGTTGCCGTGAAGTCCTCGCCCGACCCGGAGGCACCCGAAGTTACCGAGCCCGTCGCCGAGACAGTGAACACTCCTGAGCCTGAACCCGTTGAGGAAGAACCTGCCGCAGAACCCGCCCAACCACAATGGCAGGATGAAGTACGCGTGGTTCTCACACCAGGTGAAGGCACCGAATTCAAGCTCACCATGGACCAAGGTGCTGTCGCACGTTTTTCCTGGGTTTCCGAGGGCGGCCCCATCAACTATGACACCCACGGCAATGGCGGTGGCCAGTCCATCTCGTACGAGAAGGGGCGAGGCGTGCCACAAGATGAAGGTGAGCTGGAAGCGGCTTTCACCGGAAAGCATGGCTGGTTCTTCCGAAACCGGAATGACAACGACATCACGCTCGTGCTTCGTACCGGTGGTGATTACGGTCAACTACAAAAGGTTCTGTAACGGGATTGCGCACTAATCAAAATCCCCGCGCAACGAGTTCCTCGAATGTTGAAAACGGTGCGGCTTGAAGCCGCACCTTGTCTTGAGAAGGGGGCCGCTGGTCTGAAAGGCTGCTCGAGGTAATGAGAGCCTACGGCCGATACGGAAGTGCCCTGAGCGTCCCCTGCCCGTCGATCAGCAGGGTTCGCTGGCGCTCCACCTCGCTCGCGAACTCCACGCTGACCTCGTCACCGTCGTCCAGATTTGTACGCGCATCTGCCAGAGCCCGATCCAGGTTTGCCAGCGCTTGTGCCCGGTTATCCGCCAGCGAGAGGTTATCCAGCAAGATCAGCCAGGGGGTCGATTGGGCTGGATCGGCCTGTTCGATCCGCTCACGGTAGATGGGAAGCTCTGACCCTGAAGCCAGGGCGTAGTCGTAGAGCATTTCCGCCGCCGAAAACATGAGGTCCGGCTCACACGGGCCTTCCAGGTACCGTTCCATCGCCTGCACCAGATGTTGGTCCATCCGCTTTGCACCGCGGCGGCCGTAACTGTCGGCGATCATCTCGGGCATGGTGCACAGGAAGTAATTGCCCGCGTAATAGGCGCTGGTCTCGCCATCCACGGCGGTGAAAGGCCGTTCTGGCAGGTGGGAGCGTTCGAGAAACAGGGGGTACAGCCGGGCAGCCAGCTCGTAGAGCTGTTCCGCTTCTGACAGGTTGGCATCACCGGCAACCACCGTTTCGACGGTGTCTGACAGCCGGTTGAAAAAGTCGCCCCAAAGCCGGTACTCGGGAGCGGTGGCTGGTCCTGACTGGATCAGCGTCAGAAAATCCTGGCCAACGGCGCGCAGTTTTTCGGACCAGCGGACGAAGCCGTCTTCGTCCGCTGGCAAGGCCTGGGCGTTCAGTTCGGACAGCGCCCGATCGATCCGATCCAAGTGATTTGAGTAGGCCGGATCAACCGCTTGCTTGTCCGTCTCCGCCCGGTCCGAAGGGACCTGTGATTGAGGTGGTGAAATGGATTGGCAGCCGGCCAATGCCAGAACCAGAATCAACATGACAATGGCCGGGCATCGCCGGCTCAGACCATTGAGCAAGGTAGCCAATCCGTGCACTCCTGAACCGGTTCCGTCACAGATCCTGATTAGCGCAGGATCACCAGCGGCTTTTCGGCCGTCTTCAGCATGGTCGT
>CAZWEP010000142.1:0-3000 GCA_964632565.1 uncultured Marinobacter sp. | reverse complement strand
TAAGGTTCGAGGTCGGCAGTAAAGGATGACTGAAAGTTTGATAATACCCATGGCGGCGCATGTTGCTCTAGCTGCCTCCTTGTACGTGTTGCTCACGGTCGCGCGAGCCCCTTCCGTTTGGGGTATCGGTCGCCGGCCCGATGGGAGCAATCCATGGGCTGCAATCGAGCCACGCATAAGTGCGAACCTGTCAAATCAGTTTGAGTGGCCCCTCTTTTTCCACGTCGCTTGTCTGGTACTTCTTTTCTTGGCGCCTGGTTCCGCCTCCGTATTGCTGGCCTGGGTGTTTTTCCTGGGGCGGGTGCTACACAGTGCTGTTCAAATCCTTACCGAAAACGTGCGACTCAGAGGAATCGTGTTCACTGTTAATTTTCTTGCAGTGCTTGGTATGTGGATTGAAGTTGTCCTTGTTGCCGCAAAGCTCAGCGTTCATTGAAAATTGGAGAATAAAGACATGGAGTCAAAATCGACGTTTGTAACTGTTCTAGCCTGGATATTCATCGTTGGGGCAGGTTTCGCTTCATTCGTATCGCTAACGCAAGTCATTATGGTCTCAATGATGTTCAGTGGTGACGAGTTCAAAAACATGCCAGAAGATGCACCAGAGATGGCTAGGTTCATGTCTGAGTACTTTCATTTATTTATTTACGGGTTTTTCACTCTTGCCGTGTTCACTTTGGCATCGTCGATAGCGCTTCTGAAACGACAGAACTGGGCTCGCATCGCTTTCATTGGAATCCTTTCCGTGGGGGTGCTTTGGCAGCTGGGCGGATTGGTCATGCAGTTTTTTATGTTTTCGGATTTTCCAGAGCTTCCACGAGGAGAGCGATTTGAAGAGTTTGAGCAGATTAGCCACCTCATTCGTTGGGTCGGCTTCGCGATAGCAATTCTATCTTCTGGGCTTTTTATTTGGATGATCAAAAAGCTTGTCACGCCGCCGATCATTGCCGAGTTTGCAGCCAATGAGTCTCGGAAGGCAGGAGCGTGATACGCGCTGCTTCGTTTTGGCGTTAACAGGTGAGGAAGTCGAGAAAATCATGATCGCCAGGGAATGGAAATGCCGAGTGCCTGAAGCCCACAGCGATGGGTTCACAGGTTATCTTTACGAAACCGGCATCAGGGATTCGTCCGCCACACCAGGCTTCCTCGGTGCTCAGATTTTCCGTCGGCCTCTAGCTGTCAACGTTGAAATTACCCTCATCACATACTGGGACAACTTGGAAGCCATCAAGGCGTTCGCTGGCGAGGATATTTCGCAAGCGCGTTTGTATCCGGAAGATGAGGAGTACGAGCTTGAGCCGGATCTTTCAGTGCAGCATTACGAGGTCATGGAGCATCGGTTTTCTCAAGAGCTGCAGGGGTAAACAGGGAGGTAGGTAAAAAAATGGGTCAAGAAAAAGAACCCGCCGTAATAGCGTTCTTCGACGATTTTGTCGCCGCATTTTCGAGCTTTGATGGCAGTCGTGTTGCCGAAAAGTTCTCCCTTCCATACCTGGCCAGAGGGCCGGAGAGTGTTTCCAGCGTTTTTGATTCAATGCCCCACCTCGCCGATTATTTCCAGTCTTATCTGGATGACTATTATTCAAAGGGCTGTCGACAATGTTGCTACTCGAATCTTTCCTCAAGATGGCTCGGGGCTGACTGCGCGGTTGCCTCAGTGACCTGGGATTTGCTGGATGCCAGCGGCGCATCAGTCACGTCCTGGTCAGAATCTTACATGTTGGCCTTCACTGATGGTCGGGCCTTAGCTTTTGCTACTGTGGACCATTTGGAAGATTAGCCGGTATCACTGGCAACCAGTGATTTTGTATGCTGTCTTCCAGGGCGCAATATCTATGGCGCCGGGTGTGAAACGTGTCAAACGAATCATTAATGATACTGCTGGCCGATGCGATTCTTATCGTACACGTGCTGTTTGTTCTATTCGTCGTGTTCGGTCTCGTTGCCGTCTATCTCGGATATTTTCTCAAGTGGCGGTGGGTTCGGAATCGGGTCTTTCGGATACTCCATTTGATTGCGATCGGTATCGTCGCAGTTCAGTCCTGGCTCGGTGTGATCTGCCCCCTTACTGTGTGGGAAATGGCGCTGCGGGCTGAGGCTGGCGCAGACAGTTACTCCGGCTCGTTTATCCAGCATTGGCTACAAAGCCTGCTCTATTACCAGGCGCCAGAATGGGTGTTCATCACGGTGTATACCGGTTTTGGTGGTCTGGTTCTGTTGAGCTGGTTTGTTGTGCGACCTGTAGAACGTAAGTGATAGTGCTTTGGGTTCTGGATTGGTCGGCTATGCTGGCGTGTTCGTACTGCAATGAACGATCAGAGGCCGGCTGAACTATGGGGATGACCGAGAATCTGCTCTCCACCGGGCAGATGTTACTGACAGGGTTGCTGTTCCTGATGATTCTGATTGCTGCGTTGAGGTCGACCGACTGGCGGGCATTCAGGCAGGACACGGTGTTGCAGCACACGTTTTACGGCGCTGCTGTGGTGCTGGGGTTTCTCTGGCAAATGAGGGCGGGCATCTCTCCCGGGCTGTCCATTCACGTGTTCGGCATTACCGTGATCACGTTGATGATGGGCTGGTCCCTTGCCACCATCGCGGGCCTGATTGCCCTGGTGATTACCGTGATCACCGGGCGCGAACCCGCTGTCATGTTTGCCGCCAATGGCCTCATTACAGTGATGATTCCGGCGCTGATCAGCCACGGCATTATGCTGTGGGAGCGTCGCCGCAATTTCCGCAACTTCTTCGCCTACATCTTTTTTTGTGGGTTTTTCGGGGCGGGTCTTGCGGTGGCTGGTGCAGGGATCGTGATGTGTTTGCTGCTCTGGACGTCGGGTGTCTACACCTTCGGCGAGCTGGTGCACGAGTATCTGCGTTACCTGCCCCTGTTCATGATTCCCGAAGGCTTTGTGAATGGCACCTTTGTGACGGGGCTGATGGTGTTTCATCCGGACCGGCTGAAGACGCTGGATCAGCGACGTTATCGGTCCTGACCCG
>CAZWEP010000141.1:0-3103 GCA_964632565.1 uncultured Marinobacter sp. | reverse complement strand
CCGGATGCCAAGGCGCAGGCCTGTGCCACAGGGTTGTCACCCGTTTTTGATGCACTTGCGCCCGGTTTGCCGTTGATGGACGGTGCGCGTGCGGATTGTCAGTGGGATACCGATGCTGATGCTCCAGCCGAAGGTGTGTTCGGTCGTGCCAATCTCCCTTCATTGCGTCGCGATGACTGGGTTCACAACTGCAACGACAGCTACTGGGTAACCAATCCCGCCGAGCCGTTAACCGGATTTGCGGCGATTATCGGTGACGAGGAAACCCCACGCTCGCTGCGCACCCGCAAGTGCATGCAGCAGGTTATTCAGCGCCTTGACGGTTCTGATGGCATTCCAGGCGCTACCGGTTTCGACCTTGCCAACCTTCAGGACATTGTTCTGGACAGTTCGTTGCAGTCTGAACAGCTGGCCAGACAGGATGTCCTGAATGCCTACTGCCCGCTTGGTGCCCTTTTCAGCAGCGATGGTCAGTTGGTGGACATCACTGAGGCGTGTGCGGTGCTACAGGCGTGGGATGGTACACACAACCTGACGTCTGTAGGCGGACACATCTGGCGGGAGTTCTGGCGGAACATCAATCCGTTGCCTGTCGAATCTCCCGAGAAGTGGTTGGTGCCTTTCGATCCGGCCGATCCGGTCAACACCCCAGCCATGCTCAACGTCGCCAGCCCATTGGTGCAGACAGCCTTTGCCGACGGTGTGAAGGCCATTCAGGACTCCCCGATGGCTCTGGACGCCGCTATGGGGGATCTACAGGTTTCCGGAATCCACGATACCCCCATTCCGTTGTTCGGAGGTGAGGGCTTTGAGGGTGCGTTCACCATCGCCAGCTCGCGGCCCAACAACATCAACGACGGAACCTACGATGTGACCTACGGAAACAGCTATATCCAAACAGTCACCTGGGATGACGAAGGCAATCCGGTAGCGGAAGGATTCGTGACCTATTCCCAGTCGACCGATCCGGCCTCGCCGTATTTCAAGGACATGACAGAGGCTTACTCGGCAAAACAGTGGATTGACTTCCCCTACACCAGGGAAGAGATCCAGAACGATCCCGCTCTGATTGAATACCGGCTGGTTGAACGGATTCGTTAAAACCTGACTCATGTTCGCGGCCGCCGGGATGGGCGGCCGCTGCATTGTCTGATCGTCGTGTGGCAGGCTACTATTGTGCAGGTTATCAAATCATAACCGGGCGCAGGTAAGATCATGCCAACACTGACGTTTCGCAAACCGTTACTCCTGACGTTTGCATTTTTCCTCTCGTTTCTGAGCACGACGCTTCAAGCTGAACAAACTTTTACTCTTCGGCTGGCCGAGACCTGGGGGCCGAATTCGCCGATTCTGGGTGAAACCACACGCCACATGGCTGCCATGGCCGAAAAAATGTCGGGCGGCCGCCTGAAATTCCGGATTGATTCCTCCAACAAGCACAAAGCGCCTTTCGGTATCTTCGACATGGTGAAGGCGGGCCAGTACGACATGGGGCATACCGCGTCCTACTACTACAAAGGGTCTATTCCCAACGCCATGTACTTCACCACCGTGCCGTTTGGCATGATTGCCCCGGAGCAGTACGCCTGGTTCTACTACGGTGGTGGTATGGAGTTGATGGAAAAGGTGTATCGTCCTCATGGATTGCTCTCTTTCCCCGGCGGTAATACCGGCAACCAGATGGGCGGCTGGTTTCGCAAGGAAATCAACAGCATTGAGGACCTGCAAGGACTGAAGATGCGGACGCCTGGGTTTGCCGGCGAGGTGATGGCCGAGGTCGGAGTTGCAGTCACCAACATTCCCCCGGGTGAGCTGTACACGTCACTGGAGCGGGGCACCATCGATGCGCTCGAGTGGGTGGGGCCGGCTCTGGATTTTCAGATGGGCTTTCACCAGATTGCCAAACATTACTATTCCGGATGGCAGGAGCCCGGTGCCGAGGTTCAGTTTCTGATCAATGAAAAGAGCTGGAACGAGCTGCCCGAAGACTTGCAGGAAATCCTCCGGGTAGCGATGCGGACGGCGGCTTATGATATGTACGCACAAAGCATGCACCTCAGTGGTGTGGCATGGGATAAGATGAAAGAGAACTACCCGGAGGTGACCCACGAAACCTTCCCTCCGGAGGTGATTGACGCGCTCAGGCAGGCAACGCGTAAGCTGCTGGCCGAAGAGGCAGAAAAAGATCCACTCGCCAGAGAGATCATCACGTCCCAGCAGGCGTATCTCAGGCAGATTCGAAAGTGGACCAATATTTCAGACAGAGCCTATCTGAACAGCGTATCGGCTGATGAGCCGTTGGCGCCATTGAAATAGGCTAACTGGTAACACCCCAAGACAGGTGTGCGTGTATGTCGTCATGGAAGTGCTCAGGGATTGGGCATCTGGCTCTGGTTCTTTTCATCGGAGTGCTCGTGTCATTGCCGGCGAGTGCCCGCATGGACCTGGACACCGGCTGGGAGTACCGTTGGGGTGACTCACCGTTCACTGGCAATGGCGTGCCTGTCTGGGTTGTTCAGGATGAGCCTGGCCAGTGGCAGGCCATTGGATTTCCCTCCAATCCTCCTAACCGGGATGGTCAACAGAAAGCCTGGTTCCGGGTAACACTTCCAGACGTCGACTGGCGCGAGCCAGTGCTGTACATCTTCAGCGTCGACCTGATTGCTCAGGTCTGGATGGATGGCGAGAAAATCTACCAGTACGGCCAATTCGACGACACCGACAGGATTCGGTTTGCGGGCTGGCCGTGGCACGCCATCTCTTTGCCAGAGAACTTCAAGGGCAAGGAGCTGTATTTCCGGGTTTTCTCCAATTACACCGATATCGGGCTCTGGGGTGAAGTCACCCTGATGGAGCGCTCGGAACTCTCACTGTATATCCTTCAGAACTCCATCGAAGCTCTGTTGATTGCCATGTTCTCGGCACTGATTGCGGTGCCAGCGCTGATCTTTGCCGTGCTTCAGGACCAGAAGAAAAGTTTTGCCAGCATCGCGCTCTTCGCATTGAGTTCGGCGGTACTGCTGGTGTCAGAAAGCCAGGCAAGTCAGCTCATCTGGCACGCTCCGCTGACATGGGACTTTTTGGCGGCGGGCTCCTATTTTCT
>CAZWEP010000140.1:0-3181 GCA_964632565.1 uncultured Marinobacter sp. | reverse complement strand
CCGAGCCGTTGCGCAAAGCCGGCATGCACCGGCTCAATATCAGCCTCGACTCCCTTGACGCCGAGAAATTCCGCAATATCACTCGCACCGGGAACCTGAACCGGGTCCTGGACGGCATCGATGCTGCCCGTGAAGCCGGCTTCCGCGGCATCAAACTCAACACCGTGGTGATGAAAGGCCGCAACGACGAGGAAATCCCGGAACTGATTGAATTCGCCCGCAAGAAACAGGTGGATATCAGCTTCATCGAGGAAATGCCACTGGGCGAGATTTCCGAGCATGACCGGGGCCTGGCGCTGTGCACCAGTGATGAAGTGCAAAGCATTATCCGCCAGCACCATGAGTTGGTACCGGCCACCGAGGATTCCGGAGGCCCGGCGCGCTATTACCGGATGCCGGACAGCCCGATCCGCGTCGGCTTTATTTCCCCGCACTCCCATAACTTCTGCTCTACCTGCAACCGTGTGCGGGTGACAGTGGAAGGCCGACTGCTACTGTGCCTGGGCAACGAGCACTCGGTAGACCTCCGCCGCGTACTGCGAGGCAATCCGGTCACCGACGACAAACTCCGGCAAACCATCATCAATGCCATGGACCTGAAGCCGGAACGCCACCACTTCTCCAGTGAGGGCGACGTCCAGATCCTGCGGTTCATGAATATGACCGGGGGCTGATACGGGCCCGGTTGGTGCCGCGGTGCTCCTTACACTCCCCCAGCTCATTCTGTTCGGCGTTATTGCGCAGTTCCTTTTCCTGATTCTGCTGTGCATTGCAACGGCCAAGGGCCGGCGAATGCCCCGGTGGTTATTGGCGATTATGATTGCCGGTATCACCGGCACTCTGCTGGAAGTGTTTCTGCACACCACCGGCCTCACCTCCACGTCTCCCGATATCGCCTTCTCGGGCACCATCCTGGGCATGCTCCAGCCTGGTGCCATCTACCTCTATACCAAATCGGTCATGTATCGGGATTTTAAGCTTAAGGCCCGGCACCTGTTACATTTGTCCCCGGTTCTCGCGGCTGGCCTGGTGTTCTCAGTCGGCTACTACAGCCTGCCGGCAGAAACAAAGATCAAGATCCTGTCGGATATTCACTACCCAGGCGTGATGAATTCCATCGCGGTGGCCATCGCTCTGCACGGGATAATGCTCGGGTATCTGTGCGCAACGCTGAGGATGATCTCGCGCTTCGGACTTGAGCTTCGCAACATCTTTTCAAATCTCGGAAACAAGGAAATGACCTGGCTCAGAATCCTGCTTCTGGCCTACGCCGCAGCCTGGTCCCTGAGTCTGGTTTACTGCCTGGTCGCCCACGTGATGCGGGTAACGGGTAGTCATGAATGGTTGACTATTGCCGCCTCGGTCGTGAGCATTCTCGTTCTGCTGCCCATGTCGGTACTGGCATTCCGGCAACCTGCCGTTTTTTCCGGGATTCCGGGCCCCGTGCTGGCCGACGTCAAGCTCCCTCCTGTTGGGCCCGACAGTTCATCGGCCAAAGAACTTGTCGAGCGAATTGAACAGGTGATGGAGCAGCACCGCCCCTACCTATACTCCAACCTCACGGTGAGCCGGCTTGCCTACCTGAGCAAGCTGACACCGAGGGACCTGTCGCGGCTACTGAACCAGCATATGGGTATGAACTTCTATGAATTCGTGAACAGGTACCGCATCGATCATGCCAGCCTGCGCCTTGCAGACCCCGCAGATACCGCGTCCATCACCGACATCCTGTACCAATCCGGCTTCAACTCGAAATCCGTTTTTAACACTCTTTTCAAAAGTTCCACCGGCCAGACCCCTTCCCAGTATCGCCGCCTGAACCGGAACCGGTAATCCGCGTTCAATGAAAAATTCGAACGTTCGGATTCCTGAATCCGGACGCCAGCAGCCTTACTTTCAGTCACCTTGGATTTGCAACGGGCAACATACGGCGTCGTCCCATGTCGCCCATCAATCCCGAACACTACCGAGAGGTGCATCATGAATACATGCAGGAAAACCAAACAAATCATCACCGTTGCGTTTTTCACTGGAACGCTGCTTTGGAGTTCAGTCAGTTTCGCTCACTGTGATTCTCTGGACGGGCCGGTTATCGAAGACGCAAGAGAAGCCCTTAATGAGCAGTCTCTGAGGCCCGTTCTCAAGTGGGTTGGAACAGAAGATGAAGACCAACTGAAAATCGCCTTCCGGAGCACCATTGAGGTCCGAAACCTTGATCCGAAGGCCCGTGATCTGGCTGACCAGTTCTTCTTCGAGACACTCGTGCGCCTGCACCGGGCAACTGAGGGCGCACCCTACACCGGATTGCAGCCGGCAGGTAGCGCGTCCGTTGCAGCCAAGGCCGCCGACAAGGCGCTTGCCGACGGTGATGCTGATGCCCTGGCACAGAAGTTGGGTGACAACGTCACTAAATTTGTTCTGACGCAATTTCACAAGGTCAGGAAAGGCGCTGACGCAGAGACCGTCGCCGAGGGACGCGAATTCGTCGAAAACTATGTTCGTTATGTGCACTCAGTCGAAGAGATCCATAACGTCATCGCCGATAAACATGTAGGACACTGAAACTTCTTGCAGGGGGGGGAAACCGTTCACTGCTCCATCGCTGAAGCGTCCATGTCTCCCATATCGTGCATATCCCCCATGGGCATGTCCGTATTGATGTGTTCCAGGGTGATGTCCCGGTAGGCGAGCACCTGCCCCCCGTACTCCTTTCTGAACGCCTCGGCACCCGACTTCTCGGCAAAGGACGCCAGGGTCGGGCCCATGGCACCGTCTCGCTCGGATCCAATCACATAGAAGGCTTCCCGTGCATCGATCAGGGCTGCATCATCCGGGCTTTGCCAGTCCGTCTGGGCCATATCGTGGACAAACAGGGTGTGGCTGCGGTTTACGTTTTCCGGCTGCAACATCCACGCAAACATGTCGCGGGTCGAGCAGAACTTGCGCACGCGCTGATCTTTCTCGGTGATGGCCTCGCCTTTCGGGCCAGGGAATTCCTCAATCAGCATGCCACAAACATGACATTCGTCGCCGGAGGCAAAGTGCTCCGGCTGGGGCGTGGCATCGGCCTGCTCCTCGTTGTTTCCGCATGCGGAAAACAGGAAGGTCATCAGGATCAGGAATACCCCGCGCAGATATTGGTTGGTGCAATACATCAATAGAGCTCCAGTCAGATACGGCG
>CAZWEP010000139.1:0-3441 GCA_964632565.1 uncultured Marinobacter sp. | reverse complement strand
TTGCCTCACGATCGTCATTGCTGATCAGATAGAAATGCACATCGAAATGGGGCACGGAGTAGATGCCTTCGGGAAGGTGCCCGGAAGGGTTCCAGTCAAGAACGACATGGTTGTACCCGGTTTCCGGGGCGTTCTCTGGCATGGGCAAGGTAAAGAACCACACCTCCTGATCGGCGCTGGCCTCCGGCAGCCCTTCGAGGGCGTCCCGGGTCATCATCACCGACAGGGAGTCAGGTTCGTTCCCCGAATTGGTTGTCATCACGACACGCGCGGTGCCGTTTCCGACCGCGACAGGTTCCCCGGAAAATACCTGGGTTTCGCCGGCAAGCGCCACTCCGGTAAGGCTCAAGAGCGCGGATAGGCCGAGGGCCCGGGCAGGGTGGTACGTAGAAAGAGCAGGTTTCATGCGATCTCTCCTCAATAACGGTCGCCGTTCGCAAACATCAACGGCTGGCATGGTTCGGGAACCATTGCCCATCGGGCTAACGCTCAAGAGATCACAAGTGGCAGGCGGGGCTGACAGCAGGAAACACACATCCTGTCGGCACGCTTGGTCTCACTACCACCAGAATGGGATTTGGTTGGATTTGATTAATATATCACCAGATGTGGCAGGGAGTAGAGTACTTCTGGAACCTGGGAAAGCGATCGTATGGGAGTCGCGCTTGAGTTAGCCATCACTCTTGGCATGCTGCCGAAATGACCGCATTCGGTCCAGATAAGCTGTGATTACTCCCCTCGTGGTCACTTCCCTGGCAGATTCCGGTGGACGGGACATGTAGACCAGTTGCGCCATCAACGAAAAATCACACAGTGCAGGTTTTGCACCCAGAAGGAACGCCTTTCCGCTCAGCAAACCCTCAACGGTATCCAACTCCCGAAGCAGGTCCGCCCTAATCATGGAGGGTGGTTTTCTTCCCGTGCCTTGGCCTTTGATCTGAGCATGGAGGCGATGCCTATAAAGAGGAAGCACTAGCTTACCAACCGGGCCAGGGAACGCGGTTGAAACCATCGCTGCCCCTTTGGGATCCATCCACTGGTAATAGAGGCCGATAAAATAGAGAGCTTCATCCGCCCAATCATCCAGGACGTGGCAAAGCGCAGCCTCAGCGGGATCGGTCGGGATAATGCGTGGTTCGGGAAAAAGGCGTTCAAGTTCGTGAGCAATGTTGGTCGAATCCGCCAGGAAACGTCCGTCGATATCAATCGCCGGAACTTTGCCAATTCCGCCGCGCCGGTATACCTCCACCGTGCGTTTGCCAAGAACACTGATCCGTTTGTAGGGAACGCCTTTGTAATCCAGTATTGCCCGGACCTTGAGGCAGAAAGGTGAGGGACCCCAGTCGTAGAGTTTGATCGTCATTTGTCCCTCCTTCTGGTGCCTTTTGCCCGCCTCAGCTGCCTCCTAATCACTACAACTTTTCTACACGCTCAATCGCGCGCAGATCTCTCACGGATATCAGTCTTTCCCTCCAACCCCATGACATGCATTGCTTCCACCGGCCCAGTGCTGAATTGCGTCGAATACCGGTCGGTAATTCGTTCCTGTATAAATATCGATTTGGGTCTGATCCTGGCCGGCGCGTTCGCTACTCACCTTTTTGAACGTCGTGTTATTGCGCTCCAGCGTCGTAGAAAAGTTGGTGAAATGCGCGCCAACCCTAGCTTCTTCCAGATCAGTCGAAATACAGTTGCTGACTTGAGATTCTATATTTGCCACTGCATCTTCAAAAGGTGTTGAAACAGAGGCGGACTCAATGAGTGCCAACGCATTGAACACACCATCATAGTTGGTGACTTCCTCAATATATGCCTCTCGGGATTGTGGGTACATCGCGGCACAACCAGAAAGAGTAACTGCTGCTCCCAACGCGATTACAGACCGTGTTTTAATCATTATTTTCCCTGTATGAACTCCAACTCAAGGCCAGTTAGTCCGATGCCCTGCACTTTGGATTGCCAGGTCTCACCAACATGGACGGACTGCGCCGTCGTGACCGTGCCCGTAGTTACAACTTCGTCGGCTTTCAATGGCTCATAATCGGGTTGCTTCGCCAACACGTTCACTAAATGAACAATGGCTGCAAGTGGACTCCCGAGGACATCCGAGCCTTTGCCTGTTTCGACGACCTGACCGTCGCGTGACAAGGTCAGAGAGAAGGTCTCAAGGGCGGCACAGGGATCGCTTCCGAGTTCAGAAATTGGCTGGGAGGGACCGATTAATAGCGTGCCATGTAGAGCTCCGTCAGCAACCGTATCGGGTGCCTGGAACTTCCAGCCGGGGAAATGCGATTGCACGATTTCAAACCCGGGTGCTACCCAATCAATTGTATTCACAACATCGGCGAGCCGGGCGTCCGCTGCAGGAGCTGTCCGAAAGTGGAGAACGATCTCGGGTTCGATCTTCGGTTCAGCGAATCGTCCGATCCGGCACGTGGCCCGGGGGGCTTGCAGCTGAACTACCGTTGTGTCGTAAATATACGCCCAAATCGGCTCACGAACCCCGAATTTAGACCACATGTTAGGATTGGTGAACCCGATCTTTCTCCCGACCGGCGTGGCCCCCTCTGTCAGCCTTGCATCATGTATGAGGTGCGCGACCTTATAGGCAGCTGAAAGATCGAAGTCCTGAACGCGTGTTGTAAATGGCTGGATCTGCCCCGCAGAGTCCTGTGCTACCTTCATTTCCTGCGCTAGAGCGTCCAAATCGAATTCTGTCGGCATCGGAGCATCTCCGGTCGGCCTAACGCCAATGTTACGTTGACTACAGCGCTCTGCCGCTTCACCCCTGTTCCCGTTTGGTTGTTTGCAGTTTTTGAAAGTGGTTCCAGTCAATAAGTTCCATCAATCGCTCATAACCGATAACTCCAGCCCAGAACCAACAGATCCAGACCCTGGTTCGGTTGCTTTAGGCCGGCGTTGGAATAATGGAAAATGTTCAGACTCAGGCTCGCCTTCTGGTTGCCGCGGTAGGCCCAGCTCAAACCAATCCGGTCTTCAAACTGGAAATGGGAAGACAGGTCACGCCCGCCTATTTGAATAAAATCGATCACCGCCAATCCAATTCCGGCTTCCAGAAAGAGCGAGTCATGATCGCCAAAGAGCGGCCACTGCAACACAGGCGACAGTGCAAGGGAGGTGATTGCCTCGTCATCCCGCCCGTATTCAACCCAGGTGTTCAGAGAAAACTCCAGAAACAGGGTAGGCGTTCCTAGCCACGCGGGGAAAACCACCGGAAAAGGGTCGGGGCGATAGGATAGGCGCCCTCCCACAACCTCAGACGGTGAATAAGAGCCGGCCAGAGACAGCGTTTCCCCGCTGGCAGCCCCCGCGCCGATCAAACCCAGGCCGATCAGCAACAAGCTTGCTTGGGATGTCCGTATAAACGTTTTCACAAGACCTCCTGTCCTGTCAGCAGAGCCCACTGCATGATCCCATGAT
>CAZWEP010000138.1:0-3655 GCA_964632565.1 uncultured Marinobacter sp. | reverse complement strand
TGATCATCCGTTTGGCTGCCTTGATGGCCCAATAACGAATGCTCTTGCACGACCTGATGATCGGCCGCCCTTTGCTTGTCTGGAGTTTCAGGCAAGAAAGGGACATATTCATGTATTCACGTTTCTTCCCTGTTTAACGAAAATTTCAGGTATGAATTGCGACACCAGTTGTACGCATTTCGGCAGACAGCGAAACAATTTGCTGTGTTCGACAACAGTCAGGAGCGCTGAACATGATTTTTCAAGAAACCTACGTCCTTCCAAATGGTGTCAAGATTCCGAAGCTTGCCCTCGGAACCTGGATGATTGAAGGTGAATCCGCCACCAATGCGGTCAAAACAGCCATCGAACTTGGATACAGGCACATCGACACCGCCCAGGATTACGGTAACGAGGCAGAAGTGGCGGACGGCGTGCGCGCCAGTTCTCTGGAGCGTGAGCAAGTATTCGTCACGAGCAAGTTGGCTGCCCGTCACAAGACCTATGACGATGCCGTAGCAGCGATTGAAGAATCGCTCGAGAAAATGGGCTTCGACTACCTTGATCTGATGATCATTCACAGCCCGCAACCCTGGGATCACTTCGGATCCGAAGACCGTTTCGCTGAGGGCAATCAGGAGGCCTGGCGCGCCCTGGAGGATGCCTATAAGGCCGGAAAACTGAAAGCCATCGGGTTATCCAACTTCCGGGAAGAAGACATCGATAATATCCTCGAAGGTTGTAGTGTCGCGCCGATGGTTCATCAGATCCTGGCGCACGTGACCAACGTCCCGAGTACGTTGATCGAGTATTCACGCAATAAAGGCATGCTGGTTGAGGCCTATTCTCCGGTGGGTCATGGGGAGCTGTTCAAAAATGAGGCGATTATCAGAATGGCGGAGAAGTACAACGTCTCTGTGCCTCAGCTTTGTATTCGCTACGACCTGCAACTGGGCCTTTTGCCGTTGCCCAAAACCGCCAACCCGGACCATATGGCGAATAATGCCGCGGTGGATTTCGTAATCGAACAGGCCGACATGGACGCGCTGAGTGCTTTGGAGCCGATCAAGGACTACGGAGAGGCAAGTCAGTTTCCGGTCTTTCAGTAAGACAAATACTCAGATGAAAAAGAGGCCCCCAGTTGATCGGGGGCCTCTTTTTACTGGGTGTCAGCAACGGCTTTCTGGTAATCCTCCTCACTCACCTTTTCTTTCCACAAGACATTTTTGCCGTCTTTACTCGCTGTCACGACGAAATGCGTCATGGCGCAATCCGGTGTTGCCCCGTGCCAGTGGTCCACGTCGGGTGGGCACCAGACAGCCTCGCCCATCTGAAATTTGACGACGTTGCCATCCCGGGTGCCGGTCAGGGCCGTGCCCTCGGTGACCACCATGTGCTGGCCCGCCGGGTGCTCATGCCATGCCGTGCGCGCGCCTGGCGAGAAAGTGACAAAGGCTCCGGAATAGTGGGCAATGTCGTTCTCGGGAAAGATGACATTCACCCGAACGTCGCCGGTGAAGTATTCAGCGGGGCCGGCAAAGGAGTTTTGCATGTCCGCGGCATAGTGAGCCTGTTTGCCTGAGATGCGTGTTTCCGGGGTCTGGTTTTTGGGCATGAGTATGTCTCCTTCTCTAGGTTCATTGGAACTCAGTGATACCAACCATTTGAGCACCTCCACTCTTAGCCTTCTTATCGAGATTCTGTTGCTTTCTTGCCCAATCCTCCGTAATCGACGGAAAAGAGGTGAACGCGTTTTATTCAGTGGTGTTAAATGGTTTTTCGGAGGGGCGGGAACGTTGCCTCTTGAATGCTTAAATCAGGATCGGTCACGGGCGTTATGAGAAGAAAGGCAAGAAACGTGTTTTACGGATTGTTCGGCATTGTCGTCATCATGATCGTTGCAGGTCTGGTTTATCTGCAGCACCCCAAATTCGGCCAATTGCCCGAAGGAGAGAGCCTGTCTACGATTGAACGATCGTCCAATTACCGGAACGGGCAGTTTCAGAATCTCGTCGAAACTCCCATGTTCGCTGGCGATAAATCCTTTCTCGAAGTATTGCTTGAAAATCTGCGTTCCGATAGTGATGGGCTGGCACCGACCGGATCGATTCCATCCATGAAAACCGATCTGAAGGGCTATGAGTCTGAAAAAGACTTGGTGGTGTGGTTCGGTCACTCCTCTTTTTTCCTTCAACTGAATGGGCAGCGCATCCTGATTGACCCGGTGTTCAGTGACTACGCAGCGCCTTTGCCTCTTCTTAATGCCGCCTACGCAGGCACCAATGGCTACACGGCCACTGATTTCCCGGACATTGATGCTCTGCTCATCACGCATGACCACTGGGATCACCTCGACTACCCCAGCGTCATGGATCTTCAATCCCAGGTGGCTCAGGTTGTATCGCCGCTGGGTGTCGGCAGTTACTTCAGAGGTTGGGGCTATGAGGCATCCAGGGTCTGGGAGGGAGACTGGTATGAGAGCTTTGCGCTGGGCAACGAGGTACGCATTTACCTCATTCCGGCCCGTCATTATTCCGGCCGCCTATTGACGCGTGGTAAGACTCTTTGGGCGGGATTTGTGATCGAAACACCCGATCGTCGACTGCTTTTTAGCGGGGATTCCGGCTATGGCCCCCATTTCGCAACACTGGGCGAACGCTTCGGGAACTTTGATCTGGTGTCATTGGATAGTGGCCAGTACGACCCTCGCTGGCCCTATATTCACATGAACCCGGAAGAAGCAGCGGCTGCCGCTGAGGATCTTCGTGCAAAGTCCGTGATTCAGTCCCACGTTGGCAAATTTACGCTTGCAAGGCACCCGTGGGAGGAGCCGTTTGAGCGGATGGTCGCGGCGAGCAAGGGCCGTTCATTCGACCTGTTGACGCCGATGATTGGCGAACCGGTTGAGTTGGCTGATCCGCAACCGGAAAAGTTTGGTGCCTGGTGGAAATAGCCCCGGTTTTTGCTGAGTCGCGGGCGCTCCTCAATCGACGTTTGTCGTGAGGGTGGCTCGATACTGTCGAATTGTTGCCTGATTCTCTTTTCGGCAGGTGCAGAGCGTGAACTGAGGTTGGTTTTGAGCTTGAATCAAGTCAGGACGCTGTATCCCTGACTTTTTCATTCAATTTTCTGGAACAGTGATTCGTGGAGGCAACCTAGCAATGCCTGACAAAACGCAGCGTGCGAGTGAACGACAACCCCTACCGAACGATGACCGTGGTACCCGGGGTCTCGCAGCCAGGATTGAGAAGGTCACTGATGGCATCAACCGTCTGGACACGGATATCAAGGGCCTGAGCCTTCATCGCTGGCATCATCCAACGGAGCCAACCAGCTACATGCTGGCGCCCAGTATTTGCCTGATTGGCCAGGGGCGAAAACAGGTCGTGGTCGGTGAAGGTACCTTTGTCTATGACGCCAGCCAGTTTCTGATTACATCCATTGACTTGCCGGTGGTTTCCAGAATCATCGAGGCCTCCGAGGAGGAGCCGTATCTGGGGCTCACCATGGAGATCGATTTTCGGACGCTGTCGCATCTGATACTGGAGAACCCCGGCCACATTGCCCGGGAGCCAGTCGACAAGTCACTCGGTATCGCCGTCAATGATGTCGATGCACCGCTGCTCGATGCTTTCAATCGATTGCTCGACCTCGTTGATGAGCCGGAGGATAGCGC
>CAZWEP010000137.1:0-3725 GCA_964632565.1 uncultured Marinobacter sp. | reverse complement strand
CTGACCAGTCTGAGACTGGATTTTCAGGTGCCCCAGTCGTTCTACGGCCAGGTGGACGACAGCGCCCAACTCATGCTGACGCCAATGGATGAAGAGGGCGAACTGGAGCCGCTGAACATCGAGGCCCTGGTGCCGGTCAGCGACGGGCAGGCTAGAACCTTCCTGTTGCGGGCGTCCGCAAAATCCAAATCGGCCCTGTTGCCCGGCATGGCGGTCGAAGCCACGCTGCAAACGGGTACCGGGGCCAGTGGTCTGACCGTCTCCAGAGATGCGATCAATCGATATCCGGAGGGGCGGGTCACTGTCTGGATTGCGGAAAAAGCCGAAGAAGATCTCTATCAGGTGCGGGAAAAGCGCATTGAGCTGGGGGTCCGTTTTGACGACCGTGTTCAGGTAATGAGCGGCCTTGAAGGCGATGAGCGGATTGTCGTGCGAGGCAACGAGAGCTTGCGGGAAGGCGCCAAAGTGAGGTTGGCCGAGCGGAGTGCACGCTGATGTTCGCCGGTGTCATCCGTCACGGCACCTTGGTTGCCGTCGTCACTTTGATCGCTGCCGTCATCGGTGCAGTGGCCGCATTGCGCATTCCCATACAGATGATTCCTGATCTCGAAACCCGGACGGTGACCGTGGAAACCCGGTGGCCCGGCGCGACGCCGCAGGACATCGAAAAAGAGATTCTGATCGAGCAGGAACGCTACCTGCGCAACGTGCCCAACCTCAGTGAAATGGTGTCCAGTGCCTCCAGCGGCGCTGCCGAGATTGAGCTGGAATTTCCATACGGCGTGGACATCACGGAAACCCTCATCCAGGTGAATAATGCCCTGAGTCAGGTGTCGGACTACCCCCAGAACGTCGACGAGCCGCGAATCGTGGCGGCGTCTTTCTCTTCCAATGCCTTTATGTATTTCCGTGTCACCACGCTGCCGGATAACCCCCGTGAGCTGGACATTGAGCTGATGCGGGACTTTATCGAAGACCGCGTCCGGCCGCGCATGGAAAGCGTGCCGGGTGTCTCGGAAGTCGGCGTCGGTGGCGGTGCGGATCGGCAGATGCAGATCATAGTGGATGAGGCCGAGCTGGCCCAGCGAGGCCTCAGTCTGATCGATGTGCGTAATGCCGTGAACGGCCGAAACCAGGATATTTCGGGCGGCGAAGTGGCGGCGGGCAAGCGCAGATATCTGCTGCGGACCGTGGGCCGGTTCCGTGATCAGGAAGACCTGGCCGGACTGGTGCTTGCCCGGGACGGCGACAGCGTGGTCCGGCTTTCTGACGTCGCCCGGGTTGAACAGGGACATTCCAGGATCCGGGAGCTGTCGTGGATTAACAGCCAGCGGGCACTCGGTCTGCAGGTGCGACGCGAAAGCGGCTCCAACGTCATACGCATTAAACGCCTGATGATGGAAGAAGTCGACGCCATCAACGAGGAAATTCTGAAGCCGGAGGGCATGGTACTGGCGCTGACGGCGGACGACGCCCGTTACGTGTCGGCGTCCATCGCCAACGTGTGGACGAATCTGGGCATTGGCGCTGCATTCGCCACTCTGGTGATGTTTTTGTTCCTCCGCTCCAAACGGGCCACGCTGACAGGCGTCATTGGCATTCCCCTGTGTGCCATCGCAGCGTTCATGGGGCTGATGATCACCGGGCGCACCATCAATGTGATTTCTCTTGCCGGCGTTGCTTTCGCCATCGGGATGACCGTGGACAACAGCATCGTGGTGTTGGAAAACATCGAGCGCCATCGACGCCTCGGCCTGGACCGTTTTGAATCCGCGCTGAAAGGGGTTCAGGAAGTCTGGCCTGCGGTACTGGCCTCCACAAGCACCACCATGCTGGTGTTCCTGCCGATTCTGTTTATCGAAGAAGAAGCCGGTCAGCTGTATTCAGACGTCGCCATTGCCATTTCTTCTGCCATCCTGGCGTCGATGCTCATCGCCGTGACCGTGATACCGACCCTCAGCGCGAGGCTGGATTTTGGCCGGGGTGCGGCGACCACGGATGCCCAGGGCAATATGGTGACGGGCGGCTGGGCCGGCGCCTTGATGAACGCGGTGCGGTGGATTGTCGGCGGACGCATTCGCCGGCTCGTTGCCATTGTCGGCACAGTGGGTGTCAGCCTGTGGGTCATCCTGTTCCTGACGCCACCGGCGGAGTATTTGCCGGAGGGCGAGGAGCCCAAAACCTTTGCCTTCATGAATGCCCCGCCGGGATACAACCTGGACGAGATGGCAGCCATCGCCAAGCAGGTGGAAGCGCACTTTCTGCCCCATGTGGAGGCGGACCCGGGGCCGTATGAGCGGGGAGAAACCGACGTACCGCCGATGGCCTACCTGAATCTTGGTGCCTCGCCGACCAGCATCCGGATCATCGCTGAAACCATTAATCCCTCGCACATCGAGGTATTGATGGAAGAGATTACCGGCTTTTACGAGCAGTTCCCGGGTATGCGCGCATTCGCGGCCAAGGGTTCCATTATTTCCAGCAACGACGGTGGCACCCGCAGTATCAATCTGGACATTTCCGGGCCGGACCTGGTGGCCATTTACTCGGTGGCCAATACCGCGTACCAGCGAGCGCGCAGCATCTTCGATAACCCCCGCATACAGAGCCGGCCCGCCACCCTGTCCCTGGCGCAGCCACTGATTCAGGTGCGGCCAGACTGGGATCGAGCGGCGGAGCTGGGGTTGGGCACAGAAGCCATCGGCTTCACGGTGGCGTCTTTAACCGAGGGTGCGTACATCGATGATTTCTTCATGGGTGACGACAAGATTGATATCTACCTTTACGGAACGGCCGGTCGCCAACCCGAGTTGGATCAGCTGGGTAACGTGATGGTGCATACGCCGGCGGGACCAACACTGCCGCTTTCCAGCCTGGCAACGATTGAGGAAACGGTGGACACAAGCACGGTGCGCCGACTGGATGGGCGCCGTACCGTGACGCTGAATGTGATTCCTCCGGACGATGTGCCGCTGGAAGTGGGTGTGCGGCGGGTGAAAGAGGAACTCGTGGGCGCCATGAAGGAAGCCGGCGAAATCCCGATTGATGTGTCGGTGGACATCTCCGGAGCCAGTGATCAGTTGAATGCCACTAAGGAGGCACTGGCCGATAATTTTGTGATCGCGCTGGTGATTGTGTACCTCTTGCTGGTGGCCATTTTCGCCCATTGGGGTTTCCCGTTGCTGATTCTGACGGCCATTCCTCTCGGCATTGCCGGGGGTATCGTTGGTCTGTCGCTGATGAATCTGGTCGGTAGCCTACTGCCGCTGCTGGGCCTTCGCCCGCTGAGTCAGCCTTTCGACATGATCACCATGCTGGGATTCCTGATCCTGATGGGTACGGTGGTGAACAACCCGATCCTGGTGGTGGAGCAGGCGCGGCAGAATCTCAGGCACAAGGCTACTTCGGTAGTGGATGCGGTCATCATGGCGGTGGAAACCCGCTTGAGACCGATCGCCATGACGACTTTGACCACCATCTGCGGACTGTCACCGCTGGTGTTCCTGCCGGGTGAGGGTACGGAGCTTTATCGCGGCGTGGGTGCCATTGTGTTGTTTGGTCTGCTGGGGGCGGCGACCGTTACCCTGACGTTCTTGCCGGCGCTGACGGTGTTTGTGCTGGGGTGGCGTCGGGGGCGTGAGTCTATTTCCGAGGCCTAAGGGTTTGGGGCTTGGGGAGTCGCCGGTTCGGGGCTGGTAGGCCTTTTCTTTTGGGAAAAGAACTCG
>CAZWEP010000136.1:0-3738 GCA_964632565.1 uncultured Marinobacter sp. | reverse complement strand
TGCCCGAATTGCTCGATATTGCGCAAGAGATGGGCCTCGATAACCTGGCTCGTTCGCGCAAACAGGACGTTATCTTCACCATTCTCAAGAAACACGCGAAAAGCGGTGAAGATATTTATGGCGATGGCGTACTGGAGATTCTGCAAGACGGTTTCGGCTTCTTGCGTTCTGCCGATGCCTCATACCTTGCGGGCCCTGACGACATCTACGTCTCGCCCAGCCAGATTCGACGTTTCAACTTGCGCACCGGTGATACGGTTGCTGGCAAAATCCGCCCGCCGAAAGATGGCGAGCGTTACTTCGCGCTGTTGAAAGTCAACGAGATCAATTTCGATAAACCGGACAATGCCCGCAGCAAAATCCTGTTTGAGAACCTGACGCCGCTGTTCCCGGACGAGCGATTGATGCTTGAAGCCGGAAACGGCAGTACCGAAGACCTGTCGTCACGGGTTTTGGACCTGGTTGCGCCCATTGGTAAAGGCCAGCGTGGCCTGATCGTTTCTCCGCCCAAGGCGGGTAAAACTTTGCTGATGCAGAGCATCGCCCAGTCGATTACACGTAACAATCCAGAGTGCCATGTGATGGTGCTGCTGATCGACGAGCGTCCTGAAGAAGTAACCGAGATGCAGCGCACCGTGCGAGGCGAAGTCATCGCATCTACGTTCGATGAGCCGCCCGCGCGTCACGTTCAGGTGGCAGAAATGGTGATCGAAAAGGCGAAGCGTCTGGTCGAGCACAAGAAAGACGTGGTCATCCTGCTGGATTCCATCACGCGCCTGGCTCGGGCCTACAACACGGTCATTCCATCCTCGGGCAAGGTGCTGACCGGTGGTGTGGATGCCCATGCGCTGGAGAAGCCGAAGCGCTTCTTTGGTGCCGCCCGTAATGTCGAAGAGGGTGGCAGCCTGACTATTCTGGCAACCGCTCTGGTCAATACCGGCTCCAAGATGGACGAAGTGATCTACGAGGAGTTCAAGGGCACCGGTAATATGGAAGTGCATCTGGATCGCAAGATTGCGGAAAAGCGCACCTATCCGGCCATCAACATTCGAAGCTCCGGCACTCGTCGCGAAGATTTGTTGATGAGCGAGGCGGATATTCAGCGTGTCTGGATTCTACGCAAGTTGTTGCACTCCATGGACGACGATACCGCTGCCATCGAGTTCCTGCTGGACAAACTCCGTGAAACCAAGACCAATGACGAGTTCTTCCAGTCGATGAAGCGTCGCTAGTCATCCAGCAGTTGCTTGCCCCCGGTAGCGCGCTTAGCCCGGGGCAAGCACTGCGGGGGCGCTTTGTCCCGGACACGCCGTGAACCCATCCATGGGGGCTCGGCATTGCCATCCCTGGCAATGCACGGTCCGGACAAAGCTCCCCGACAGTGCTGATCTGACTTTTCTCGCGCGCGTACTTCTCCACTCTGTTCCCGCACCACGCCTAAGGAAACCGGAGCAAGCGATGAAATACAACGACCTGCGCGATTTCATAGACCAGTTGGAAAAACTGGGCGAATTGAAGCGAATCAGCGTTGAAGTCGATCCCTATCTGGAAATGACCGAAATCTGCGACCGTACCCTGCGGGCAGGCGGTCCTGCGTTGTTGTTCGAAAATCCCAAGGGGCATGACATGCCCGTGCTGGCCAATCTCTTTGGCACGCCCAAGCGCGTTGCCTTGGGCATGGGGCATGAGAGCGTGACGGCGCTGAGGGATATTGGCAAGTTACTGGCATTCCTGAAAGAACCCGATCCCCCCAAGGGTTTTAAAGACGCCATCCAGAAGCTGCCGCTGTTCCGACAGGTTATGCGCATGAGTCCTAAGGTTCTGCGATCGGCGCCTTGTCAGGAAGTTGTGATCGAAAAGGATCAGGTGGATTTGAACCGCATCCCAGTCCAGCATTGCTGGCCAGGTGACGCCGGCCCCCTGGTGACCTGGCCACTGGTGATTACCCGCGGTCCCCACAAGGAACGGCAGAATCTGGGGATCTACCGTCAACAGGTCATCGGGCGTAATCGGCTCATCATGCGCTGGTTAAGCCATCGCGGTGGCGCGCTCGATTTCCAGGAATTCCAGAAACAGAACCCGGGCAAGCCATACCCGGTAGCGGTCGCGCTGGGCGCAGACCCGGCGACCATTTTGGGTGCCGTGACACCAGTGCCGGACACCCTCTCCGAGTACGCCTTTGCAGGGCTGCTCAGGGGCAGTCGCACCGAGCTCGTCAAATGTGAATTGAGCGATTTGCAGGTGCCTGCAAGTGCCGAAATTGTTCTGGAAGGTTTCATCTACCCGGATGATACGGCGCCAGAAGGGCCGTTCGGTGATCATACTGGTTACTACAACGAAGTAGACCAGTTCCCGGTGTTCACCGTGGAGCGGATGACACACCGCAAGAACCCGATTTATCACAGCACTTACACCGGCCGCCCGCCTGATGAGCCTGCCATCCTGGGTGTTGCTCTGAACGAAGTGTTCATTCCGATTCTGCAAAAGCAGTTCCCGGAGATCGTCGATTTTTATCTGCCACCAGAAGGGTGTTCCTATCGGATGGCAGTGGTGACCATGAAGAAACAGTACCCGGGCCATGCCAAGCGCGTCATGATGGGCGTATGGTCGTTTCTGAGGCAGTTCATGTACACCAAGTTCGTGATCGTGACCGATGACGACGTGGATGCGCGTAACTGGGAAGACGTCATCTGGGCCATCACCACCCGAATGGACCCGACGCGTGACACCACATTGGTGGATAACACTCCGATCGACTACCTGGATTTCGCCTCACCGGTGTCGGGACTCGGCTCCAAGATGGGGATGGACGCCACCAGCAAATGGCCGGGTGAAACCGATCGCGAGTGGGGCACCGCCATCGCCATGACCGATGAGGTCAAACATCGAGTGGATGAACTCTGGGACCGACTGGGCATTGAACTTCCAGGCAAACGCCCCGATTGATATGCCCAGTGACGTTGCTCGTATCACCCTGTGTCCGGCGAATCTGACATACAGCGCCGTCAGCGATCAGACGTTACTGGAAGCGGCAAACCGGGCCGGAATCGCGGTGCCCGCTGCCTGTCGCAATGGCGTATGTGAACTGTGCGAAGCCCGCCTTGAAAGCGGCGAGGCCCTGAATACCCGAAACCAACAGATCATTCCGGTCGGTGAGCGCTTGATGATGTGTCGAACCATCGCGCTTGGTGACCTCGAACTGGAGACAAAGGCCGTTATGGCATCCGGAGACAACCAGCCCCGCAAGTTTCAGGCAAAGGTCATGGACGTAAAGTCCATCAGCCATGACGTGTACCGCGTGGAGCTGCAACTGCCACGGCGTCGCGAACTGTCTTTCCATGCGGGACAGTACCTGTCCGTCAACCTGCCGGATACGGACCCCTGTTACTTCTCTATCGCCAGCAGCCCAAACGCGGAGCTGATTGAACTGCACATACAGGCAACGCCGGAGTGGGTCTCTGCGCAGAAAGTGATTGATGCACTGACCTCCGGCGGCGAAGTCACCATCGAGCTGCCAAACGGCCGCGCCTGCCTCGCCTCTGCGCCGACCAAGCCACTGTTGCTGGTGGCAGCTGGAACCGGCTTTGCACAAATGAAAAGCCTGGTGGATTACCTGCAGGAAACCAACTTCAACCAGCCGACCCACCTCTACTGGGGCGTCCGCCGCCGGGAAGACCTGTACCTGGATTCGCTGGCCCGGGAATGGGACCAGAACTGGGCACCTCTGACCTACAAGCC
>CAZWEP010000135.1:0-3745 GCA_964632565.1 uncultured Marinobacter sp. | reverse complement strand
AAGGTTTCGACAAGCCCTGCTTGCCGCTGCCCCGGGATGGTGATAGCGTCCTCCCATCCTGACAAAAGCTGACATTCCCGCACGTTATGGCCATCTCGAAAGCTAGCGTTCTGATTTTTGCACTCCGATTGGCAGGCAAACTCCCTCTTTGGCTCGCCCATGTCGTCGGTCGACTTTTGGGCACGATCAGTTGGACGTTCAACACCAGCACCCGCAAAGTCACCGAAATCAATCTGGGCATCTGCTTTCCCGAGCTCGATGATGACCAGCGACAGAGACTGGTGCGTTCCAGCCTTCGGCATACCGGCCAGACGGCGATGGAAATCCCTCTCATGTGGGAGTGGCCGGTTGAACGATGCCTTGGCCTAATTCGGGAGGTCGTCGGCGAAGACCTGCTTCACGAGGCCAAAAAAGATGGTCGCGGGCTTCTCCTTCTGGCACCTCATCTTGGCAATTGGGAACTGGCTGGGCTGTATTTTTCATCCCGCTATCGCATGGCCGCACTCTACAGCCCTCCGCATATTCGCGAGTTCGAGGATTATATGATCAAGGTTCGCGGAAGATTAGGTTCCGAGCTGGTTCGCGGCGATCGCCGGGGCTTGGCCCGTCTGATTACGCTGCTGCGTGAGGGGGAAGTAGCCGGCATTCTTCCGGATCAGAGTCCTCGCGGCAAAGGTAATGCCTACGCTCCACTGTTTGGGATGGAAGTCCGCACCATGACCTTGGTGTCAAAACTGCTGCAAAAATCTGGCGCCAAGGCGTTGATCACCTATGCAGAGCGCCTGAAAGACGGGCAGGGATTCCGCCTGATCATCCGGGAGTGTGAACCCGACATTGCAGATCCAGACCCGGTCATCGCTACAACCGCACTCAACAAATCCATCGAGAACGTGGTTCGCGAAGCGCCGGAACAGTATCAGTGGGAATACAAACGGTTCCGCCACAGGCCTACCGGTCTTCCGCACCCTTACAAGCCCGGCAGAGTCTGCAAATAGGCGGCTTCGGTATTCACGACCGTAAAGGGCGGTGTTGCCCTGCTTTTATCGCTGTATAATCCGGTAACCTAAAACGTTGAGTCGGCGTTTTAATCACTCATCAGGCCAGGCGGAATTCATGTCTCCAAAGCGCATCGGTGTCGTTATCACCACCTACAACTCGCCACTATGGCTCAGCAAGGTGCTGACCGGCTACGAGAGCCAGACCGATACAGACTTCCGGGTGATCGTCGCTGATGATGGCTCGACAGACGAAACCCGCCAACTCATCGATTCATTCAGAGATCGCGGTGTGATCACGATTGATCACGTCTGGCACGAAGATAATGGCTTTCGAAAGTGCCAGATCCTGAACAAAGCAATCGCGGAAACCGACTGTGACTACCTGATCTTTACCGATGGCGATTGCATTCCAGAACCAGGCTTTATTGCCACCCATCGCCGTCTAGCAGAGCCGGGCTATTTCCTATCAGGTGGCTATATCAAACTGACCATGGACGTCTCGAAGGCGATTTCCGATGCCGATATTCGCGAAGGTGTCATCTTTGATCCCAAGTGGCTGGTTAGACACGGGCAGCCGAAGAACCACAAGCTCTGGAAACTCTCTCCTTCGTCGCTTAAAAGAAAACTTTTGAACGCCATCACTCCGGCTGCAGCATCCTGGAACGGAATGAACAGTTCTACCTGGACCCGCGACCTGATCGCCGTGAATGGCTTTAACGAAGATATGCAATATGGCGGTCTGGACCGGGAACTGGGAGAACGGCTTTGGAATTACGGGCACAAATCGCACCAGATCCGCTTCAGCACCGTGTGCCTGCATCTAGACCATGCCCGCGGATACTCCAAGCCTGAGATCTGGGCGAAAAACAGGGCTATTCGCAAGGCCGTTAAAGATAACCGCACCTACTGGGCTGAGAACGGTATCAAGAAGGCCCAATCGGCATGAGAACGCTGGTGGTTATCCATAGCCTAAAAATGGGTGGAATGGAAAGGGTTGCAGTCAACCTCGCCGATGCCTTTGCAGACCAGGGCCATGAGAGCCACCTGCTCGCCTGTCGCAACAAGCCCAACGATTTGCTGCCATCTAATGACGGTGTACAACTTCATCACTTCGACCAGCTTCAGGCTTTGCTGAAATCCGTCATTGGCATTCCCGTATTTCTGCTCTCGCGTCTATTTCTGGGAGTATTGCTTCCGAAATCTCACTTCATGTGGGTTGGCTGGCTTAGCGGCTGGCTCCTCAAGCGCCGTATTCGAAACATTGAAAAGCAATACGGGAAATTTGATCGCATCATTTTTCGGGGGCTCGGCACGTTCAAATACTTCTGGTCTTTCCGGGACGAAAGAAACATTTACGTGCTAGAGAATGTCATCCATTACGATCGTCCGCTTTGGCAGAAAAAGTTGGAGTGGAAACTGGTGTTCCATGGGCGGAATCTGGCTTGCGTCTCATCAGGGGTTTTGGAATCTGCGCAAGAAGCATTTACCAAGGGCAACATCCAACCTGCAAGTTTGCGAGTGATCACCAATCCCTGCCCTGTCGAGCAGATTCAGCACCTGGCAAACCAACCTGACCCGGATGTCCCAGAGTCCCCGTTTCTGCTCAACGTTGCGCGCCTCGTGCCGCAAAAGGGACATGAATTGCTGCTGGAAGCCTATGCGAAATCAGGACTCGACCTTTCACTTGTGATTGTCGGCGACGGAATTCTGCGGGCTCAACTTGAGAAAAAAGCGGAAGCTCTGGGTATAGCAGACAAGGTATTCTTCGCGGGCAAGCGAACGAACCCCTATCCCTGGATGAAACAGGCGGAACTGTTTGTCCTAGCCTCGGAGTATGAGGGGTTGGGAATTGTCCTCACCGAGGCACTGGCTTGTGGAACACCCATCCTGTCGGTAGACAGCCGCGGTGGCGTACGCGACGTTTTCAAAGACGAGCTGGAATCATTTCTGACGGAAAGATCCGTAGATGGACTGGCTCGCGGGCTTAAGAAAACGGTTTCTCAATTACCAATAGCGGTCAAAGAAACCTGGCTGGCACCTTTTCAAAATGAGGTTGTGGTAGCGGCCTTTCTCGCCCCCCTGCCCTGAGCTAACTTAAACTCGACACCCACTGAAACGAGATAATCAACGGAATGAGTATCACGGAAAAATCCAGATTCGCCCAGTTTCGCAGGAACTGGACAAGTCGGATTAAAGCCCTTCACCTCGATAGCAAAAACCGCAAACGGTTCGGTGCGCGAGCCCCTTTGTTCGCCGAACGTTTGTGGATCCCGGTAAACCAGATCGAATGGCGTCTCAAACACTGGAATTCGAAGCAGAGTGGACGTGTCGTGAGCGAATGGCCGACTGAAAAACTGTCGCCTGTCTCTGAACTCAGCGTGGTGCGAGCGTGCCAAAGACATTGGCTCGACGGGGTTCCATGGGAACAAACAGGGCTGTTTGACCAGATGATAAAATCAATCCAGCAGTCGGGAAAGGTTGACCGGATGCGGTCAATGGACGATATCCGATTGCGGTACGAACAACTGGATGACATTTTTGATCAGGTGCGTACCGAATCAATCTTTCGCACCCGCCAATCCCTGATCACAGGTTGTTTTCGCGAGGAAGGCGGTATTTTGATGCACATTGGCCCTGATGGAGCGCCCTATTTTGGCGGAAAAGGGCATCACCGACTGGCCATAGCCCTTTGTGCAGGCATAGAGGTTATCCCGGCGCAACTTGGGGTTGTTCACATTGATGCCCTG
>CAZWEP010000134.1:0-3890 GCA_964632565.1 uncultured Marinobacter sp. | reverse complement strand
AAACCGAAGCTTTCCGCGCCCAGAATCGCGCCTTTCACAACGTCCAGGCCGGTTTTGATACCGCCATCGGTCTGCAGACGAATCTTGCCGCGCAGGTCGTTCGCACGGAGGGCTTGCTGAGTTTCGCTCAGGCCAAGCTCCCAGGGCGATCCGGCATAGCGGATGGACGTGAGCGGGCTGGCCGCCGTTCCACCGTCATAGCCCGATACCGTAATCAGGTCGGCGTAGGCTTTGGCCACACCCGCGGCAATCGTACCAACGCCTGGCTCAGACACCAGCTTGACCGATACCAGCGCGTTCGGATTGACCTGCTTCAGGTCAAAGATCAGCTGCGCCAGATCCTCGATGGAATAGATATCGTGGTGTGGCGGTGGCGAGATCAAAGTCACGCCAGGCACTGAATACCGGAGACGCGCGATGAGATCGTTGACCTTACCGCCTGGCAGCTGCCCACCCTCACCGGGCTTGGCACCCTGAGCCACCTTGATCTGCATGACATCGGCGCTACGCAGATATTCGGCTGTCACACCGAACCGGCCGGAAGCCACCTGCTTGATCTTGGAGCGACGATCCGTGCCATAACGAGCAGGATCCTCACCGCCCTCACCCGAGTTGGAACGACCGCCAAGCGTGTTCATCGCAACCGCCAGCGCTTCGTGAGCTTCCGGAGACAGTGCGCCCAGGGACATGGCAGCTGAGTCAAACCGCGGGAAGATATTCTCAACGGGCTCAACTTCCGATAGGTCGATGGACTTCAGGTCTTTCCGGAAGACCAGCAGGTCGCGAAGCGTCGACACCGGGCGCTCATTCACAAGCCCCGCATACTCCATGTACTGACCATAGTCTCCGCTGGTCACTGCTTCCTGGAGCTTGGCCACCACGTCCGGGTTGAAAGCATGGTATTCCTGGCCGTGCACGTACTTCAGCAAGCCACCCTGAGAGATCGCTTTACGCGGCTTCCAGGCAACGCTCGCCAGCTGTTCCTGATCCTGCTGGAAATCGTAGAAACCAGCACCTTGAATGCGGCTCGGAACACCTTTGAAGCACAGGTCAACGACTTCATCGGCCAAACCGATCGCTTCAAATAGCTGGGCACCGCGATAAGAGGTGATCGTCGAGATACCCATCTTGGACAGGATCTTCAACAGGCCCTTGTTAATGCCCTTGCGATAGTTGTTTTTCGCGTCGATCGGATCCATCAGCACCTCGCCGGTGCGGATAAGATCGTTCATCACCTGGTAGGCGAGGTATGGGTAAACCGCGGTCGCACCAAAGCCGAACAGTACGGCAAAGTGATGCGGGTCGCGCGCCCAGCCAGTTTCAACCAGGATGTTGGAATCGCAACGCAAGCCTTTCTCGACAAGATGGTGATGCACTGCGGCGGTGGCCATCATGGCGTTCACCGGGAGCTCACCCTCCACCAGATCTTTATCCGTTAATACCAGAATAACTTTGCCATTACGGACAGCCTGCTCCGCCTCGTCACACACCTGCTGGATCGCTTGCTTGAGCCCCTGTTCAGGGCGGTAGCTCATGCGAATCTGAGCCACTTCAAACCCTGGCCGATCGTTATTGACGATGCGCAGGAACTTCGCAGGCGACAGTACCGGCGTGGTCAGAATGATGCGGTTTGCATGATCCGGAGTTTCCTCAAAGACGTTCCGTTCCGCGCCAATGCAAGTTTCCAGAGACATCACGATAGATTCCCGCAGCGGATCAATCGCCGGGTTAGTGACCTGGGCAAACTTCTGACGGAAATAGTCAGCAACGTGACGGACACGGCTGGAAAGCACAGCCATAGGCGTATCATCGCCCATGGATCCCACGGCTTCCTGTCCATTCTCGGCAAGCGGACGCAGTACCTGATCTCGTTCTTCATAGGACACCATGAACATTTTCTGGTGAACCTGAAGGTCTTCAGACTGCATCAGCTTGAATTCAGGGGTGTCCTGATTCAGCGTTGTTTCGACGCGCAGTGAATTCTCGCGAAGCCAGCGCTTGTAGGGCTGCGCACCTTTCAGACGATCATCGACGTCCTTGGTGTGCAGAACCTCGCCCGATTCTGTGTCAATCGCCAGCATCTGACCCGGGCCGACGCGGCCTTTGGCCACGACATCCTCAGGCTTGTAATCGTAAGTGCCAATTTCAGAGGCCAGAGTGATGAAGTCGTCCTTGGTAATCACCCAGCGCGCAGGCCGAAGCCCGTTGCGGTCGAGCATACACACTGCGTAGCGGCCGTCTGAAAGCACGAGGCCTGCAGGCCCGTCCCAGGGCTCCATGTGCATGGAGTTGTACTCGTAGAACGCCCGCAGATCCGAATCCATGGTGTCCACGTTCTGCCAGGCAGGCGGAATCATCATACGAACCGCACGGAAGAGATCCACACCACCGGCCAGCAGGACTTCCAGCATGTTATCCATGCTGGAGGAGTCAGATCCGGTCAGGTTGACCAGCGGCTGCAATGTCTGCAGGTCCGGCAGTTCTGGAGAACTGAATTTGGCAGCCCGTGCGATGGCCCAATTCCGGTTACCATCAACCGTGTTGATCTCACCGTTGTGAGCCAGATACCTGAACGGCTGCGCGAGCGGCCATTTGGGCATCGTGTTGGTCGAAAAGCGCTGGTGAAACACGCAGATTGCGGTTTCCAGGTCCGGATCGCCCAGATCCTTGTAAAAATTAGCAAGGTCTGCGGGCATCATCAGGCCTTTATAAGCCAACGTCTTGTGGGACAGGCTGCAGATGTAGAATTCCGAATCGTCTGCCATGTCACGCTCTGCGTGGCGTCGGCCAACGTAGAGGGCAATGGCGAACTCTTTCTCGGTCTGCTTGCCTGGGACGACAAAGACCTGCTCAATCCACGGCAGACACTCAAGGGCCATAGGGCCGAGGCAGCTCTCGTCGGTTGGCACCTTCCGCCAACCCATGATCTCAAGGCCCTGTTCTGTCAACCGTTTCTCAACGGCTGCCCTGCCCGCGGCTGCTTTGCTTTCTTCGGGGTTCAGAAAGACCTGCCCCACAGCAAACAGGCCCTCAGGGGCTTTGCCAAAAGCTTCTTTCGCCGCTTTGCGCAGAAACGCATCGGGGCTTTGAATAAGAAGGCCACAACCATCGCCGGTCTTGCCGTCTGCAGCGATACCACCTCGGTGGGTCATGCAGGTCAGTGACTCGATGGCAGTTTGCAACAACTTGTGGCTGGCATCGCCCTTCATGTGGGCGATCAGACCGAATCCGCAGTTGTCCCTGAATTCGTCGGGATGATACAAACCTGTCATCATAAGCGTTCTCTCGCGTAGAAATGCTTTTCTATCAAAGAGTTAAGGTACGCAGACCTCGACATCACTCTTTGACTCTAAAAATGAGGGCTGGTCATTTTACACGCGTACAAATACGTACTCAAACCTAAGCGGTTTAATATTAGGGCGCGCGACCGCGACTTACGAATGTTGGCGGCGCCAACGCTGTGAAGAAATGTGGGCCAGGCCGCCCTCTACTCGCTTAAGAAGACGGCAGCAGAATTAGTGCCAAAAACCCATCACTGAGACTAGAAGCCGCTCAATTTCCGTATCCAGGGCGACTGCTGCCTGATCTCTTGCGGCAACTGGTCAAGGGCATCCCGAGCTTCGTCATTTGTTGCAAAGTTCCCGAAGAAGCCGACAAACCAGTCATTTCCCTGCCGCTCCGTCAAAGTATACCGGATACTGACGACAGAATCGTGTTGCTCGATCAAACTGACCACCGATTGCTCCCGATTGCCAGCGATCACCTGAATGGTCCAGGCATTTGAATTGCGAACGTCCTGAATAGGCAAAAAGGCAGACGCAATCGCCGGCGAAAATTCTGGCTCTGGCTCTGGCTCTGGCTCTGGCTCTGGCTCTGGCTCTGGCTCTGGC
>CAZWEP010000133.1:0-4029 GCA_964632565.1 uncultured Marinobacter sp. | reverse complement strand
CTCTCATATTGGGCGACTGAATTGATTTAGGGACGGTCAATTCGGATCCCGAGCCAGTTACTGTGGAGGGTGCCCAGGGCAACTTCCACCGGGCGCTGGACGCCTATATCCTGCATATGAGGGCATTTCGGTGTCCCATACCATAGAAGTGCCAGGGTCATCGGTGACTTCTTCACGCCAGCCAAGTGTCGGCGGTAGCCCACTGGCGTGAAGTCTCATTGCGTCTTCCCGGTCGCTTGTCTATTGCAGCTTCTGCGAGTATTCGGGCCGTTGCAGGATTTTTCGAACCACGGCCAGTAGCAGCAGGAACATCAAAACGCCGCCAGACGTTGCGCCGCCACCGCCGCTGTCGCTGCTAGATTGAGCTCTTGATTCAGTCGCGAGGCTTTCGTCCAACGTCTGAACTCTCATCTGGTCTAGCTGCCTTTCTGCCGAGTAGGAATTGAGTACCTCACCGATGCCTTTAGCGTAGGCTCTGAAAAGATAGGTGGTGTCGGTGTAACCATCGTCAAACCGGTAAGTTAACTGCTCAAAAATAAACATGAGCGGGACGGACTGCCCATTAAAATCAACGCGGCCTTCTTCCACCAGCTCCAGCGTGGAGGTGACCTCTAACCCAATTTGAAAAGATCCGTCAGAGAAAAAACGTCCCCTTGATGATGATTGAATAACTTCACCAAGTTGCATCTCTGCAGGCACTGCGATCAAACCATCGTCAAACTTGACCTGCCACTCGTATGCCCCTGGGTTAATGGAGCTTAAGGAAGCGGTTCTGTCTTCAATCATGTAAACACCGTCAGGCCGTCGCTCGAATACGGTCTCGAAACCGCCGTCCGTTTTAACGGATCGTCCATCGCCTGCAAGCTTCTCTGAGGTAACAAGCTGGCTTCCACTCTCGCTGGAGAAGACCCAGACGATGTCACCCAGGGGAAAATACTCGTCCATCAACTGATGCACAGGGAATGTGGTTGGTTGATCAGGGTTGTAACCCGAGAACACCTCCGTCCCGTTATTGACTCCGTCACCGTCGTAGTCCAGAGCAGCATCTGTTGGGTCGTCAGGATCAAGTGCGGTGTACAGCTCTTCGATGTCATTCGGGATGCCGTCGCCGTCTCTATCAGGGTCTTCTGGCGTTTCCGGGGGTTCAGGGTCTTCTATGGGAGACGCTGTAAACACAAGGTTATCAATCCACACTGAATCCCGATCTCGGCTGACGGATCCATCTTTGCGGTAGGTGAAGGTAATGGCGTTGGTACCGGCGGGGATCTGAACCGTGTTTGAAACCCAGTTCTGATCACTTCGTGTCGACATACTGAAGGTTGAACCCCCGACAGTAACGCGGAGGCCGTCGCAGCAGGTTTCGGCTGAGCGGTAATAGTCGAACGTCAGGGATCCGGCGGGGAGTGGTTCTTCGAAATTCCACTGAACGACACTGACTTCAGAATCGCCAATGTCGCCCGAACGAAGACTGTATTGCCCTCGAGCCACTGAGCTGTCTACATACCAGTCCGCGTTGCTGCCAATGCCCTGGGTGAAATCCAGCGGAAAGAATCCAAACTCGAAATCTTCGCTGAATGGAGTGTCATCCACGGGGAAATCGTCTGGATTGTTTAACTCTGTTCCAAGGCGGAACTCGACAAGATTGCTGAAGCCGTCACCGTCAGCATCGAGATTTGCATCTGAAGCGTTCAGTGAATCCAGGCCTTCTGCCTCTTCCACAGTGTTCGGAATGCCATCGTTATCAGCATCGCTGTCGCAAACATCCCCCTGCCAATCTCCATCGAAATTATCCTGAGTCTCGTTTGCCGTTGCGGGGCAGTTGTCCTGAAGATCTCCGATGCCATCATTATCCGAGTCGACATTCGGGTTAATGACCGTAAAACGTGGGCCGACACTCTCTTCTGCGATGACTATCAACCGATCGTCGTAGGTCAGAAGCGTATGCGGCACCTGTGCCTCTAGCTCAATATTCGCCAGGCGCTCATAGCTGGAGCTCCACTGCTGAAGATAGTAGGTGCCGTTGTTGTCATGAATTGTGTACAGATCGTCACCGAGCCAGGTCGCATCCGTGATGTTGTTGGACAGATAATTGAGTTCGGTCAACGTCGTTGCATCATGGAATTTACCATTGCCGGCCAATAGGAGTTGCCCCGTTGGATCAATGTGAAGAGGAGCTGCGGCGTATTCGCTGGAGTGATAGGGGGAGTCTCCTTCTGCTCCGAGCATGCCGGTCGTTGAATCCAGTTCCGCCCACTCAATATCGTTCGGGCTGATTCCATTGCGAAGGTGGTAAATGCGCTCTGTTGTCGGGTTCCAGACGTATTCGTTGCTTTCGTTGCGCCATTCTTCGGAATCGAGGATCGTTCCGGCACTGTCGATGCTGTAATGGCTGCTCCAGGCTCCCGACGGATCAACCGCAAACAAGAAGTTGCCAGCGGCCTTCAAACCTCTAACGCTCTGAGGCAAATTCAACAATGACGTTTCACTGAGTTCAGTAGCGGTCAGGTCCACGTATTTAATCGCCCCAGAGCTGTAGCCAAGATAGAGCCGATCATGGGCGCTTGAAAAAGTCATCCAATCCGGGGGCGCCAGTAACCCCATGCTGTTTGTATAGGTCTCGGAATCGGCAGACCAGACAAACAGTCCCAGAGTTTCTCTATCCAGCAGGTATACGTTGCCGGTGCTTGAATCAAATTCGATAAATTCAGGTTGATAGGGCAGCGATTCGGCCGATGGAGGAGTTCCCGGTTGCGGTTGGGAGAGGGTGCTCAAATCCAGTTCGTTTGCGGTGACCACATCGTTGGTGACCATAAACTCGAAAACAGAGTCGCCATAACTCAGAAGCTTTGTTGGGGCGGCTTGAAGAGACATCTGCCCCTGGTCCAGCAACTGACTGTTGAAGTGATACAGGATATTGTCACGCCTGATCAGCAGGTCGTTTTGCCAGAAGGTCATGTCATCAAACCCGCCTGCCACGCTGCCGCTGTAAGTCATGTCGCTGGTGAAATAAATGATACCGGCATTGTCGATAACTCGGCTCTCATCAGGAAACAGATAGAGCTGATCTGCAGCAGGATAGTCTCCATGGTAGGGGCTGTTTTGTAGTGATTGCATGCTCCCATCTTCGTTCAACGGGATTTTTCGCAGGTCCGCGGGAGAAACATTTTCATCGCGAAACAGGATGGCTCTGTGGGTGGCAGAGCTAACGGCACCCTGTCCGCCATACCAGAACGACTTGTGTTCGATCAGAGAGAAATCGCTCAGGGAACGGGCTGTGACCTCATCGAAGCCCTGTGCCAGGTAAATCGCATCGCCAACGATCTGGACGTCTGTAACGGTGCCGCTGGTGTTGCCAATGAAGCTGGATACGCCCGTCACCAGATCAATTGCATAGGCACTTCGATCATAGGCGACAATGAGTTTGTCGTTGGTTGGCGCCGCGGCAGTCGGAATGTTTGGGAGCGGAATCTCAGGGAGAAATGAGCTGCTTGCCATGTCGTATCGCACGACTTTGTTCGGTGAACTGAAAATGAAATAGGCGACACTGCCCGATTCATCCACTTCAAGCAGATCTGCTCTGGCGAACCCTGAGAGCAGAAATGCAAATGCAAAAAGTGAAATTAACTTCTTCGGTAAAGCGGTCATGGCGACAGTCCTTGTCCGGCTGTATTGGAAATTCTGGCGAGGATCCTATGCGGTCACGCGATTCGAGGCATCGTGCAAAAAAACATTAAATGTCGTGGAGTTACACGAGGCCTGAGGGAAAGAGTCTAATGGACCATGAATAAACTCGATGTGTCACGGTTCTCGAAATCTTGTTTTGCGTCATCTAAAACGACAGGTTGGGCGAGGGGGGCGAACCAGTTGGTTGGACCCCTGTCAGGCGATGGGATTTTCGTATTTCCTGAGACGCCCGGGTTGGATGCGGGGGTAAACTTTGGGAAAGTCGGCGTCTCGTTTTTCCGGTCTTCCTTACGTAATTAGCCCCAGAAGCCAGATAACCATCAACACCACCTGGGCCAGAAACGC
>CAZWEP010000132.1:0-4034 GCA_964632565.1 uncultured Marinobacter sp. | reverse complement strand
AGTTGCTGGAAGCACTGACCGCGCTGTACGACGTGATCCGCGTGGATGCGTTCGACGGCGAGGGGCTGAAGGCCCTGTCCCGCTGCGCCAAGGGCAAGCGCAAAGTGGTGGAACGCGCGCCGAAAGACGAAGAGTAACAGCAAGGAATCACGGACCGGAAAGCGGTCCGTGATTCCTTCCAGGTTATTGATTTATCCCCCTCCTTTATTCCCCGCCTAATGCTTTCGTCTAGCTGACCCAACTTGACAAGATCGTCGTCCGGCAACTTTACTGAAATGCGCATACGGCATATCGAAATGCCGATTTATGACAATGAAAGGTGATAAAAACAACAACCGCCAGTGCCTGCAACACAGTCCACTGGCCTGACGGGGGTGCTTTCAGTGACCGATTACGCCCAGAAACCGGCCACTATTCTGGAAACCCATGGCCTCACCAAAGACTTCAAGGGCTTCACAGCCGTCAAGGACATCAATCTCAGTGTCCAGACAGGGTCGATCCATGCCCTGATAGGTCCGAATGGGGCAGGCAAAACCACCTTCTTCAACCTCCTGACCAAATTTCTGAAGCCGACATCCGGCCAGATCATTTATGACGGCAAGGACATCACCCATGCCCGGCCAGCGGGCATTGCCCAGCGCGGATTAATCCGGTCATTTCAGATCTCTGCCGTGTTTCCCCATCTCTCGGCCCGGGAAAACGTCCGCATTGCCCTGCAACGGAAACTGAACGTGTCCTATCACTTCTGGCGCCCACTGCGAATTCTTGACCAGTTGAACGAGAAGGCGCAGGCGACGCTGGAGCAGGTTGGCCTTGGCAAGTTTGCCGACGTCAAAGCGGTGGAACTGCCCTACGGGCAAAAGCGGGCACTGGAAATAGCCACCACTATTGCCCTGGAACCACGGTTAATGCTTCTGGATGAGCCCACCCAGGGCATGAGTTCGGAGGATGTGGGCACGGTGACCGACCTGATCAAGCGTGTGGTCGAGGGCAGAACAATTGTGATGGTGGAGCACAACCTGAATGTGGTTGCAACGCTCGCCGACCGGATCACTGTGCTGAACCGGGGCGAAATCCTCGCGGAGGGCAACTATGACGAGGTCTCCAACAATCCTGACGTGATGGAAGCCTACATGGGAACCACCGATGCAGCCTGAGCAGAAGCCGGAACTACTGCGGATTGACAACCTGCACGCCTGGTATGGCGAGTCGCACATACTCCATGGCCTGAACCTGACCCTGCACGAGGGTGAAGTCATTACGCTGCTGGGCCGGAATGGCTCCGGACGGACGACAACCCTGAAAGCCATACTCGGGCTGGTCAGCAAACGTACCGGTTCCATAAAGGTCCACGGTACCGAAATCATCCATATGCCCACACACCGGATTGCCCACGTGGGCAAACTGGGGTACTGCCCGGAAGAACGGGGAATTTTTGCGTCTCTCAATGTCGATGAAAATCTGGAGCTGCCACCGGTCATCGCCAAAGGCGGACTGTCGGTGGATGAAATCTACTCCATGTTTCCGAACCTGAAAGAGCGTCGCAAGAGCCAGGGCTCCAAGCTCTCCGGCGGTGAACAGCAGATGCTGGCGATTGCCCGGATCCTGCGCACCGGAGCCAACCTTTTACTCCTGGACGAGATAACCGAAGGACTTGCCCCGGTGATCCTGAAAGCCCTGGACGATGTCATCCGAAAATTGAGGGAAAAGGGCTTCACGATCATTCTGGTGGAACAGAATTTTCGCTTTGCCGCGCCTCTGGCGGATCGGCACTACGTGATCGAACACGGTCAGGTCGTTGAACAGATTGATGCGGCCGATCTCGAGGCCAAAAAGGAGCAGTTGAACAGACACCTGAGTGTCTGAGCCTGTGGGCCTGGACCGCCTTTATGGGTCCGACCCGGAATCTAATAACAAAAGGAAACCCACTATGTTCAAGCACTGGAAACAAGGACTGGTCGCCGCTGTGGCTGCAGCGACCCTCGCAACGCCTTTATCCGCAGCCGCGGAATTGTCGGACGGCAAGATCAAAATCGGGGTACTCAGTGACATGTCCGGGGTCTACAAGTCCCTGGAAGGTCCGGGTGCCGTAACCGCTGCCAAAATGGCCATCGAAGACTTTGGTGGCTCGGTGATGGGCAAACCCATCGAAGTCATCTCTGCTGATCACCAGAACAAACCGGATATTGGCGCCAGTACCGCCCGGGAATGGATCGACGCCGAAGAGGTGGACATGATCACGGCCCTGGACAATTCTTCGGTGGCGCTCTCGGTGCAGGGCCTCGCCAAGGACAAGAAAATCATCACCATGAACACGGGAGCTGGCACCACCGCACTGACCGAAGAGCAGTGCTCGCCCTATGGCATTCACTACGTCTACGACACCCATGCCCTGCCGGTGGGTACAGCCACCGCCATGGTCAAGAACGGCGGCAAGAAATGGTTCTTTATCACTGCAGACTACGCCTTCGGCCACTCACTCCGGGATAACACCGGCGCCGTGGTGGAGAGCCTGGGCGGCGAAGTGGTCGGCAATGTCAACGCACCGCTTTCCACCAACGACTTCTCCTCCTACCTGCTGCAGGCACAATCGTCCGGCGCCGATGTTATTGGCCTGGCCAACGCGGGTCAGGACACCGTGAACGCCATCAAACAGGCCAACCAGTTCCGGATTGTCCAGAGTGGCCAGAAGCTGGCTGGCATGCTGGTGTTCATCACCGATGTGCACAGCATGGGGCTGGATATTGCCCAGGGTCTGCAATTCACCACCGCCTTTGTCTGGAACCAGAATGAAGAAACCAAAGCGTGGTCAGAGCGCTTCCATGAGCGCCACGGTGCGATGCCAACGATGGTGCATGCCGGCGTGTATTCGGCGGTGAGCCATTACCTGCAGGCCGTCAAGGACACCGGAACCGACGATTCCGACACGGTTCGCGCCAAGCTCGGCGAGATGACCCTTAACGACATGTTCGTGAAGGGCGGCAAGATCGCCCCGAACGGTTCCATGCTGCACGACATGTACCTGGTGGAAGTGAAAAAGCCGTCGGAATCGAACAGCGAGTGGGATCTGCTCGAAGTGGTCTCCAAGATTCCTGCAGACCAGGCCTTCATCTCAATGGCTGACACCAAGTGTTCGCTGGTTAACTAACACGGTTTGACCACCACTTAAGGGGAGATAGCCAACGTGTCGATGCAGGTCATTCTGGCCCAGGCGCTGCTTGGGCTTAATGTCGGTGTGTTCTACGCCATGTTGAGCCTCGGGCTTGCGGTGATATTCGGACTGCTGAACATCATCAACTTTGCCCACGGCGCCATGTACATGCTCGGTGCCTTCATCGCATTGATTGGCTACTCGTTTCTGGAGCAGTGGCTCGGGATCAGCGTCCAGATCGGTTTCTGGGCGTCACTGATTCTGGTGCCCCTGCTGGTCGGACTGCTGGGGGTTCTCATTGAGCGCCTCCTGCTCCGACGCCTGTACGATCTCGATCATATCTACGGGTTGCTGCTGACCTTCGGCATCACGCTGATTCTGCAGGGCCTGTTTTCCAACTATTTCAACGTCTCCGGCACGCCCTACCCGGGCCAGCCGGAGAGCTTGAGCGGCGTGGTGAATCTCGGTTTCATGTACTTCCCCACCTACCGCTTGTTCGCCATCATTTTTTCTCTGGTGGTGTGTTTCGCCACCTGGTTCTTCATTGAACACACGAAACTCGGCTCGCGGTTGCGGGCCGGTGTCGAGAACCCGGACCTGACCCAGGCGTTTGGCCTCAATGTGCCGCTGATGATCACCCTGACCTTTGCCTTCGGCGCCGGCCTCGCCGGCCTGGCCGGCGTGCTGGCAGCACCGATTTACTCGGTCAGCCCGCTGATGGGGGCCGACCTGATCATCGTGGTGTTCGCCGTCGTAGTGATCGGTGGCATGGGTTCCATCATGGGTGCCATTCTCTCCGGCCTTGCACTCGGCCTGATTGAGGGGCTGACCAAGGTTATCTATCCACCCGCCGCCAGCACCGTGATTTTTTTCCTGATGGTCC
>CAZWEP010000131.1:0-4210 GCA_964632565.1 uncultured Marinobacter sp. | reverse complement strand
TTCAAGACATTGACGAGAAATGCATCGCGCCTCTACAGCACGAGTTCAGACATCGGTATCTGGGGTTTTAAGCAAATGGTGGGCCCAGCTGGACTCGAACCAGCGACCAAGGGATTATGAGTCCCCTGCTCTAACCAACTGAGCTATAGGCCCTTTTTGAAAAATCTGTTGTGCAGGGTTTCGTTCCGGGGAGGGTCGAAACGAAGCGGGCGCCATTATACCGGTGAGGTGTGGCGCCCGCTACCGTTGCAGGCTTTTAACCACCGTTGCCCTGGTCGTCTATGAAGCCGCGCAGGTGATCGGAGCGGGAAGGATGGCGCAACTTGCGCAAGGCCTTGGCTTCGATCTGACGGATACGCTCACGAGTGACGTCGAACTGTTTGCCGACCTCTTCCAGAGTATGGTCGGTATTCATTTCGATGCCGAAGCGCATGCGCAGAACCTTGGACTCACGGGCGGTCAGGCCAGACAGCACAGAGCGGGTGGCTTCTCGAAGACCTTCTGCAGTGGCAGAGTCCACCGGCGACAGTGCCTGAATGTCTTCGATGAAGTCGCCCAGGTGGCTGTCTTCGTCGTCGCCAATCGGCGTCTCCATGGAGATCGGCTCTTTGGCGATCTTCAATACCTTGCGAATCTTGTCTTCCGGCATTTCCATGCGCTCGCCCAGCTCTTCTGGCGTTGGCTCGCGGCCCATCTCCTGAAGCATCTGACGCGAGATGCGATTCAGCTTGTTGATGGTTTCGATCATGTGTACCGGAATACGAATGGTACGTGCCTGGTCCGCGATGGAACGAGTAATCGCCTGACGAATCCACCAGGTGGCGTAGGTCGAGAACTTGTAACCACGACGGTACTCGAACTTGTCCACGGCTTTCATCAGGCCAATGTTTCCTTCCTGAATCAGGTCCAGGAACTGCAAGCCACGGTTGGTGTATTTCTTCGCGATGGAAATAACCAGACGCAGGTTGGCTTCCACCATTTCCTTCTTGGCGCGACGTGCCTTGGCTTCACCAATGGATACGCGACGGTTGATCTCTTTGATGTCGACAACGTCCAGATCCACTTCGGTCTGGATGTTGGCAATACGCTTCTGCAGGCGAACGATTTCATCGATGCGCTCTGAAATCAGAGCAGCGTGGGGCTTTTTGCCCTTGATCAACTTGTCCGTCCACTCCAGATTGGTTTCGTTGCCTGGAAATTCCTTGATGAAATCCTTGCGCGGCATTCTGCACTCGCGCACGCAGATTTTCATGATGGCGCGCTCATTCTCGCGCACCAGATCGTTGGTGGAGCGGACCACGTTGACCAGCTCATCGAAGGCTTTGTTGCCGAGCTTGAACGGCGCAAATACCTGACCGAGTTCGTTCAGCGCTTCCTGGGTCTTTTTGTGGCTGCGGCCGTGCTTTGCCAGCGCCTTCTCGGAAGCTGCTAGTTTTTCTTTCAGCAGCTCGAAACGCAGGCGCGTTTCTTCCGGATCCGGACCGCTTTCGGTTTCTTCCTCATTGTCGTCATCATCGTCATCGTCGGACGAATCGTCGTCATTATTTGAGGTGTCGTTGGCGGTGTCTTCTTCCATAAACGGCTCAGCGCCGTCTGGATCGAGGAAGCCGGTCACGATGTCGCTGATCCGACCTTCGTTTTCGATAATGCGGTCGTAAGCCTGGATTACGGTGCCAGTGATGCCAGGGAAGTGCGCGACAGCCGCCATGACGTCGCGGATGCCTTCTTCAATCCGCTTCGCAATGACGATTTCGCCTTCTCGGGTCAGAAGTTCAACCGTACCCATTTCGCGCATGTACATGCGAACGGGGTCGGTTGTGCGGCCAGCGTCGGATTCTACAGCGGCGAGCGCAGCGGCGGCTTCCGCGGCGGCGGCCTCATCGGCGGTTGAGTCGCCGTCGGTCATCAGCAGCGTGTCAGCGTCCGGGGCAACTTCAGCTACCTGGATGCCCATGTCGTTGATCATGCGAATGATGTCTTCGACCTGATCAGGATCTGCTATGTCTTCCGGGAGGTGGTCATTCACCTCGGCGTAAGTCAGGTAACCTTGTTCCTTGCCCCTGGCAATGAGGTCTTTGAGACGTGATTTTTGCGAATTGCCCGACATAGACACCCTGTGAACTCGCTTATAAGAGAAAAAAAGTTAAACAGCCATTATAGCTGTCGCTCAATCGCTGTGCCACCGATTGGTTAGATGGTGGCCAACTCAAAAGATTCAAGTACTGTAGGGCCAAACCCGTACAGTCGCGCGCCTTTGCGCTCTGTTCCGTTTGTATGATTCAGCTGTCGGATTGGCCGGACAGGGCCTTCAGTTCCTGTCTTTCATCCTCGGTCAGGTCCGACAGACTTTGCTTTTCCGACAGCAAAGCCGCAAGGCGCTGCTTGCGAGCCGCTTCCCGATTTGGGTTGAGCAGTTCGCGGGCACCGGCAAGTGTCTGCTCGCGGGCTGGAACATGTTCAATGCCATCGAACAGGCCACAGAACTGTTGCCTTGCCCTAATATCCGTTGCCAGTGCAAGGATCAACGCGTTGCGGTCCGAAATGTTCTGCTCGAGCACCCAGGCTGCGAACTGTCCGGCAGCCCGGAACTCACGATTGCTTCGCGCTGCCTCTGCAACGTCGCTGGCCATGTCCGGTGCTTCCACCAGTGCCAGGCAGAGCTGCGTGTCCTTGCTCAGCCGGACCCCAATACGCTCTTCCTGGGCCCGAGCTTCGCCGTTGTAATGCCGCCGCGCCTGCCAGTCGTTCTGCTGACGGCAGAGTCGCAGCATTTCGTGCCACATGGCATCGCGGAGCGTGCTGCGCGGCATCTTTTTGAGCAGTGGCTCCACGCGAGATTTCAATTCACCTCGCCCTTCCGGCAAAGTCAGGTCGAGCCCTTCGCTTTGGCGGTTGAAAAGGTACCGCGAAAAAGGCACAGCGCTGTCGATACGTGCCTGAAACGCGTCTGCACCCTCCTGGCGAACCAGCGTGTCCGGATCTTCGCCGTCCGGCAGCATCAGGAACTGCAGGTGCATTCCGTCGCCGAGCAACTCCAGCGCATTTTCCAATGCTTTGTCTGCGGCCCGGTAACCGGCGCTGTCACCGTCGAAACAGAACACAATGTGTCTCGCTTGCCGGAGCAGGGCAGACAGGCTGTCCTGGTTGGTGGCTGTGCCCAGCGTTGCCACCGCGTAATGGATCCCGTGCTGTGCCAGCGCGATGACATCCATGTAGCCTTCGACTACCAGCAGGCGGTCTACCTGCCTAAGCGCTTGTTTGGCCTCATAAAGGCCGTAAATTTCACGGCTTTTATGAAATACGTCTGACTCCGGCGAATTGATGTACTTCGCCTTGTCATCCCCCAGAGTCCTTCCGCCAAACGCGATGGTGCGCCCGCGAACATTGCGAATGGGAAACATCACGCGATTGCGGAATAAATCCCTTGGCCGGCCGTAACGGTCCGAGACGGTACCCGTCTCGATCAATGGACCCTGTATATCTTTGCTGGCACTGTCGAAGAGTGCCGTGCCTGTGCCCGGCGCAAAGCCAAGCTGGTACTGTTCGATGATGGCCTTGTCGAGGCCCCGCTGCTGGAGGTAATCCTGCGCCAACTTGCCCTGTTGGCCTCGGAGAGCGCCCTGATAAAACTGGTTTGCGTAATCCAGCGCATCCGTCAGGGTTTTAGCCTGCTGCATTTCCTGCTTGGCGTTCTGGTCGTACGGCACTTCCAGCCCAGCGCGTCGCGCCAGCTCTTCGACAGCATCCGTAAAACCCAGGCCGTCATATTCCCGAACGAAGCTGATCGCATCACCGTGAGCGCCACAACCAAAGCAGTGATAAAAGCCTTTGTCCGGCCTAACGTTGAAGGAGGGCGTCTTTTCATCATGGAAGGGGCAGCGGGCCTTGTAATTGCCGCCAGCCTTTTTCAGCGTGATTCTGGAACCAATCAGCTCGGCAAGATCAATCCTGTCCAGCAGGTCTTCAACGAACCGTTGTGGGATCAGTCCACTCATGATGTCTCCGGTCGCAAACAGCGATCAGTGCCTGCACGTACAGCCAAAAATGCCGCCGAAGCCAAGCCTCGGCGGCATTTAGATTCGCTCAGGTGTCTGCTGACACCCTCGACAGCATTAGCTCGCAGTCAAGCAGCGTCCGGTATAGCTTAGTACAGACGCTCGAACTTGCGCTGTTCCCGCTGAAGCTTCTTGAGATGACGCTTAACGGCAGC
>CAZWEP010000130.1:0-4211 GCA_964632565.1 uncultured Marinobacter sp. | reverse complement strand
ATTCCTCTGTCACCTCCGCAGTCAATACCTGCGCATCAACGTTTGAAGTAGGTTCCGTTTTATTTTCGATAGTTACGGATTTTATCTCATCTGGTTTCGAGATTGGCTCTTCCGGTTCGGCGCGTACGGTAGCAACCGATTTCTGCTCAACCTCCGCAGTAGCCTTAACCTTCGTTTCAGAAGTCGCGACTACGGTTTCTATTTCCTTGACGGGGGCAGGTTCGGGAGCCGGCTCAGGCTTTTCTGCTACTTTTTGTGGCTTGGGTTGCTCTTCGGGTTTGGGCTGCTTTTTGGGTTCGGGGGCCGGGGGCACCGTGAATGCCTTGGCAACGATTTTTTCACGGTTGGGGGCTGGCTTGACCGGTGCAGGCTGGACATCGGAGATCCCAAGGGCCGCGAGGGCATCGGCTTTGCTGGCGACCGAGTTGCCGGAAATGGTTGTACCCGCTTTGTTAGAGATTCCGAGGGACGTGAGCGTGTCTGAATCCAGGATTCCGCTGGTTTGTAGGTGGCTGGCCCGGTCTTGATACTTGCGAATGGCATTTTTCAGAGCATTATCCATCCACCCGTCAGCGCGCCCGATGTCATAACCGGCACCGTAAAGGGCATTCTCCGCGGAGAAGATAATGTTTACTGTGTTTGCATGGGAAACGGTGCTGGCGGTCAATGCAAGTGAGATGACCAGAGCACGCTGGGTACTGCGGGATCTGACAACGTTCATGATGAAACCCTCCGTGGTTGCGGCTTTCGATAGGATTGGTTGAGTATTGAACATATTTGTCCGGCGTTCCGTGCACGACCACACATAGTTCCGATCCCGCGGATCGTTCCAGCCGGCGAAAGACCGTCTTCCAAGTGCAAGAAACGGATGGTATCTGAGCGACAAATCCCGTTTCATGACACTATCCGTTTCAACATGAGCGCAGGCCATGCCAATGCCAACTGAAATCGATCGATCAGACCAGATGACCAAGCTTGCCCGAATAATCGAGGAACGGGCAGAGGAACCTCTGACACTGGAGACACTCGCCGGCATCGTTGGAATGTCCCCGAGCAGGTTACAGAAGGTTTTCAAGGAAGTTATCGGTGTCTCGCCAAAAGACTATCAGGAGGCTATCCGCCTCAGGCGATTCAAGGCTTCGCTGAGAGAGGGAACCCGTGTAACCGACGCCATTTTTGCTTCCGGATATGGTTCCGTCAGTCGGGTCTATGGCGAGCAGGGCAGGAACCTTGGGATGACGCTGAAAGAGTACCGGGCCGGTGCGAAAGGGGAGACTATTGCCTATGCCTGTCGGCAAACCTCACTGGGCCTCGTTGCCATGGGCGCAACCCGGCAAGGGGTGTGTTTCGTTGAGTTTGGCGAGGATGCCGATGCACTGGTCGCCGCATTACGGAAGGAGTTCCCGGGGGCCAGCGTGATACCGTCGCCCGCGGCCGAAACGCCCGAACTTGATGACTGGATAAATGCACTTGAACAGCACGTCAGCCAGGGAAAGCCGAGCCCGGATATCCCGCTGGATATGCGCGGGACTGCGTTCCAGATTCAGGTATGGCGGTTTCTGAAGAGTATTCAGGAAGGGCAGGTACTGACCTATGGCGATGTCGCACAGCGCATTGGCAAGCCCCGGGCCATCCGAGCCGTAGCTTCCGCCTGCGCGCGAAATCGTATCGCCTTGTTAATCCCTTGCCATCGAGTACTGAGGGCGGATGGCAATCTGGGCGGATATCGCTGGGGGCTTGACCGTAAACGAGCGCTGCTGAGGGCCGAACAGGAGGGGCTCTCGGAATAGTCCCGCTGGCATGGGAGTTTGTGTTTTTGGGCCAAATTACAATTTGCTACAAGAAGCCGGGCGGATTGAACTACTTTCTTAGTAGTAACCAGTGAACGAGAGACGTTCTGGTATCCGCTCCCGACAGAGAACTGCAGTCGAGTTCCGGGGGCTCTTAGTATTGGGAATGTGTGATGAGCTCACAAGACGTAATGGAGTTTCCCTCTGGCGGCGACTTGCTTTACCCCCGTGATCGACACACCCGAGCCCATCAGTTCGGCCAGGTCATTATCATCGCCGCGCTGCTGGCGATCTCCTCTTTCATTGTTTACGCGACCGGCGGCACCGGTTACGCCTACCCCTATGTGATGTTGATTCCCGTCATTCTCGCTGCCGCCTGGTTCGGGCTATTTGCGTCTGTTGGCTGTGCAGTGCTGGGTGGCTTGCTACTGGGTCCCTACATGCCACTGGACGTGTCACAGGGTATCGTGCAGTCCACCGACAACTGGCTCGCGAGAATTGCTTTTTTTCTGTTGATCGGCGTATTCACCAGTTGGCTGTTCCAGAACCTTCACAGCGCCAACCTCAGGCATCTGCAAGGACTGAAAATCGACAGTGAAACGGGACTGCGGAATCAATCTGCGCTGTTTGACGACCTCAGGAACGCGCTAGGGCAGGTCCGCAAGGAAAACCTGAGCAAACGTTCCGTAGCGGTTGTTCTGGTTCGAATGCAGGATCTCTGGGAAATTCTGGAGGCGATGGGTACCCATACCTCCGAGTTGGTTGTGGCCGAAATTGCCAACAGGATAAGCGGCAACATTGACGCTTCCCACCAAATCTACCGGTTCAGCACATCCGAGCTCGCCATTCTTTTCTTTGCCAGGACCCAGGAGGAAGTCGATGCCATTTCCGACGCAGCTCGGGCGATAGGGGAAGAGGAGTCGCTGGTCAACGGTGTTCCCCTGCGAGTCCAGTTGGTTGCCGGCAGTTATCTGGTTGAAAAAGGAGTGCGGGAATCGGAAACCGTCATAAACCGGGCGCGGACTGGTCTCTTTGCGGCCATTGATTCCCATGTCTTCTACAAACCCTACGATCCGGTGTTCGACCAGAAAACAGCCGAGCGCGTTCAACTGGTCGCCAGGGTCAGGGACGGGCTCAACAAGGATGAATTCGAACTGTTCTATCAGCCCAAGGTATCGCTGGAAACCGGGCGTCACGTTGGCGCGGAAGCGCTTTTGCGCTGGTTTGACCCGGATGGCCGGATCATTATGCCCGGTCTGTTCATGCCCAAGCTTGAAAGCACGAGTCTGATTGACCCTGTCACCCGGTTTGTTGTTGCCCAGGCCTGCGCCGACATCAAGCGTCACAAGCTGATGTCGGTCAGCATCAACTTTGCCATCAAGAACCTCATGGACGAGGCCCTGATCAGCGAACTCGGTGCCATGGTTGCCTCGTTTGGCGTCCACCCCCGAGCTCTGGAAATCGAAATTACCGAGGGCGCACTGATCCAGGACCCCGCTCAGGCCAAAGCTGCCGTGGAAAGTCTCAGGCGCCAGGGCTTCAAGGTAAGCCTGGATGATTTCGGAACCGGTTACTCATCCTTCCAGTATCTTTCGCATCTGCCGCTGTCCGGTCTGAAAATCGACCGCGCGTTCGTGACCAACCTGGAAGAAAGTGCCGATGCCCGAACGGTCATGAAATCGATGATCGACATGGCCCATGCTCTCAAACTGGAGGTCACGGTTGAGGGCGTGGAGAGTGAGGGCCAGCAGGAGATTGTGGCGGGTTTGGGCGCCGATCTCGTGCAGGGCTTCCTGTTTTCGAAACCGATGCCGTTGCCGCAATACCTGAAATGGGGGAGCGCCCTGGCAGCGGATACAAAGCCCGTTTAAGACCGCTATCGCATCAAGGAGGGACTCTATGCTCCACTGGCCGACTTCATCACTCATGCTTGCCGGTGTGCTGGCATTAACGGGTTGCGCATCTCCTGATAAAACAGATCTGGTGGTCGGCAAAGAGTTGTCTCCCGGCGCCAAGGGGCAGTTCCAGTGCGCGGATCGAAACCTTAACGACTACATCGATCAAAGCGAGCTGATCTACATGCGTCAATGCGGAATCGGGGAAGATCTCAAATGCGGTGAGGTCCCTGAGGGTTTTGGCGAGCGGCCACCGGCGGAGGACTTTGACCTTGGCTTGCGGATGCTGCAGGTCACCGATGCCGACGGCGATAACCGGATCAGCCGGTTGGAGTTCCGCGCCCACTGCAACAGTGCCGGTAAACCCGATTAAGAGGCTAGATCCCGATATCGATCACAACCTTCAGGCCGGTGTTGGACGCTGCCGAGTAGTGTTTCTGGCCACCATACCGGTCGACAATGTCCTGGACAATCGACAGACCCAGGCCGTGCCCGGGGGTCTGCTCATCAAGTCGCAATCCCCGCT
>CAZWEP010000129.1:0-4248 GCA_964632565.1 uncultured Marinobacter sp. | reverse complement strand
TGGGCGTTGCCCGCGATCCGTCCAAACCACCCCTGGTTTCGGTCATATTCAATGTAGACCAGGCCAACGAGTCAGATTTTCAGTTTTCAGGGCTGACGGCTTCGTTTCAATCAAACCCCCGCGCCTTTGAGAACTTCGACCTGAACCTCAACATTACCCTGTCCGATGCTTCGGCGGTGATGGAGTGCACTCACAATCTTCAGCTCTGGAACACAGAAACCATGGACCGCCGCATGGAGGAATTACAGATCCTCATGCGTCGTGTTATCGGCAATCCGGGTATTGCTCTTGAACAACACAATCTCATCCGGGACGAAGACCTCTCACTCTACCGTAGCCAGTGGAAAGCGGCTTACCGTCCGTATGATCTGGAGCATTCAAGTCTGCATGGTCTTGTTGAATCGGCCGCTGACCGGTTCCCGCATCGAACCGCGCTGGTGTTTGAGGACAGCGAGCTGACCTTCAGCGAACTGGACAGCCAGGCAAACCGCCTCGCCCACTGGTTGATGGATCAGGGTGTCGTGGCAGAAACGGTGGTTCCCATCTTGATGGACCGCTCTCTCGACATGCTGATTGCGATCAACGGCATTCTGAAGGCAGGCGGCGCCTACCTGCCGCTGGACCCTGACCACCCCCACGACCGATTGGCGTTTATCCTAGACGAAGTTCGCGCAACGTTCGTTCTGACGCAATCAGCACTGAAAAGCCGGGTGCCTGCTTCCGTCCAGGCCGTTGCCCTGGATAGCGGGGACCCGGACCTCACGGACTATCCGGAACAGCGTCCAGATGTCGACTTTTCCTGCACCCAGCTCGCCTACGTGATTTACACCTCCGGCTCCACCGGAGCGCCAAAAGGTGTGATGCTGGAACACCGGTCCATCTGCAATCATATGTTGTGGCTGCGGGAGACATTCCCACTGGATGAAGCGGATGCTGTAATGCTGAAAACGCCGTACACGTTCGATGTATCGCTGTGCGAGCTTTTCCTGCCTCTGATGGAAGGCTGCAGATTGATCATTGCCCGCCCGGGCGGACACAAGGATCCAGAGTACCTGGCGGCTTTGATAAATCAGCACCGGATCTCTCACGTCCATTTCGTGCCATCCCTGGCATATCTGTTCCTCGATATCTGCCGTCAGTCCGACTGCCCCTCTCTTCGGCGACTGATCCTGGCCGGCGAGGCGGTCAGCACGGAACTTGAATCCCGAATCTCCGAGGCATTTCCAGACGCGGAATGTTGGAACCTGTACGGTCCAACCGAGGCAGCGGTACACGCCAGTCTGTGGCAATGCGGCAAAGAGACCTTTGAGCACACCGTGCCGATGGGCAAAGCCCCACCTAATACCCGGTTGTACGTAGTTAATAAACAGATGCAGCTGCTAGCCCCCGGCCTCATAGGTGAGCTTCTGATTGCGGGTGTGCAGGTTGCCCGGGGATACATAAACCGACCGGACCTTACGGCCGAGCGATTTATTGACGATCCGTTCTCCGATGAACCTTTCAGGGCTTATCGGACTGGTGATCTCGTCAAGATGCGGTCAGACGGAGTGCTCGAATACATAGGTCGGAACGATTTTCAGGTAAAACTCCGGGGGCTGCGCATTGAGCTTGGCGAGATAGAATCGGTGATTCTTCGATTCCCCGGTATTACTCAATGCGCCGTGCTTGCTCGTGAAGATCGCAAGAACGATCAGCGCCTCGTTGCCTATCTCGTGGCAAAATCAGAGGTTGCGGAATCGCTCTTAGAGCTGAAGACGCACATCGGGCAAAATCTGCCTGACTATATGGTGCCGCAGCATTTCATACAGCTGGCCGCACTGCCCCTGACCTCCAGCGGTAAGGTAGACCGAAAGGCCCTGCCCTTGCCGGATATTACAGCTGCCGCAGAGTCCGATTATGTTCCGCCGGCAACCCGAACCGAATCAGACCTCTGTGACATATGGTCCAGAGTGCTTGGCGTTTCCAATTTGAGTGTTAACGCCAATTTCTTTGACCTGGGTGGGCATTCCCTTCTGGGAACGCAGATGCTGGCCCAGATCAAAAGCCAGTACGGAGTTTCTCTGGGCCTTGGTAAGTTGTTCGAAGCACCGATGGTCCGAACGATGGCTAAATTGATAGATCAAGAACGGCAAAGTGGCCAACAGACGCAACAGATTTCACAGCGCCCCCACGATGCAACGGTTTATGCGATTCCGCAGCAACAGGTCTGGTACCTCTACGAAAAGATTGTCCCGGACTCTTATGCATTCAATCTTCCGGCTGTGTTCCGTTTCGAGGGAGATCTGGACACAGCGGCTTTGGAGCGCGCCTTCAATACGATTCTGCAGCGCCATGAGATCCTGAGATCCAACTTTATCAATCCCGATGGCGAAGTTCAGATCCTCGTCGACGAATCCAGGTCCTTGCACCTTGAACCGCAAAACCTGTCTGACTATGGCGCAGCCGATCTCGACAGTCTGGAACAAGCGTTGCGGCTAAAAGTCGCCGAGAGCTTTGACGTGGCATCAGGCGAATTGTTCAAGGTCTGGCTGATCCGGCTCGATGAAAAGGACCACATTCTTTTCCTGATGATCCACCACCTGGTGTTCGATGGCTGGTCGTTCGATCTGCTCCTGAAAGAACTGTGCGCCCTCTACAACGCCTACTCCCAGGGCTTGGGAAATCCTCTTCCCCCCCTGCCCGTTCAGTTTCAGGATTTTGCACTCTGGCAGCGTGACTGGTTGCGCAGTGATGCCGTGAATGGTCAGTTATCCTTCTGGAAGGAACAACTGGCCGGAGAGTTGCCGGTATTGGAGCTTCCCACGGATTTCGATCGGCCTCAGACTCAACCGCACAGGTCGGAGGGGGTCAAATTTGAAATTGACGAGCAGGCAATCGAGGCTCTGGAATCATTGGCAACTCGTCATCAGACGACCCTTTTCATGGTCCTCCTGTCGCTGTATGTCCTGATGTTGCATCGATTCAGCCGACAAACAGACCTGATCGTCAATGTCCCTGTCTATGCCAGAAACCAGGACGAACTGAAGGACGTCATCGGGCCAATGATCAACGTGCTCGTTTGCAGGTTTCGGCTGGCGGGCAGTCAGTCGTTCGATGACATTGTTCAGCACGTTAAGGAAACCATCCTCAACGCCATAGACAATCAGGATGTGCCGTTTGATCTTCTGGTGCGAACCATCAATCCACCCCGAGATCAGTCGCGCAACCCCATTGCCCAGACCTTGTTCAATTACCAGGATGTCCGGAACCGGCAGGACCAGATGAACGGCATCCATCGATCCCAGATAAACCTCGACCGGGTGGGAGTCGAGACAGATCTTGACGTCTGGTTCAAGAGGCAGGTCAGCGGTATGCAGGCTGGTTTCGAGTACCCGATCGAACTCTTTAAACGCGAAACTATCGAGGCTTTAGTGACGAATTTTAAAGATAGCGTTCAGGCGCTGACCGAACAGCAGGATGAACTGGATATTCAGCAGATGGTCGGTGCCACTGCGCAGGACCTGGAAAAAATGTCGGTTTGGAATCGGACCACCACCTCCTGGGACTTCGAGCAGGGATTTCTTAGTGAGTTTGGACGGCAGGTCAACGCGAAACCGGATCAACCTGCCTGCCAGGATCAACGTTCAGGTTACAGCTACGGTGAACTCGATCGCCGGGCCAATCAACTGGCAAGGTTCATGTCAGATCAAGGTGTTAAACAGGACGATGTCGTCGCGCTCCTGCTCGACCGGAATGTCGATTTACTGGCAACCGTCATAGCACTCTGGAAGCTTGGTGCTGCTTACGTGCCTCTGGACCCGGTATACCCCGAAGAACGGGTCAGGGCCATACTCGGTGTCGCTGGAGCAAAGGTGCTGGTGACATACTCCGAATTCGTCGGTGCCCAGTCCGCCCACGAAGGCTCCACCATCCTATTGGATCAGGTGGCAACGGAGCTTGCCTCGCATAGCACGGACACGGTTTCCACGAGTCTGCAGCCTGAGCAGTTGGCCTATGTGATATTCACCTCGGGCTCCACGGGCGTCCCCAAAGGCGTGGAAATCAGTCATGGCGCACTGCATAACTTCCTCAAGGCCGTGTCTGTGGAACCGGGCCTCAGTGAAAACGACAGACTACTTGCCATCACTACCCTTGCCTTCGATATTTCTCTGCTCGAGTTGTTCCTGCCTCTCAGCGTCGGGGCAACGGTGTTCGTGGCCTCGACACACCAGAGCAGTGATCCTCACCAACTCCTCTCGCTGATTGACC
>CAZWEP010000128.1:0-4265 GCA_964632565.1 uncultured Marinobacter sp. | reverse complement strand
CCGCCACCCGGAGAAGATCCCCTGATCGATGCCGCCATGACGGGCATTGGCATTGGCGAAATTGTCACCCAGCATGGCGAGAGACTGATCTACGCCACCAGTCATTTGCAAAGGCTCGGTTGGATGTTTATCAGGGCCGTCCCGCAGGAGCTTGCACAAGCACCCGCGAAAAAATCGTTTGCTCAGTTTTCCGTATTCAGCCTGATTGTTATTCTCATCGTGACACCGATTGGCCTGGTCGTGACGCGCTCGGCCATGAATCCCCTCGACCGAATGACCCGAAGAGTAAAGAAAATGTCCGGTGACAATTTAATGGTTGGCAAGTTGGATGAAAAAGGGCCGCCAGAGGTGCGGAACCTTGCCGTTGCTTTCAATCGACTGTTGGAAGAGCGGGAGGTTGCCAGCCGCTCAAAGGATGAATTCCTTGCCAATGTAAGTCATGAGCTGCGGACACCCCTCACCTCAATGAACGGCGCCCTCAGGCTGATTACCAGCGGAACGACCGGCACGTTACCGGAAAAAGCCGCTCAGATGAGCGAGCTTGCGCTTCGCAACGGTGAGCGACTTCAATTGCTGATTTCAGACCTTCTGGACTTCAATAAATTGGCCGCCGGTGAACTCAATCTCGATCTTCGAGAGCAGCTGATGTCGCCGATCGTCACCAATGCCATACAAGGCAACGCATCGATGGCCTCTGAGTATCATGTTCGTCTGTCAGGAAGCTGCCCGACAGACCTGACGATGCGCTGCGATTCCCATCGCTTGCGTCAGGTTCTGGACAACTTCATCAGCAACGCCATCAAGTTTTCTCCGTCAGGTGGCAAGGTTCTCATTGCGGTTGAAACAACCGGGAAAGATCGTATCCGGATAACCGTCAGCGACCAGGGCACTGGGGTTCCGGATGAATTCCAGTCCAAGCTGTTCGAGCGATTTGCTCAGGCTGAGACCGGCACTGCCCGCGCAGCAAAAGGGACCGGTCTTGGCCTCGCAATTTGCAGAGAACTGACCCTGCTGATGGGTGGAACTATTGGCGCCTACAATAGACAGGGTGCCCATTTCTGGGTCGAATTGCCTGCCCGGGGCATCTGACGGAGGTTATTGTTCTGACAACACCAGCAGCAAACTTCCGGCGTCAACCGTCGCGGCTCGATACCTCGTTTCGAGCGGTCGTCTGGCTGTCCCGAATTGGAATTACGCTACTGATGGTCTTTGCCGTTCTGACCATCGACCGCTCGTTCACCAATGAACATCGCAATGATGTGCGTTTTAAATGGCAGGAGCAGGCGGACAGCACCACCCTCAATGTTCAGGCTCTTATACTGCAGAACATGCAGACCGTCTGGGGCCTTGCAGCGAATGTTTCAGTAGACCCGGAAATCAATGAGTCGCGGTTCGTGGAAATCGCGCAGGTCATATACGAACTGGCACCCGAACTGAAAAATATTGGGCTGGCTCCGGACCTGGTGATTCGTCACATTTATCCATTAAAAGGCAACCAGGCTGCCCTGGGACTGGACCTTACCAAACAGAGCCTGCCACCCGAGGATATCCAGCAACTGCTGGAAACGCGGCGCGCCCTATTCCATGGCCCTTTTAATCTGGTTCAGGGCGGCAAAGGACTGGCCGGCCGCATACCCATCTTTGAAGCGGAGAATGGCGACTTCTGGGGCGTTGTTTCGGTCATACTGGACATGGACAAGCTCTATCGAACGGCCGGATTTCGCGAGCTAAGACGGAACTTTAACTTTGTGCTTTCGGCATCAACGGACCCGTATGATGCAGACGCCATCTTTTTCGGCACCCGCTCGCCCGAGTGGACCAATCCCGTCTCCAGTCGCATCCGAATGTCCGGCGTAACCTGGACACTCTTTGCAGAACCCTTGTCCGGCTGGCCGTCTGCTCCGCGGAATGCAACGGTGTTCCGAAGCACTCTGATTCTGGCCGCTTTGATCATCTGTGTGGCTGTGTTCTGGCTGACTCGTCTGTTAATCAAGGAGCGGGAAACCCAGGCGCAGCTGAGTGGTCTGTTTGAACTGGCTCCTATCGGTATCGGTCTTTTCCACGCAGAAAATCGACGATTGCTCATGGCAAACCCGACGTTCCATCGTCAGTTTGGTGAAGAGGCCCGTTCGCTGGCGTTCTTCGAGCAAGGTTATGACGCGTTTGGCGTACCACTGCAGGAATCCGCCAGTTTGCATGAGGAATTGAACACCAAGTCGCGAATCAGCGGCTTCCAGACCTATTACCCCACCCCGGACGGCGATGTTGCACCGGTCATGCTGCAAGGCCTGAAACTGCACGACATCGGAAGCACACCGGTCATCTGGCTGATCAGCGAGGACATTTCCGAGCAGAAAAAAGTGGAACGGCTAAAGAACGAATTTATTTCCACGGTCAGTCACGAACTGCGTACACCGCTGACGTCCATCTCAGGTTCGCTCGGTCTGTTGGCCAATGACGCCACGGACAGCCTGCCCGAAAAGTCGGCCAAATTGATCAGAATTGCCCACAGGAACAGCCAACAACTGACGTTTCTGATTAACGATTTGCTCGATATCGACAAACTGGCCGCCGGCAAAATGCAATTCAAGATGGAGAAAACACCGATCGCAGAGTTGGTTGGCGAGTGTGTCGAGAATATCTCGAACTACGCCCGAGAAAAGCACATCGATGTTGATGTATCTCCGCTACCAGAGGTCAGCGTATCCGTGGACAGGAAACGGCTTGAGCAGGCACTGAACAACCTGCTTTCAAACGCCATCAAGTTTTCTCATGAGAATGGAACAGTCGTGTTATTTGCCCAGCAAATGGGTCCGAAGGTTCGGATCTGCGTTCGGGATTACGGTATTGGAGTGCCAACGGAATTTCAGGGTCAGATATTCGAGAAGTTTTCCCAGGCAGACAGCTCAAGCCGCCGGACCAAGGGTGGCACGGGGCTTGGACTGGCCATCACTCGCGAATTGATGAAAAACATGGGTGGTTCGGTTGATTACGAATCAACACCCGGCAAAGGCGCGACTTTCTGGCTTGAGCTGCCAGTCGTGTCCGACGCCACCCGTTAACTAGGGGCGGCGTCGTGGTTCGCCTCAAGCGGACTTCAGCATGTCCCGCACGACATAATGCAGAATGCCACCGTGCTCGAAGTAAACCGCTTCATTAGCGGTATCAATCCGAGACAACAGCTCACAGCTTGTGGTTGACCCGTCTTTGTAGGTGACCGTCATGCTGAGCGTCTGCCCCGGCTTGATGTCACCCGACAGACCCTCAATGCTAATAGTTTCCTCGCCCGTGAGCTTCAGGCTCTTGCGATCTGTACCTGCGGGGAACTGCAGCGGCATCACGCCCATTCCAATCAGGTTAGAGCGATGGATGCGCTCGTAAGACTCCGCAACGACGGCCCTGACACCCAGCAGCCGAGTACCTTTGGCGGCCCAGTCCCGGCTGGACCCGGTACCATATTCCTTACCCGCAATGACCACCAGCGGGGTATTCGTTTCCTGGTACTTCATGGCCGCGTCGTAGATGGCCATCTGCTCGCCGGTCGGAATAAACTTGGTATAGCCACCTTCCACGCCGTCGAGCATTTCGTTCTTGATGCGCACGTTGGCAAAGGTGCCTCGCATCATCACTTCGTGGTTACCGCGGCGAGAACCGTAGGAATTGAAGTCCTTCGGTTCGACCCCGTTTTCCCGCAGATACTTGCCAGCGGGTGAATCTGCCTTGAACGAGCCAGCCGGTGAAATGTGGTCGGTGGTTACCGAGTCACCCAGCAGCGCAAGAATGTTGGCATCCTTGATGTCCTCGATGGGGTCCGGCTCCTCCTTCAAACCCTGGAAGAAAGGCGGGTGCTGAATGTAGGTCGACTTATCGGACCACTCATACACCTTGCTTTCCGGAACCTGGATGGCCTGCCAGGTGGCGTCACCGTCAAACACTTCCGCATACTCCTTGTGGAACATGTCGGTTTTGACTTTTTCGACCGCCTCGGCAATCTCCTGCTGGCTCGGCCACAGGTCTTTCAGGTAAACCGGCTTTCCGTCTTTCCCTTCACCCAACGGGTCTGCCGACAGATCCAGCCGGACATTGCCCGCCAGGGCATAGGCCACCACCAGCGGGGGTGACGCCAGCCAGTTGGTTTTCACCTGGGGATGCACCCGACCTTCGAAGTTGCGGTTCCCCGAGAGCACAGACGCCACGGTCAGATCACCATCATCAATCGCCTTTTCGACGGCATCCGGAAGTGGGCCGGAGTTGCCGATGCAGGT
>CAZWEP010000127.1:0-4299 GCA_964632565.1 uncultured Marinobacter sp. | reverse complement strand
GCGCGTGGAAGATAACGCACCACCACACGGATGTGGTTCCGGCAATGGTGGAAGCGCTCAATCGTTTGTAGACATTGTCCGGAAACGCCTGACTACGGCATTAAGGTCCACGTATAAACTTCCTCCTGGTTCGCGGGTCAAATCCGGAGGTCGGGCTTTTTTCCGTCCGATATCCGGAGATTTCTGGGGAGGGAGCAAACATGTTCTATTTTAAAAACCTTAATCAGATCGTTGAATCGCTCGAAACCGACGAATCGACCAAAAACGACCCGATCAAACGCGCATTCGTTTTCGATGGCAAGAACCTGACTGCGAATGTCGGAATTGTCCGGGACAGTGGAAACGCCCTCCACACGCAACCCGACCACGACGAGATTCTGGTCATCATTGAAGGCAACGTTGACTTCAGGGTAGGCAATGAAACAAAGAGAGTAAGCGCTGGTGATCTGGTATTCATTCCCCAGAACACGCTCCACGGCCCTGTCCTCGAACCTGGACAACGATTTGCCGCGCTTTCGGTATTCGCCCCGTATTTTGACAGGTCGAGGAACAATATCGTTTGGGATCGTGATTCCGCTTAGCAGACAAGCGCTGTTGATGCTAAAGATAAGTTCAGTCGGTGGATCTTGATCTCGTTGGGTACGCCCGCCCAAAACGGGCAAATGGAATCCCCCTGCAGGGAGCAGCGCTATGAAATTCTTCCTCTATTCACTATTCACTTTGGGTTTACTTGTCGCGTCCCACTCTGGCCTGGCAGCCGTTACCGCCGACACCGTCTTCCTGAACGGTCACGTTTTAACCCTGGATGACAATCTTCCGACGGCAGAAGCCGTTGCGGTTAAGGACGGAAACATCCTCTCCGTGGGCACGCGGACCGAGATCATGGCGTCGGTCGGCAACAACACAAATCAGATCGATCTGGATGGCAAAACACTGCTCCCCGGCTTTTTCGATTCCCATGGACATGCCTGGATGATCGGCTTCCAGGCACTTACGGCCAACCTCCTGCCGCCCCCTGATGGCGAAGGCAATGACATCGATTCGTTAATCTCTCTGCTGGAGGACTGGGCGACGTCCAACGAAAAGGCAGTCAGGGACGTCGGCTGGATCATCGGCTTTGGGTATGACAACTCGCAACTCGCTGAGCAGCGCCACCCCACCCGGCATGACCTGGACCGGGTATCCGAAGACATTCCCATACTGATCATTCACCAGTCGGGGCATCTTGGCGTAGCCAATTCCAAGGCCCTGGAAATCGCGGGCATCAATGCCGAGACCAGGGACCCGGACGGCGGCGTTTTCCAACGTGAAGACGGAGGCAACCAACCTAACGGAGTCGCAGAAGAATACGCTTTCTTCCAGCTGGCCATGGCGTTCGGGAAGTCCCTCGACCAGGAGACCATGGATACCTTTGCCCGTGAGGGCACCAAGCTTCTGGCCTCGTTCGGTTACACCACCGCCCAGGAAGGCCGCGCCACCGGGGCCAGCCTGAACGCATTACGGCGGGTCGCGGAAGCAGGAGTGCTGAAAATCGACGTGGTCGTATATCCGGATATTCTGGAAATCGATACGATTGAGCCAACCATCGATTACACCAATCGCTTTCGGGTCGGAGGCGCCAAGCTGACGATTGACGGATCGCCACAAGGTAAGACCGCGTGGCTGACCGAACCCTATTACGTGCCGCCTCCTGGCAAGGATGAGGATTACGCAGGCTACCCTGCCATTACTGAAAAGCAGGCTATGGATGCGGTAGCGAAAGCTTACGAGAATGACTGGCAGATCATTACCCACACCAATGGTGACGCCGCTATTGATCTGCTGATCAAGGCTGTTTCCGCAGCAAAAGACCAATTTCCGGACGTCGATAACCGGCCAGTGATGATTCATGGCCAGACCCTGCGCAAGGATCAGGTCGGCCCACTGAAAGAGCTTGGTATCTTTCCCTCGCTTTTCCCCATGCACACGTTCTACTGGGGGGACTACCACCGCGACTCAGTGCTGGGTCCGGAACGCGCCATGAACATATCCCCCACCGGCTGGCTCATGCAACGGGATATGATGTTCGGAACCCACCATGATGCGCCCGTGGCATTGCCGGACTCCATGCGGGTTCTGTCCGCGACCGTTACCCGCCGCTCACGCAGCGGAGCGGTGATCGGGGAAAACCATAGGGTTCCGGTGGATACCGCCCTCAAGGCCATGACGATCTGGCCGGCATGGCAGCACTTTGAGGAGGACCGAAAGGGAACGATCACAGCCGGCAAACTCGCGGACTTCGTGGTGCTCTCTGACAATCCGAGAACGGTCCCTGAAGACCAGCTGGATGATCTGCAGGTTTTGGAAACCTTCAAAGAAGGCATCTCCATTTACAAAAGGTCCGGGGCGCCCCCAAGCCAAACCTCTCCCGCCCTGTTTGGTCTTGCACCCATTGAATCCCTCGATGGGGATCACGAGTTTCTTGGCGACAACCACCTGCATGGCGATGGCTGCTTTAATCCGGGTTTGAGCCTTCTTATCAATGCAGTGATCAGCGGCACAGCAGATTAACCCGATCACGCCGCACCATATTGCGACCCTTTAGAATGTCTTTTTTACACTGGGGAGGAATCCATGAAAGAAACCGGAAAAATCAACTACGTCGAACTGCCCTCGCGAGACCTCGCCGCAACAAAGCGGTTTTTCTCCGATGCGTTCGGCTGGTCGTTTGTAGACTATGGCCCGGACTATGTCGCTATTCAGAATGCCGGGTTGGACGGCGGATTCTTCAAATCCGACAAGGTGGCGACGACCAGCAACGGGAGCGTGCTCGTTGTCCTTTACAGCAGCGACCTGGAATCCACGCTGGAAAAAGTGAAGCAGTCGGGCGGGCATATCGCTCAGGACATTTTCTCATTTCCGGGCGGGCGTCGTTTCCATTTCACAGACCCCAATGGCAATGAGTATGCTGTGTGGTCAGACACATAGGCATAGGACAGATACCCATGAAACGAGCAGCGGGCCTTGCAGCGATTCTGATGTTCACCAGCCTCAATGGTTGGTCGGAAGAAATCGACTACGACAAGCGCAACATGCATATTTTCTGCGCCGCTCACCTATCGATGATCAGCGAAATGCTGGATGACAGTGGCGATCAGCAGCAGGCGCTGACGATGTTGTCCAACCGGCACCGCACGGAGGCAAGAAAACTGGGCGCTACCGAGACCCACTTTGAAGACGTCAGTGACTACCTGCACAAGACGCGCACCAAGAACGAAGCGAAATGGAACCGGCTGACCAGCCAGAGCAAACGGGTGTGCCTGCCAAACTCCTGATGACGAAATCGATGAAGGGCGCCGAACACTGGTCACAGAAGGTCACGGAATCCAGCGATGCGCTGGATCTTGAGCGCGGGGTGTTCTCCCTGGAAAATCCTCGGGAAATCGCTCGTTCGCTGAAGCGGTCCGCAGAGGACAGCTCTCGACGGAAATCAGACCCGTACCGCTCTGCAATGTCGATGCTGACGTTCTACATCAACCGCGCCGGAAATAAGCTCGCGCCAGAGCAGCGCGAGCGACTGGAAGCAGCCAAGGACGAGCTTCGGGCGCTTTACGGCAAGCCGCGCAAACGCCCGTAATCCTCATCCGGCGCATCCTCATCGGATGCGAAAACAAGGGCACGAACGGGCCATGCCCTCTTGACCTTACTCCGGCTTGTACAAACGCTGGATGCTTGAGAAGTCCAGGCCGCCGTTGCCCTGCCCCGCGTGAATCTCGAAGAGATTGCGCGCCAGCGAGCCCATCGGAATCGAAGCGTGGTTTTTCACCGCGTTGTCGAAGGCCAGACCGAGATCCTTGTTCATCAAATTCACCAGGAAACCACCCTCGTAGTTACGGGATGCAGGCGCCGCTTCCATCACACCCGGCCACGGATTGTAGACGTTCAGGGCCCAGTTGCCGCCGGAACTCTGCTTCATGATTTCCGAGAGCACGGCCGGATCCAGGCCATTCTTCACGCCGAGTGCCAGGGCTTCGCTGGTGCCGGCCATCAGGATCGCCAGCAGCATGTTGTTGCAGATCTTCGCAACCTGGCCAGAACCGTGAGGGCCAGCGTGGAAGATGTTCTTGCCCATGGCATCCAGGATCGGCTTGGCCTTGTTGAAGGTCTCCTCGGCACCACCGCAGATGAAGGTCAGGGTGCCGGCTTTGGCGCCACCCACACCGCCGGACACCGGCGCATCCAGGAACGGAATCTTTCGGGCAGTCGCTTCCTCGGCCACACCACGGGCGGTTTCCGGCGCAATGGTGGAGGAATCGATAA
>CAZWEP010000126.1:0-4318 GCA_964632565.1 uncultured Marinobacter sp. | reverse complement strand
CGGTTTCCATTTTCATAGCCTCGAGGATGATCATCACATCGCCCTCTTCAACGGCGTCGCCCGGAGAAACCAGGACCTTGAAAATGTTGCCGCCCAGCGGTGCTGTAACTGGCTCGCCCTCACCCGCGGCAGGTGCTGCTGCCGGAGCAGCGGCCTGCCCACCGGAGCTGGAACCGTCGCTGCCCTGAATCTGGCTGATTTCGCCACCCTCGTTAACCGCAACTACATACTTCTTGCCGTTAACATCCACGGTGTAAGTTTCCGGGCCGCCTTTGGTTGCAGGTGCAGACGCTTCTGGTGCTGTCGGCACCGGCTCGAACGCGTCCGGGTTGCCGCGATTTTCAAGGAACTTCAGGCCGATCTGCGGGAACAGAGCGTAGGTCAGAACGTCATCAATCTCGTTCTCGGCCAACTTGATGTCTTTCTCTTTCGCCAGCTGCTTGAGCTCGTCGGTCAGCTTGTCCATTTCCGGATCCAGCAGATCCGCCGGACGGCAGGTAACAGGCTCTTTTCCATCCAGAACGCGCTCCTGCAGTTCTTTGTTGAAAGGTGCCGGCGCAGCGCCGTACTCCCCTTTCAGGATGGCAGAGGTTTCTTTAGAGATGGACTTGAAGCGCTCACCGGTCAACACGTTCAGAACTGCCTGGGTACCAACGATCTGAGAGGTCGGCGTTACCAGCGGGATGTAGCCCAAGTCTTCACGGACGCGGGGAATTTCTTCCAGGACTTCGTCGAACTTGTCTGTGGCATTCTGCTCTTTGAGCTGATTTTCCATGTTGGTCAACATGCCGCCCGGAACCTGAGCGATCAGAATGCGAGAATCGGTACCGCGCAGGCTGCCTTCGAACTGTGCGTACTTCTTGCGCACCTGGCGGAAATACGCGGCGATTTCTTCAAGCAGCTCCAGGTTCAGACCGGTATCACGATCTGTCCCTTCCAGAATGGCGACCACAGCCTCGGTGGGCGAGTGGCCGTAAGTCATGCTCATAGATGAAATCGCGGTATCCACATTATCAATGCCGGCTTCGGCCGCCTTGATCGCCGTCGCCGTAGACATGCCGGTGGTAGCGTGGCACTGCATGTGAATCGGGATATCCAGTTCTTTCTTCAGGCGAGACACCAGATCGAAAGCCACATAAGGCTTGAGGATGCCGGCCATGTCTTTGATCGCGATGGAATCCGCGCCCATGCTGGCCACTTCTTTGGCCATGTCGACCCACATATCAATAGTGTGGACCGGGCTGGTGGTGTAAGCGATGGTGCCCTGAGCATGCTTGCCGGTCTTCTTCACGGCTTTAATCGCTGTGTCCAGGTTGCGAGGGTCGTTCATCGCATCAAAGATGCGGAAAACGTCCACGCCGTTTTCGGCGGCACGATCACAGAAACGTTCAACCACATCATCCGCGTAGTGGCGGTAGCCCAGAAGATTCTGCCCGCGCAACAGCATCTGTTGCTGGGTATTGGGCATAGCCTTCTTCAATTCACGGATGCGTTCCCACGGATCCTCGCCCAGGTAGCGAATGCAAGCATCAAACGTGGCGCCACCCCAGGATTCGACGGACCAGAAGCCGACTTTATCGAGCTTCTCGGCGATCGGCAGCATGTCGTCGAGACGCATGCGGGTGGCCAAAAGGGATTGGTGGGCATCACGCAGGATAACGTCCGTAATCCCTAACGGTTTCTTTGTATCAGTCATCGTGTCAGCCTTCTGTTTAAAGGTTCTAATCTGTTCGCCCGATCACTTCTTGTGGCGCGACCGGTATTGTGCAATGGCTTTTTTGATTGCTTCGGCAGTGTCGGGATCAACCGACGCGGGTGCCGAAGACTTTGCACGAGGCGTCTTCGCTGGCGTTGCAGGCTCATCTGGGCCAAGGCGTAGAACCAGTTTCGACATGAGCAGGGTTGCGAATACCAGGATGACCAGGAATACGAACACAAACCCCATGCCCGCGACCATCAGATCGACGGCTTGTGACATCAGCTGCTCATTCATAACGAATAGCTACCTGTATTAATGAATGATTTCCCCAAATCCTCAGTGAGCTCACTGTTCGACCTCGGTCGCAAAGGGCGCCCTGACAATTCGGGAGGCAAAATCCCGCGTAATTTACCGTTTTCCGAAGCCCTGGGCAACTTAATTGCATCCTGCAATAAGGGGTTTCCGAGCGTCCAGGCCCACCGTTGACCGCTTACCGACAGTTACAATTTATTCTCATTCATGCATATCGGACACGTATTTTTCGCCCTTTTATCCGCCCCCGTTCAAGGCGCTCAAGAGCCTTTTTCGCCGAAGCGCGCTCAATAGCCACAAAGCACTGAAATTCAAACAGATCGATTTTCCCGACCACGTTGCCCGGCAGTCCTGCTTCACCCGTAAGGGCCCCCAAAACGTCACCCGGACGAACCTTGTCTTTGCGGCCACCAGCAATGCAAAGGGTTTTCATCGGCGGAACCATTGGCTGGTCAAATTGGGCCAGAAGTTCCTCGGTATTGCCCCAGGTCAGCTCACCATCGCGCCGCTCCTCCAGACGCAGCACGCGATGGACCTGGGATGGCGTGCAAAAGGTGACAGCTGTACCCTGCTCGCCGGCTCGGCCAGTGCGCCCCACCCTGTGGGTGTGCACTTCGCTGTCGCGGGCCGGCTCAACATTAACCACTAACGGCAAAGACTTGATATCGAGTCCCCTGGCGGCCACGTCTGTTGCAACCAGTACCGAACTGCTTTTATTACCAAACCTGACCAGCACGCTGTCGCGGTCCTTCTGGTCGAGATCCCCGTGCAGGGGCAAAGCCGCAAAGCCCCGATCATTCAGCGCCTTCGCGACGTCATCGCACTGTTGCTTGGTAGTACAGAAAGCAATGCAGGAATCGGGCTGGTACCGAGACAACACTGCCGCCAGACCATCCACCTGCTGACCAGGTGCCAACTCGAAGAATATTTCCGTGATATCCGGTGCAGTAGCCTCATTCTCAACCTGAACATCGACCGGGGCCGCCTGATAGCGAGCGCTCAAAGCGCGTATCGGTTTCGGCCAGGTTGCTGAAAACATGAGTGTCTGTCGCTTCGCAGGGCTGTGGCTGAGGATATCTTCAACGGCCTCTTCAAACCCCATGTCCAGCATCCGGTCCGCCTCATCGAGCACCAGCGTGGCCAACTGATCGAGTTTCAGTGTTCCCTTTCTGAGATGATCCTGAACGCGTCCCGGAGTACCGACTACAATGTGGGCTCCATGGGCGAGCGACCCTATTTGAGGGCCAATGGCAACGCCGCCACACAAAGTCAGAATCTTTACATTTTTCCGCGCCCGCGCCAGCGCCCGGAGCGATTTAGCCACCTGATCTGCCAGCTCTCGCGTGGGGCACAGAATCAGGCCCTGGACTGCGAACCGCTTTACGTTGAGTCTCTCCAGCAACCCAATCCCGAACGCGGCGGTTTTGCCGCTGCCAGTCTGCGCCTGAACAATCACATCCTTGCCAGCCAACACCGGAGCGACCGCTGCGAGCTGGACCGGGGTCGGCGTTTCAAACCCGAGCTCTTTAAGATTCGCAAGCATGGGCCCGGACAGACCTAGCTGACTGAATGAAGACATAAACGAGATTCCTGAAAACGGCGGACGCGGCTTCGATGTGCCGCTGACGACGGGTATAATTGGTGGAGTTTACCAGATTTTGCTGAGCGATAATGGAGCCAATATGCCATCTCTTCAGGACCAGCTTCTGAAAGCCGGCCTTGCTGACGAAAAGAAAGCAAAGGCAGTGAGAAACGAGAAAAGAAAAAAGAGGAAGCAGCAGCCCAAGGGCGCGGCGGAAGTCAACGAGACAGAACTGCGCGCACGTCAAGCCCGGCAGGAAAGCGCCGAGCGGGATCGACAGCTCAATCTCGAGAGACAGCGGGAAGCGGACCGAAAAGCCATTCAGGCCCAGATTCGCCAGCTAATCGAAACCAATCGACTGGACCGAACGGGCGGTGAGACGTCTTACCAGTTTGTCGATGACAAAAAGATCAAAAAGCTGTTTGTCACGGACACCATGGCAGACCAACTCTCACGCGGCAGACTCGCCGTTGTATCTCTGGGCGATCAATACGAGATCGTTGCGGAAGGCGTTGCCCGCAAAATCATGGAGAGAGATGACAGTGCCGTGATTGCGCTCCATGACCGAAAAGAGGACGACCAGGACGAGGACGATCCGTATGCGGGTTATGAGATTCCGGATGACCTGATGTGGTGACATAAAAAACCCCGCTCTTGGCGGGGTTCAATTTGGCGCGGCTGGGAGGATTCGAACCTCCGACCGCCTGGTTCGTAGCCAGGTACTC
>CAZWEP010000125.1:0-4358 GCA_964632565.1 uncultured Marinobacter sp. | reverse complement strand
GCATCTGCTCCCGCCTGCCTGAAATGTTCGGCGTCTCCTCGCTGCGGATTGGAAGATAAGATCAACAGACGCGTGTTACCCCATTCCGGATTGCTGCGTATTTGGCGACAGAGAAGATCACAGTCCATGTCCGGCACGAAACCATCAAGTGCAATGGCATCGTATGGTTGATGGCTGTCAGACGCCATACGAAGCGCCGTCAATGCTTCGCCCGCAGACTTCACTGCCTCGATCGCGAGATCGTGACGAGACAGCATTTCCAGGGTGATTTTGCGGGAAAGCTCATAAGAATCGACCACGAGAATGCGTTTACCCACAATCATGTGGGCATCGGCTCGGGTGCGCTGGCTGCTCTCGGGTGCAATGGGCAAACTGAGTTCCACCCAGAATGTCGAGCCTTCCCCCGGTCGGCTTTCAAGTTCCATTTCGCCGTCCATCAATTGAACCAGTTGCTTCGAAATGGTCAGCCCCAGTCCCGCACCCGGGAGTTGGCGCTGGAATCGCTGTCCCAGTTGAACATAGGGTTCATAGACCAGCGAGACGTCCTCGGGATCAATGCCGACACCGGTGTCTTCAACGGACATGCGAATCGTCACATTGTTGTCGCGGCGGCCGAGGACCTCGATGCTAATCAGCACGTGTCCCGAGTCTGTGAACTTGATTGCATTGGAGGTGAGGTTCAGCAGAATCTGGCGAATGCGGACAGGGTCCCCAGTGAGAGCCCAGGGCAGGTTTTCGTCAATGCGAAGTTCCAGCGCAAGGCCTTTTTCCCGCGCCCGGCCACCCAGCATATGAACAAGATCATTGAGAGTTTCGCGCAGGTCGAATGACAATTGCTCCAGCACCATCTTGCCGGCTTCCATTGCCGAGATGTCGAGAAGATCGTTGATGATTGCCGAGAGGCTTTCGGAGGCATTGAGAAGTGTGTGGACGTAATCTTTCTGATCCGCATCGAGCGGTGTATCCGACAACAGGTTTGCATATCCGAGTACAGACTGCAGGGGAATCCGAAGCTCGTGACTGACGTTTGCCAGAAACTGGTTCTTGGCGTGGTTGGCGCGTACCGCTTCGTCCCTTTCATCCTGCGATTGAGCCGATGTCTGACGTAATGATTGCGTGTCCTCCAGCAACTGGAGTCGCATGCGATTCAGGGCCTGTTCCAGTTCACTGAGCTCGTCACCGTTCTTTGGCGGCTTCCTTTTCAGTTGAAGCGGTTCAATCAAGGCATCCAGGTTCAGGCGTGCGGCATAGTCAGAAATCGTTTCAAGGTGACGCGACAGCGTCATGCGGACAATCAGCAACAAACCCAGGGTACCCAGCATGACAAACATCGACTGGAAAAGCAGGGTCGTCAGGGCTCTGCCCTGTATTTCGCTGTAAACGGTTTCCAGAGAAGAGGTGAGCGTCAGGGTACCCATGTTCTCGGGATTTCGGACCGAATCCCGATTGAAGACCAGCGGGTAGGACTTTGTAATTACCCGGCCCTCCGGGTAAGTGCCCGTGCTGAACTCCTCGCCGCCGGCGGTAATGATGCGAGCATGTTGAATAATTGAGATGGCGCGCATGTCATCCAGCGAGTTAGCGACTTCGCTGTAGTTCATGAGCCACAGGTTGTTGCTCATACTGCCTGCGACCAGCTGGGCAGCTTTCTCCTGAGTATTCTTGAGCTCCTTTGTGCGTCTGTCGACTTCACCCAGCATCTGTATACCGGTAGCAGCAAGCGAAAGCACAACGCTGAACAGCAGAACGTACACCAGCAATCTTGCCGCCAATGGCCGAACACCGAGTTGTCTGACAAGCTGGTTGAGGGGCAAAGCACTGATCCCTGTGTGATAACGCACCGATGTTGAGTTTAACAGACCGTCAGCACTTCGACACGCTCGCCAGAATCGTCGGTGACAAATCGGAATCGAACGTTCAAATTGTATAAGTGTGCACCGTAGATCCGGTCTTCTTCCCGCCCCCTCCGAAACGACGGCCTGGGATCATAACTGACGACGTCTTCGATCAGGTTTTTCAGATCCGGATACGCCGAAGAGTCCAAGGCTTTCAATTGACTAGTGGCTTCCTGAAGGAATACGACGTTCATTTTCTCAGCTGGCGGAGTATCGGCCCAGCCCAGAGAGGCGTCGGGTATGGCGTCGGAAAAGGGCAGGTAGGGTTTGATGTCGAGGATGGGCGTTCCGTCGATCAGATCGTGGTCGCTGATTTTCAGAATCAATTCACCGTCCTGATTACGATCCATTCCACCGTTGCGAACCACCGACAATCCCAGGCTGTTGGGACGAAACGGGGATCGGCTGGCAAACACCCCCATTTTGCGGTTGCCACCAAGGCGAGGGGGGCGCACCACTGGTCGCCATTCTGCCCGGATGGCTTCGTGGAACTGGAAGGTCAGCCACAGGTGGCTGGCGGTTTCCAGGCCACGGAATGCATCTTCCCGGTTGTAGGGAGGCTGAATGACCAGCTGCGCATGAGCGTGGCGAGTCAGACCAGGCTGACGTGGCACACCGAATTTATCCCGGAAACAGGATCGGGTAATGGCAATCGGTTCCAGCGTCAGGGCGTCTGCGGCTGGTCTTGAGTGGTGTCGACTCATGGAGCGTTCGCTTCTCCGGTGTCCTTCGGTTCAGTAAGGGCTTTCCAGTCTGCCAGAAAAGAAGAGTTCGATCCTGAGAACCAGTGACCCCCGGTCTTTAAAACTCTCGTCTCTGGGGAATTCCAGCGCCGGGATGATTTCGCCGTACAGCCAATCGCTGTGAAGTCGATAGCGGTAGGTCAGGTCTGCAAACACGGAGGTTTGTCGCCAATTCGGCTGGCTTTCCCCAAGAATGCCGATTCTGGGGTTCAACGTCGAGCGGTTGTTGAGGCGTTTGTAGCCATTCAGGGTTTGCGACAGCACGAATTTCCGATCCTGGTGGACCCATTCCACCTCGGTTGCAATCAGGCCTCTCCAGCCTTTGCCGAGGTCCCTGCCCATTCCATACCAGGTGCGGGCTCCCCAGCCATCCTGGTGGAAATAATACACCCGCTGCTTGAGCCCAAAATCCCAGGCGCCTTTGTCACGCCATCGCTTTTCGGCCGTGGCCCGCCAGAAGGCATCGGGAGGAATCCTTGCGCGAACACCCACATCGTTGCTCAGGTTGATGGCGTCGCCGACCTGTGAGATCAGTCTGAACGCACCTGTAGCATCGTTGTCGCTTCGCTCATCTTCCGTCAGCTGCCGATTGCGCTGGCGCTCGCCGAGGGGGATCAGGTCGTCGCTCTCACTCTCCACGACGAACCGCAGTTTGCGTTCAACGGTGGGAACATCGAGTCGGAAACGTGCTTCGGGTTCGAATTGGGCCGGGTCTCCATACTCGGACTCGGTCGCAAAGCCCACGCGCAGATAGCTTTCATTAGCAGGTAGGGCCTGTTGACTGCCTGACAGGGTTCTGTCCGCCCACTCGCCGATCGACTGAACTCGTCGAGCATGCCCCCGTTCCTGAGTCAGCACCCAGTTTGAAAAATTGAGCCAGTAAGATTCTCTGGGCGTCTGCCAGTATTCCTGCGGCTCAAACGTAAAGAACTCCAGCGGTATGTCGGACACATGAAGGTGGTCCGCCACCGAGGATGACCCGGGGTTCGGAGGTCGATCAGGGCTGGCTTCCAGCGGTTGAATCGTCAACATCAGAAGCGGCAGGAGAGCGGTGGGGGTGAAGCGTTTAAGAAGGGTGTTAGCGAGCACCGCCCAAATCATCCATCAGTTGCTGATGCAGGCTCTGTACCTGTCTTTCCACCCGACCCGGGGCTTCTGTGTTGTCAATCACATGGTTCGCCCGGGCCAGCCGCTCCTGCCGTTTCATCTGAGCATCGAGAATGCGCTGGACCTGCTCGCGGCTATTCTCGTCGCGACTGACCGTTCGGTCTATCTGAGTTTCTTCAGGCACATCAACCACGATGATCTGTTCGACAAGTTCGTGCTGGTCCGTTTCGAGAAGCAGCGGCGACACCAGCAGCACATAGGGCAGGGCGTAGCCTGCTGGTTTCAGTTGTCGTTCTATTTCCCGACGGATGATCGGGTGCAACAATTGTTCGAGCCACAGCCGTTCCTGATCGTCCTTGAAAATAATGGTCCTCAGCGATGCCCGGTCAAGCTCGCCTTTATGGGTGAGGATATCTGGCCCAAAGTGTTCTTCGATGCGCTTCAGTGCCTGGGTACCGGGCTCAACCACTTCGCGGGCGACGTTATCCGCGTCTACCCAATGCACGCCCAGCGCGGAGAAGTAGCCAGCAACAGTCGATTTCCCTGAGCCAATGCCACCCGTGAGACCCAAAACGTGCATTCAGACCCCCAGATAGGCATACCAGGCGGCCTG
>CAZWEP010000124.1:0-4375 GCA_964632565.1 uncultured Marinobacter sp. | reverse complement strand
CTTCACGAAGTTTTTGCAGGAACGGCGCGTAGCCCCGGTCACTCATCCAGTAGTTGACCAGCTGCTGGACACCCCGGCTCGTCAGAGTAGCACCGGAGAGCGCATCAACCTTGTGCTCTTTGTCCGCTGCATCTGCACTGACACCACCTTTGACCAGACGAATCTGGGGTTCGGTCAGCTCACCGCCATACACCTCTTTGCCAACCCACTGCTTTTTCCAGCGCGGGTTGTCGACTTCACCCCCCAGACCCGGCGTCTCCGCGTGGGCGTAAAAGCCCAGGCCTTCCACCGTGTTCAGGTCGCCTTCCAGCGAAATGAAGCCATACAGGGTGGACCACAGACCATAACCGTGGATAGGCAGCACGACCCTGGTCACCTTACCGTTCTCACTCATTGTGTAAACTTTGGCAACGTCAGGACGGCGTTTGATTCCGGCCTTGTCTTCTGAGGCAGGAATGTCCGTGGACAGTTCCGGATCGGAAGCCGCTTTGTACATGTCGTACTTCATCGGGTCCTGGACGCCAACGAACGACGGCTCAACGTACTCTCCGGTTTTCAGGTTGACCAGGCGGACTTCAAAGCGTTCGAACAAGTCCTCGATTTCCTGGGCACTGGAACCCTGGGGCAGCATACCGGCTGCCGACAGGATGTTGGTCTTGATGTCCAGGTTCTGGTTCTGGATCTGGGCCGGCTTGAGCATAACCGCAGCGGTAGAGACCACAACGGAGAACACGATACTCAGCACCAGAGCAACGATCAGCGTTCTGGAGACGGTTTCTTTAGCTTTAGCCACGAGCAAGCCTCCGTTTGATGTTGGCCTGAACCACGTAGTGATCCATCAGCGGCGCGAACAGGTTTGCGAACAGGATGGCCAGCATGATGCCTTCCGGAAATGCAGGGTTGACCACACGAATCAGGACCGTCATGACGCCAACCAGAATACCGAAACACCAGCGGCCGGTATTGGTCATTGCCGCTGAGACCGGGTCAGTCGCCATGAACATCATGCCAAAGGCAAAGCCGCCCATGACCAGGTGCCAATGCGCCGGAATGGCAAACATCGGGTTCGTTTCGGAACCGACCACGTTGAACAACAGGGAGGTCGCGATCATACCAATCAGCACGCCACCGACGATCCGGTAGCTGGCAATCTTCATCACCAGCAGGATGATACCCCCGATCAAGACCGCCAGCGTGGAGGTTTCACCCATGGAGCCCTGAATGGTCCCCATGAATGCGTGCATCCAGCCGATCTGCTCTTTCAGCGCGTCCAGGCCACCACTTGCAGCCCAGCTCAATGCCGTGGCACCACTGAAACCATCGACTGCTGTCCAGACGGTGTCGCCGGAGATTTGCGCCGGATAGGCGAAGTACAGGAACGCACGACCGGTCAACGCCGGGTTCAGGAAGTTCTTGCCGGTACCGCCGAATACTTCCTTGCCGATCACGACACCAAAGGTGATACCCAGGGCCACCTGCCACAGGGGAATGGTGGGCGGACAGATCAGGGCAAACAGGACGGAGGTGACAAAGAAGCCTTCGTTGACCTCGTGGCGACGCACGGTGGCAAAGAGCACTTCCCAGAAACCACCCACGACGAAGGTCACGAAGTAGATGGGCACGAAGTAGGCCATGCCATAGACAAAGTTGTCCCAGAGGCCCGCGCCTGCTCCAGTTACCGCCAGAGCCTGAATGAACGCAGTACGCAGGCCGCCGTCGCCGATCATGGCATCCGGATTGGACGCCAGGAAGCTGTTGGCCTGGAAACCGATGTTCCACATGCCGAAGAACATCGCCGGGAAGGTACACAACCACACCGTGATCATGATGCGCTTCAGGTCAACGCCATCGCGCACATGAGCCGTGGTGGAGGTTACCTTGCCCGGTGTGTAGAAAATGGTATCGACGGCTTCGTACAGGGCATACCAGCGCTCGTACTTGCCACCTTTCTCAAAATGATGCTCGATTCCATCGAGAAACTGTCTGATAGCCATCGTATTAGCCCTCGATCTCGATTCGGGTCAGATTCTCGCGAAGAATCGGACCGTATTCATATTTACCCGGGCACACGAAGGTGCACAGCGCCAGATCCTCTTCATCCAGCTCCAGCGCACCCAGTTTCTGGGCCATTTCGGTGTCGCCAACAATCAGCGAACGCAGCAACTGGGTCGGCAGGATATCCAGAGGCATGACCTGCTCATAGGCACCGACCGGCACCATGGCGCGCTCGCTGCCATTGGTGGTGGTGGTGAAATTGAACAGTTTGCCGCCAGTCAGCTTGGACAGGTAGATGTTCAGCACGGAGAACTTGTTGGGACCCGGCGAGAGCCAGCCCATGAACTCGCGCTTGGTGCCTTCTTCCAGCACCGAGATCTGGTTGGCAAACCGTCCGAGGTACGCGCAGGGACCGTCGCCTCGGCGGCCACCGAACACCGAACCGGAAATCGCACGGACTTCGCAATCGGTCGCCACTTCGCCTTCGAGCAGCTCCGGCAGGCTCGCACCCAGGCGGGTACGCACCAGGCGCGGCTTCTGTGCTTTCGGGCCAGCGATTGCAACAATGCGCTCAACCGGCACTTCGCCGGTCTCGAACAGCTTGGCGATGTCAATCACGTCCTGGTAATTGATGGACCAGACCGTCTTGCTGCCGGACACCGGATCCAGGTGATGGATGTGGGTACCCACATTGCCAGCCGGGTGTACGCCGTCGAACTGGTGTACTTCGATGTTGTCTGCCTTGGGAATCGCGACATTGGAGCCGGGTTTGCCGGTCACGAACACCTTGCCGGACGTCAGTTTGGACAGAACCGTCAGACCCTGCTCGAAGGCCTTGCTGTTCTCACCGATGATGACAGTCGGGTCTGCAGCCAGCGGATTCGTATCCATCACGGACACGAAGATGGAATGGGGCGCGCTGTCGATCTCGGGGACTTTGCTGTAGGGACGGGTTTTAAACGCAGTCCACAGTCCGGACTCAACCAGATTGTCCACTACCTGCTGGCGTTCCAGGCCGGCAAGATCCGCGTCGCTGTATCGGGCAAAGGTCTCAGCGTCGTCGCCATCGATTTCGATAACGATCGACTGAAACACGCGACGCTCACCGCGGTTGATTTCTTTCACCACGCCGGCAGCGGGTGATGTATAACGAACGCCTTCGGTCTTCTTGTCCGTGAACAGCAGCGTGCCGCGCTTGACGCGGTCCCCTTCTTTCACAGCCATCGTCGGCTTCATGCCGTTGTAGTCAAAACCGATCAACGCCACGTGGCGAACGGATTTGCCCTCTGTAATGGTCTGTTCGGGAGCGCCGCTGATGGGAAGATCCAGGCCTTTCTTGATCTTGATCATTAGCCTCATCCAATCATCAGAAACTATTCTATGGATTTGTAACGTCCGGCCCCCGCGACCCAGATTTCCTCTCCGGTTTGCACCAGGCGGTAGCCCCAAAGTAGCGAAAGCGACAACCGCCAGAATGCGGCCCAAGCTTCGACGCAGGAAAAGATGAGAAACTGGGTGCCAGACATACCCAAAATCGCGCCAATTATAGAGATTAAGGAAACCTATTTCCACCAGAAACCGGAACAGGTTTGTGCCCGAACGTAAACCTCGCAGAGCACAGTTTCCACAAACAAAAACCCCGGCAACTCTCGCTGCCGGGGTTTTCGAAGACGTTATGCGCCAACTAGGGCGCGTTTCGATCAGTCCCTCGCACGTTTCGGGAAGATCGGGTAAGTAACGCCTGCCATCTGGTTCACAACGCGTACAACCTGCGCACTGTAACCAAACTCGTTGTCATACCACACGTACAGGATCAGGCGCTTACCACCGGCAATAGTGGCCTGAGCGTCAACCACACCCGCGTGACGGGATCCAACGAAGTCCGTGGAGACCACTTCCGGTGAATTCACGAAATCGATCTGCTTCTGCAGCTCCGAGTGCAACGCCATGTCGCGCAGGTACTCGTTAACCCCTTCAACGTCCACATCCTTCTTCAGGTTGAGGTTGAGGATCGCCATGGACACGTTCGGGGTCGGAACGCGGATCGCGTTACCGGTCAGCTTGCCCTTCAGCTCAGGCAGTGCCTTGGCGACCGCTTTGGCTGCGCCCGTCTCGGTGATAACCATGTTCAGGGGCGCACTGCGACCGCGACGACTGCCCTTGTGGTAGTTGTCGATCAGGTTCTGGTCGTTGGTGTAGGAGTGCACGGTTTCCACGTGACCATCTTCAATACCGTACTCGTCATCGATGGCCTTCAGGACAGGCGTGATGGCGTTGGTGGTACAGGACGCCGCAGACAGGATCTTGTCCTCGTCCGTGATCCAGTCGTTGTTGATGCCATACACGATGTTCTTGATATCACCCTTGCCCGGCGCAGTCA
>CAZWEP010000123.1:0-4628 GCA_964632565.1 uncultured Marinobacter sp. | reverse complement strand
CTCCGTTGGATCAACGAACAGCAGTGCAACCAAAAGCAAGCTCACTACAACCCGGTAATGGTTGTAGATGCGGAATAATCTGCCGCGCTGGTTCTCAGGAGGCGTCTGAACGCCCGGCAGATCACTTTGTGACAGAGGATTTTCCATGCTTTGGTTGTGTCCGGGAAGAATTCTTGGCTTCTGGAAGGTTATAATAGCCTTTTAGCGGCAACGAGTTACAGGAGCATTCTGCTATGTCCGATCAATCACCCGGCACACTCAATGTGGTGATGGCTCAACTGGACTTTCTGGTGGGGGATATACCCGGTAATACCGAGAAGATTGCAGATGCCGCCATTCGGGCGAAGAAGGAACACAACGCCGATATCGTGGTGTATCCGGAACTCTGTTTGACCGGCTACCCGCCGGAGGACCTTCTACTCAGGCCCAGTTTGGATCTCAGAGTGGAGGAGGCGCTTGAGGAGCTCCAGGAAAAGCAACTACCTGTAACCCTTGTCATCGGAGCACCGTTGCGGGAAAAAGGTTTGTTGTACAACGCAGCGGTGGTGATCAGTGACGGAAAAATCATTGCGCAATACTTCAAGCGTTTCCCGCCTAACTATCAGGTGTTCGACGAAAAGCGCTACTTTGCCAGTGGCGAGGATGTTCTTGTGTTGCCGATTCAGGGCATACCGGTTGGCATTACCATATGCGAGGACATCTGGAGTGACGGACCCGTGGAAGATGCTGCAAAACAGGGGGCGCAGCTTGTCCTTAATCTGAATGCCTCACCCTATGACATTGACAAGCAGGCACGTCGCAAGGCACTTCTTGAGCGAAAGTCCGAGGAAAACCGGGTCACGATCGTCTATGTCAATCTCGTGGGTGGTCAGGATGAGCTCGTATTCGATGGCGGATCCATGGTTTACGATCCTTCCGGCACGTTGTGTGTGGAAGCACCGCAATTTGAGGAAGGCTTGTTCCCGGTAACAATGATGTGTGAACACCATTGCCAGCCACTGCCTCAGCCCCCCTTAATCGAACCGTCACTCGAGGAAAACGTCTACAAAGCGCTGGTTCTGGGCGTCAGAGACTACGTTAACAAGAACGGGTTCAAGTCGGTGGTTCTGGGGCTTTCAGGTGGTATTGATTCCGCCGTAACCCTTGCCGTTGCAGTAGATGCGCTGGGTGCGGATCGGGTGAGGGCCGTCATGATGCCATTTCGGTACACGGCCAGCATGAGTATCGAGGATGCGGAGCTTGAAGCCCGCGCGCTGGGCGTTCAATACGACGTGTTCTCCATTGAGCCTATGTACGATGCGTTTATGGAAACCCTGGCAGGCCCCTTCGAGGGCACGACACCGGACACAACCGAAGAGAATCTTCAGGCACGCCTGCGCGGCGTGCTACTCATGTCACTTTCAAACAAGTTCGGCTCGCTGGTGCTGACCACCGGTAACAAAAGTGAGATGGCCGTCGGTTACTCCACGCTTTACGGTGACATGGCGGGTGGTTTTGATGTGCTCAAGGATGTGCCAAAAACGCTGGTGTTCAAGCTTGCCTGGTATCGAAACAGTGTGTCGGAGGTGATTCCGGAGCGGGTGATTACCCGCCCACCGTCCGCTGAGTTGGCGCCAGACCAGAAAGATGAAGACAGCTTGCCAGGGTATGACATCCTGGACCAGATACTGAATCTCTATGTTGAGCGGGACTTGAGCGCAGACGCCATCGTTGCTCAGGGGTTTGATCGAGCGGACGTTAATCGAGTGGTCCGGTTGGTCGATATCAATGAATACAAGCGACGCCAAGCGCCAATCGGCGTTCGAATCACCGAGCGTGGTTTTGGGAAAGATCGCCGCTATCCCATCACCAATGGCTGGAAGAGCGGCAAATAGTAGCTATGTAAAAACCTGATAATCTCTGCGCTACTCGTCGCCAATCAGGCCAAAGGTAACGACGCTCGCCAGCGACCGATTCTCACGGGTCAGGACATTGGCCTCAAAGTCGCCATCCTCATTGAACGCGTCGCTGTCTGGGAAGTTCGTGCGCAGCATGGCGACGGCGTCTGCAGCGCCCTTTTTCAGGTCAAGAAAGCGGAATGTCTCGGCCATGATAATCAAAGCCTCTTCCACTGGTGGCGTTGTTGGATAGTTCTCAACGATGTAGCGGGCTCTGATATTGGCGGCCATGTAGGCTTCACGGCTGATGTAGTACTTGGCAATGATCAACTCGAGTTCCGCCAGTCTGTTACGGATAGCGATCATCCTCTGGCGTGCATCAGGTGCGTATTCACTGGCAGGAAAGCGATTCAACAGGTTTGAGAAGTCGCGAAAAGCCTGGCGCTGTTCGCCCGGGTCCCGAGCCTCGACGTCAATCGGGAAGTATCGAGCGGCCAAGCCCACATCCAGGTTGTAGGATGCCAGACCACGCATGTACAGAGCGTAGTCCGCATGTTCACTTTGTGGGTTCAGTCTCAGGAAGCGATCCGCGGCGGCGCGTGAGCCTTCCAGGTCGAGGTTTTGGTAGCGAGCATAAATCAGGTCCAACTGCGCCTGCTCAGCATAGCGACCGAATGGGTAATAGGTTTCCAGCGCGTCGAGATTTTCCTCGGCTTCGTTAAAGTTGCCGGAACTCATGGCATCGCGGGCGTTTTCGTAATAAACCTCTTCCGCCAGCACTTCTTCCTCGGCACCATTTGACGCACAAGCTGCAAGCAGAAGTACCATGGACGTAAGTAACAAGAATTGAGCAACTGATCTCATGCCGGAATCCCGTATAATGGCAAAGCATTTAGTGTTCGCCATTGTAACGGGGAGTCTGTTTATTTGCAGTAGTCGGCTCAAAGGATTCCCGGTTTTCAAGCATTCCACTTTTATAGCCAGCCTCGGGGGCTGAATGTCATCAAATTCTCGAATTACTGCCGAATTTTCCATCCCGCCTGACCTGAGTGATCGAAGACTGGATCAGGCCGCGGCTGAGCTCATGCCCGAACACTCCCGATCGCGCCTTCAGGGCTGGATCAAATCAGGTGCACTCACTCTGAATGATCATACCTGCAAGCCCAGAGATAAAGTCATGCTGGGAGATGTTTTGGTCCTGAATGCTGAACCTGAGGCTCAGGTCAGCTGGACAGCAGAAGCAATCAGTCTGGACATCGTTTACGAGGACGAGCATTTGCTGGTAATCAACAAGCCCGCGGGACTGGTTGTTCATCCGGCTGCTGGGCACGCAGATGGTACCTTGGTGAACGCGTTACTGAATTATGCGCCAGAAGTCGAAAATCTGCCCAGGGCTGGCATCGTGCATCGTCTCGACAAAGACACCTCCGGCATCATGGTGGTGGCCCGAAGCCTGATCGCCCATACCTCCCTGGTGGACCAGTTGCAATCTCGTACGATGGGACGAGAATACGAGGCGATTATCGTCGGCACAATTACGGGTGGCGCTACCGTGGATGCGCCCATCGGAAGGCACCCCAGAGAGCGCAAGAAGATGGCGGTTGTCCCCACTGGAAAGCCTGCGGTCACCCATTATCGTCTGGTTGAGCGGTTTGCAGCCCATACCCATGTTCGATGCAAGCTCGAAAGCGGGCGCACGCATCAGATCCGGGTTCACATGGCGCACGTCAAACATCCATTGGTAGGTGATCCTATGTACGGCGGTCGTCTCCGTCTGCCGAAAGGTACAACAGAGGAGCTCCGCGAAGCTTTGTCGGCTTTCCATCGACAGGCGCTCCATGCGCGCCAGTTGACGCTGGAGCATCCTGAGACGGGCGAAGTCATGTCCTGGGAAGTTCCTATTCCTGAGGACATGCTGCATTTGCTGGCGATATTAAGGCAGCATCAAGAGGAGTCGAGTCGGAATGCTCACTGAAACTGATTTCATCGTTCCCGACTGGCCAGCGCCTGAGAATGTTCGAGCCTTTTGCACCACGCGCAGCGGAGGCGTCAGCGAATCTGTTTGGCAAAGCCTGAATCTTGGCGATCACGTTGGCGATCAGGTGTCCCATGTCCAGGAAAATCGGCGACGTCTCGCTGGCTGGGCCGGAGTATCCGAGGATCGGTTCAGCTTCCTGAAGCAGGTGCACAAAACCGAGGTCGTGCGATTGCCCCAGAAGGGTATCCTGACCGCCGATGGATGCTACTCCCGCGAGCAGCATGCGCCATGTTTGATCATGACGGCAGATTGTCTGCCGGTCCTTTTCTGCGATGTTCAAGGTACTCAGATTGCGGCAGCACATGCCGGGTGGCGTGGGCTCTGCGATGGAGTGCTGGAGCGTGTTGCTGAAACCTTTGATCGGCCGGAAAACGTATTGGCCTGGCTTGGTCCTGCCATAGGCCCAATGGCGTTTGAAGTAGGGCCGGAAGTGCGAGAAGCGTTTGCCGAGAAGGACGCTGTGTCCCTGGAAGCGTTCACTCCGGTCGCTGATAGCGATCGATGGATGGGGGATTTGTGTCAGTTAGCGCGTCAGCGCCTCGCAAATGTGGGCATTTCCCGGGTATACGGCGGCCAGTGGTGCACCTATTCGGACTCGGATCGTTTCTTTTCTTACCGTCGCGACGGGGTCACCGGTCGCATGGCCAGCCTTATTTATCTGAAATAGATCTCCGTCAATTTTCTGACACTTCTTCGCTTTTGTTGCTTGAACT
>CAZWEP010000122.1:0-4713 GCA_964632565.1 uncultured Marinobacter sp. | reverse complement strand
TCAAACCCAGGTCAAGATTGACCCAGTTATCAAGCACTTCGTAATACAGGGTGAGGTCCAACTGCTCCAAATCGAGATCTGAACGGACGTCCACGCCGGAACCCACAAAAATACCGCCAAAATCAGCACCCAACTGACCACGACCCGCCTGCTCAATCAAAGTGTAGTTCAAGCGAACGTTGGGCAAGAGGGGAACCGGATGCTCAAAATAAAGTGAGGCGTTGGCGTTGGAGTCACTGTCCAGATTGAGATCATTCTCGACATCAACAACATCGCCATTATCGGTGGCCTGACCGGAAAGGTCGGAATCCCAGTAACTGACGTTCGCGCCAAGCCCTACAACATCGGCCTGAGTCAGCGGTGCTGACAACATAAGAGAACTGCAGGCGACAACCATCAATTTACGCATAAAACACCTTTTCTTTTGTTGTATGTCAGGATCAGTCGAACTGGATACCCAGACGGCGTCCGACTTCCTCGTAGGTTTCAATCACGTCACCCAATCCCTGGCGAAAACGGTCCTTGTCCATTTTCTTCCGGGTTTCCTTGTCCCAGATACGGCAACCATCAGGACTGAACTCGTCGCCCAGTACGATATCACCACCGCTTCGACCGAATTCCAGCTTGTAATCCACGAGTAGCATTCCCGCCTCGTCGAACAGAGCCTTCAACACATCGTTCACCTTGTAGGTGAGCTCTTTCATCCGTTCCAGCTCTTCCGCTGATGCCCAACCAAAACTCACCGCCAGTGACTCGTTCACCATGGGGTCATGTAGTGCGTCATTCTTGAGAAAAAGCTCGTAGGTGGAGGGCGTCAGCTCCTGCCCCTCTTCCACACCCAGGCGTCGACACAGGCTGCCGGCAGAGATGTTGCGAACGACACACTCAACGGGAATCATGTCGAGCTTCTTGACCACCGATTCGGTCGAAGACAGCAGACCCTCGAAATGAGTGGGAATGCCCGCGGCTTCCAGCTTCTCCATGATGAACGCATTGAACTTGTTATTGACCATGCCCTTGCGATTCAGCTGTTCCTTTTTCTCGCCATCGAACGCAGAGGTGTCGTCACGGAAAACAAGCACGAAACGATCTGGATCGTCCGTCTTGAAAACGGATTTTGCCTTGCCGGCATATAGCTCTTCACGCTTTTCCATTACAGGTCTCCGAAGTGGGATCGGCCAGGATAACCGCCCACTCAATCAGTATAGATAGTCAAACAATTGTGTCAGAAGGTCGGACGCGGAGTTTTCTCCGTCGTAACTGTTCAGACGCTCGGCCGTGATAACCAGTTCATTTTCACGTTCCGCGAGGTTTATGGTGTGGGTGTGTTCCGGCTTGTCCTCATCGCTAAACCAGTCAAACCAGCCTGAATCACGCTCATCTTCGGTGCGGAAATCCACGTAGAACCAGCCTTCACTCCGGTTGAGATCAACCACAGCGATCCCGGCCTCCGTCAAGGCCCGGCTCAACTCTGCCCAGGAGCGTCCGTAATCAAGATTCATGCGGATGGCGGTGGTCTCGTCACCTTCGGACACCAGTTTTACGAGGGGGTCGCTAACCATCCCGGAGGCAGCGCGAGAGAAGGATTTGTTTTCTTCCCGGGCCTTGAGGAAAGTCCCCAGGTCATTCAACACGCGTTTCTGCACGTCCACTTCGTCGGGAGATGGACTACTGGTGCCCGACCAGGAAACGAGTTCTTCCGGCTGACCATCAACGATAACCTTCCGGACCTGAATCTCTGTCGTCTTCCGGCGTACGCCCGGCGCCATACGCATTTGGAGAACAACCCTCGGCTCATCAACACCGGCCTGATCCGGCAAGTCGGCCAACTGTCGGGCCCGCTTGCTGAAATTGAGCAGCTCGCTTTGCAGAAGCCCGAGCTGGGGACTGTCATAGTCGACGCCGAGCCCCCGATCGGACATGTACGCGTTGGCAGCTGGCCAGATGCGCCCCGGTACATCGTTTACGAGCAGCCAGACACGACCGTCAAGTTCTTCGATGACGTAATTCTCTTCAAGAATTTCCGACGTCATGTCCGGCGGATTCGGTATATCGGAAGGGTACATTTTGCTGGCGTCAGCGACCGCAACATCGCGAATGGGCATCACCTGGCTGAAGCGGGACTTCTCCGCACTGGCCGGAAGCTCAAGCGGTTTGCCTTCTTCTGCGGAAACGTAACGTTCGGAACGATCTTCTATCAGGCTACATCCAGACAGTGCTGTCATCAGCAACAGTCCGGATGCGATAGCCTTGGTCGAAAACAACGGGGTACTACGGGTTCCATCAAGAACCGGCATCGGGTTACTCCGGGTCAGACACAGTTTCAGTAAACTCAGAGTACACCTGAGGCTTTCAGCGCATCTTCCACTTCGGCGTGGAACTTCTCGCTCAGCGGAGTCAACGGCAGACGGATGCCCTCGCTGATCATACCCATGCGGTGCAGAGCCCACTTTACCGGTATGGGGTTCGCCTCGAGGAACAACTTCCGGTTCAGAGGCATCAGGAGATCATTCAGACGCTCGGTCTCTTCGCGATTGCCCGCAATCGCCGCCTCGCACAGTTGCGACATCGCTTTCGGCGCAACATTGGCTGTAACCGAAACGTTCCCCTTGGCGCCCGCCAGCATCAGTTCGGCGGCAGTCGCATCATCGCCGGAATAAACCGCCAGACGACCGTTCAGAGCTTCAATCAGTTCAGCTCCGCGGGGAATGTTGCCGGTGGCGTCCTTGATAGCCACGATATTCGGGATGTCAGCCAGGCGCAAAACCGTTTCATTGAGCATGTCGCAGGCGGTCCGGCCCGGAACGTTGTAGAGCATCTGATTCATGCCGGGGACGGCTTCGGCAATCGTCTTGAAATGGCGGTACAAACCTTCCTGGGTCGGCTTGTTGTAGTAGGGCACCACCAGCAGACAGGCATCGGCACCCAGTTTGTGGGCTTCGGTCGTCAGCTCTATGGCCTCTCGGGTGCTGTTACCACCTGTACCGGCGATGACGGGGATGCGGCCATCAACACGTTTTATGATGTGGCCGATCACCTGGCAATGCTCTTCAGGGTCCAGCGTTGCGGATTCACCAGTGGTGCCCACAGCAACGATGCCATGGGTGCCGTTTTCGATATGAAAGTCCACCAGCCGATCCAGTTCCCCCCAGTGAATTTCACCGTTTGGATCCATGGGCGTGACCAGTGCGACAAGGCTACCCGTAATCATAAAAGCTCCGTCCGAATAAAACCGATATGGTAATGTTGGGCACGAACTGACACAAGGGAATTAAAGGAGTTGTCATGCCATCTGTTGAACTGGGCCAACCCGTGCCCGACTTTGAGGCTTCAGCCACTGGCGACCAGACCATACGTCTGGCCGATCTCCGGGGGAAAAACGTTGTCATCTATTTCTACCCAAAAGACAACACACCTGGTTGTACAACGGAGGGCCAGGATTTCCGGGACCTGATGAAAGCGTTTACCGAACTCGATACCGAGATTTTCGGCGTCTCCAGAGACGGCCTGAAAGCCCACGAGAATTTCCGGGCAAAGCACGAATTCCCGTTCCACCTTATTTCAGACAAGGACGAGTCCCTGTGCAAGCTGTTCGACGTCATCAAACTCAAGAAGCTTTACGGCAAAGAATACCTGGGCATCGACCGCAGTACGTTCCTGATTGACGCCGAGGGCGTTCTTCGAAACGCCTGGCGCGGCGTCAAGGTCAAAGGGCACGCTCAAGAGGTTCTTGAAGCCGTTAAGGCCCTTTGACGCGACATCAGGATTGCTCCGGGGCCGGTGGCTGGACATGCTCCTTCACCGGCCACGCCGCAAACACAGCCTTTAGGAGCGTCGCCAGGGGTATAGCAAAGAAGACCCCCCACAGCCCCCAGATACCGCCAAAGAACAGCACCGCAACGATAATGGCGACCGGATGCAGGTTGTTCACTTCGGAAAACAGAACAGGCACCAGCACGTTGCCGTCCAGCGCCTGAATAATGCCGTAGACCACCATGACCCAGATGAAGTGGCTACCCCACCCAAAGGCAAACAGACCAATCATCGCCACGGGTATTGTCACAACAGCCGCGCCAATGTAGGGAATGACAACACTCAGACCAACCAACAGCGACAGCAGCGCTGCATAGGGCATACCCAGAAGCTTGAACGCCACGTAGGTGGCGCCGCCAACAATGAGAATCTCGACCGCCTTTCCGCGCACGTAATTGGCACACTGAAGATTCACCTCATGCCAGATTTTCAACATCATCGGACGCTGCGAGGGCAGCAGTCGACCAATGGAATCAAGCAGTACTTCCCGGTCTTTCAGAAAGAAGAAGACCAGAATGGGCACCAGCACCACGTAGATCAGGAGCGCCACCAAGTCGGGAATACTCGATAGTGAGAAGGACACCAACCATTGCGTCATATGCCCCACTTCCGTCGAAACCTGCTGGTACAGCGTATTCACGGCATCTGCAGAAATCAGCTGCGGGTATTCCTCGGGCAGCAGCTCAAGGTAAGACTGCATCTCACGGATTATTCGGGGCGTTTCACCCGCAAGGTTGCTGACCTGGGTCCAAAGAAGTGGCAGCAGACCGAAAATAACCCCCACAAGAACACCAAGAAACAGCAGGAACACGCCGATGATGGCGACCATTTCAGGTACGCCAAACTTGACGAGTTTGGTCACAAGCCCCTGAAGGATGAAGGCAATGATCAGAGATGCGA
>CAZWEP010000121.1:0-4713 GCA_964632565.1 uncultured Marinobacter sp. | reverse complement strand
TCAAACCCAGGTCAAGATTGACCCAGTTATCAAGCACTTCGTAATACAGGGTGAGATCCAACTGTTCCAAATCGAGGTCTGATCGAACGTCCACGCCGGAACCCACAAAAATACCGCCAAAATCAGCGCCCAGCTGACCACGACCGGTCTGTTCAATCAAAGTGTAGTTCAAGCGAACGTTCGGCAAGACAGGAATCGGATGTTCAAAATAAAGTGAGGCATTGGCGTTGGAGTCGCTGTCCAGATTGAGATCATTCTCGACATCAACGACATCGCCATTATCGGTGGCCCGACCGGAAAGGTCGGAATCCCAGTAACTGACGTTCGCGCCAAGCCCTACAACATCGGCCTGAGTCAGCGGTGCTGACAACATAAGAGAACTGCAGGCGACAACCATCAATTTACGCATAAAACACCTTTTCTTTTGTTGTATGTCAGGATCAGTCGAACTGGATACCCAGACGGCGTCCGACTTCCTCGTAGGTTTCAATCACGTCACCCAATCCCTGGCGAAAACGGTCCTTGTCCATTTTCTTCCGGGTTTCCTTGTCCCAGATACGGCAACCATCAGGACTGAACTCGTCGCCCAGTACGATATCACCACCGCTTCGACCGAATTCCAGCTTGTAATCCACGAGTAGCATTCCCGCCTCGTCGAACAGAGCCTTCAACACATCGTTCACCTTGTAGGTGAGCTCTTTCATCCGTTCCAGCTCTTCCGCTGATGCCCAACCAAAACTCACCGCCAGTGACTCGTTCACCATGGGGTCATGTAGTGCGTCATTCTTGAGAAAAAGCTCGTAGGTGGAGGGCGTCAGCTCCTGCCCCTCTTCCACACCCAGGCGTCGACACAGGCTGCCGGCAGAGATGTTGCGAACGACACACTCAACGGGAATCATGTCGAGCTTCTTGACCACCGATTCGGTCGAAGACAGCAGACCCTCGAAATGAGTGGGAATGCCCGCGGCTTCCAGCTTCTCCATGATGAACGCATTGAACTTGTTATTGACCATGCCCTTGCGATTCAGCTGTTCCTTTTTCTCGCCATCGAACGCAGAGGTGTCGTCACGGAAAACAAGCACGAAACGATCTGGATCGTCCGTCTTGAAAACGGATTTTGCCTTGCCGGCATATAGCTCTTCACGCTTTTCCATTACAGGTCTCCGAAGTGGGATCGGCCAGGATAACCGCCCACTCAATCAGTATAGATAGTCAAACAATTGTGTCAGAAGGTCGGACGCGGAGTTTTCTCCGTCGTAACTGTTCAGACGCTCGGCCGTGATAACCAGTTCATTTTCACGTTCCGCGAGGTTTATGGTGTGGGTGTGTTCCGGCTTGTCCTCATCGCTAAACCAGTCAAACCAGCCTGAATCACGCTCATCTTCGGTGCGGAAATCCACGTAGAACCAGCCTTCACTCCGGTTGAGATCAACCACAGCGATCCCGGCCTCCGTCAAGGCCCGGCTCAACTCTGCCCAGGAGCGTCCGTAATCAAGATTCATGCGGATGGCGGTGGTCTCGTCACCTTCGGACACCAGTTTTACGAGGGGGTCGCTAACCATCCCGGAGGCAGCACGAGAGAAGGATTTGTTTTCTTCCCGGGCCTTGAGGAAAGTCCCGAGGTCGTTCAGCACGCGTTTCTGCACATCCACCGCGTCAGTAGTGGGGCTACTGTTACCCGTCCAGGAAACGAGTTCTTCAGGCTGACCATCAACGACGACCTTTCTCACCTGAATCTCAGTCGTCTTGCGGCGTACGCCAGGCGCCATGCGCATCTGGAGCACAACTCTTGGCTCATCAACGCCGGCCTGATCCGGCAAGTCGGCCAACTGCCGGGCCCGCTTGCTGAAATTAAGGAGCTCGCTTTGCAGAAGCCCGAGCTGGGGACTGTCGTAGCCGACGCCGAGCCCCCGATTGGACATATACGCGTTCGCAGCTGGCCAGATACGCCCCGGAACATCGTTTACGAGCAGCCAGACACGACCGTCAAGTTCTTCGATGACGTAATTCTCTTCAAGAATTTCCGACGTCATGTCCGGCGGATTCGGTATATCGGAAGGGTACATTTTGCTGGCGTCAGCGACCGCAACATCGCGAATGGGCATCACCTGGCTGAAGCGGGACTTCTCCGCACTGGCCGGAAGCTCAAGCGGTTTGCCTTCTTCTGCGGAAACGTAACGTTCGGAACGATCTTCTATCAGGCTACATCCAGACAGTGCTGTCATCAGCAACAGTCCGGATGCGATAGCCTTGGTCGAAAACAACGGGGTACTACGGGTTCCATCAAGAACCGGCATCGGGTTACTCCGGGTCAGACACAGTTTCAGTAAACTCAGAGTACACCTGAGGCTTTCAGCGCATCTTCCACTTCGGCGTGGAACTTCTCGCTCAGCGGAGTCAACGGCAGACGGATGCCCTCGCTGATCATACCCATGCGGTGCAGAGCCCACTTTACCGGTATGGGGTTCGCCTCGAGGAACAACTTCCGGTTCAGAGGCATCAGGAGATCATTCAGACGCTCGGTCTCTTCGCGATTGCCCGCAATCGCCGCCTCGCACAGTTGCGACATCGCTTTCGGCGCAACATTGGCTGTAACCGAAACGTTCCCCTTGGCGCCCGCCAGCATCAGTTCGGCGGCAGTCGCATCATCGCCGGAATAAACCGCCAGACGACCGTTCAGAGCTTCAATCAGTTCAGCTCCGCGGGGAATGTTGCCGGTGGCGTCCTTGATAGCCACGATATTCGGGATGTCAGCCAGGCGCAAAACCGTTTCATTGAGCATGTCGCAGGCGGTCCGGCCCGGAACGTTGTAGAGCATCTGATTCATGCCGGGGACGGCTTCGGCAATCGTCTTGAAATGGCGGTACAAACCTTCCTGGGTCGGCTTGTTGTAGTAGGGCACCACCAGCAGACAGGCATCGGCACCCAGTTTGTGGGCTTCGGTCGTCAGCTCTATGGCCTCTCGGGTGCTGTTACCACCTGTACCGGCGATGACGGGGATGCGGCCATCAACACGTTTTATGATGTGGCCGATCACCTGGCAATGCTCTTCAGGGTCCAGCGTTGCGGATTCACCAGTGGTGCCCACAGCAACGATGCCATGGGTGCCGTTTTCGATATGAAAGTCCACCAGCCGATCCAGTTCCCCCCAGTGAATTTCACCGTTTGGATCCATGGGCGTGACCAGTGCGACAAGGCTACCCGTAATCATAAAAGCTCCGTCCGAATAAAACCGATATGGTAATGTTGGGCACGAACTGACACAAGGGAATTAAAGGAGTTGTCATGCCATCTGTTGAACTGGGCCAACCCGTGCCCGACTTTGAGGCTTCAGCCACTGGCGACCAGACCATACGTCTGGCCGATCTCCGGGGGAAAAACGTTGTCATCTATTTCTACCCAAAAGACAACACACCTGGTTGTACAACGGAGGGCCAGGATTTCCGGGACCTGATGAAAGCGTTTACCGAACTCGATACCGAGATTTTCGGCGTCTCCAGAGACGGCCTGAAAGCCCACGAGAATTTCCGGGCAAAGCACGAATTCCCGTTCCACCTTATTTCAGACAAGGACGAGTCCCTGTGCAAGCTGTTCGACGTCATCAAACTCAAGAAGCTTTACGGCAAAGAATACCTGGGCATCGACCGCAGTACGTTCCTGATTGACGCCGAGGGCGTTCTTCGAAACGCCTGGCGCGGCGTCAAGGTCAAAGGGCACGCTCAAGAGGTTCTTGAAGCCGTTAAGGCCCTTTGACGCGACATCAGGATTGCTCCGGGGCCGGTGGCTGGACATGCTCCTTCACCGGCCACGCCGCAAACACAGCCTTTAGGAGCGTCGCCAGGGGTATAGCAAAGAAGACCCCCCACAGCCCCCAGATACCGCCAAAGAACAGCACCGCAACGATAATGGCGACCGGATGCAGGTTGTTCACTTCGGAAAACAGAACAGGCACCAGCACGTTGCCGTCCAGCGCCTGAATAATGCCGTAGACCACCATAACCCAGATGAAGTGGCTACCCCATCCAAAGGCAAACAGACCAATCATGGCCACGGGAATCGTCACCACAGCCGCACCAATGTAGGGAATGACAACACTTAGGCCAACGAGCAGCGACAGCAATGCTGCATATGGCATACCCAGAAGCTTGAACGCCACGTAGGTGGCACCGCCAACAATGAGAATTTCGAGCGCCTTTCCGCGAACGTAATTGGCACACTGGAGATTCACCTCGTGCCAGATTTTCAACATCATCGGCCGCTGCGAGGGCAGCAGTCGACCTATGGATTCGAGCAGCACCTCCCGGTCTTTCAAAAAGAAGAAGACCAGAATGGGCACCAACACCACATAGATCAGAAGCGCCACCAGATCGGGAATGCTCGATAGTGAGAAGGACACCAACCATTGCGTCATATGCCCCACTTCCGTCGAAACCTGCTGATACAGGGTATTGACGGCATCTGCGGAAATCAGCTGCGGGTATTCCTCGGGCAGCAGCTCCAGGTAGGACTGCATCTCACGAATGATCCTGGGTGTCTCGCCTGCCAGGTTACTGACCTGCGTCCAGATAAGTGGCAGCAGACCAAAAATGACACCCACAAGAACACCGAGGAACAGCAAAAATACGCCAATTATGGCCACCATTTCCGGAACGCCAAATTTGACGAGTTTGGTCACAAGCCCCTGAAGGATGAAGGCAATGATCAGAGATGCGA
>CAZWEP010000120.1:0-4774 GCA_964632565.1 uncultured Marinobacter sp. | reverse complement strand
CGAACCGGATTGGCACACGGATAACAGATGAGGCGCCTTGAGCGTAAAGGCTTTTGACGTTGGGAGAAACACCCGAACCATGGAACACAATGACGGGGGCGGGCCGACACTCGGGTACGGCTTTTAACGTGCGAAAAAACTCGTCCACTGCCTGCTCGTCAGGCGGCATCAGATAGAGCAACAAATTGGGATAGGCAACAGATTCTTTGTCGAGCTCATCGACGGTTTCGAAGAAGGCATCTTGGGTATCCAGGCGATGGAGGAAGTGGCCCAACGAACTCATACGGAGCGTTTCTTCCAGATCGTCCCCTTCCTTTCCCGACGCAATTAGCCACACGTTAAACACCTGCCTGTGTGATTTCGGCATTTATCTTACTCCGGGTTCTCATCCACATGCGGCTTATCCGCCGGACGCCAAATCCAGAACTTCCGTCGCTTCCTGAAAACTCAGGGGCTTGGACACAAGGAATCCCTGTCCAATCGTGCAGCCTATAGACTTCAGTTCTTCCAGTTGCCTCTGGGTCTCGATGCCTTCAGCCACTACACTGATACCCAGTGATTGCGCCATCATCACGACCGCCTTACAAATCTCCGGCTCGGCAAGAACCTCGGATCCATCCGAAACAAAACTCTTATCTATTTTTACGACGTCAACCGGAAATTGTCTCAAATACTTCAGCGAAGAATATCCGGTCCCAAAATCATCAATGGCAACACGCACTCCCCTTTCGCGAATTCGTCCGATATCTCTCCGCGCCCTGTTTTCTTCGCTGTGTGATTCGAGCAGGGTTTCCTCGGTGATCTCGATTTCGAGCAGATTGGGAGCTATGTCCGACTGTTCGAGCAGCGTTGAGAGAAAGTAAACGAAATGACCGGCCCTGAGCTGCAGCGGCGAGACGTTGATGGCAATGGGGAAATTGTCGAACCCCTTGCCTCTCCAGATGTCCAGATACCCCAACGCCGTGCGCAACACCCACTCGCCAATTGGCACGATGAGACCGGTTTTTTCGGCAACCGGGATGAAGTCAGCTGGTGATACCAGGTGGCCGTCATCAATTTTCCACCGAATCAGTGCTTCAAAGCCGACCACCTGCCAGTCTTCCAGCGACCATTTCGGCTGAAGAAACAGTTCGAATTGGTCGTTTTGCAGGGCATATCGCAGTCCTTTTTCAATATTGAGGTGTTTTTCCAGATCCACCTGCAACCGCGATGTAAAACTCTGGACTCTCTGGGCACCTCTGCGTTTAGCTTCATACAGCGCCAGATCCGCCTTCTGCATGAGCTTGATGGGCGAATCGCCATTTTCAGGGTAAACCGAGACACCGATACTCGCGGATACATTCAGCTCATGACGACCGACAGGAGATGGCTCGGAGATGGCGCAAAGAATTTTATGAGCAACCGATAAGGCGTCTTCCTCATCGTTGAGCTCATCAATCAAAATCGTAAACTCGTCACCGCCGATCCTCGCGATAAAGTCAGACTCCCTGACCACTTTGCGCAGACGATCGGCCACCAACAGTAGCAGCAGATCCCCGGTCGGGTGGCCGAGGGAATCGTTAATCTCCTTGAATCGGTCCAGATCCATGAACAGCACTGCCAGCTTGGTTCCAGACCGTTTGCTACGTGCCAGAGAGGTTTCGAGAATTTCCTCGAACATCAATCGATTGCCAAGGCCGGTGAGAGGGTCTTTCTTAACCATTTTTTCCAGCTCAAGCTCGGTGCGCTTATGCTGAATCGCATGGCGAATGGTTCGCTCCAGCAACGCCGTTGTCATACCCTCTTTCGGTAAAAAGTCAGCAGCGCCCATATTGATTGACTCGTCATCAAGGGATGATGACTCTAGCCCGGTTAAAACCACGATCGGCGTCGGGCAGTGAATGCGGCGGGCTTCGATGAGCAAATCCCGAGCCGTGTCCTTTCCCAGAAAATAATCCAGCAGCATGACGTCGCAGCGTTCATCCAATAGCGCTTGCCGGGCCTGATCAACATTTTGCAAATGGCTGACTTCGAATCGAAATCGGGTCGAGTCCTGCAACAACTCATCCAGAATGAGGTAATCGGCGGGATCATCGTCGACCACAAAGACAGTGATTTCATCGCGGCGATCAGCCATCGGGTAACTCCACAATTGAACACCAATAGGCACTGAAAACCCGCATCTGGGCGACCAGCTTTTCAAAGTCCACAGGTTTGGTGATGTAAGAGTTGGCCCCAAGGTCGTAGCTTTTGAGGATCTCTTCCTCGCGATTGGACGTGGTCATAATGATCACCGGAAGATGATGCAGCTCCGGGTCTGCCCGGATCGCTTCCAGGCATTCACGTCCACCCATTTTTGGCATATTAAGGTCGAGCAGAATCAGGTCAGGCCAGGGGTACTCGTCTTCATCCTCATAGGGCGACTGCCTGCGCAGATATTTCATCAGCTCCACACCGTCATTGACGAAATAGAGCGGGTTCAGGGACTTCGCTTCCTGAAAAGCTTCCTGGGTCAGAAACTGATCCTGAGGATCATCGTCAGCCATTAAAATCGACACGGTTCTCATGCGCTCAGCACTCCCTCACCTGAAAGGGGCAAATCGAAGGTAAATGTTGCTCCCGCCCCCTCTGCACTCTTGGCCGTCATGGTCCCAGCATGGCGTTCAACGATTTTCTTGCAGATCGCCAAACCCATCCCCGTCCCTTCATATTCACCACGGCCATGCAGACGCTTGAACACTTCAAAGATCTGTTCGCTGTATGCCATGTCGAATCCGATACCATTGTCCTCGACCGATATCCGGCATCGCCCTGCGTCAACATCTCTTTTGCAGGAAATTCGAATGATGGGGGATACGCCCTCGGCCCGATATTTGAGAGAATTACTGATCAGGTTCTGCATCAGCTGCCGAATTTGCGCCCGATCTCCGTGGACGTCACACAGCGGCCGAGCTACCTCAATTTGAGCATCGCATTCTTCTATTCTTAATTGCAGGTCCCGGCAAGCATCGTCGACGACACTGTCGAGACTGATATTCTCCTCCGCCTCCCATCGGGAACTGATCCTGCTGTAGTTCAGGAGGCTATTGAGTAGCGCATCCATTCGCTCAGCAGCATCCCGGATATACTGAACAAATTGCTCTCCCTTTTCGTTGAACTCCCCGTATTTGCCGGTCATCAACATTTGGGTAAACGCCGTGAGCTTGCGAAGCGGCTCGCGCAAATCGTGTGACGCAATAAAGGCAAACTGAACCAGATCCTCGTTGGAACGTATCAGCGCTTCGGAATGGGCGCGCTCCCGGGCTTCCAGCAACTGCCGACGCTCGATCTCCAGCTCCAACCGTTCCTTCGCCTGCTCAAGCTCATACACCTGGTTCTGGAGATCCTGCCGCGCAAGCTTCAAATTTTCTTCCGACTCCAGGCGCAATTCGATTTCGCTTTGCAGACTCTCATTTGCAGCCTGCAGTTCCATCGGCCGGGGAAGGGCCAGGGCCTTGGGAATGAGGGGCCAGATCAGTGCGGCCGTCAGAACAGAAACAAGGGCGGTCAGCGCTTTTAGCCCACCGGAGGCGTAATAAGCACCGTGCCAGATATTGTAAACCGACATCAGGTGAGTCAAACCGCAAGAAAAAATAAACAAGGCAAACAGCAGGAACATCCAGCTGTATTCGAGATCTTTGCGTTTGTGCATCAGCACATACAGCGCCAGAGGAATTGTGAAATAAGCAACCGCGATCAGAATGTCCGAGATTGCATGGAGCGCGACCAGATCAGACCGCCAGAGGTAGCAGTGGCCATGACCCATGAAGGTGAGATCAAACCAGGAAGAAGCGCCATTCGAAAGCTCATCCATATCATCACCCTCCACCGATCGGTGCTATGTTGGACAGCTGTTCTTGTTTTCAATAGCGATAGGCGGAAATGCCGGACTTGTTCAAATCACTCCATCGGCTCTCTATCGCAAAAGGACATGTGTAATCTTTGATTACTTAACTATAGCCGATTCTTCCCACAAGGTAGGCTGGATCGCTGAATGGCCCCAAAAGCGCTGATTCACTCTACACTGAAAGCAGGCAACCAAAATGCAAACAGGGAAAAGACACGGATGGCACTGAAAGCCACAATTTTTAAGGCAACCCTCCACATCGCCGATATGGACCGGCACTATTATGGCGATCATCATCTGACGATCGCACGACACCCCTCGGAAACTGATGAGCGAATGATGATTCGGCTGCTGGCGTTTGCCCTCAATGCCACTGAACACCTGGAGTTCACCAAAGGCCTCAGTACCGATGACGAGCCAGAGATCTGGAATAAAACCCTCACCAACGATATAGAACAGTGGATTGAACTGGGGCTGCCAGATGAAGACCGACTGCGAAAAGCCTGTAACCGGTCAAAAAACGTGCTTCTTTATACCTACGGTGGCAGGGCTGTGCCCGTCTGGTGGGACAAACATCACGACAAACTCGCACGCTTCCAAAACCTGACCGTGGTCGACCTGGCCGCCGAGGAAACCGAAGCTTTGGCAGACTTGGCGAAGCGCTCCATGGATCTTCAGGTAACGGTTCAGGACGGCGATGTCACTCTCAGCAATGACCAGCAGTTGGTCTCTGTCACACCGCATCAGAAACTGCCCACAGCCTGACGCGGTTCCATCTGCTGCGGGGCTGGACAGAAGACTACTGCCCACGTAAGATTCCGCACTCGAAATAGCTGCTCAGAAACAGTTATTTCATCCGCCCGTAGCTCAGCTGGATAGAGCGTTGCCCTCCGGAGGCAAAGGTCATAG
>CAZWEP010000119.1:0-4778 GCA_964632565.1 uncultured Marinobacter sp. | reverse complement strand
AGAGCCATCGGCAAAGAATCAGACCTGCTTCTGGTCATCGTCGATGATGGACACAAAGCCAATCTGATCCAGGCAATCCAGGTCGCCCATGACCGGGCAATGAACGTGGTCGTATTGAGCGCCAAGGAGAAAACAGACATCACATCATTATTGCATCCCGAGGACCATGAAATTGCCTTCGATAACCTGTCTCCGGCTGAAGCCTCGACAATTTTTCTGGTGACCATCAACGCTCTGTGTTCTTTAATCGACCATAAAATTTTTGGTGGCTAACAAAAAAGCCAGCAACATGTGCTGGCTTTCCTCTTGGACAGAACTGTCGGCTGAATCTTCTTACTTGACGACCTTCAGGGTCGGACGTCCTGAAGGACGATCACCACCCTTGCCATCCGATGCCTCAGAATCTTTGTCCGTCGGACCAGAGGGGCCATCGGGATCGGGTGAGCCGGGCTCACTCCCGAATACCATGCCCTCCCCATTCTCTTTGGCGTAAACTGCCATTACCGCCTGCAGGGGAATGAACACTTGCATCGGCACACCACCGAAGCGCGCGCTAAATTCAAGTGAGCCATTACCAATCACAAGACCCCTGACTGCCCCGGGGCTGATGTTCAGAACAATCTGGCCGTTTGCCACATGTTCTGTTGGAACCTGGACGCCCTGCACACCCGCATCCACAACGATGTAAGGCGTGCAGTCGTTATCCAAAATCCATTCGTTGAACGCCCGAACAAGGTAAGGTCGACTCGACGTCATTGTGATCTTGCTATCAGGCACTGCCTTTCTCCTGAACCCTTCTACAGGCTCTGTTTCAGTTACGGATGTCTTCTTCCAGATCAGAAAGACTCGCTTTGAAACCCTCGCGGGCAAAAATACTTTCCATGTATTTCAACAGAGGCTTGCCCTGCTTGTCATTCAGCTCGATGCCGAGAGCAGGCAAGCGCCAGAGGATCGGCGCGATACAGCAGTCAACGATCGTGAATTCTTCTGACAGGAAAAATGGCATTTCACCGAACAGCGGGGCCGTGGCAAGAAGACTCTCGCGAAGCTCTTTGCGAGCCGCATCGGAAGCCTTTGCATTCGGCTGAGCCAGGATCTGATCCACCAGGCCGCACCAGTCCTTCTGGATACGATGAATCATGAGACGACTGTTGGCACGGGCCACGGGATAAACCGGAAGCAACGGCGGGTGCGGGAAGCGCTCGTCCAGATACTCCATCATGATGTTTGGCTCGTACAGAACCAGATCACGATCAACCAGAGTTGGCAGAGCGTTGTATGGGTTCAGATCGGCAAGCTCACTGGGAGGGTTGTCCGGGTCCACGTTGACGACGTCGACAGTGACGCCCTTCTCTGCAAGCACAATTCGGACTCGATGGCTGTAATGACTGGCCGGATCCGAGAAAAACGTCATTGATGACCGCTTGGTCACAACGCCCATAGAACTACCTCACGAGTAAACAAACCGAAATGATCCCGAAAAAACGCAAATTCCAGCGGGCCGGTTATTGCCCGCTGGAAATCAGGAAACGGGATTATACCCTATTTCTCAGTGTACGTCCTTCCAGTACTCACGATTGAGCAGGTAGGCGAATATGAAGAAAATCGCGACGAAGATCAGTACAAAGGTACCGAGACGCTCACGCTCCAGCTTCACCGGATCTCCCATATAGGACATGAAATTCGTCAGGTCATACATGGCGCTGTTGAATTCCTTCGGCGTCATGCTTCCTTCAGTTTCCCATTCCGGGCAGACATCGCCATTGCGAACATCACCGCTGAGCGGATCGACACTGGGATTCACACCGATTTTTGGCTTGACGGCGCAAAGTCCCTGAAGATCTGTAAGCACGTGCGGCATGCCCACGTTCGCGAAAACTGCATTGTTCACGCCCAGAGGACGGGAATCATCCTTGTAGAATCCACGAAGATAGGAGTAAATCCAATCTTCTCCACGCAGACGCGATTCCAGTGTCAGATCCGGTGGCGGCGCACCGAACCAATCGGCGGCCATGTCCTTGCTCATGGAGTTCTTCATCAGCTCACCGATTTTGGCGCCGGTAAAGATCAGATTTTCCTCGTAGAGCTCTGCCGGAATACCCAGATCATCTGACACTCGCTTGTAGCGAGCGTATTCCATCGAGTGGCAGCCCATGCAGTAATTCGTGAACAGAGCGGCACCGCGCTGCAGAGACGCTTTGTTCGAATGATCAGGCTCCATGGTGTCTAGCGGTACAGCCGCCCCGGCTGCCAGCGTAAGTGCTGGCAGGAGTGAGATGAAAAGACCAACAATCAGCTTTCTCATTATCCTGTCACCCTCTCTGGCACTGGCTTGGTTTTCTCCATGCGCGTGTAGAACGGCATAAGGATGAAATAGAGGAAGTACAGCACGGTCAGTATCTGAGCAACAGTCGTGCGGCCCTCTGTCGCCGGTACCAGACCAAGGTAGCCGAGGATCACAAAACTGATCACAAAGATGCCGAGCGCAATGCGACTCAACATGCCTTTGTAACGCATGGAGCGAACCGGGCTCTTGTCTAGCCAGGGCAGAACGAACAGGATGGCAATGGCACCACCCATCACAACGACACCCCAGAACTTCGCTGGCAATCCGAACAAGTCAACGGTTACGGCACGCAGCATTGCGTAGAAAGGCGTGAAGTACCAGACAGGCGCAATGTGCTCCGGTGTCTTGAGTGCGTTCGCCGGCTCGAAGTTCGGCTTCTCAATGAACAAGCCGCCGCCCTCGGGGAAGAAGAACACCACAATGAAGAAGATGAAGAAGAACACGCCCACACCCAACAGGTCATGGACCGTGTAATAGGGGTGGAACGGAATGCCATCTTTCGGATTACCGTTCTCGTCCTTGTTCTTCTTGATGTCGATACCGTCAGGGTTGTTCGACCCCACTTCGTGCAAGGCGAGGATGTGAAGAACCACCAGACCCAGCAGCACGATCGGCAATGCAACGACGTGCAGCGCGAAGAAACGGTTCAGGGTAATACCGGAGATCAGGTAATCACCGCGAATCCACAGTGAGAGATCTTCGCCGATCACAGGAATGGCACCGAACAGGTTAACGATGACCTGCGCGCCCCAATAGGACATCTGCCCCCAGGGCAGAAGGTAACCCATGAACGCTTCCGCCATCAGGACCAGGTAGATGGTCATGCCCAAAATCCAGATCAGCTCACGCGGCGTCTTGTAAGAGCCATACATAAGGCCACGGAACATGTGGAGGTAAACAACCACGAAGAAGGCAGAAGCGCCGGTGGAGTGGAGGTAACGCAGCAGCCAGCCCCACTCGACATCACGCATGATGTACTCAACGGACGCAAAGGCGCCTTCCGCAGAGGGGTTGTAGCTCATGGTCAACCAGATACCGGTAATCAGCTGATTGACCAGAACGAGCATGGCCAGTGAGCCGAAGAAATACCAGACGTTAAAGTTCTTCGGTGCGTAGTACTGACCGACGTGTTTGTTCCAGGCGTCAACGACAGGCAGTCGCTCGTCGACCCAATTCAGAAACTTGTTCATTACGCTGCCTCCGGATCAAGACCAATCGTGAGCATCGAATCGTTGTCATAACGATACGGCGGCACTTCGAGGTTATCTGGAGCTGGCTGGGCCGAATAAACGCGACCGGCAAGGTCGTATTTTGAACCGTGGCACGGGCAAAAGAGACCTCCCAACCATTCATCGCCAAGATCAGCCGGAGCAACTTCTGGACGATAGGAAGGAACGCACCCGAGGTGGGTGCACAGACCCACAATAACGGCGATTTCAGGCTTCAACGAGCGATAGATGCCCTCAATGTAGGATGGCTGCATCTCGGTCTCAGACTGAGGATCCTTCACCCGATCATTGAGCTTTTCAATGTTCTGCAGCATTTCTTCAGTGCGGCGGATAATCCATACGGGCTTACCGCGCCACTCCACTGTGATCTGCTGACCAGGTTCCAGCTTATCGATATTGACGGTTACCGGCGCACCAGCTGCTTCCGCTTTGGCACTGGGATTCCAGGATCCCAGGAACGGAACTGCCGCACCGACGACGCCGACACCACCTACCACCGACGTGGCACCGATCAAAAACCGGCGCCTGCCTTGGCTCACGTCGCCATTATTCATTATGGTTTTCTCCCATCAGGCCGAAGCGTTACCTTGTGTAGACCAGATTTGCGCTTCGAAAAGGACTTCACAACCCAAAATTATAAGCGGTCAAATGGTAATGAAATTACCCAGCGCTTACAAGTCGGAAAGCCTGCAAAGAGCCCAGCAAGCCTTCGCAGGAAAAGCAATTTATGAATCACAGAGGCATAAAAAAACCCGGCATGGCACCGGGTCTTTTGGTCTGTTTCCAGCGAAATTAACGCTTGGAGAACTGAGGACGCTTACGCGCCTTCCGCAGACCGATCTTCTTACGCTCGACTTCACGTGCGTCGCGAGTCACGTAACCCGCCTTACGCAGCGCCGGGCGCAGAGTCTCGTCATAATCCATCAGTGCACGAGTCAGACCGTGACGAATTGCACCCGCCTGACCGCTGATTCCACCACCTTTGACAGTGATGTTGATGTCGAAACGATCAGTCGACTCGGCAACAACCAGAGGCTGACGAACAATCATTCGCAGCGTGTCACGACCAAAAAACTGATCGAGAGAGCGACCATTGATGGAAATGTTACCGCTTCCCGGCTTGATGAAAACTCGAGCCGTGGATGTTTTGCGGCGACCAGTACCGTAATTTTGTGCTACAGACATATCCGCCTTCCGTTAAA
>CAZWEP010000118.1:0-4869 GCA_964632565.1 uncultured Marinobacter sp. | reverse complement strand
GCATTGGCCCGAAACACGGCCAAAGACCGAAACGGCGGCAGTTCAGAGGCCTCGCGTTCTGCCAGCAGTTGTTGTGCAATTGGTAAATAGTGGCCACGGGCTAACTCGGTCAGCAGAGGGTGATCGCTGTGGCAGGTCTGGATCAGGACGTTGCCGGCTCTCTCTCCGCGCCCGGAACGACCGCTGACCTGAAACAATGTCTGGATCATTTGCTCCGGCGCACGAAAGTCGACGCTGAACAAACCTCCATCGGCATTCACGACGACCACCAATGTGACATTGGGAAAGTCATGCCCCTTGGCCAGCATTTGGGTGCCGACCAGAATGCAGGGCTCTCCGCTATTCACTTTCGCCAGTATCTTGTGAATGCTCCCTTTACGCTGCGTGCTATCCCGGTCAACTCTCACCACGGGCGTGTCGGGAAATCGTTCCGCTAGAAAATCTTCGGTTCTCTCTGTTCCCTGTCCAACAGGTTTGAACGCTTCGCTCGCGCATTTCGGGCAGTCAATGGGGGCCGCCATCTGGAAATCACAGTGATGGCATCTTAGGGCATTGTCTCGGCGGTGCAGGGTGAGGCGGGTATCGCATCTGGGACACTCCACCATATGGCCGCAGTCGAAGCACATCATCACCGGAGCGAAGCCGCGCCGATTCACGAAAACCAGGGCTTGCTGCCCGTCGTTAAGACACCGCTCGATCGCCTCGACGGCCGGGATGGAAAGTCCATCTTTGAGGGGGCGGCTGCGAATATCGAGAAGCTTGAGACTAGGGGGCTTCGCTCGACCAGCGCGTTCCTCCAGGCGAACAAGGGTGTACTTCCCCGAAATGGCATTTTGATACGACTCAAGGGACGGCGTTGCGGATCCCAATATGACCGGGCATTGGTTCAAGTGCCCACGATACACAGCGGTGTCACGTGCCGAGTACCGGAACCCTTCTCCCTGTTTAAAAGAGCTGTCGTGCTCTTCATCGACGATGATCACTTTCAGGTTGGTGAAAGGTAGGAGAACAGCAGAGCGGGTGCCGATCAGAATGATTGGCTCGCCCTCGCGTATCCGCAGCCAAGCATCCAGTCGCTGTGCATCGTTGAGCGCAGAATGCCAGACAAGTACCCGTGAACCGAAATAGCGTTCAAATCGCGAAAGTGTCTGTGGCGTCAGATTGATCTCTGGCACAAGGATCAGCGCCTGAGCGGTTTCTTCTATATGTTCAGCCAAATAGTGGAGATAAACTTCTGTCTTGCCGCTGCCAGTGATGCCATAAAGTAGCGACGTGGAGAAACCATCTTGCGGACTCGGCAAGGCTGCAGCCGCTTTTGCCTGGACCGGAGAGAGAGCTGGCCCGGTGACCCGCGATGCCTGCACTGATGGAGCTTTTTCTTGCTGAACAGCTTTTTCGAGTAATCCTTTCTCCTCCAGCGCTCGGATTTGAGCTTGGGTAAAGCCTGCTTTGACGATGTCGCTGGTCGTGACCGGCGATGAAGTTATGTCCATCCAGTGGAGTAATGCCAACTGGCGTTTGGCGTTGCCGCGTAGATTGTCTTCGCTGGCGTCGGTTCTTTGCCACAGGGTTTGTTTTTTGCGTGTGGCCGGTTGCCCCCGACGGAGAGCTGGAGGCAGAGCCATGAACAGGCATTCTCCGAGAGGATGCTGATAATAGTTGGCGGCCCAGGTGAGCAGGTTGAACGTTTCCTCGGGAAGTGCGGTCCATGACTCGAGGGTATGATCGATCCATTTCAGCGTTATGCCTTCCGGTGGTGGCGTGTCCAGCTCAGTAATGATTCCAGTGAGCTTGTTGCGGCCGAATGGCACCGTTACGCGCTGGCCGACGGCTAATGTCATGTCCTCGGGCACGAAATAATCGAACAGCCGCCTTAAAGGACGGTTGAGGGCAATGCGTGCAGTTTTTCGCACAACGGGCTCCATATGCGAGGCGGTTTCGGTATTCGCCTATGCCGCTGAATGACCAGAGCGGTCGACATTCGGGGGCGGTAACGTCGGATCGGGCTTGCCTGTCCAAGCAATAGCCAGTAAGATTCGCGGTCTATTTTCGACAGGGCTAGATTGTGCCCCGTCTTGTTCATTGATTCAAACGTGCGGTGCCCGACGCCCGGATCGGTTTTTCCGGTCCCGCGATCAGGTAGCGGCACGACCGACTGAGGTTCGCCATGAAAGAAGGTATCCACCCCAAGTACGAAGAGATTACTGCGACTTGCTCTTGCGGTAACGTGCTCAAAACCCGCTCTACGTTCACCCAAGACCTGACTCTGGATGTGTGCTCGCAGTGTCACCCATTCTACACCGGCAAGCAGAAAGTAATGGACACTGGCGGTCGTATCGATCGTTTCCAGAAGCGGTTCGGTGGCAGAATCGGCGGCAAGAAAGACTGATCGTCCGATCCTGTTCCCAAAAAAGCGCCTTTTCCGGCGCTTTTTTTATGGCTGGTTCATTTGTGGGATCTCCGCATTTAAGTCAGGTAAGGAGTTGGACGTATTGACTGTTTATCAGATGAACAGTTTTGCCTTGTCTGTCAGTTGGGTTCGCGCCATAATGGCGCGCTCCTCCAAGATGCCTTGGTGGTCCGATTCTTAATAAACGTGACAAACGGAATAGTGGCAATGTCTCAAGATCTGAAAGAAGCGGCCCTTGAATATCACGCCAAGCCGCGGCCTGGTAAGCTGAGTGTCGAAATCACAAAGCCCACCAAAACTTCCCGCGACCTCTCCTTGGCGTATAGCCCCGGAGTTGCTGAGCCAGTGCGCGAGATCGCAAAAGACCCGGAAAATGCCTATCGGTACACGGCTAAGGGCAACCTGGTAGCTGTCATTTCAGATGGTTCTGCAATCCTCGGTCTGGGTAACCTTGGGCCTCTGGCGAGCAAGCCGGTCATGGAAGGCAAGGGCGTTCTTTTCAAGCGTTTCGCAGGTATCGATGTGTTTGACATCGAAGTGAACTCTGAAAGCCCGCAAGCCTTCATCGAGACTGTCGAGCGGATTGCGGACACTTTCGGTGGGATCAATCTTGAGGACATCAAAGCGCCGGAGTGCTTCGAAGTTGAGCGAGCGCTCATAGAGAAGTGCAACGTGCCGATCTTCCACGATGATCAGCATGGCACCGCTATTGTGACCGCGGCAGGCATGATCAACGCACTTGAGCTCCAGGGCAAGAATATCGAAGAAGCCAAGATCGTATGTTTGGGTGCGGGTGCAGCAGCAATTGCCTGCATGAAGTTGCTCGTGAGCTGCGGCATGCGCTCTGAAAACATCTTCATGTTGGATCGGAAAGGCGTGATTCACGCGGGACGTGACGATCTCAACCAGTACAAGGCGATGTTTGCGAACGACACCGATCGTCGCACTCTGGATGACGCAATCGATGGTGCTGACGTGTTCCTTGGCCTGTCCGGCCCGGATTTGCTGACGGCTGACCAGCTGAAGAAGATGGCACCAAACCCGATTGTGTTTGCCTGCTCAAACCCGGACCCTGAAATCAGTCCGGAAGTCGCGCTTGCAACTCGGGATGACTTGATCATGGCGACAGGTCGCTCTGATTACCCGAACCAGGTAAACAACGTGCTTGGTTTCCCGTTCATCTTCCGTGGTGCGCTTGATGTTCGCGCAACAGCAATTAATGAAGAGATGAAAGTTGCAGCTGTGAATGCCATTCGTGAACTGGCCAAAGAGCCGGTTCCTCTGGAAATTTGTGAAGCCTATGGCGTTGAAAACTTTGAGTTCGGCCGGGAGTACATCATTCCGAAGCCGATGGACGTGCGCCTGCTTGAGGTGGTGCCGGCGGCTGTTGCCCGTGCAGCAGTGGACTCCGGTGTCGCTCGCAACGGCTATCCAGCGCACTACCCGCTGAAATCGATGGAAGACATCATCTGATTCGATGTGCGTAAACAAAAAAAACCGACAGCCTGAGCTGTCGGTTTTTTTATGGCCAGACGAAATGCCTCGCCTCAGAAGATCTGGCGAGACAGATCTTCGGCAGGGCTGTTTTCGCGCGTCTCTGACGACTCATCAGTACTGTCCAGCGCTGGCGGTGCATCTTCCTCTTTAAAGATTTCGAAGACCGCGCCTTCCTGGCCGGGGCGTGCTCGCTCGCCGGTTTCCGGGTCGATGCGAACGTTTACAATTCCGTTCGGTCTCGGCATAAACGATGAAGGAGCACCGCGAAGGGCGTCTTCCATATAATCGAGCCAGATTGGCAGAGCCGTGCTGGCGCCAAACTCGCGACGGCCGAGGGGAGCTGGCTGGTCAAAGCCGACCCAGACGGTCGTGGCGATGTCATGGTTGAAGCCGCTGAACCAGGTGTCCCGTTGCTCGTTCGTGGTGCCGGTTTTCCCTGCGATGTCATCTCTCCCAAGTGCCAGAGCCCGGCGACCTGTGCCACGCTTCACAACGTCGCGAAGCATCGAGTGGAGGATATACACAGAGCGCTCGTCGGCTAGTCTTTGAGCAATGCGCGGTGACTCCTCTTCCTCCGTATCCGTGGTTTCTGATGCCAGCTCTTCACATTCGCTCGGTTCGTTGCAGAGGAGTGTCGTCGGTGCTGTGTAAAGAACGTTGCCGTCAACGTCTTTTATTTGCTCGATGAAGTAGGGGGATACGTCATAGCCCCCGTTTGCGAGAACCGCGAAACCACGAGCCAGGTCCATCGGGGTGAGCAGGCCGCTTCCCAATGACAGCGATAAATCCTTCTGCATATCGTCCGTAGGGATCTTGAGTTGCTTCAGGTAATCAATTGTGGATTCGATGCCCAGGTCACGCAGAAGGCGGATGGACACCAGGTTCCTTGAGCGATAAAGGGCTTCCCTGAGGCGTGTCGGGCCGTAGAACTGTCCGGAGGAGTTTTGCGGCCGCCAGGTGGT
>CAZWEP010000117.1:0-5024 GCA_964632565.1 uncultured Marinobacter sp. | reverse complement strand
TAACAGCTTATTAGTTTGCATTCGTATTAAACCGCAGCGACAGCACCCCGTCCAAACCTGCTTCACAACCTGAGTAACATTGATTTTTCAAAGCGTTACCCGTCAAGTTATGGCCGTTTAAGAGCGACTGGGTTTGTGAAAAGTGTGCACGCGGTTTATCTGTGCACGTTTTTGCAAGTTAAATACAGAGGGGCAGAAAATTCTCTGTTGAGATCAGGAGTCTACGCAGGTGCTCTGTGAAAAGTATGCAGAGTTCTGCAAATTAAACCGCAAGATTTCCGATGTTTTTGAGGGTTTTTCATTATACCCCCACTTTCGCGACAGGCTTTTTGCTGCCAATAAGCAGTGCCGTAAGGTAGGCGATGAGGAGCACAAAAAAGCGCGGGCCGGAATGTCCGTGCCCGCGCGTCCAGGTTCTGGCTTTTCCGCTTCAGCCTGTTACTGAAGCGTGCGGCGATTGCCGTTGCGATATTCCGGCGCAATGTGCTGCTGGATCTCGGATTTGAAGCGGGCAATCAGCTCGCTGTTGTCGTGATCCCAGGGGTGGAAGCCGGGCTTGAAGTATTCGAGCCAGGTTGGGATCAGGCTCGAGAAGGTGCCGTTCTTGCCCCACATGCGCCACAGACCACTCGCCGCATCCTTCAGTGAGAAACCTTTGCGGTCGTTCAGCATCATACGCGTGGTGAAGTACGTGGCCATCACACCCAGTGCCGCGGTGCTGAACACCAGGTAAAAGGTGCGCTCGGCGTAGTTGCCTCCGGCCTGCTTGTATACGTCAAAGGTCACCGCTTTGTGTTCGGTTTCTTCGATGGCGTGCCATACCCACAGTGGACGCATGGATTCGTGCATGTCTTCACGCACGTCACTCCGCTCCAGAAGCATGTCGGCCATCATTGCCGTCAGGTGTTCCAAAGCGCAGGTGATCGCAAGCTGGTGACGTTTAGGCAACTTTTTCGCCGTCGCCAGGACAACCTCGAGGTGCTTTTCCATCTCGTCGACCGGCATGCCGCGATCGCGAACGTGCTGGTTCATCGCAAGGTGTTCGAGCGAGTGCATCGCTTCCTGGCCAATAAAGCCCCTGACCTCTTCTTTCAGGGTCTTGTCTTCCACGATGCCGCGGAACTGACGGACAGAATCCACGAAGAATTGCTCACCTTGAGGGAAAAGCACCGACAACGCATTCATCATGTGGCTCAGCAGGTAGCTGTTGTCCAGCCAGTAACGGGGGACTTGCTCACCAAATTCGAAGCCCATGCGTTGCGGCTTGATGTTAACGTTTTCCGGTGTACGTGCCACGGGTGTCGTTGTGGCTGTTTTTGATGTCAGCATGGTTTTCTCCTCAGCGCTACTGCGCGATGGCTGATGTCATGGGTCTAGTTTGGGCAAGTCAGCCCATGCAATGAATGCGCAAACGGGACGGACGTCGTTCAGATAGGGCCACAACTGGCCTTTATTGACTGCAATGACGGCATGGAAAGTGGGGTCCAGCCACAGTCGGAGGGTAAGGGCACTCTGATAGGATCAGAGACAGATAGCCGACACCACAATAAAGGAAGCGCAATGACGAGCGCAGGACCGGATAAAGAACGTCAAATGCTGGGCCTGTTTCTGGTGCCCGGTGTCTATATGCGCGTACTGGCAGAAGTCGTCCGCAAACTGGGCCACAATGAGCGGGCGCTGTTCGAGGGCATGAAGTTCTCTCCAGCTGACCTTGCTTCCAATGACAGTCGCGTGTTCGTCACCGACGCCATTGTGATGACCGAACGGGCACTGGCGATGGCAGGCAAAGAGGGCCTGAGCTTTCTGCTGGCTCGCGAACTGCGCGTCACCATTCACGGCACGCTCGGATTTGCTGCGCTGACCAGCCCAACGCTGGAGGGCGCCCTTGATTCGGTGCGGCGCTACCTTCAGCTCAGAGTGCCGTTTCTCACCATGAACCTGACCGATACCGGCGACCAGGTTCTGGTTCGAATGCTCACCGACTTCGACATGCCCCGGCAATACCACTTCCTGGCCGAAACCGTCAGCGCGACCCTGATCATGCTGACCGAGCAGCTGCTGGATCGGGATGACGCGGAGCAGAAAGGGTTTGCGCTGGAGTATGGCAAGCTACCCGGCGTGAAGGTCCGGCTGAGTGCCCCGGAACCCGAGTATTACCGGTCGTTTTCCCACAGTCTTCCCGTCCGCTTTGAGTACGGACAAGCGGAAGAGGCGTTGGTTTTTCCAAAAAGCCTGCTGGAGGTCAAGATGCGGCTGGCGGATGCCGATGCGTCGCGAATGGCCCGGGACCAGTGCGAATTCGAGCTTCAGAAGGCCTTGAAAGATCAGGGCGACATCGCCCACGCCGTTCGCAATGTCCTGCACATGACCCCGGGGCCCTTGCCTTCTCTGGATGCCATGGCCGAGCGTTTCTGCGTGTCTTCACGCACTCTCAAGCGGAGGCTGGCGGACAAAGACACGACGTATCGGGAAATTGTTGAATCGGTGATGAAAGATCGCGCCATTCAATTACTTCGCTACACCAATCAGTCGGTGAGTGAGATTGCCTACGAGCTGGGATATGCGGATCTGTCCAACTTCAGCCGAGCGTTTCGTAAGTGGACTGGGAAGTCGGCGGGTGAGTTCCGCGAGGATGGGCCGGATCCGGCGCCTGAGGTTGGGCCTTGAGTTTTGGTTTGGTGCTGGCCTTTCTGGGGGCGGGGCGCGAGGAGCGATATTAATTTCCCTCCCCACGCCCATGGACTCCGGAGGGGTGCGCCTTTCTTGCCCTCGACGCTCATTCGAACGGTTTAATACCGCAGACTATGCCCCAACAGTCTGACGAACGTGGGGTTGGGTATCTTTTATCGCCAGGAAAAGATGTCTGAGCGCAGCGAGTTCTTTTCCCAAGAGAAAAGATACCCAACCCCGCGTTCAGCCCCAGGCCTCAAAGGCTGGAACGCAGTCCTAAACCATGAGGAAGCCAAACAATGACATCAGACGCCAACCAGGACACCCACAGTAAAATCATCGGTTACCTGCTCTGGATCTTCGGGTTCCTGGGTTCGCACCGCTTTTACTACGGCAAACCCATCACCGGCACCATTTGGTTCTTCACGCTGGGTTTGCTGTTTATCGGCTGGATCATCGACCTGTTTCTGATTCCCGCCATGGACCGGGAAGCGGACATTCGCTTTCGCGAGGGGTTGGTGAGCTACAACGTCACCTGGATTCTGCTGACCTTCCTGGGTGTACTCGGCGTCCATCGCATGTACATGGGCAAGTGGATCACCGGCATCATCTACCTGTTCACTGGCGGCCTTTTCCTGGTGGGGATCCTGTACGACTTCTGGACGCTGAATCAGCAGATTTCAGATAGAAATTCGGAAATAGCGGGCGCCTGATCGAAGGCGCCGCTGTTGGTTCGATCAGAGGCCGTAGGCGCTTTCCAGCTCCGTGAGCCCGTCTTCGAGATAGTCCAGCATGCGCTGCAGGCTCGGAAGCGTGCGACGACAGCCGATCAGTCCGAACTCAATGTGGTCGGCGTAGCTGGTCAGCGTCATGTTGAGCGCCATCCTGTCCATGGCGATAGACACGGGGTAGCTTCCGATCATTTCTGCGCCATTCCAATACTTGCGTTCTTTCGGGCCGGGCACGTTGGAGATCACTACGTTGAAGGTCTGCCACTTCGGCGCCAGGCCAGTGAGCAATTGCAGGCTGGCGGGCGCCAGCAGCATGGCGGTGTAGTTGAGGATTTCCTCCGGCGTCATTTCGGCATAACGGGCTTTCGATGCCTGTACATCGTTGTGAATGTACTCCAGCCGCTGCGCCGGATCATGCAGATGCGTGCCCAGTGAGGCCAGAATAATACCTACCTGATTCCCACCGGCGCTGTCATCCCGGCGTAGCGAGACGGGTACCATGGCCACCAATGGCTTTTCTGGAAGCGCGTCCTGGTTCATCAGGAATTGGCGCAGCGCTGAGGCGCTCATCGCCATCACCACGTCGTTGATGGTGGTGCCGCTGGCTTTGCAGATGGCCTGAATGCGCGGCAGTGAATAGGACTGGGCGGCGAAGCGGCGGGAGCCGGTGATGCGTTTGTTCAGGATGCACGGCGGCGCATGGAAAATGGACTGATACACCGGATGCCGGCGAGCATCCCGAATCGTGCCCAGCAATGCCTTGGTGACCCCTGGCAGTGTGCTGATCTGTTTGCCTGACTCCCCCAGCATGTGTGACACGTTGTTCCACAGCGACAGCCCTTCCCCGGACCGATCGCCTTTATTGCTCGGTGGCATGGACCAGAGTGCCGGCATGTTGCGCTTTTCAGGGTCCGTGGTCAGCATTTTCTGGAACAATCGCATGGCAGAAATACCATCCACCAGCGCATGGTGTGCCTTGGTGTAGACTGCAAATTGTCGGTCCTGCAAACCTTCAATCAGGTGGAATTCCCACAACGGCCGTTCACGGTCCATCAAATGGCTGTGTTCTGCCGAGACCAGAGCCAACAATTCTCGGATTCGGCCGGGGGTTGGCAAGGCTTCGAATCGAAAATGATGCTCCAGGTCCAGCTCTTTGTCCTCTGTCCATGCAGGCTGGCCGAATCGGGTAGTCAGTTTCTGGTTGAACGGAGGCGTGACGATGGTCTGTTCCCGCAGCTGCGCCGCAAGCTGTGCGACGTAGTCGTCACCAGCGTCTTCGGGAAAGGAGAACAGCTGGAGTCCTCCCACGTGCATGGGTTGCTGGCGCTTCTCGAGCCAGAGAAAGACCTGATCGACGGGGCTAAGCAGTTTCAATGTCGGCATCTCGATGTTGTGGTTTTTATGGAAGTCAGTGTTGCAGCAAATCTGCCGGGGCGAAAGTTCTGTGTGTAGTCTGTTGCTGCTCACGTCGCGTAAATGAAAAACATTGTCAGCAAAAGGACCCTGCTTTGCACTCGCCAAATCGCCTCTTTTCAATTTTTACGATTCTGATGATGGGTGCTCTGTTCTGGTCTGTCAGCGCTACCGTATCCGGGCAATCCCGCCCCAGCGTGGCTCTGGAGC
>CAZWEP010000116.1:0-5110 GCA_964632565.1 uncultured Marinobacter sp. | reverse complement strand
CGAACAAGGGCATCGGGGTTTTTCCTGCCAAGCCACCATAACCGAAGGATCACGAATGGCAGCGCGACGCGGAAAAACAGTGAATAAAAAAAATGAAGCATTGAAACTCCGGTTGAATCCGATGCCGATGCCATTCTACATAAAGCGTCAATGAACGTCTGCCAACCCCATCATAGCCAGTATAAGTAGCGGAAAATGCTGCTTTAGTTGCCCGAATCCGCCCTGCTACACTCCAGTAATTTCAACCGCAAGAGTGACTGCTTTTGGAACACACTCGATCAGACAGGCGGGAGACTCGATACAACCGCTATCTTCACCCCCGCTGGTGGCCGACGTGGATCTTAATTGGCCTCCTCTGGCTGACAGCGCATTTGCCAGTGGGATTGCAATGGTGGCTGGGGCGCCGGATTGGAGAACTCGTCTGGCTGCTAGGCTCTGAAAGGCGCCGGATTACGGAAGTGAACATTCGCCTCTGCTTCCCTGAACTCAGCGCGCGGGAGCAGAAGCTGTTGGTAAAGAAATCATTCAGGGCAAACGGCATTGGCGTCATGGAAATCGGAATGGCGTGGTTCCGTTCGCCGAAAGTTTTTCTGCCTGTCACCCGCCTCAATGGCCTTCACCACATCGAAGGCGCTCTGGCGAAAGGCAACGGTGTTCTGCTACTTGGGGGGCACTACAGCACGCTGGATCTGGGGGGCAGCCTCGCCACGGAATTCATTTCCATTGATGTCATGCAGAGAGATCACGACAACTCCCTGATGAACGCCGTTATGACCAGATCTCGTGAGCAACACTATGGTCATGTGCTGGGAAGCAAAAATCTGCGAGGGCTGCTTCGGCAGTTGAAAAAGAACCGAATTGTCTGGTACGCCACGGATCAGGACTACGGTCGTAAAGACATCGTGTTCGCACCTTTTTTCGACATTCCAGCAGGCACCATAACAGCCACTTCACGGATTGCAGGGCGAAGCGGCTGCAGCGTTGTACCCATGAGCCATTTCCGCAGAGAGGACAAACCGGGGTACGATATTTACTTCCTGCCACCATTGGAAGATTTTCCGAGTGGCGATGATCTGGCTGACGCCACTAGATTGAACAGAATCATCGAGAATGAAATCCGTCGGCACCCTGATCAGTACCTATGGATGCATCGAAGGTTCAAAACGCGCCCATCCAAAGCGTCTGCGAATTTTTACAAAAAGGAAACTGGCTGAATGCTCGGAAATTTGGACAAAAACAGGCCCGACAGATGAAAGCTGCCGACAACCAGCGTGCGCCCATCGTCTGGTTATTGAGAGACCAGAAGCCTGGCCACATCAATCAGCTTCGTGGCCTTGGCAGCCGATTGCGAACCCTCGCCGGAGCCGATGTTCGGGATATCGACACGACACAAGTGAAAGTCTCCCTCTGGAGGGCGTTGATTGGCATCCCGCCTAAGTTTCTGGCGCCTACTCCATCGGCCGACCTGATTGTGGCGACAGGCCACTCAACCCATCGTTTGTTACTCTCGCTCCGCCGCAAGCGCCGCTGCAGAACTGCCGTACTTATGCGCCCCGGTTTCCCCCTGGTTTTTGTTGATGCTGTGATCGCCCCTTACCATGACGGGTTACCCGAACGCCCCGACATCCTATCGACAGAAGGCGTATTGAATGCCATCACTCCGCTGGCGCGAATCACGGACAAGACAGAAGCCCTTGCCCTGATCGGTGGCCCTTCCGATCATTTTGAATGGGATGAAGATGTCATCATCGAACAGCTTCTGGGCTTAATGACACGTTATCCAAAGTGGAACTGGACGATAAGCGGTTCCCGACGCACTCCCGACTCCACTCAACGGCGCCTGGAAGCACTGGCGGGACTGAAGGTAAAAGTTGTTGATCATACGCGCACCCATGAAAAGTGGCTGTCTCATCAATTTTCTGCCTCCAGAGCTGTTTGGGTCACTCCGGACAGCGGATCAATGCTCTGTGAAGCGGCAACGTCTGGCGTACCAACGGGGCTTTTTGAACTCAGGGCCAAAAGAAAAAGTCGCGTTGCAAGGGGGGTGAAGCGACTGCTGGATCAGGGATTCGTCGCGCCCTGGTCCGACCATGCCAGCGTCATGGGTGGCCAGCAACCGGCAGGAAAACCTCTCTGGGAGGCCGACCGGGCGGCCCGATGGCTCATTGACCGGTACCTCAACGGCATTGCGTTATGAGAATTCTTCAAGCATTGCCGGCCCTGCGCAGCGGTGGCGTGGAAAGAGGCACCGTCGAATTTGCCGCGGAACTGGTGAAACAAGGGCACGACTCGTTTGTCCTCTCCAGCGGCGGGCCTATGGTGGCGGATCTCGAACAAAGAGGGTCTACGCACCTGACTCAGCCGATTCATCGCAAGTCGCCTGTGTCTTTTGGCCAGATCCGCCCGGTCAGGGAACTCCTCAGATCCATTCGACCGGACGTTGTGCATGTCCGATCCCGCATGCCAGCGTGGATCGTCTGGCTGGCTTGGAGAGGGCTCCCGGTGGGTGAACGCCCTGCACTTGTGTCCACCTTCCATGGCATGTATTCAGTTAACCCTTACAGCGCCATCATGTCGAAAGCTGAACATGTCATCGCCGTGTCTGAATGCGTGCGCGACTACGTCCTGAAAAACTTCCCGGTGCCTGGCGATCAATTGACGGTGATTCAGCGTGGCGTCGACGTCGACAGCTTTCAATCGAGGGGCTTGGATGCAGGGTGGCTCGAGGCATTCCAGGCAGAATTCCCCCATCTGGTGGGCAAACGCCTGGTGATGATGCCCGGCCGAATTTCACGCTGGAAAGGGCAGCGCCTTTTCCTCGAGGCGATGGACATCCTGACGCGGGATCGGGACGATCTTCACGGCCTCATTGTGGGTGGTGTGGAGCCCGGCAAAGACCGCTTTATGAATGAATTAATGGAAGCTCGCACGTCTCTTGGACTTGAAACCAAAGTCACTTTTCTCGGCCAGCGGAATGATATATCGGAACTTTACCGCCTGAGCAGCCTGGTGTGTCACATGTCCACCAAACCGGAGCCTTTTGGACGCACCGTAACTGAAGCTCTGGCGTCTGGCACTCCCGTAGCGGCTTTTAATCGGGGTGGCGCGGCCGAAACTCTGCAAGCGTGTTTTCCGGAAGGACTGGTGACGCCGGATGATCTGCCTGCCTTCGTCCGAACAGCCAGATCCCTTTTGGACAATCCAACGCCTGCCATCCACATCCCGCAAAAGTTTCGTCTGCAAGCTCAGACCGAGGCGACGATCGCCATCTACAAGAGCCTGCTGACAAAAAAAGGCAGAAACCGTGACCTCTTCTGAGCCCCTATCGATCGCTCTGGTCATGGCAACCCCGGGTTCCAATTGGGGCGGGATGGAAACCCACACCCGTGCGCTGGCATCGGAACTCTCGCGGCGGGGCCATCATGTCCACGTTTTTGCCCATCCCAACTACGGCGGGGAGTTTTCGGCGCCAGTTCATTTTCAAGGAATACCTTTTCAGTGGGGACGGCGGAATCCCTGGCTGCGGTACACCCTTAAACGAAAACTGGCTGGTGAGAAATTTGATGTCATTCATGCCCAGGGCAACAAGGCAGCGCGGCTTGTGGGTCGGCTCAGACCAACGGGGGCAATCACTGTGGGATCGATCCACGGCACTAAATCTTCTCATCGTGACTTTCGAAACCTTTTCGGTGTTATTGGAGTCAGCGCCCGCATTCTGGAATCCGTGGATCATGCGAGGGCCCGCCTGATCCACAATGGGGCCGCTCTCCCGTCCGCCGGCACGAAGGAAACCCATCATGCGATTCCCAGTGAACGCCCGCTGATATTGGCGGCAGGGCGTCTTGAACCCGTAAAGCAATTTAAGAACCTGATCAGCGCCTTTGCCGAAGCCTCTCTTCCGGGCTGTCTCGTTATTCTGGGTGAAGGCAGTCAACGTTCAAGATTAGAGAAGCTGATTCAGGAACTTCATTTGGAGAAGCGCGTCCTGTTACCGGGGCACGAAGGCAACCTTCAACCCTGGTTTCAGGCCGCTCATGCCAGTGTTATCAGTTCTGAGCGCGAGGGATTTCCTTATCTGATGGTTGAATCCCTGTTGGCTGGGTGTCCGGTACTCTCCACGCCAGTGAGCGGTGTCACCGAATTCCTGCCAGCCGATGCCATTGCGAACGGCACCCAAGTCAGCGACCTGACTGACCTGCTCATGCGCTCGCTGAATGATCGGGAGCACTTGCGCGCAAATCAGCAGGACAGCTTCGACCGGGCCCGCAAAGAGTTGAGCCTTGAGGCCATGGCCGAGAAAACCGTCGATTTCTACAGACACCTTCTCTCCGAACAGAACCAAAGGGGTCGCTACGATGACCATTGACCTGTCGAACGCCGCCCCCTTCGCTTCTGGCGCAAATCGGCATTGTTATCGCCACCCCGCAAAACCAAACCTTTGCCTGAAAGTCTTGAGGCCGGAGAACATTGAGGCCCGCTTTCAACGCCAGCCATGGCCCAAGAAACTCCTAGGTCGCGGCCGCATTGATGATAATCGTCAGGAACAGCTGGCCTATCAACAGGCGGCCATTCGTCATCTGATGGTTGAGGGCAAGGAGGAGCTGGTCTGGCGACATCTCCCAAGACTTTATGTCGCAGAAGAAACGACAGCGGGCATGGCAAACGTCAGCGACCTGATTCTTGATCGAAAACATAAGCCGGCGCAGACCCTCGAAAGCTATTTGAAAGAAAACGGTTTCGATCCAAAGATCCAAAATGCGGTTAATGAATTCTGCGAGTGGCTTATTTCAACGAGCATTCTCACGCGGAACCTGCTACCCCACAATCTGGTGGTCGACGACACCAAGGAGAATCCGAGGCTGGTCCTTGTGGACGGGCTTGGCGCCCCGACCTTTCCGACCCAACTCGCGCTCATACCGGCTTGGCGCAGAAGATACATCAGCCGGCGAGTCAAAAGATTTTTCCTGCGCATTCAGTGGGAGCTGGGAGATAAACAGGAGAGCTGGGAAGCGTCCCAGCGACTCTGAGAGCCGGCCGCATGCCTGGCCCAAAGCGAAGGTTTCGACAAGCCCTGCTTGCCGCTGCCCCGGGATGGTGATAGCGTCCTCCC
>CAZWEP010000115.1:0-5198 GCA_964632565.1 uncultured Marinobacter sp. | reverse complement strand
AGCCTGAGCCTGAGCCTGAGCCTGAGCCTGAGCCTGAGCCTGAGCCTGAGCCTGAAAAGGCTCCCCAATCGGAACCTGTGGCGCAACCGGCACCGACCAATAAGGCAAATTCACCGGAGCCGTCACCCTCTGAACCCAGGGAATCGCCCGAGCCTCCCAAAGACAAGGTTCAGCTTGCCGCCGGCCAGTCATCGGAAACAGACAGTTACCTGTCCCGACTCATGCGTCATCTCGGCCGCTATTATCAATACCCACGGCAAGCCCAGCGCCTGGGTTACGAAGGCACACCGGTGATTCTTTTTATATTTGACCGGCAGGGCAACCTGATCGAGCATTCAGTCCAAACGAAGTCTGGCCACCGATTGCTGGATAATGCTGCGCGCGACATGCTTGACCAGGCGGATCCTCTGCCCCCGGTTCCGGACAGCATGAGCGGGAAACAATTTGTCTACACGCTGCCGGTTCGCTTCCAGCTCAAGTGAGCAAGATTTTGCCCGGCCAGCAAAATCTTGCTCCAGACTTTGCAACGCCTTGCCTCAGGCATTAATGGGATTGACCGGTAAATATATAAAACAATGTTTTTACTGGGTTTTGTCAGGCTGGCATGGGGTTTGTTACTGACTTTTTGTCCACGGATTTTCCAGGACATCATTCACTCAAAGTCAGGGAGCAGACTATGCCAACTCCATGTTATATCGCCATCGAAGGCCAGACACAGGGCAACATCACCGCGGGTGCCTTTACTTCCGACTCCGTCGGCAACATCTACGTTGAAGGACACGAGGACGAAGTGCTGGTCCAGGAATTCAGCCATGTTGTGACCGTACCTACAGACCCGCAGTCTGGTCAGCCTTCAGGCCAGCGTGTTCACAAGCCGTTCAAGTTTACTTCTGCGCTGAACAAAGCCACCCCGCTGATGTACAACGCCCTGGCGTCTGGCGAAATGCTGCCCAAGGTCGAATTGAAGTGGTACCGCACATCGGTAGAAGGCAAGCAGGAGCACTTTTTCTCCACCATTCTGGAAGATGCCACCATCATCGACATCAACTGCAACATGCCCCACTGCCAGGACGCCGCCAGTGCCGACTTTACTCAGTTGGTTACCGTGTCACTGTCCTACCGTAAGGTGACCTGGGAGCACGCCGTTGCCGGTACTTCCGGTGCTGACGACTGGCGTTCCCCGATCGAAGCCTGATCATCGTCTGGCTGTATCGATCAAAACGCGGTGCCCGCTCCGTTCGTGGTGGCGGGCATCGTTTCATGTCTTATATCGCCGTAGAAAATCCCGCTTCCAAACGGTAACCTTCAACTATCCCGACGACAGTACCCTCACAAGTTTCGGCAGGTTGCCTCCCCATGACAATATCTTCCAGCCATGCCACTCGCCTCGGTGAGCTGATGTGTGACGTTACCCGTGAGGTACTCTGGTCACCGACCCAGGACTGGATCAAATCTCAGGCGCCCGGATCCTCGTTACGCTGTCGCGTCGGCTCAGGCAATGCCACTTATCATCGATATGACCCTCGCGACCGTCAGCATCAGATCACCTTCGGCAAACGAATGATCGTAGCCAAGCATTCTGCGGTATCCGCTCATGAATGGTTATCGGGACGGGAGATACGTCGACGGGGGTATTTCGACGGAGAAGTGACGACCTTGAATCTTCTGGCCCATACCTGCTGCCATGAGTTTGCCCACTTGCTTCAGCACGTCATCGGCAAACGTTTTCGGGGCTCGGTACATAACCGGCATTTTTATGGGTTGCTTGATGATCTTTACCAGAGTGGCAAAGCGGATAGTGCTCGTAACCTGATGACCGAACTGGCGAGGAAAGAGGATCTCACTCTACCGCAGGAGGTACTTGAGCAGACAGACACTGGCGGACTAACTGCAACTTGGCAGGTGGGAGATCGCGTTCGCTTCGGCTCGCAAAAACGTCCAATCGAAGGCATTGTCCGACGGGTGAATCGTAAAACCTGCACAGTCGACGCGTGCGGACGTCACCGCGGAACACGCTACCGCGTGCCCATGGCTCTGTTACGCGCTCTTCCTAACTGACGCATCAACCAGACTGCGGATTTCCGGCAGGCAGGATCCGCAATTGGTGCCGCATTTCAATTCCTGGCCCAGGCCCTCGACGGTGCAGACTCCAGCACGAATGGCCGAGGTAATCTGGCGCTCACCGACTTGATAACAGCTGCAAACAATCGCACCTACGTCCTCCACATCGACATCACGTCCCGAAAGCAACGCTCTGCGCTGGGCATCTGTCAAACGATCCGCTTCAAAGCAGCGATCAAGCCAGTCCGTGTCTGGAAGCTTTTCCGGATCGCGGTCAAACAGCACAATCGCCTCCAGACGTCCGTCCACAAGGCGTGCTGCCCGGTAACGACCTTCGGAGGGGTCCGACATCACCAGTTGCGCACGCCCTCCGAGCCAATCTGTCAGGTCACCCGGCCATTGCAGTGGCTGACGTCCGGCCAACTGCCAGCTGTCGGAGTGGGAAAGCGGAATGTAGCACCAATAATCGGAATTCCAGCGTTTCGGACGATTTTTGCGGACCAACAGGCGTCCATGCCAGGCCGCCCTGAAAGGATACAGAGACGCCAGGCCATGCTTGGCTTCTGGCTGACCGGAAATCGGATCGGTCACATTGTCGGTCAGGACTGTGGCGATGCCATGAGACGCATATTGCCGGTTCCAGTGTATCGGCACAAAAACCTCACCGGGTCGCTGATCACTGGTTTCACGGACTCTGCCGATGTATCGCTCTTCCCCCAGACGAAGCTGGGCCAGATGTCCATTCTCCAACTCAAACCGTTTAAGATCTTCGGGGTGAACGTCCAGAAACGGCTCACGACGGTGCGCCAACAATCTTGGCGTGCTGGCCGTGCGAGTCATTGTGTGCCACTGGTCCCGAATGCGGCCCGTGTTAACGATCATCGGGTATTCACGGCTGGGAATCTGAGCTGGCTTGTTGGTTTTGACGGCAACGAACCTCGCACGCCCGTTTGGTGTAACGAAGTGCCCATCACTAAACAGGCGTGTGGAGTCTTGCCCATCGACCACTGGCCACTGAATGGGCGATAGAGCGTCGTAGTCGGCGTCGGTCAGTTGGGCCAGCTGGCCAATATTAAAAAGACGCTCCCCACCATTCTCGTAGGCAGACAGCGCCGCGTGTTCACGAAAAATGTCAGCCGGCTTTTGGTAGTTGAACGCGTCGCCGTAACCCAGGCGCTTGGCCACCGATGACATAATCCACCAATCCGGCTTTACGTTACCGGGTAAGGGCAGGAAGGAGCGCTGACGGGAGATTCTTCGTTCCGAGTTGGTCACAGTACCGTCTTTCTCGCCCCACCCGGCCGCAGGAAACAGAATGTCGGCATGGACCGTGGTGTCTGTCTGCGCGACGCAGTCCGACACAATCACCGTTGGGCAGCGCTCAAGGGCTTCCTGAACTTTCGCCGAATCAGGCAGGCTGACAGCCGGGTTGGTTCCCATCACCCAAATAACTTTGATGTCGCCCCTGTGCACGGCATCGAACAGATCGACCGCTTTCAAACCGGGCCCGTCAGCGACGCTGCCACACTGCCAGAAGCGCGCAACCTTTTCCCTTGCACCCGGCGTGTCGTAATCCATGTGTGCCGCGAGCGTATTTGCCAAACCGCCAACTTCGCGGCCGCCCATGGCATTGGGCTGACCGGTGAGAGAAAAAGGTCCCGCACCTGGCTGTCCAACCCGTCCCGTCGCCAGGTGGCAATTAATGATGGCGTTGCCCTTGTCCGTGCCGGCGACGGATTGATTGATGCCCTGAGAGAATCCAGTCACAGAGCGACGCATTTCTGCGAACCATTGGTAGAAAGTCGACACCGCCTCAACGCTCAGGTCGCATTGTTCAGCAACATACTCGACTGTTGGTGCCGCCTCTTTCGCGGCGGTCAGCGCGTCTTCAAACTGATCGCAATGGTCGTCAATGTAAGCCCGGTCCAACCCATTGTTTTGCGCCAACCAGACCAGCAAACCGTTAAACAGAATCGTGTCACTGCCCGGTCGCAACGGAAGGTGCAGGTCGGCGATTTCTGCGGTCGCTGTTCGACGAGGGTCAATAACAACAACCTTGCGTCCTTCCCGCGCAGACGCCTTAATGCGCTGATACAGAATAGGGTGTGCCCAGGCGGCATTGCTGCCCGCCAGAATCACCAGGTCCGCCAATTCCAGATCCTCATAGCACCCGGGTACCACATCGGCGCCAAACGCCCGCTTGTGAGCGGCCACCGCCGATGACATGCACAACCGCGAATTGGTATCCACGTGGGGTGTCGTTATAAAGCCCTTCGCAAGCTTATTGGCAACGTAGTAATCCTCGGTCAACAACTGGCCGGACAGATAAAACGCCACAGATTCGGGCCCGTGCTTTTCAATACTCTCCTGAATCGCGTCCGCCGCTGCGGCGATCGCCACCGACCACTCCGCCCGACGTCCCCGGACCATCGGTTGCAGTAATTTTCCGTCGTGCCCAAGGGTTTCATGAAGGCTCGACCCTTTCACGCAGAGGCGCCCGAAGTTGGCAGGGTGAGCCGAATCACCTTCCACTGCTGGCTGTTCGGGCGATGTCACCGTTACCCCACAACCAACACCACAGTAAGGGCAGGTTGTGTCTGTTTTACTGGCTTTCAATTGAAACTCAGCCACAGTGTCTCCTGAAAAACGAAAAAGCCCGACGGCCTGCCCGATCAAAAAGATCGGACAAGGCGTCGGGCTTCTTTGCCAATTGGGTCCGGAGGGTGTCTTGCAGGCTCCGGGCGCATAAGTCTGATGCGCTGGGTCTTTGAATTGAGAAAAGGAACTGCAATTACAGGGCCATTTTGGGAAATTCCGCTCTTTTCAGAGCTTGCCGTTTCTAGCAGCCCGTAAACGAGGCCCGCGCAGTCACATAAAGGTGCATTTAGCCAAAAACTGCCCCAATAAAGAGCAGTCTTTTTCTTCTTTGCGCTGAGCGGTCGCCCCCCAAAACCCCACTAAGGCCCCTGAATTCGTCGAGTTCAAAAACTCTGGCAAATTTATTGCTCAGACATTTGTCCGACACGCCTGACTTTGTATTCAGGCCAAGAATTAGGCATGAAAACGCATTACATGCTTATTAGTAATGAGGACACCACCATGAAGTCGCACGATCCCCTTCGAATACTGCTCATTGA
>CAZWEP010000114.1:0-5220 GCA_964632565.1 uncultured Marinobacter sp. | reverse complement strand
TTTCCAAGGAACCTCGCCTGAAAATTACTTCATTGCTTCTTTTATGCCTTTCATTGTCTTGAATGGCGATTCGTCGATCATTGCGTTTACAATTCGCTGCGGAATAGAACCCTTGGGATCTATTCGACTGTATATGGTCAGCTCTGTAATTTGATCGTTCTCGGGGACTAACACATACCTACCTAACAGAATGTCTCCTCGAATTGCCCCCTTCTGTTTCGGGTAAGCCTCACGTCTATTCCGGAGTTTAATAATGATACGGCCAGTCTCCTCCTCAATGACGGTTACATCTGCCACAAAATCCCTATCCTGAACCGGCCAAGGCATGGCAACTCTTCGGTAGACCAGATGATCGTGTAAAGATCCTTCGCCCACAGACCTCGCCTCCACGCATCTATAGAGCCACTGATTACAGGCTTCGGGGGTTGTTATAAGGCGAAGTATCGAACCAGGGGGCGCGGAAATGGTTGCTTCAACTTTTGTTTCAATTGGCCCATCGTCCGTTTCACTGGATTTGAGGAATACTTTAATCCCCTCCTCATCGCGAACTTTTTCCCACATCGGTTCGCTGGCGTATGTCGTTATTGATACGGCCATGATGAATAGTGTTGCAATAAGTTTAAGAAAAATAGGCATCGTTCATATCCTGGTGCAATCGTTGAAAAGGGGTATCGACCGATCAGAAAGCGGAGGACTCGTCACCCTCCGCCATTAGTCAAAATGCTTTGCTTATCTGAATGCCTGTGCCCCAGGCGTCCAGTTCGTAGTTCCCCTCAACGTTTGCCGGGTTATTGAGTGGCTCATCATTGACGTTTCGCTCAACCTCGTTGATTGCAGGGTCGTCTATCAGCAGATAACCCACCGCTACATCTACGAGAACATCATGTGGAGCCCGCCATTGTGCACCAAGCGTCAGCCACTCCCGGTCAGTTCCCGGTAATCGAGCAGTTCGGTACTGGGGATTGACAGGGGATTCGTCAAACGCATAGCCCGCTTTGAGGGCAAATGAGTCAGTGGCCTGCCAGCGCATTCCGAGGGCATAAGACCAGGTGTCCTTCCAGTTGGCGGAGATATGGGCGATGGTGTTCTCGCCACCGTATTTGTTGGATCCAATGGCCGATAAGGTGCCGGGGGCACCGGCGTTGTCTGCGGTGCTGATCAGGTCGATAGCCTCGAAATCACTCCATTTACTCCATTTGGCGCTGACAAAGAGCTCAACATCGTGGGTCACTTTATGTCCGATACCAAAAGTCATCGTGTCAGGCGTCTGGATGGGAATCTTGGCAGCCTCTGTAAGCGTGACCAATTCCCCTGTGAGAGGGTTTGGTACGTTGGTCAAGCTTGCGTCGCCCTCCATGTCAAACTTTGCGCCGGTCTTAAAAGTCGCCCCGAGACGGGTCTTATCGCTGACCGGATAATACAAGCCAAAGGAATAAGCTAACTGCGTGTCGTCTCCCTCGGCCTTTAGAAAGCCGTCAGGAGTACCGAATTGAGAAAAATCTTGACTCTTTGTCAACTCGCCCTCGGCTTTCATGGCGTGAACCGAAACGCCTAATGACAGTCCGTTGTCGCCCGTGAATGCGGCAGTGGCCTGAGCATCGATAACTTTGAGGTCCGTCAGCAGCGCAAAATTCCGTCCGACAAAATCATCAGCATACTCACTTCGCACTCCATAGGGTGCAGAAAGCCCAAAACCCAGCGTTACAACGTCGTTTAATTCGTGGGTCACAGCCAGATTGGGAATAACAACTGAGTCAACGAAGTCGCCGCCATTAGAACCGTCGACAGTCTGGCCCGAATAGTTGCGGGCGTTGCCTTCGAATGTGGCTTCAACATCGACATAGGATACGCCCGCAGTTGCATGGGTTCCTGTCAGTTGAGAAATGGCCGCTGGATTAAAAAAGATGGCTGCGGCCGTTTCCGCATTCACCACATCTCCAGCATTTGCCATAGCCGAGGCAGCGACACTCTTCTCATTAAGCTCAAATCCGCTGGCGTGGACGTAGTTGCTTCCAAACAGCAGCCCAAGTGAGAATGCAGCAGAGATGGTTTTAAGAGTTTTGATGTGACTCATTACTTTTCCTTTTTGTTTTGTTGTGGGAGCGTCATTCAGCATCGTTAGCTTCGTGACTGCTGGGCCAGGTGTTTGATGGGCTGGAGGCATCTCCAGAGCATCGCGGACCATAGAGATTGCTCGGAATAGTCAGGAACGGGCGGAGGAGAGTCCGATGGTTTAGCCAGAGTGGGAAACAAGCTCAGTGCGTGTTGGCGACCAATACCTCCGTGGAAACGAGAGGGCCATGGCTCAAGATTGATAGTCTCTTCGGCAGTTTGCTCTGGTTTGAACCCACCAGTGCCGAACAACACTTTTTCTGGCTCCACTAACTCTCTCAAGACAGCATGTACAACCGGATTGTTGGAGTTAGAGGTTTCGAACCAGAATCGACGGAGATAGTGCAAAATGCCCTGCGGAGCTCTTGCTGATAGCTCCGGCATCGCGTTAGCAAGTGATAATCGCCAGGCGACATAAGGCAGGAAGCCTCCGGCCTGCCCCAGGATCCAGTGAATGTCAGGATAGGACTCAAGCCTTCGGTTCAGCACCAGACTCACAGCGGCCCTTGTGACATCCGTGGGGTGCTCCACCAGTCCCGTTGGCAAATCTAAATCCAATTGGTCGTAGTCTGGATTATCGTTTGGCAGAACCAGAACATTCGCAGCACTTTGGTTTAGCTGCTCAAGAAGCGGTATATACCGTTCATCGCCCAGTGTTATGCCTGCGGTGCTACCAGGAAGCATTACTCCCAAGGCCCCTAAATGATCAGTCGCTCGTCCGAGTTCAAACAGGCACTTTTCAATGAACGGCATCGGCAGGGTGGCTAGAAAGGCAAACCGCCCGGGATAACGCTGGCATAGTCGAGCGGCGTAGTCGTTACAGGAGGCTGCGAGCGCCATGGCCCGATTCGAGGAGAGCCCGTTCATTAAATAGGGAGGGGTGGAAAGAATCGCGGTGGCAATGCCGTTTACATCCATCCAGTCAATCGCCCTCTCGGGAGACCAACCATTCTGTCGTATAAAGTCGCTACCCATAAAGGGCGCTTGGAATTGATGGTTGATGTCGATCTTGAACCCATCACCGGCGACTGGAGCGCTGTACTTATCAGCCCAACCCTCGGGTTGCACGTTGCGGTAAGACGGGGCATGTCCGATCAGACCATAAGCTGAACCGCCCAGAATGGTCGCTGCGCTTGCTGCTACAAAGTGACGTCGTTTCATCAACCGCTCCTAGTGCTTTCTTAGTCGTTCCGCCACGCGGGCAATGGGCTCAGCAAGCTGACGATTGAATCTTGAGAGCATGCTTTGTTCCGCGAAGATGGGGTCGGCGACTCGTTGCTCATCCTGGCGGTGGTATTGGGGAAACAGGTCAAGTGCGTTTCCCCGGTTGATCCCGTACCGAGCCTGTTCATCCCAAAGGCCGGAGTTTCCTAGGGTGTTGCACTGAAGCTTTGTCAATGGTGCAGGCGCAAAAGGAAAGTCACTCCCGAAAAGAATCTGGCTTGGTGAGACCAGTGACTTCAGGGCGACCTGGGAATAGCGTGAGGGAGAGAGGGCGGTATCGTAATAAAACCGCCGGACATAATGCAGCGCACCTTCCGGAATTGAGCGCGCATAGCGATCCATGGACTCCACGTTTGTCAATCGGTGAGCTATGTATGGCAGAAAACCGCCGGAGTGAGCCAGAATCCAATGGATATTGGGATATCGCTCTAACACCCCCTGAAGCATCAGATTGACCGCTGCCCGGGTGGTATCGCACAAGAACTCCAAAAGAAAGCCGGGAACATCAGCGGTGTAAGCCTCTGAAGTGTCGTGAAGATTTGGGTGGATAAAGACCACGCAGGACCGACGATTCAGTTCGGTCATCAACTCCTCCAAGCTGTCGTCGCCCAGGAACACACCTCGTGTACTGCCCAGTAAGACAACCCCATCCGCCTCGAGATGATCCAGGGCATAAATGGCTTCCTTGCAGGACGGTTCCGTTAACGGCATGGGAAGTACAGCGAAATAGCCGAAACGACCCTGGTATTCAGTTTTCAATGAAGCACAGTACTCGTTACAAGCGCGGGCGACGCGGATGGCCTGCCTTTCCCCATTCAGAAATACCCCGGGTGCGGACAACGAGAGAAGCGCCGTCTGTATTCCGTTGGTATCCATGACATGAATCGATTTCTCAGGTGACCAGGTAGGCAATGGAGCACCGGCAACCTGATCGATACCATTTTTGGTCATGGCTTCCACGAATGGTGGCGGTATGACGTGATGATGCACGTCGATTCGACCCTGCTTTACTGTCATAACGGATTCCTCGGCAACGCAATCTTTGGATGGTGATTCAAGACGACTTGTTGGCTAACAGATCCAGCGCCACATCCACGATCATGTCTTCCTGGCCACCCACCATACGGCGGCGGCCGAGCTCCACCAGAATGTCCACGGTCTTCAGGCCATACTTCTGCGCCGCCACCTCGGAGTGTCGCAGAAAGCTGGAGTAGACACCGGCGTAGCCAAGCGCCAGGGTTTCACGGTCTACACGTACCGGGCGGTCCTGCAGCGGGCGCACGATGTCGTCGGCGGCGTCCATCAGGGCATACACGTCGGTTCCATGCTCCCAGCCCATCTTGTCGAACGCGGCAATGCACACTTCCAGCGGCGCGTTGCCGGCGCCCGCGCCCATGCCGGACAGGCTTGCATCAACCCGGTCACAGCCCTCTTCCACTGCGACGATGGAGTTGGCCACACCCAGCGCCAGGTTGTGGTGGGCGTGGATGCCGGTTTGGGTTTCCGGCTTCAGCACGTCTTTCAGGGCCCGGAAACGGTCGCGGATGTCGTTCATGTTCATGGCGCCGCCGGAGTCGACCACATACAGGCAGGTCGCACCGTAGTCCTCCATCAGCTTGGCCTGCTCCGCCAGACCCTGCGGGGTCTGCATATGGCTCATCATCAGGAAGCCCACGGTGTCCATGCCCAGCTTTCTGGCGTGTTCGATGTGCTGCTTCGAGACATCCGCTTCGGTGCAGTGGGTGGCGACCCGAACGATCCGGGCACCGGCGTTGTAGGCGTTGTCCAGATCGTGGACGGTACCGATGCCGGGCAGCAACAGGGTCGCTATTTTCGAATGGGTGACCACTTCGGCCACTGCCTCAATCCACTCCAGGTCGGTGT
>CAZWEP010000113.1:3029-5248 GCA_964632565.1 uncultured Marinobacter sp. | reverse complement strand
TGGTATCTGAGTAAATGGACCAGCGATTATCGAAATTTCTGTTCGGTGGAGTTGTTTGGCGACAGCCTGAAAATAAGGACTCTCTACTTCGTCGAATGTCGCGTGATTCCCGTGATCAAACGTGTCATAAGATCGACCAAAGCTAGGCTTCGCACTGCCTGAAGTCACCAAAAGGAGATTGGAACAATGCGCACAGTGGTCGTGGTCAGTCAGGATAAGTCCGATATTTTTTTCGCGAATCAGCTGATGAAATCCCTCAACGTTGTTGGGGTTGTCATTGAGAACCAGGTCCCGGAAAGGGACCAATCCCCGCTTTTCGACAAGGCGATGAAGTACGCAGGCAATCCCGCTGTATTTTCCCGGAAAGTATTGGAAGTCCTGGATCGGAAACTCGTAGAGGGCAAGCAGGATTACAACCGGGCAGAGAATTCACTCGACTTCGGCGAGGAAGGGCATGTTTTGAACCCGGTTGAAGGTGTGGCGGTGCTCCGTACCACGGGGGTGAACGCCATAAATGCTCCGGAATATCGGGACTGGATCCGTGATTTGCGGCCCGAAGTGATCGCGGTCTGTGGTGCCTCGATTATGAAAGCGGAGCTTCTGGCCGTACCCACCCATGGCGTCCTGAATCTGCATGGTGGTTTATCCCAGTTCTATCGGGGGTTGTTCACGACAGACTGGGCTATTCACAATCGGGAACCGGAGTGCGTGGGTGCAACGGTCCACTTCGTGTCAGAGGGCGTGGACGACGGTGATGTGGTGTACCAGGGAAGGCCGACTATCACCGGAGACGACAACCCGAACAGCCTCTACGAAAAAGTGGTGAGATTGGGAGTAAGGATGATGATAGGTGCGATTTCAGACCTCGATCAGGCCCGGTGTCGCCCTACCAAGCTAACGACAAAAGGGCATCTCTATCTCCATGACAGGTTCACTACTCAGGCCAAACGCACTACCTGGCGTCGGATTCGAGAGGGCATCATCACCGATTACCTGGAGAACAAGTCCGAGAGGGATAAACCAGTGTTGGCCGCGCTGATCAACGAATTCCCGCTCGAGAAAACGCCTGTGGCCAGCCGGGTCTCCAGTGCGAGCTGACCTCCTTACCGCAGAATACCCTCCAGAAACTGTGTGAACGCCTGTCGCTGCTGTTCACACCCAGAATGTTGTGACACCTCGCAACGACCAGCGAGGGCCCATAGCGCTCCGCGGCTGTCTCCGGTTATTTTCTTCAAGGCTCCCGCCACCTTGGCCTCAAGCTTGGAATCGGTGAGGAACCCGCCCACATCGTACCAGGACCACACGATCACCTGTGACCGGTCTTGTTTATTGCGGATGACGGTTTCGTTAATCCGTTCCGGGCTCCGGCTGTAGGAATCCCCGAGTTCACGCTTTGTTGTCGAAACAAGCTGCCAGTCAGAGCTGTCGTACAGTCGGTTCTTGTAGAAAATTAACTCCTTGTTCTGGGTTTGGTTGCGGTAACCGAGGATCTGTAATTGGACCTGCTTGAGATCATCGGACACATACACGCCGCTGAGATCGATATCTGGATCCGAGAATTCAGGCTGCCAGATATTGGCGTGTTTCAAGGGGCCCCGCCAGTCTGAAGCGCCTTCCGCCAGTGTCGGATTCCAGGATTGCGCGACCTTTTCGGTTTTCGCTTGAAGCGCGAGGGGGACAATAGCAGGCCAGATGATCAGAAAGGATGCAACAGTGGGCCAGAGTGCTGACGTGTGTTTCCCGGAGATAGGTGAGGGTACTTCCTCCGGGATCGCCTGATTAGGCCGTGCTCGTGACGAGTCTTCGAGCCTGGACGATACAAAAAACACCGGAATAAGGGTAAAGATGATGAAAATCACCCAGCCAAAAAGTTCGTGATCCTTGACCAGGGAAGTTTCCATGTTGGTGTAATGGCCTGCAGCAATGATCCCGAAGACCCGGATCCAGTTTGCCAGCAGAGAAAACAAACCGGCGGTAATGACCAGGATGGCCTTGGACCTGAAAGAACGGTAGTAAAGTTGCCCGTAGAAGGCACCAAGAAAAAGCGCCACCATGAGGTAGCGAACGCCGCTGCACCCGCCCTCAACCAGAAACGCACCGACTTCCAGGGTGATCAGGAATTCTTTGATGGTTGCTTCGATATCGGCAATCTGCAGGAAGATATCGTTGAAGAAAACCGTGATGTGCTGCAGTAAGGGCGAGAAGTCGTCCCAGATAGG
>CAZWEP010000113.1:0-2929 GCA_964632565.1 uncultured Marinobacter sp. | reverse complement strand
CGTTGAAGAAAACCGTGATGTGCTGCAGTAAGGGCGAGAAGTCGTCCCAGATAGGGGCCGCGAAACACAGGAGCATGATCGGTCCGCCGGCCACTGTCAGGAAAGCTCGCCCCCAGATCGACCAGCCCCAAAGCAAAATGAGGGTGGGCGTTAGCAGAAGGCGGAAGACCTGTATATCTGCAGCCTGGGAGAGTAACAGGCCCGCGCTGGCGCCCGCCAGGAGAACAATCGCTACAGGTGAGCCATTAATCGTGAGCGTTTGAAGGGCATGTCTCCGGACGAATAGCAGATACAGAGTACCGGCAAGAACCAGATACCCGTGATTGTAGATAATGGATTCATACCAGAGAGTAAAAAAATCCTGCCACTCCGACCACAGGGCGAGGGCAAACAGTGGGATGGCAAGTACCCAGAGATAATGGCGGGAAAACCCGGGACTGGCACTCATAAGTTCCTTTTACTTAGACCGTCTTCTGGCTAAAGCACCCTAAAGATACCCCAAAATGGCACCTTATCACAGGCCTTGCGAGTCCCGGTGTTCTTGTCGGCGTTCAGCCCTGCTCGCCGAACTTCTTGAGGATCCTCTGGGCCGCGGAGTTCATGCCGACGACACGGTAGGCCTCGGCGAGGTGTCGGGCAATTTCTTCCGAGTCTGGCTGAAGTTCGTGAGCTTTTTCGAGAACAGGCACACTTTCGCGGTGATTCCCGGATTTGAGCATGATCCAGCCGTAGGTATCCGCAATGGCAGCGTTTTCCGGACTGAGTTTGTAGGCGCGTTCCGCGAGCATGATGGCTCTGTCGTCGCCAGTCTTGTGATAAAGCCATGCGAGATTGTTAAGAACCACGGTATTGTTTGGCATTGCTTCCAGCAACATCTCGTAATTGGCTCTGGCGTTGCTCTCTTTGCCAGTAGATTGCTGAAGTATCGCGAGGTTGAGACGCAGTTGGGCATTGTTGGGCGAGCCACCCAGCTCAGACTCCAGATAGGCGAGAGCATCGTTGGTGCGCCCGGACCTCTGCAGGTTCCGGACGTAGCCGGTGATGGTGTCGGCATTCGATACCTTGCTCAGTGCTTCACGATAGAGTTCGGCCGCTTTTTGATACTCAGCCACACGTTCACGGAACCTGGCTTCCGTCAGGTAAGGGTGGGGCGAGTTAGGGTGCTGTTCCCGGGCTTCTCTGAGGATGGTCATGGCTTCGTCGGAGCGGTCATTCTCGAAAGCCTGCTGGGCAGCCTGAAGTGTAATTTGCTCGTTGCCCGGAAACAGAATGCGCGCGCGTTCGAGTACTGAATCCGCTCTTTCGTCATTTCCAACGCCCTTCAAATTTGACACAACGTTGCTGTAGATATCCGCGACCAGATGCTCAGCCGGAGCGGGCGTATCTTCGTCCGATCGTTCAAGTAGCGACGCGGTGAGGTTGTTCGAGCTTTCGCTGTCGTTATCGAGCAGCGCGATTTCCAGAAGTATCAGGCGAGGGCCGGTAGCATCCGGGTGCTGATCCAGAATGTTTCGCATGAACTGCTGGGTTTCTGTTCTGTCCTGCAGCGCAATTAAACCCTGCAGCGCTTGAGCGCTGTCCGGAGCCATCTGGGCGGCCATCTCGAACTGTTTTTGCGCTTCTGTTCGGTCATTCTGAACGAGGGCCAGTTTACCGAGGGAAACCACGGGTGCGACGGACTGCGGCGCTCTTTCCCGGGCGCTCATAAAATACCCGCGGGCAGCTTCTGGGTCGCCTTCATTGATTGCAAGGTTACCGCGGGTAATCAGCGCAGAAATACTGTCAGGCTTGGCTTTAATCCAGTTGTCGGCCGTTTGGATGGCGGCTTTCCTGTCGCCTGCTTCCAGATGGGACTGAATAATAATGCTACGGGCCCTGTCCAGATCAGGCGCCTCTTTGCTAACCTGCTCAGCCTGAAGGATTGCACGCTGATGTGCGCCGCGTTGGTTGAGATAGCTGGCGTAACGCAACCTGAGTTCATGGTTGTCGGGGTTGATGCTCAGCGCCTTCTCCATCAACGCTTCACCCGTTTCTACGTCTCCATTTTCCAGCGCCGCGATGGCCACCAGCGTAAGAATTTCGGGGTCCGAATCGCCATTTTTGAGCTCCGCCAGGGTCGTTTGTGCCCCTTCCGGGTTACCCATTTGAAGCATCGTGGCCGCCAGCATTTTACTGGCGATTTCGGAGTTCCCCATCTTGGCGATCGGAGCGAGCAGCTCCTGCGCTTCTTCGGCGCGGCCTTGTCTGAAACGAACGAGACCGAGCATCAGAACGGATTGTTCATGGTTCGGTGCCTGCGCCAGAATCTCTTCAAGATACTGTTCTGCTTTGGTGAGATCGCCCTCCCGAAGCGCATCGTCTGCCGCAATCAGGTTGCTACGAATTTTACCCGGCGGTGATTTGGCCAGTATCTCCTCGTAGACATACGCTTCCGAAAACTTGCTTTGGGCCCGGAGTACCCGAATCAACGCCGAAATGGTGGCGTACTTCCGGGCGGTCATCACGTCAAACTGGCCGATATCTTCCAGAGCGCGGATGTAGGCATCTTCGGCTACCTGCCAGTCTTCCTCTAGGTGGGCAAGTTGGGCCTTCCATAGCCACAACTCGGCGTTTTCCTTGTCTATTTCTTCGGCTTCCGCCACCCACTGCCTGGCTTTCTCCTTGTCGTCCGAGGCGAGTGACACCTTGGACAGGCCAATCAGTGCTTCAACAGAGCCAGGATCGATTAAACGAGCCTCCTCATAGGCCTGTTGTGCATTGCCAAGTTGACTGGACGCCAGAAGAATCTGCCCTTTAAGCAGAAGGCCTTTGATCTGGGTGTCAGTATCAGGCGTAGAGAGATTGTCCAGGGCTTGCAGTGCATGGTCTAATTTACCCTGTTTCAGATTGGCTTCCGCCAGAATGAGGCTGGTTCGGTTACGGATTGCCT
>CAZWEP010000112.1:0-5282 GCA_964632565.1 uncultured Marinobacter sp. | reverse complement strand
GGCTATAGGGTTAATGCTGACTTGAGAAACGAGAAGATCGGCTTTAAAATCCGCGAGCATACTCTTAACAAGGTTCCCTATCTTGTCGTTGTCGGCGACAAAGAAATCGACAACAACGCCGTTGCGGTGAGAACCCGCAAAGGTGAAGATTTGGGGACATTATCGCTTGAAGCGTTTGAGCAACTTTTACAGGAAGATGTTGAACGCAAGGGCAAAACAAAGACGGAGATCTAATTATTAAACAGCGAGCGAATCGGGGTGGGCGCACACCAAAAGCGCCGATCAATGAGAACATTGACGCAACCGAAGTCCGACTGATTGACGCAGAAGGCAATCAGGTCGGTGTAGTACCAATTGAGGATGCCTTGAAGCAAGCGGAAGAGGCATCGCTTGACCTGGTCCAGGTTACGGATTCCGATCCGATCGTCTGTAAGATAATGGACTACGGCAAGAAAATCTTCGACGAGAAGAAGGCCAAGGCGGCTGCCAAGAAAAAGCAGAAGCAGACGCAGGTCAAAGAGCTTAAGTTCCGACCAGGAACTGAAGAAGGGGATTATCAGGTCAAACTACGCAACCTGGTACGTTTCCTTGAAAACGGGGACCGCGGCAAAATCACTATTCGCTTCCGTGGGCGTGAGATGGCACACCAAGAAATTGGTATGAAGCTCATGTCCCGCATCGAAACGGATATTGAGGAGCTGGCAACGGTTGAGATGCGGCCGAAAATGGAAGGCCGGCAGATGACCATGATTGTGGCGCCCCGAAAAAAGAAGTGAACCTGATCGGGTGCTGATCCCCCGCGCTTGCGGGGGATTTGTCGTTCAGGGGCACATTTGTTGTTCTTAAAAATAGAATGCGGAGTTTTAAAAAATGCCTAAGATGAAAACCAAAAGCGGAGCCACGAAACGGTTCAAGAAAACCGCCACTGGCTTCAAGCACAAGCAGTCCTTCACCAGTCATATCTTGACCAAGAAGAGCCCCAAGCGTAAGCGTCAGCTCCGTGGCACGAAGCTGATTGCCAAGGCCGACGTGGCGTCCATCAAGCGTATGACAGCGGGCTGAATCAGCCGCTAACGTTTCCTGAAAAGGTTCAAAGGTAGAAGGATTAGAATATGGCTCGTGTAAAGCGTGGCGTGGTAGCACGTCGTCGTCACAAGAAGATTATGAATCAGGCCAAAGGCTATTACGGAGCGCGTAGCCGCGTTTACCGTGTTGCCAAACAGGCTGTCATCAAAGCAGGTCAGTATGCGTACCGTGACCGCCGCAACCGTAAGCGCGCATTCCGTGCTCTGTGGATTGCGCGTATCAACGCCGGGGCACGTGCTAACGGCCTGTCATACAGCCGTCTGATTGCTGGCCTCAAAAAGGCCAACGTTGAAATTGATCGCAAGGTTCTGGCCGATCTGGCCATGAACGAGCAGCAGGCTTTTGCTGCTGTTGTAGAAAAGGCAAAAGCGTCTCTGTGATCGCTTAGCTCTTTCGCGATCAATGATCGTTTCAAGCGTCGGTTTTTCGTAGGGCGCTTTGTAATAGGGGAAGGGCATGCTCTTCCCCTATTTTCGTTTGGAGCATTCCATTTCTGGATTGGAGCAGGGGCAATGGAAAACCTGGATCAACTCGTTCAGGACGGGCTGGCAGCCGTTGAAGGCGCTGATAATCTGAAGGCGCTGGACCAAATTCGCGTTGAATACCTCGGCAAAAAGGGTGTCATTACCCAGCAGGCCAAAACCCTGGGTAAGCTGTCTGCAGAAGAGCGTCCAGCGGCAGGTCAGAAGATCAATGAGGCCAAGGGCAAGGTAGAAGACGCTATCAATGCCAGGCGCGAGGCGCTCGAAGGTGCCGCTCTGGAGCAAAAGCTGGCGAGCGAATCCATCGATGTCACGTTACCCGGCCGAGGCCAGGACCTGGGCGGGCTCCATCCGGTGACCCGTACATTGCAACGCATCGAACAGTTCTTCTCCCGAGCCGGGTACACAGTAGAGCAGGGGCCAGAGATCGAAGACGACTATCACAACTTCGAAGCCCTTAACATTCCGGGCCATCATCCGGCCCGTGCGATGCACGACACCTTTTATTTTAATCCGGGCACCCTACTGCGCACCCATACCTCACCGGTTCAGATCCGGACCATGGAAGCGGGCAAGCCGCCTTTTCGAATGATCTGCCCCGGTCGCGTTTATCGCTGCGATTCGGACATGACGCACACTCCCATGTTCCATCAGGTCGAAGGCCTGTTGGTAGAGAAGGACGTCAGCTTTGCGGACCTGAAGAGTACGGTTGAAGAGTTTTTGCGGGTGTTTTTTGAGCGGGACCTGGAAGTGCGATTCCGTCCATCGTATTTTCCCTTCACAGAACCTTCGGCTGAAGTGGACATTGAGTGGGGGCGCGAGGAAGACGGCAGTATCAAGTGGCTGGAAGTGATGGGATGCGGAATGGTGCACCCGAAAGTGTTCGAGCATTGCGATATTGATGCAGAGGAGTATCGCGGTTTTGCCTTCGGTCTGGGCGTTGAACGTCTGGCCATGCTTCGGTACGGCGTAAATGATCTGCGCATGTTTTTCGAGAACGATCTCCGTTTCCTGCGGCAGTTCCGATAAACAACGACTTCAATAGAACCAAGACGCTTATTAGCTCCAGGACAAGGCAGATATCATGAAATTCAGTGAGCAGTGGCTCCGAGAGTGGGTGAACCCGGCGAACGATACACAGGCATTGATGGACCAGATCACTATGGCGGGTCTGGAGGTGGATGGATTCGAAGCCGTTGCCGGTGCGTTTAAAGGCATCGTTGTCGGTGAAGTCGTCTCCGTCTCGCCACATCCGGACGCTGACAAATTGCGCGTATGCCAGGTCACAGATGGCAAGGATCAGGTTCAGGTTGTTTGCGGTGCACCCAATGTGCGAGAAGGACTGAAAGTACCATTTGCGGTGGTTGGCGCTGTCCTGCCCGGCGATTTCAAGATCAAGAAGGCCAAACTTCGTGGTCAACCCTCCGAGGGGATGCTTTGTTCGGAGTCGGAGCTGGGCCTGTCTGAAAACCACGACGGTTTGATGGAGCTACCGGAGGATGCGCCGACAGGACAGGCGCTGGATGATTATCTGAAGCTCAACGATGTCACCATTGACGTTGATTTGACGCCCAATCGCAGCGACTGTCTGTCGATCAAGGGTATTGCCCGTGAAGTTGGCGTATTGAACAGCCTCACCGTCGAAGGCCCTGAAATCACGCCGATTGAGGCGGTTCACTCAGAGGTTCCGCACATTGCCATCAAGGCACCTGAAGGCTGTCCGAAGTACCTGGGCCGGGTCCTGAAAAATGTGGATCTAAGCGTACCTTCACCACTATGGATGCAGGAAAAACTACGCCGTTCCGGTATACGCTCGATTGATGCTGCCGTCGATGTAACCAACTATGTCATGCTGGAGCTGGGTCAGCCCATGCACGCCTTTGACCGTGATGAAATTGAAGGCGGAATCGTGGTTAGAATGGCTGAACCATCAGAAAAGCTGGTTTTGCTGGACGGGCAAGAGGTCGAGCTTAGCGAAGACACTCTGGTCATTGCCGATCACGCCAAGCCGATCGCAATTGCTGGCGTCATGGGTGGTGAGCATTCAGGCGTCAGCGCAAAGACCCGGGATCTTATTCTCGAGGCTGCGTATTTCGACCCCATTACCCTGGCGGGCAAAGCACGATTTTATGGCCTGCACACGGACGCATCTCATCGCTTTGAACGGGGAGTCGACTACAAGCTGGCAAGAGACGCGATGGAGCGCGCTACGGAATTGCTGATGTCGATTATTGGCGGCGAGCCCGGTGAAGTCGTAGAAGTCGTCAGTGATGAGGATCTGCCCGTCGAAAGAGTGATTGATCTACGGGAGCAGCGTGTTGCCGATGTGCTGGGGCTCAATATCGATCGCACCACTGTTGAAGAGATTCTCACCCGTCTGGGCCTGCACATTGATAAATTGCTGCGGGATGGCTGGCGCATTCACGTACCCAGCTTCCGGCCGGACATTAGCATCGAAGAAGATCTGATTGAAGAAATTGGCCGCATTTATGGCTACAACAACCTGCCTGTCACGGAACCGACAGGATCACTGGGTCTCAGGCCTCAGGAAGAGTCAGTAAGGCCCGTTTCGGCGATCCAGAACTACTTCGTGAGCTGCGGCTATCAGGAGGCGGTCACTTACAGTTTCGTCGACCCCAAGGTTCAAGCGCTGATCAACCCCGATGAGCAGGGCATCGAGCTGGCCAATCCGATCTCATCGGACTTGTCGGTCATGCGTACCAGCCTCTGGAGCGGATTGCTGAAAACCGTGAGCTACAATCAGAACCGGCAGCAGCCTCGCATCCGGCTGTTTGAGACCGGGTTGAAATTCCGTCAGGACGGCGACGCCATTGACCAGCAGCCGATGCTCGCGGGCGTGGTTGTTGGCAATCAATTTTCTGAAAACTGGGCCAATGGACGGCGAGCGGCAGATTTCTTTGACGTAAAAGGGGAGCTTGAAAGCCTCTTCCGGTTGCTCGGCATTGAGGTGGACTTTGCCCCAGGAAAGCATCCTGCGCTGCATCCGGGCCAGACTGCCGAGCTTTTCCGTGATGGAGAGTCGGTAGGCTGGTTAGGTGCTCTACACCCACAAGTTCAGAAAAAGCTTGAACTTAATGGCACGATCCTGATGTTTGAGCTATTCTTAAATCCGATCGTTTCTGGATATGTGCCTAATTTCAAAGATATTTCGAAATTCCCGGAAGTTCGACGGGATTTGGCTATCATTATTGGGAGCGATGTGAGGTTTGCAGACGTCGAACGCGTTGCCAAAAAGCACGCAGGAGACAACCTCACCGCGTTGCGTGCGTTTGATGTCTACGAGGGCGAAAGCCTTGGTGAGGGCAATCGTAGCCTTGCTCTTAGCCTTTTCTGGCAGCATCCCGAACGCACACTTAACGAGGAAGAGGTGCATTCTCTCTTTAGTGGCGTGATTGAAGCGCTCAAAGAAGAGTTGGGAGCAACACTTAGGAGTTGATCTATGTCGGCCTTGACGAAAGCGGAAATGGCGGAACGTTTGTACGAAGAGTTGGGTCTTAATAAACGTGAGGCCAAGGAGATGGTCGAAGCCTTTTTCGATGAAATCAGGGGCGCTCTCAGCCACAACGAGCAGGTGAAATTGTCGGGTTTTGGCAATTTTGATTTGCGTGATAAAAAGCAGCGGCCCGGTAGAAATCCGAAAACCGGTGAAGAAATTCCAATCAGTGCACGGCGCGTAGTTACGTTTCGTCCAGG
>CAZWEP010000111.1:0-5437 GCA_964632565.1 uncultured Marinobacter sp. | reverse complement strand
AGTCATCCAGCATGATGTTTTCATCTTCAACACCCAGATCTTTCAGCATCTTGATCACCGATGCGTTCATGATTGGGGGCCCGCACATGTAGAACTCGCAGTCTTCCGGCGCCGGATGATCCTTCAGGTACTTTTCGTACAGTACGTTATGGATGAAGCCGGTCGGTCCTTCCCAGTTGTCCTCAGGAAGCGCATCCGAGAGAGCCACGTGCCACTCGAAGTTGTCGTTCTCTTCTTGGAGCATGTCGAAGTCTTCCACGTAGAACATCTCGCGAACGCTTCGTGCACCGTACCAGAAGCTGATCTTGCGCTTGGAGTTCAGGCGCTTCAACTGGTCAAAGATGTGCGAGCGCATGGGTGCCATACCGGCACCACCGCCGATGAACACCATCTCGGCGTCGGTCTTCTTGGCGAAGAACTCACCGAACGGCCCCATCACGGTCACCTTGTCACCCGGCTTCATGTTGAAGACGTAAGTCGACATGATGCCCGGTGGATGATCGGTACCAGGAGGCGGTGTCGCGATACGGATGTTGAACTTGAGGACACCTTTCTCTTCCGGGTAGTTCGCCATGGAGTAGGCCCGGATGGTCTCCTCCTTGTTCACACCCCGGTAGCGCCAGATGTCGTGCTTGTCCCAATCCTCATGGAACTCTTCCTCGATATCGAAATCCTTGAAGCTGATATCGTAAGGTGGGCACTCAAGCTGGACGTAACCGCCAGCGCGGAAGTCAACTTCCTCGCCTTCAGGCAACTTGAGCACCAGCTCCTTGATGAAGGTGGCCACGTTGTGGTTGGAGATAACCTCGCATTCCCACTTCTTGACGCCAAAGAACTCTTCAGGAACTTCGATCTTCATGTCCTGCTTCACCGGAACCTGGCACGACAGGCGCCAGCCTTCCTTCTCTTCACGATTGGTGAAGTGGGTCTTTTCGGTGGGCAGCATCGCACCGCCCCCTTCCAGCACCTTGCACTTGCATTGGGCGCAGGTACCGCCGCCACCGCAAGCCGAAGACAGGAAGATCCCCTGGTTGGCCAGGGTACCCAGCAGCTTCCCGCCCGCACCGGTTTTCATGGTGTGTTCGGGATCATCGTTGATCTCAATAGTCACGTCACCGGTGCTGACCAGCCTGGACCGTGCCGCCAGAATCACTGCGACCAGGGCCAGAACGATCACGGTGAACATGACCACGCCGAGAATAATTTCTGTATTCATGGTCTCGCCTTTTCGTTAAACCGAATCACCGGGTGAGTTACAGAGAGATGCCGGAGAAGGACATGAAACCCAGGGACATCAAACCAACGGTAATGAAGGTGATACCCAGTCCACGAAGACCTTCCGGAACATCGCTGTACTTCAACTTCTCGCGGATACCGGCCAGCGCAATGATGGCCAGGGCCCAGCCCAAACCAGCGCCGAAGCCGTACACGACGCTCTCGCCAAAGGTGTAGTCCCGCTCAACCATGAACAGTGACGCACCCAGAATGGCGCAGTTCACGGTAATCAGGGGCAGGAACACACCCAGGGCGGCGTAAAGCGCAGGGATGTACTTATCCAGGACCATTTCCATGATCTGAACAATCGCCGCGATTACACCAATGTACGTCAGCAAGCCGAGAAAGCTCAGGTCAACATTAGGCAGACCCGCCCAGTCGAGCGCACCTTCGCGCAGGATGCTGTTATACAGCAGGTTGTTTACCGGAACGGTAACCGTCAGAACGACCACAACGGCGATACCAAGACCGGTAGCAGCCTCGATCTTCTTCGAAATGGCCAGGAAGGTACACATCCCGAGGAAGAAGGCCAGCGCCATGTTCTCAACGAAAATGGCCTTAACAATCAGACTGATATAGTGTTCCATCAGAAGGCCTCCTTCGCGGTGTGGCGAGACATCTTGTAATCCGCCTCTTCAACCTGCTCCGGCTTCCAGGTGCGAAGCCCCCAGATGGCCAGGCCGATGATGAAGAACGCACTTGGCGGCAACAGCAACAGACCGTTCGGAATGTACCAGCCACCTTCGTTCACGGTCGGCATCAGGGAAACACCGAACAGCGAGCCGGCACCCAGAAGCTCACGGAAGAACGCCACGAACAGCAGCAGAACCGAGTAGCCAAGACCGTTACCGATACCGTCCAGGAAGCTCAGCCAGGGACCGTTCTTCATGGCGAAGCCTTCGGCACGCCCCATAACGATACAGTTGGTGATGATCAGGCCAACAAACACCGACAGCTGCTTGCTGATTTCATAGGCGTACGCCTTGAGGATCTGATCCACCACGATGACCAGCGATGCAATGATCGTCATCTGGACGATGATCCGGATACTCCCCGGAATCTGCGCCCGCACCATCGACACCGCCAGGTTGGAGAACGCGGTAACTGCCGTTACCGCCAGACACATGACGATGGTCACGTTCATGCTGGTGGTTACGGCCAGGGCCGAACAGATACCGAGGATCTGCAAGGCGATGGGGTTGTTACTAAAGATTGGTTCGAAGAGAACCTGTTTGGCTGATGCATCTGCCATGATCAGACCTCCCCTTCACGAAGTTTTTGCAGGAACGGCGCGTAGCCCCGGTCACTCATCCAGTAGTTAACCAGCTGTTGGACACCACGACTGGTCAGAGTCGCACCGGAAAGCGCATCGACCTTGTGCTCTTTGTCGGCTGCATCCGCACTGACACCGCCCTTGACCAGACGGATCTGGGGCTCAGTCAGCTCACCGCCATAGACCTCTTTGCCCACCCACTGCTTTTTCCAGCGTGGGTTGTCGACCTCACCGCCCAGACCCGGTGTCTCCGCGTGGGAGTAAAAACCAAGGCCTTCGACGGTATTCAGGTCGCCTTCCAGCGAGATGAACCCGTACAGGGTGGACCAGAGACCATAACCGTGAATCGGAAGCACCACTCGGCTCACCTTACCATCTTCACTCATGGTGTAGACCTTGGCGATGTCCGGACGGCGCTTGATGCCGGCCTTGTCTTCTGAGGCAGGAATATCGGTTGACAGTTCCGGATCCGAGGCTGCCTTGTACATGTCGTACTTCATCGGGTCCTTGACACCGACGACTGAAGGCTCGACGTACTCACCAGTATTCAGGTCAACCAGACGTACCTCGAAGCGCTCGAACAGTTGTTCGATATCCTGGGCACTCGCTCCCTGTGGCAGCATACCGGCCGCCGACAGGATGTTGGTCTTGATGTCCAGGTTCTGGTTCTGGATCTGGGCCGGCTTGAGCATAACCGCAGCGGTAGAGACCACAACGGAGAACACGATACTCAGCACCAGAGCAACGATCAGCGTTCTGGAGACGGTTTCTTTAGCTTTAGCCACGAGCAAGCCTCCGTTTGATGTTGGCCTGAACCACGTAGTGATCCATCAGCGGCGCGAACAGGTTTGCGAACAGGATGGCCAGCATGATGCCTTCCGGAAATGCAGGGTTGACCACACGAATCAGGACCGTCATGACGCCAACCAGAATACCGAAACACCAGCGGCCGGTATTGGTCATTGCCGCTGAGACCGGGTCAGTCGCCATGAACATCATGCCAAAGGCAAAGCCGCCCATGACCAGGTGCCAATGCGCCGGAATGGCAAACATCGGGTTCGTTTCGGAACCGACCACGTTGAACAACAGGGAGGTCGCGATCATACCGATCAGCACACCACCGACGATCCGGTAGCTGGCAATCTTCATCACCAGCAAAATGATCCCGCCGATCAATACAGCCAGCGTGGAGGTTTCACCCATGGAGCCCTGGATGGTACCCATGAATGCATGCATCCAGCCGACCTGCTCTTTCAGCGCGTCCAGGCCACCACTTGCCGCCCAGCTCAACGCTGTCGCACCACTGAACCCATCGACTGCAGTCCAGACAGTGTCGCCGGAGATTTGCGCCGGGTAGGCGAAGTACAGGAAAGCACGACCGGTCAGTGCCGGGTTCAGGAAGTTCTTGCCGGTACCGCCGAATACTTCTTTGCCGATCACCACACCAAAGGTGATACCCAGGGCCACCTGCCACAGGGGAATGGTGGGCGGACAGATCAGGGCAAACAGGACGGAGGTGACAAAGAAGCCTTCGTTGACCTCGTGGCGACGCACGGTGGCAAAGAGCACTTCCCAGAAACCACCCACGACGAAGGTCACGAAGTAGATGGGCACGAAGTAGGCCATGCCATAGACAAAGTTGTCCCAGAGGCCCGCGCCTGCTCCAGTTACCGCCAGAGCCTGAATGAACGCAGTACGCAGGCCGCCGTCGCCGATCATGGCATCCGGATTGGACGCCAGGAAGCTGTTGGCCTGGAAACCGATGTTCCACATGCCGAAGAACATCGCCGGGAAGGTACACAACCACACCGTGATCATGATGCGCTTCAGGTCAACGCCATCGCGCACATGAGCCGTGGTGGAGGTTACCTTGCCCGGTGTGTAGAAAATGGTATCGACGGCTTCGTACAGGGCATACCAGCGCTCGTACTTGCCACCTTTCTCAAAATGATGCTCGATTCCATCGAGAAACTGTCTGATAGCCATCGTATTAGCCCTCGATCTCGATTCGGGTCAGATTCTCGCGAAGAATCGGACCGTATTCATATTTACCCGGGCACACGAAGGTGCACAGCGCCAGATCCTCTTCATCCAGCTCCAGCGCACCCAGTTTCTGGGCCATTTCGGTGTCGCCAACAATCAGCGAACGCAGCAACTGGGTCGGCAGGATATCCAGAGGCATGACCTGCTCATAGGCACCGACCGGCACCATGGCGCGCTCGCTGCCATTGGTGGTGGTGGTGAAATTGAACAGTTTGCCGCCAGTCAGCTTGGACAGGTAGATGTTCAGCACGGAGAACTTGTTGGGACCCGGCGAGAGCCAGCCCATGAACTCGCGCTTGGTGCCTTCTTCCAGCACCGAGATCTGGTTGGCAAACCGTCCGAGGTACGCGCAGGGACCGTCGCCTCGGCGGCCACCGAACACCGAACCGGAAATCGCACGGACTTCGCAATCGGTCGCCACTTCGCCTTCGAGCAGCTCCGGCAGGCTCGCACCCAGGCGGGTACGCACCAGGCGCGGCTTCTGTGCTTTCGGGCCAGCGATTGCAACAATGCGCTCAACCGGCACTTCGCCGGTCTCGAACAGCTTGGCGATGTCAATCACGTCCTGGTAATTGATGGACCAGACCGTCTTGCTGCCGGACACCGGATCCAGGTGATGGATGTGGGTACCCACATTGCCAGCCGGGTGTACGCCGTCGAACTGGTGTACTTCGATGTTGTCTGCCTTGGGAATCGCGACATTGGAGCCGGGTTTGCCGGTCACGAACACCTTGCCGGACGTCAGTTTGGACAGAACCGTCAGACCCTGCTCGAAGGCCTTGCTGTTCTCACCGATGATGACAGTCGGGTCCGCAGCCAGCGGATTCGTATCCATCACGGATACGA
>CAZWEP010000110.1:0-5444 GCA_964632565.1 uncultured Marinobacter sp. | reverse complement strand
TCACCAGCATTAGGGCCGGACACAATCAGGAACAGTTTGACGCCGCCTTCTACAGTTTCGTCTATGGCGTCATGTTGGCGCTCGCCGCCTATAATCTGATGCTCTTTACCGGGCTCCGGCGCAGGCGGTACCTGTTCTATTCCATATACATGGTTACTTTTGTATTCATGACGGCGTCCTACAGCGGCATTGGTATGGTGCTGATCTGGCCCTCCTCTGTCGTCTGGCAACAGTGGGCTCCACCGCTGTTGATGTTCTGCTTTGCCTTCTCTGGCATAGCCTTTGCGACCAGTTTTCTGCAGGTGAAACTTCGGCGGCGCAAGCTGTTCAGAACCCTTCAGGCGATCTGTTTGATCTACTTCGCACTGTTTGCCGCCTGCTATTTCGCGGAGGAACGGGGGTTTGCACTGACGCTTGCGTTCTCCATGGCTCCGATCTTCACCGTCTTAATGCTTTACCTCGGCGTATCCAGCTGGATCAGTGGCATAAAATCCGCTCGCTACTACCTCGCTGGCACGCTCGCCTCTGCAATCGGTGCTTCGATTACCGCACTCACGGTATATGGCATCCTCCCATACAGTCAGATTGGCTTTTATGCCGTGGATATCGGCATGGTGTTGGATGCCATGCTGCTGGCCTTGGCACTGGCGGATCTGGTTCGACGAACACAACATGCCCGGATAGCAGCCGAACGCAAAGCGCAAGTGGATCATCTGACGGGCCTGGACAACCGGAGAGGCTTCCTGCCCGTCGCGGAATCGCTCTGGGGTCTGGTAAAACGCAACAACCGGGATATGTGCGTGGCGATGATTGATATCGACCACTTCAAGATGATCAATGACCAATACGGCCACGCCACCGGGGACCGGATCCTGCGCCAAATCGCCAAAGTACTGGACAGGTCCCGACGCCAAGGCGACCTCCTCGCCCGCTGGGGCGGCGAGGAATTCATTCTTCTGTTACCGGAAACCGACCTCCCAGAAGCCTGTCACGTCGCCGAGCGGTTCCGCCAGAACGTCGAAGCGCTCACCATCCAGGAAGGCGCAGACATCATCCACTGCACCATCAGCGTCGGCGTCGCGAACCGAAACTCGGAAGACGTCAGTCTCGACAAAACCATTGTGATGGCGGATCAGGCGCTTTATCAGGCCAAGCTGGAGGGCCGTAATGTCGTCTGCGCCGGCAATGCCTCGGATGCCGCGGCCGGGGCAGTGACGGTCTGACCCTCTCCACGGTCATCGGGGTCGAACCACAAACCAGCTGAGCAGGACCAGCCCGCCAAACAGCGTGTAGCTGAGCACAAACACCCACTCCGGCGCGCTGTAGTAAAGAATGGCGTGCAGCCAGTGCTGGACGAATGAGCCCTCATAGCTGGCCGCTCCCGCCATGTCCCGAAGCGCCATTTCCCACGTCGTTAACGGGCAGATCACCCCAATCCAGGATTGGACGACGACAATGCCAATGGCAATCAGGTGACACACCCGGAACCAGATATTCCGCACCCAGTTCCAGTTCAGGAATTGCCCCAGATAGATGGCCAGCAGACCCAGAACCACAAACGCCACGAATACCACGTGCAGCACGAGCAGCGAGTCTGCCAAAACGACGTATACCGAACCTGAAAACATGGGTTTCACCAGGCACTGTGCCAACGCCCGGCTTGGGGCGAGCTCAACAATGTGCAATGAACATAAAATCCGCTTCAGCTACTCAGGCTATGCTGACTGTGGCTGATACTCTAATCGGTACCGGACACCCACCGCTCAGCGGCCTTGAGCTCGCCCATCGGAAAGTGCTTGATATCGGCCGATAAAAAATGTGACGCCAGACGCTCACCGATGTCGCCAAAAGCGGAGTCAGTCACCAATGCCACTTTCCTGATGAACTTGTGATGATCTTTCACGAAGCGAAAATGCGTGACCATCGCACCAACACTTTTCCAGCCCGGAAAGCTCTGACTGCTGATGATAAGCCCTTCCAGCGATCCCGTTTTTTCGATGTAGGGGTCTGCCGTTTCCGCAAGCTTTGCAAAATCCTCTTTCTCCAGAGAGGAGGTAGGCCGAACATAGAGAATGGAGTGGGCGGTATCCAGCGTGTGTTCGATCATGCGTTGACCCTCCATTGGCTAAGACGCATCCGACACCGTGACCCGAGCGGACAGGCTCCCTTCGGCATGATTCACTGCCACCCCCACAGTCCGGGATGCGAACGATTTCCCAAGTATAGGTTAGTGAGGGTCCGTTGCCATCGGAAGGGTCAGTTGATGGGAGGGTCAACATGTCCCCTCCCTGAGTGCGTAGCACTCAGCAACATATTAGCGGAGTTGGTCGGACCCACCCGTCAGTTCGCTGAAGGAAGGTTACCACCCAGCATGTTTTCCACCACCGCCGCGTTGTAGAACGTTTCCACGGTGTGGATCTTGTCGTCCCAGACGCGAAACCACACGGCAAGCCGAACATCCCCGATTGGCTCAAAGTGGGTCCGGTAATCCAGAATCGCAAACACGTGCTCTCCGTCGGCACTCAACTGCCGGAGGACCAGATCCTTCTGGATCGCAACCATACCGAACTGATAGGCCAACATGTCATCCCGGCTCAGGAAATGCATATTCGGGCCCACATACTCGAAATCATCTGCAGCCAGCAGGGCCTTTGCCTCATCCAACCGCTGGGCATGGATGTCAGCGATGAACTGCGCCACGATGTCTTTGGGTTGCATGGATCGACTCCATTTCTACGACGTGGACGTTCCGGATTCCTGTCTACGCGTCGCTGCCTTAAACAGCACGCTCACTTCCCTTTATACCAAAAACAGGGCCCGACGGGAGCCATAGATCAAACGGCGGGACACTCCCCGCCCAGAACGCCGGATGGCACACCCGAGGATTCATCGGGCGCGGGTAAGGCTTTTTTTGAATGTGAACGCTTCCGGCGTCGGGCCCAACTCTCGGTGGAAACTTTGGCGCACCCCGCGGCCATCAGCGAGCAGTGATGCGGTTATGCCTGGCTGGTTGCGGCTTCTGACTGGCGCTCGCCACGCAGCACCAAATATAGCAGGGGACCTGCGGATACAAACACCGCTGTCACAACAAAAAACGGGATGATGTACCCCACCCCTTTGCCACGACGTTTCGCATCCTGGTAGATCCAGATGCAGGCCATTGCGGCGAGAATGTAAAGGTCAATAACGACCTGGGCGGTATCCGGGCTGGATAAGAGCTGAGCACCAAACGCCAGGAGCGATTGCTCAGCGCCTGCCATTACCCAGAAGGTATAGCCCATGAAAAGACAGAGAATGATCAGGGGAAATTTTGAGATATTCATAAGTCGTCCTTGATTGAGGGTTAGGAAATTAACGTCTGCATTTGCGTTCCACACGCTTCTTGAGTTCGTTGAGAATACTTTGCCAGCCCTGTTTCCCTTGTTCGGCTGAATGTTCATCCTCCGCCTCACAGGGCGTATGGCTATTCAAGCTAAGCTAAGCGGCCCACCGGGGAGTCCGCCCCACTCTCCCGGACATCGCTCGCTCAGTCGAACTCTTGATGCTGAGGCAGATCATCCGAAATCTCGAACCAGGGCGCTTTACTGCCCACGAATACATGGCGCTCTGGCCTCACGCCTGGATCAGTATCGAGCGTTCCGAGTGGAAAACCATAAATATCAGGGCTTGCGTCGAATTTGGTGAAAAGACTGGAACCGCAATTAGAACAGAACCCTTTATGCTCACCCGGAGAGGATTCGTAGAACTTTATTAGCTCTTCGCCTTTCACGGTGTGCCAATGCGAGGATTGGACCTTGGCGCGGGTTCTGAAGGCTGAAGCATGAAGCTTCCGGCACATTGAACAATGGCAGTTCAGTACATCGGTCAGTGGCCCGTTGATCTCGTATTGAATGCCTCCGCAGAGACAGCTACCCGTTTGTTTCATTCAAACACCTCCTTATGTGATGTTGCTAAGCATGCTTGGCGACGAATAGCGATCTTGTATCCTCTCTGACAAGAATCAGGAATGCATGAAGCAAGAAATACAACGGTGCAATGAGCTTCAAACCCATTAGGTAAAAATCAGAGCTGAGGCTCGAACCGGCGTATAAAAGCGCGCCTACGCCAAACACGCCCAAGGCAGAAAGGAATCCGCATGCACCTACAGCAAACCACCATGCCTCCTTTTTGAGCGAGAGCAACCACCAAGCGATGTAGCTAATTCCGCCAACTCGGACCAGGCCACGAATTAACTCTCTCGAGTCCTCACCTCCTGATTCGTAGGCGTAAGACACCGTGCCTATCAGCACCAGAAACGCGTAACTCAGCAGGAGAAAGGATGCTCTTTTTACTTGGACTGGTGCATCCGAACGTTTCACAAACCCAAACATTTCGACCCCGTTATTTATGACTGCTTAAACGCAGAAATATGCCCTGGTTTAGAGCCGCAAAGCGGTGAAAAATCGGTCGCTATGCAGTCGCTTGTTATTCATTTTTATGCAATTTGCTCAATTCTGCACTTCTGGCAAAGGGGGTAAGTATCTACAAGCTCTGAAATGCGTGACTTCATTTGTGAAAAAGAAGAACCGTACAAGTAGAAGGCTGTTTCGGTAGGGCCCTGCCAGTAACTAAACACTTTCCCTACGCCTTGGGTGAGACGATCCAGCTCACTATAGACATGGTTAGAATCACTGTTTGCATACACCTCATCGTCTAATTCGGTGCCGTTCAAGTAAATGGCGAGCCCTTCTAAGGTGCCAAATTGAATCTCTACGTTCGTAGCTTCAACATTTAATGTCGAACCCTTTGGCGAACCAATTTTCTCAAGCGAAGACTTTATGAATTCAACAGCTTCGCCCCCAGAATTTTCTACCTTTATCTCGATGTCACAATGTTCGATTTCACCGGATTGAGACTGGAGAGTTCCGCCGCCTGAAACCTCGCCCAGAGACTCTTTGGAGAGAATTTCATCGAGCGGGTCTTCGTATAGTTCGCCACGATGTATCGGCTGAATACGAGCATTTAGCGTGACCACAATGAACTGCGGCTCAATCTCAGCCTTTTTCCTTCGCTTCTTGAAAAGCCCTAACAATGCACGATCTCCTTGAAGTGACTAACACCAATATTCAGCGGCCGGTTTGGACGCTACCGAGCGGGAAAACCGGTCCGGTGGAGGCCCGTCAGCGCCGGAACGAACTGCAACTACTTGTTAAATGGTTGAAGCCGGCAAAGGCTCAGCCAGACAGCCCCTACGAATGCAGCACCTTCAAGCGCAACAAACTGCCAATCAACGATCACTTCTCCAATTTGCAGCAACCACAAGGGGCATTCAGAGGCACGACCAATACACGCCGGACTAGTTGAGACAGGAAATATCCAGTTTTCGACGGCAAAAACAATGAAGAACGAAGCGACGACCGCGGCCAATAGGCACCCCGCCCCTATACCCGTGCCTAGTAGCGCGG
>CAZWEP010000109.1:0-5555 GCA_964632565.1 uncultured Marinobacter sp. | reverse complement strand
GGCCACACCGATGTTCGGTCCGCCAATCAGATCATCGACTACGTCCGTAGCGAAGGATTGACCGTTGATTGGATTCTGGAAACCCACGTACATGCGGATCATCTCTCTGCCGCGCCCTACTTGCATGAAAGGCTGGGCGGTAAAACCGGGATTGGTGCTCGCATCGTGGAAGTCCAGGAGATCTTCGGTAAGGCGTTCAACGCCGGCACCGAGTTTGCTCGTGACGGACGCCAGTTTGATCGGCTGTTTGAGGACGGCGATACCTTTCAGGTCGGAGGCCTGGAAGGCCGCGTGATGCACACGCCCGGTCACACGCCTGCTTGTCTGACATACGTTTTCGGGGATGCCGCGTTTGTTGGCGACACCCTGTTCATGCCGGATTACGGCACCGCCCGCTGTGATTTCCCGGGTGGCGATGCGCGCACCCTGTATCGATCTATCCAGAAAGTGTTGTCGCTTCCCGCCGAAACCCGATTGTTCCTATGTCACGACTACAAGGCTCCGGAACGGACCGAGTTCCAGTGCCAGACCACAGTTGCTGAACAGCGCGAGAAAAACGTTCACGTTCATCAGGGAATCACCGAAGATCAGTTTGTCAGTATGCGGAGAGAGCGGGATGCAACCCTCGGCATGCCGGCGCTGATCCTGCCTTCTGTCCAGGTAAATATGCGTGCGGGGGAGATGCCTCCGGCGGAGGACAACGGTCAGGTTTACCTGAAAGTGCCTTTGAACTTCCTGTGAAGGAACCAAGATGAACCTTCAGAGGATTCTGCCGTTTCTGGCCTGGCTGCCTGATTACCGTCGGGCAGACGTTTCCGGTGATCTCACCGCCGCTGTGCTGGTAACGCTGATGCTGATTCCGCAGGCCTTGGCCTACGCGCTGCTTGCGGGTTTACCGGCGGAGGTCGGGCTCTACGCGAGCTGCCTGCCGCTGGTACTGTATGCCCTGTTTGGCTCCAGCCGAACTCTGTCTGTGGGCCCGGTTGCGATTATCGCCATGATGACGGCAGGCATTCTCACCCCCATGTTTGCACCGGGTAGCGCGGACTATCTGGCTGGTGCTGTCATTCTGTCTGTGCTCTCCGGGATTATGCTGGTGGCGATGGGCGCTCTGCGGCTCGGTTTTCTGGCGAACTTCCTGAGCCATCCGGTTATCTCAGGCTTTATCACAGCGTCGGCTCTGATCATTGTGGCCAGTCAGTTGAAGCACCTGCTCGGCGTAACTGCGGACGGTAACAATCTGATCGAATTGGGAGTTGATCTGGGTTCTGCTCTTGGCGACGTTCACTGGTTGCCCGTGGTGGTCGGGGGAACGGTTTTGGTAAGCCTGGTGGCGGCGCGGATCTGGCTTGGCGGGTTCATGGCAAAGACCGCTCCGATCATCGCCGTGGGTGTCAGTGCGCTGGCGACCTGGGCGCTCGGCCTGGATCAGCAGGGTCTGGCGGTGGTTGGCGCCATTCCAAAAGGATTGCCCGGGTTGTCTTTGCCGGTGTTCGATGCCGACCTTTGGCAGCAGTTGATGGTTGGGGCTTTGCTGATCAGTGTCGTGGGATTTGTCGAATCGGTGTCGATTGGCCAGACCCTCGCCGCCCGGCGCCGGCAGCGTATCAACCCGAATCAGGAACTGATCGGTCTGGGCATGGCGAATCTTGGGGCCGGGGTGTCGTCTGGAATGCCGGTGACCGGTGGCTTCTCCCGGTCCATCGTCAATTTTGATGCCGGTGCCCGTACGCCCGCGGCAGGGCTGTTCGCTGCGCTGGGTATTGCTGTCGCCACGCTGACACTGACTCCGGTGTTTGCCCTTCTGCCCAAAGCTGCTCTGGCGGCCACCATCATCGTTGCGGTCACCGCCCTGATGGATTTTCCGGCGATCCTCCGGACCTTGCGCTATTCCAAATCGGACTTTGGCGCGATGCTGGCAACCATGGCGCTGACACTGCTGCACAGCGTTGAATCCGGCATCATGGCGGGCGTGGCTTTATCAATTGGCCTCTTCCTCTACCGCACCAGTCGCCCTCACAGTGCCATCATTGGCCGGGTTCCGGGCACAGAACATTTCCGCAACGTGCTGCGGCACGATGTGGCGCTGTGCCCGAAAGTGACGTTTCTCCGCATTGATGAAAGCCTGTACTTCGCCAATGCCCGGTTCCTCGAGGATACGGTCATGGAACTGATGGCCGAGCACCCAGAGATGACCGACCTGGTTCTGGTATGCCCTGCGGTGAATCAGGTGGACGCTTCAGCCATAGAAAGCCTCGAGGCGATTCATGAGCGTCTGGGTCATGCTGGGGTGCGTCTCCATCTGTCGGATGTGAAGGGGCCGGTGATGGATCAGCTCGAACGCACGGACTTGCTCGAAACCTTGTCCGGGAGGGTCTTTCTGAGTGCCTACGATGCCTGGACTGCCTTGAATGGTGCAAGCGGTTCCCGGACGGATCAGGATTCCGGCAGCAAGTCACCGTCGTCCAGGTCGGGCGTGGGGTGAGCAATCTGATTTCGACCGGCTGATTTCGCCCGATAGAGCCGACGGTCTGCGGCCGCGAGCAGCGAGCGCAGATCGTCGCCATCACGGCCGAGTTCGGCGATGCCGCCACTGAGAGTAATCCGAACTTCCTCGCCATCGGCACTGAAATCCAGGTTTTCGACGTTTTCGCGAATCTTTTCAGAAACCTCGGCCGCCTGCTTACTGTTGGTATTCGCCAGCAGGATCCCGAATTCTTCTCCACCCATTCGGGCCGGCAGGTCGCTGGCGCGTAGATGGGTCCGGAGTACCTCGGCCACGCGCTGAAGCGCGATATCTCCGGCTTCGTGACCGTATTTGTCGTTCACATTTTTGAAGTGGTCGAGGTCGATAACAATGATGGAAAGCGGAGTCCCTTCCCGCATGGCTCGGCTGCGCTCTCTAAGGAAGGTGTCCTTCAGGCGAATCCGATTGGCGAGCCCGGTGAGGGAGTCGGTTTCCGCCAACTCCACCAGACGAAGTTCTGAGCGTTCCCGTGTCCATTCATACACATGGGAGAAGGCAAGTATGCACAGCCCGATCAGTGTGACGTTGGCAATCGCGAGGGCTTCCAGCAAGACGGGTTGGTTCTGATGTTTGAACAGATAAATGATGCCGGTGAGGACCATAAAAATGCAGGAAATCACCAGGCCTTTCTGGCGGCCGAGCAGAAGGTGAGTAAGGATGGGGACCACCAGCACCCAGGCAAAGACCGTCGGGCTGGACTGGGGTGACATCATCGACACCAGCATGGTGAGGCAGAAGGGAATCAGAAAAGCCAGTGCCCAACGTTCAACATTGTGAGCGCGCCGTGTTGCCCGAAGCACGACGATGGCATAGATCACCATGCCAATTTCGGCTGTTGCAAGCACAAACCGACCGATCAGCAGGTTCAGGGTGATGAAAACCACGCCCGCTACGATCGTAAGGATCAAGAGTGCTTTCAGAACCGCTTTTCGGTAGGGCCTTGCCAGCCCGCGTATCGATTCGCTCTGTGAATCCATGCGATGTAATCTTCTCTCCATAGGCGCCGTAAAACCTACACATGCGGGAGGCGCCATATGTAGTCAAAACCAACAGATGATCATCGCAGGCTAGGACGCGATTTTCACCGAAAAAGTGGCCTGATAAGACTAAAGTATGACCATAAAAAGCCGGGTGTCACGACGTTTTTTTCCGTTGATCATTCTCGCCGTGGGGATTGCGGGATTCCTCCTTTTGAAGCTTTCCAGGCCGGAGCCCCAGACGGTGGGCGTTCAGGAGCGAAGCTGGCAAGTCGACGTGATGCCCGTTCACCCGACCAGTCACGTCCCCGTCCTGGCTCTTTATGGAGAGCTGGTGGCGCCAGAGCGTCAGCGCATAACGGCTTCGTTGTCTGGACGTATCGCAGAACGACCGGTCAAGGAGGGTCAGACTGTGTCGGAAGGGGATCTGCTGGTGGCGCTGGACCAGCAGGATATCCAGCCGAGACTCGTTCAGGCTAATGCCGACGTGCAGGACCTGGCGGCACAGATCGAGTCGGAGAGCGTTCGCCATAAAAATGATCTCGAGGCCCTGGACGCTGAGAAGGCGATTCTTGCCAATGCCCGACGCCAGTTCCAGCGCACGCAGTCGCTGGTGGAGCGTAACCTGGCCTCCCGCGAGGCATTGGAAGCGGCCTCGGACGCGCTCGCCCGCGCCCGATTAACGGTCACCGCACGAGAACGAGCCATCGCTGAACACCCGGCCCGGCTGGGGAGTCTGGAAGCGCGCCTGGCGAGAGCTGAGGCTTCACTTGCATCGGTGCAACTGGACGCCGACCGTTCGCAGATAGCGGCGCCTTTCGACGGCATTGTCACGGACATTCAGGTGGCGCCGGGTGATCGCGTCAGCGCTCAGTCGCCACTGCTGTCTTTTTATCCGGCCAGCGGCCTGGAGCTCCGCGCCACGGTTCCGGACCGGTATCGATCCGAATTGCTGGCGGCTCTGAATGATGGCAAAACGCTGATGGCCACCAGCGATGACGGGCAGCACACCTTCGTGCTGGATCGGTTCGCCGGCACCAGCGCGCCTTCCGGAACCGAAGCTATCCTGACCCTCAAAAACAGTACCGGTGGGCTTCGGCCGGGCGGCCTTCTACCGGTCACGCTTGAGCGACCGGCAGTGAAGGGGTCCGTTGCTATTCCCTACAGCGCTCTTTACGGCAGCGATACCGTTTATCGCATGACAGACGAGGGTCGTATGGCGCGGGTGCAAGTGAAGCGGATCGGTGAAGTTACGGGACCAGACCGGGACAACCCGGATGTGCGATGGGTGCTGATTGCCGGTCCCGGGCTTGAAGCCGGACAAAGCCTGATCACCACCCATCTGCCCAACGCCATGAGTGGACTGAAAGTCCAGTGGGCGGGCGCGACAGAGAACTCCGCCGACGGAGCCGGTGAATGAAACGGCGTAAAGGTCTGATCGGCTTTTTTGTTCACCACCGGGTTGCCGCCAATCTGGTGATGCTGATCATGCTGCTGGGGGGTGCGCTCGCGCTCACGCGCATGAACATCCAGTTCTTCCCCACCTTCGCCCTGGACATCGTTAGCGTTCGCGTGGTCTGGAGCGGTGCTTCTGCCGAGGACGTTGAGCAGGGGATCACCAATCCCCTGGAGCAAAGACTGAGAAGCGTTCAGGGCTTGAAGAAAATGACCTCGACCTCTGCGCAGGGGGTCTCTTCCATCACGCTGGAATTCACGGAAGGCAGCAACCCGATTCAGGCGCTGGACGACGTTCGTCAGCAAGTGGACGAATTCACGAATTTTCCCGCCGATGCAGAAGAGCCGCAGGTCACGCGGGTCGAGCGTTACGAACCGGTCGGCCGGTTACTGGTCTACGGCGATCTGGATCGGGATGAATTGCGTCAGCTGGTGTACCGCTTTGAAGACGAGTTGCTGACCCGTGGTATCGATCGGGTGTCCATATCCGGCTTACCCGAGCAGCAAATCAGTATCGAGGTGCCGGTGGAGCGGCTGGAAACCCTCGGGCTGTCGCTGCAGCAGATTGCGGATCGGGTCGCCGCATTGTCGCGGGA
>CAZWEP010000108.1:0-5592 GCA_964632565.1 uncultured Marinobacter sp. | reverse complement strand
TTTCATCCGGACCGGCTGAAGACGCTGGATCAGCGACGTTATCGGTCCTGACCCGTCAGCGAAACCGGATGGGCAGGGTGACGCCGAACAGGACATCCGGAGCGTCTTCTGTCACGCCGATGCCCAGCGAGATATCCGCAGATTTCGTGTTACTGACGGCGACGGCTCCACCGATGGTGAAGGTGCCGGTGGTCAGATAAGTGCCGGGGATGGGTTCGCCGTCCAGTTTGCTGCGGTCAACAAACTGCTGGTCGTAACTGAAAGACAGCGAGCTGGTCAGGTTCAGGGCGATGGCGGTTCCCAATGAAAAGCCAATGCTGTCGCCTGGGTTCAGGCGGCCCGCGGTCTGACGGGTCGACAGTGACCAGCCATAATTGATGCCGCCGAAGTACACCAGCGGATCCACCACCTTGGCGGCGGTGAGGCCGAACGACACGGTGTCGTAACCGGTGCCCAGTGCGATCGGATGACTGGCGGTGGTGTCGAACGGTCCCCTGCCGGTGGTGGTTTTCCAACGCAGGCTGCCAAGAATGTCGGGGCTGCCGTCCTCGCCGTAGATCAACTGGTGGCTCAGGCCAATGCTGATGTCCCCCACACCTCGGCTGCTGTCGCTGGTGTCCTCGTTGTCGGCGGTGAACCGGCGGTCCTCGATGAAACTGTAGGGAATGCGGACGTCCAGTTGGGAATGCCAGGGCAGTCCGATTCGGGTGGTCATGGCGGCGGTCACCTGATTCCTCTTGATCCGTTCGGAGACAATATCCCCTACCACCAGCACAGGCAGAATGGTGAATCCATCAATCACGATGTTGTCCGAAGAGCTGTGGGTGTAGACCAGCGACGGTTCAATATCCACGGTGCCTGCAGGCAATAGTAAGCCGCTTCGCTCAATCAGGGTTTGCTGGAAAGCAGTGCGTACCAGGCGTTCCTGCTCTCTGCGCTCCTGTTCGCTTAGCTCGGGCAAGGGCGGTTGTGTCGATGTCTGGGGTTGTGATGGCTGGTTTGATGGCGCTGTCTCCAGTTCCCTTACTCGGTTTTCCAGGGTCTGTATTCGTTCGATCAGTTGTTGGAGAAGTTGATCAGTCCCGGCCTTCGATGCGGGCGTGGCTGCGGTCTGAGCCAATGAAGCCAGGGGTAGCAAAGCGGCCAGTATCATAACGGGCGCTAACTTCTGAAACACGACTCACCGCCTTGTTGAATAAAAGTGCCCCGCGCGTTGGCTAAGCCGGTACACGTGGTTGAGATCCGGAACGCTTAAATGCAGCGCTTCCGCTGACAGCCGCGCCAATTCCCGGTCTTTCTGATGGCGCGGCTCTACGATGAAGCCGATACCGCTGGTCCAGAAAGACAGAAACTGGTCCCGGGACAGGACGAGATTGCCAAATGCAGGGTCTCCGATCAGGACTCTCCCGGCGATGATTCCCCGAAACACCACAAAATGATCGAGCCCGCGAATCCGGACCGGGATGATCAGCGGCGCCTCGAACGCCACCAGATCATCCAAACTCAGCTGGCCATAGCCGTTGGCGCTGAACCCGGCGGCCTGGGCAAAGCGTTTAAGGTCCAGCAGCGAAAAACCGCCCTGCTGTCGCACCAGGTCCGGATCGGTATTGGCGAGGATACTCACGGCAATGGTCGCCTCGCTGTAGGGCTGTTGGTAATCGTGAGTCAGGATGGTACTGAGCGCGGCGGCACCGCAGCTGATGTCCCAACCCTGGCGAACCAGATTGCGTTCGCGCTGTTCCAGAAACGAGGTGACCGGCAGGCGGAATCTGTCCGCTTGATTCACCACCGTCAACGAATTCGCTGATGGCGCACTGCCGGGCCAGACGAGTAACCATCCAAAGAGAGCCGCCATTCGAAGCAGCCATCGATGGTGAAGGGTCATCTCGGAACACCCGGATTGGACCAGGCGCCTGTCAGTTGATTGATGTTGGTCTGGTTGATGGCGCCAACCCTGGAATCCACCGTGATGTTCAGGTTCAGCAGGACATTGATCGCCGAATTCACAGCGTTAATGTTGATCACTGAACTCAGACCGTTCTGCGCGCCACCACTCAGGATCAACCGGTTCGCCTCGAGCAGGCTCAGCGATCCATCGGCAGCTACCACGCGACCGGAGCGGGTCGTTCGGACCACATCGAAGGTCATGACTTCCAGTGTGCCCTCGTTCATGGCAGATCCCGCAGTGATGCTTTGCAGGGCGCGATCGTCCAGCGGCGGTCCCGGCTCCGCCATGGCCAGGGCGGGCAGCCACACAAGCAGCAGTGACAGACGTGAGAGTCTCTTTGTTCGGCTCATGACAATCTCCTTCGGTTCGACATCATAGGCCACCCACCTGGCGGAAGCGGTTCTGCTGCTGCAACGCCGTGGTTGGAAGACGGGTGGTTCCTTGAGGAGCCTTCAGCGCGGTGATATTCAGGCCATTGCCGACGATGGCGGCGGCCGCATTGACGCCATTGGCAAAGGATGCGCCGCTCTGGGCTTGGCCGGTGACTACGACGATGCTGTAGCGAGACTCCAACGCGGTTGATTTCCGCAGCACTGTGAGGCGAGATTGCCCTGCGTTCAGCCGCAGGTCGCCTTCTTTCCGTTGGAACTCGTACTGCGCCGACGATGATTCCCGGAAGGACTGCTGGTCCCGGCTCACGGTGACAGACTGGTTGACGGTGTCGGTTACGGTTGTGGTGGTATCGACCGGCGAACACTGGCTGCCGGACTGATTGAACACGCAACCCTCGCCCGCGGTGAAGGTTCGATCGAAACCGTCCGGCTCCGGGAAGTCGACCGTGATATCCACGGGCACGTCGAACGTGGGGAGATCCAGAACGTCCGTGACAGTGCCGACGTTACCGGCATTCGGCACAAGAATGTCGAAGGCTATATCCGCAAGGTCACCCACATTGATGGGGATGTCTCCTTCTAGAGACAGGGAACCTCCGTCCAGGGTAATGGTGCCGTCCCCGGCAATGGCGTAGCCCAGTTCAAGACCGACATCGCCCAGTGGGTTTGCGCCTTCCAGAACGATGTCGTCTAGCGCGACGGTCTTGGCGGGTAGCCGGACGGTGGCTTTGGTGTTGTCTCCGTCGCAGGCGTTGGCCGTTTGCAGAAAGCAGAAGCCAAAGGTGAGTTCGGGCAGTGTCAGGCTGGGGCTGGACAGCACCACGTCTTTGCCCTCCAGTGACAGTTCGCCGAAGGTCAATTTGGCGCCGTCCACCTTCAGTGACGCCGGAAAGTTGAAGGTGATGTCCACGTCCAGGTCGAACAGGTCGCCCCAGTCGTCACCCACAGAGAATTCGACCGGTACCGAAGGCAGGGACACATAAAAGTCGGGCAAGTCGATGGTATGGCCTCCCAGTGAAACCGGTGTGTCGAAGAATCCGATGCGTTGCGGTGTTACTGAAGACTGAAACCGGGTCGTGGTGGTTCGGGACTGAATGCGCTGATTGCTTCGGGCGATTCGCTCAAACTTATTGCTGATACGAGTGTCCGTCAGTGTCTGAACAGACTCCTGCAAGCCAGAACCTGCAGGGGCCTGAAAACGACCGCCCTGGGACTGGATGATCTGTGTCTGGGACAACTGATTGGACTGGTTTAACTGCGTTGGCGAGGTGGTTTCGTCGCCGTCGGATCGATACAGATTCAGACCGCTGGCGGTGTCACCAGCGCTGACATTGGACAGGTTCAGCGTGCGGCTGTCGGACTGAGCACCCTGAGTGAGCGTTACCTCGTTTCGTCGATCAGAATCCTGTGTGGAGGCAATGACCACCTGGCTTTCCAGGCGACTGCCGACAGCACTTGCCGCCGTCACGGAGGCAAGCCCCGTCTCGCTTAGCTCGGCCGCCGTCACTTGATATGACGGGCCACCTGCCACCACGGGCAGCACCAACGCCAGGGTCAATGCTGCGCCGTGCCCTGGAAAGGCCACAGCGATGCCGTCGCAGGATCAGCGGCTGTGGTTGATGACGTTGCTCTGGTTCAGTGAGAACCGGGCCCCGTCAGAAACCGCAGGCGCTGCGCCGCGAGTGGTGGCTATGTTCACGCCATTGGCAACAGCGCTTCCAGAGGCATTGACCACATTCATGGCTCGCAGACCGGATTGTGCACCTCCGGAGAGGCTCACCAGGTAGGCTGCGTTCACATCAATACTGGATTCATCCACCACGATGTATTCCGCCTGGGCGTCTTCCAACGTGAAAGGTGCATTCACGATGTTGCTCTCCGTCCGGTCCCAGGTGGTTTCGGACGAGCTGGATTCATCTCGGGTGTAGAGTGTCGAAAGGTCGGTCACGTCTTCCTCTAGAGAGGTACGGGTACCGTCGATGGAACAACTTCCGTTGAGCGCTACGCAACCCATGGCATCGATGTTCAGGTCGAGCTCGGGCAAGTTAACTTCCACCAGAACGCCAGAGTCACCAGTGTCCACGGTCACGTCGCCAGCGTCTGCATTGAAGTCCACAGCGCCGTTAAACACCACGCCGACGGACTTGCTGGCACTGGGTGCGTTGAACTCCAGCGTATAGCTGCCATCGCCGTCGAAAACCGGGTCGCCGCTGCCAAGCTCAAGGTCTCCATCAAGTTCTAGCTTGAAAGTAGGCGAGTCCGACAGACTGAAGTCGCCAGTGGTCGTGGCCGATTCGGTGGTGGTGGTCCGCTCCAGATTGGTGACTTGATCAACGATCGACGATGTGGATGAACCGGCCGATGTCCCTGCGTCTGTGATCATGGTTTCAGTGTTGGCGCCTCGCTCGTAGGAGGGCAAGGAAGACAGTCGGCGCTGGTCCTGGTTGACCACATTGCCCTGGGAAATGTCCACGTCCCGTTGTGAGGCGGACAAGTCGCTTCCATCGAACACGTTTACTCCGTTGGCAACCGTGCTTTCACTGCTGTTGACAAAGTTCAGCGCGCGGACGCCGGTCTGGGAACCGCTGTCGATCACGACCTGTCCGCTGGATTGCAGTGTTGCGGTAGAGCCGTTACCGATGATGGCGCCACCATTGGGCGCAGGGTTGCTGCCAGCGGCTGTCACACTGCCCAGATCATCAGGGGTCAGAAGTGTTGGGGCGGCAAGCAATGGGGCAGAACAGATAGTGAGTATCGACCCGCAAAGGGCCGTGAGAGAGGGGTGCATGTGAATCTCCTGATAGGCTTCGTTCCTGGGCCTCAGAGGAGGGAGCGTCATAGAATATTTGGGGCTCGTCGGCGCTCGGACCTGGCTCCCGACTGCATGGCTGGGGGTGAGACTCTTACTCGTTCATACAAGCAGAGAGCGTTTTCTCAATGCCATCTTAAAAAGCTAGTTCAGGGTTGATGCGGTGTCAAAAGTGACACATGCGCAGCACTTCCTAAACCTCGTTTGCACCATGATGGTGTTTTGTTTGCGAGCCCTCTGCTGAACCCTGTAATCATCGGCTTGTTTGTCATGTCGTTAGGTTGGCAGGTGGCGGTCTTTTATTTTGCCGTTGCCATGACCGAATCAGTGATTGCCGGTTACCGTCACTCGGTCATCTTTGAATGACCAAACTCTATGACGGGGCGCCTGAGAACTGACCGCGCTGCACCAGGTAGTCCATCCACAACAGTCGCGCCGCGACC
>CAZWEP010000107.1:0-5673 GCA_964632565.1 uncultured Marinobacter sp. | reverse complement strand
TCTTCATTGATTCCGCCTTGAACGCTATATAAGAAACGTTAAAAACCACCACCGGCAAACCATTGGCGCCAGAGGAGGTCTCTTACCTGTATGTGTGCGGCATTGACATCATTCGGGGCTGAGATGATGGCATCGCCTTGAAAAGCCAGGGCGCGAAGTATATCCGAACAGAATGGGAAAACCAACCCCGCTCTATGGCATTTCGCTATTCACGTATCCGGGGTATCCATAGGCGGGCAGCCCTATCTTTCAGACGGCCCTATTTCATCCCACCCATAAAACCGTTGCACGTTGCAAAGCAATGCTCGGCCGAGATGGTCTCGGTCGGTGTTTCGCACGCGCGCCAGCGCTTCAAGAATAGCCGGCAAGTAAACAGGCGAATTATGGCCGGCTTCGACACCTTCGGGGGACATATCGGGGGCATCGGTTTCTAACACCAGTGAATCCACCGGGAGCTTTGCCATAGCATCGTGAGTTTTTCGGGCATTACTCCGGGTCACAACTCCACCAACGCCGATAAAACACCCCAAATCCACCAGTTTCGCAGCCTGCTCATAGCTGCCTGAGAATCCGTGGATCAATACGCGCCCGGAAAACCCTTTCTGCTTCAATACGGAGACGATTTCGTCGTGGGTCCGGACGGAATGCACCACAAGGGGCATGTGGGTCCGGGCGGCAATGTCCACCTGAGCTTCAAACCAGGGCCACTGCTCTTTCATATCGCCGTGGCAACGGTCTAAACCGCACTCGCCCAGCGCAACACAGCGAATGGGACGATGCTCAAACGATTGCTCGAGCGCCCGCAGATCTTCCTCGACGTGCTCACTTACAAACCAGGGATGGATTCCAAGGCAGTAATAGACCCCTTCGAATTCAGACGCCACCCGGCTGACCCGCCCCCAGTCAGCCTTGCGAACGCCGGGAATCACGAGGTGAGACATACCCTCAGCCCTCGCTTCCTCAAGAATCGCCTCTCTCCGGCCATCAAAGATGGGGAAGTCGAAGTGGCAGTGCGCGTCGATGAGTCTCATTGCAGACTCCCGTCGTTTAATGCTCTCTGGTCTTGTGGAACTGTATCTCCGGATACCGCTCCTGCGCTAATTGCAGATTTACCATGGTTGGGGCGATGTACGCCAGCCTGTCACTACCATCCAGAGCCAGGTTGTCATTCGCTTTTCGCTGAAACTCGTCGAGTTTTTTCTCATCAGCGGCGCTAACCCAGCGTGCAGTGGCCACGTTGATTGGCTCGTACATGGCATCCACCTTGTATTCACTCTTCAGCCGGCTCACCACCACATCGAACTGAAGGACACCGACAGCACCCACAATCAGATCGTTGTTGGAAAGCGGCCTGAATACCTGTACCGCGCCTTCTTCAGCCAGCTGAATCAGTCCTTTCTGCAACTGCTTGGACTTCAGTGGATCTTTCAGCCGGATCCTACGGAACAATTCAGGCGCAAAGTTTGGAATACCTGTGAACTTCATATCTTCACCGGCAGTGAAGGTGTCACCCAACTGAATGGTTCCGTGATTGTGCAAGCCGATGATGTCGCCGGCGAAGGCCTCGCCCGCGTGTTCCCGGTCGCCTGCCATAAACGTCAATGCGTCGGAGAATCTCACGTCTTTACCGATACGCACATGCCGCGCCTTCATGCCCTGGGAATACTGACCGGACACGATCCTGAGGAACGCGACCCTGTCTCGATGCTGGGGGTCCATGTTTGCCTGGATCTTGAAGACAAATCCCGAGAAGCTGTCCTCTGCAGGCTCAACCAGTCTCTGGTCTGTTTCCCTTGGCTGCGGCGTTGGCGCCCACTCGACAAGGCCGTCAAGCATGTGGTCGACGCCGAAGTTACCCAATGCAGTGCCGAAGAATACTGGCGTCAGCTCTCCGGCCAGGAATGCATCGAGATCGAACTCGTGAGAGGCACCTTTCACCAGTTCAATTTCATCTCGCAGATCGGATGCCCATGCTCCAAGTGCCTCGTCGAGGTCAGGGCTATCAATGCCCTTGATAACTCGCTTTTCCTGGATCGTATGGCCCTGCCCCGACTGGTACAGGACGACTTCATCGCGCATCAGGTGGTAAACGCCCTTGAAGTTCTTACCGTTACCGATCGGCCAGGTGATCGGCGCACAGGCAATTTTCAGGACGTCTTCAACCTCATCCATCAACTCGATCGGATCGCGCGTGTCACGATCCAGTTTGTTCATAAACGTCAGAATGGGCGTATCCCTGAGCCGCGTGACTTCCATCAGCTTGATGGTTCGCTCCTCGACGCCCTTGGCACCATCTATCACCATCAGACAGGAGTCCACAGCGGTGAGGGTTCTGTAGGTGTCCTCAGAGAAGTCCTCGTGACCGGGCGTGTCGAGAAGATTGACCAGCCGCCCACCGTAAGGAAACTGCATCACAGATGTCGTAACCGAGATGCCCCGCTCTTTTTCCATTTCCATCCAGTCGGACTTTGCATGCTGGCCGGACTTCTTACCTTTCACCGTGCCCGCCTTCTGAAGGGCCTGACCAAACAGGAGAACCTTCTCGGTAATCGTGGTTTTACCGGCGTCCGGGTGAGAAATAATGGCAAAGGTGCGACGGTTATCGACTTCGCTGGCAAGACTTGTCATAGAGGGAAATGTCCGGGTGCAATCGACTGTAAAAATGGCTCGCCATTATAAGGAGTTTGCGCGTTTTACGCGAACCGGAGTCAACAAGGCGCCTCGCCCTTCAACGCTGATCTAAGATCGAGCGTTAGCACTCGCGCATCCTCCCGCTGATGGCCGTTGGGATAATAATCCGGGCGCAGACCAACGTCCTGAAAACCTTCATCAATGTACAAACCGGCGGCGGCCTCATTACTGACCCTGACTTCCAGGATTACCTGAAACATCTGCTCACGAGTCGCCTCGGCGATCAGATGCCTCAGCAGCCGCCGCCCCATTCCCGTTCGACGGAATGACGGGGAGATGCAGAGATTCAGCAAGTGCGCCTCTCCCACCATGTAGGCGACAATGGCGTAGCCCACAAGCACGCCCTCAACCTCCAACCCCCAGAGCCGGTAATTGGGTCTGAAACAGTCTCGAAGCACGCCCTCACTCCAGGGAAAAGAGTAGCTGCGGCGCTCAAGCTCCAGAACCTGCGACAGATCATCAAGATGAAGTGAACGAATCGAATGCCCAGCGTGCTCGACTTCCTGATAGATGTGGCTCCGCCTGGTCATCACCGGCCCTGCTTCTGGATGGCCTGCCACAACTCACGCTTTTGAGACGGGGAGCCTGACAACTCGGCCAGGGTCTGCGGAAAATCGATCTTCGCTTCCGACAGGCAGGCCCCGAGACACTGGGCTCGCAAGTCGGCGTCCTGCTCGGACAATACTCCCAGCATAATGAGCTTGCGATTCGGGTACTTTGAAACCACCGTGGTCAGAACACGCCGAAAATCCTCGACACCGTTCCCAGGCACTTTGGGATTTCGGAAAACCGGCCACTGTATTTCCTGCCGCTCTCCAACGTCAGACGCGGCCATTGCCTTGAGGATGTTCCGGGCGAGAGTATCCTGCAGACGTTCACTGGCCTCATCGGACCATTGCCCGATCAGCAGATAATCCTTGCTTACCCACAAGGCCAGGCGAGCCTCTATCGTCGTTTGGGCAGGCATCACTGCCGCTTCTGCGGGCACGGGTGGAAGTTCCTCAGATGGGGCACCCGTGTGCTGTGATGGCTCAGGCTTTTGTATATTATTTTCGGCAACTTCCGGTTCCGCGGAGGGCCCCGTGGCCATCAGAGATTGCAGGTCCACAGGCGGTGTGGCAGTGGCATCGCTGGCCTGCGAATGCCGTGGCATCTCAGACACTACAGCTCGCGCCGGCGCAGGCAAGGGTTCAACATGAAGCTCTGCTTCGGCTGGGAATGAGAAAGTCGGACTGGGAGCCGCACCCGGCAACGGTTTTTTCGCATACCACATGCGAACACCGGCATTGTTCAGATAAAACTGCCTGACCTCTTCTGACATCGCCATCTTATACAACCGGGCTGAATTCATTCATTAAACGTCGGCGCCTTGGGGATGCTGGCGATCAGTGCCGCGACTGATCAGATTCAAAGCCTCGATGTAAGCCTTGGCTGAAGCAATGATAATGTCTGTATCTGCACCGATACCATTAACGATTCTGCCACCCCGCTCGAGGCGCACAGTAACCTCGCCCTGCGCATCCGTTCCACTGGTGATATTGTTGACCGAGTAGAGCTGCAGATTACATCCAGACCCAACGAGTGACTCGATGGCCTTGAATGTTGCATCGACTGGACCACTGCCTTCGGCTTCTGCCTTGTGCTCTTTGCCCTCGACACTCAATGTGAGAGAGGCGTTGGGAACAACACCGGTTTCCGAGCACACCTGCATACAAACCAGACCATAAGGACCGTCTTCCTCCTTCTGACGAGTGTCGCTGGCAATCGCCTGGAGATCTTCATCAAAGATCTCGTGTTTCAGGTCTGCAAGTGCTTTGAACCGGGTAAAGGCTTCATTCAACTCTGTCTCGGTATCGAACTGGACGCCCAGCTCCAGCAACCGCGAACGGAATGCATTCCGTCCGGAATGCTTGCCCAGCACGAGGCTGTTTGTGTGCCAGCCTACGTCCTGCGCTCGCATGATTTCATAAGTCTCACGATGCTTCAGGACGCCATCCTGATGGATCCCCGATTCGTGGGCAAAGGCATTGGCACCCACAATCGCTTTATTAGGCTGCACGGGGAAACCGGTGATGGTCGATACCAGTCGGGAGGCCGGCACTATGTGCTGTGTGTCAATCCGAGTATCGATTGAGTAGAGGTCCTGCCGGGTCCTGACGGCCATAACAATCTCTTCCAGAGACGCATTACCGGCACGCTCACCCAGGCCGTTGATGGTACATTCAACCTGCCTTGCACCGCTGCTAACCGCTGCCAGAGAATTGGCAACAGCCAAACCAAGGTCGTTGTGACAATGGACCGAGAAAATCGCTTTGTCCGCATTGGGAATACGATTCAGCAGTTGCAGAATCGTCTCGCCAAATTGCTCAGGTATGGCATAGCCCACGGTGTCGGGGATGTTAATGGTGCTCGCGCCTGCATCAATTGCGGCCTCGATGATCCGACACAGAAAATCGAGCTCTGAGCGGCCAGCATCTTCACAGGAAAACTCCACATCTTCAACATGACTGCGGGCGCGCTTGATGGATTTTACCGCCTGCTCAACAACTTCATCCGGCTGCATTTGGAGCTTGTGCTGCATGTGGATGGGTGACGTTGCGATAAACGTATGGATCCTTGCGCGCTCGGCAGGACGAACAGCCTCAGCCGCCCGGTCAATGTCTTTATCCAGAGCCCGCGCGAGACTGCAGATGGTCGAGCCCCTCACCGACTCCGCGATGGATTTCACCGCTTCGAAGTCACCCTGGCTGGCAATCGCGAAACCCGCCTCAATGACATCGACCCGAAGCTTTTCCAATGCCTTGGCAATGCGCAGCTTCTCCGCCTTGGTCATCGTGGCACCCGGGCTCTGTTCCCCATCGCGCAATGTGGTATCAAAAATGATGAGGTGATCATTCGCCGGCATTGGAGTCTCCATCAAACACATTCTTGGGGTTATAAACGCAGAGTATATCACCCGGGCAGCAAAGTGCCTTTCTGAGT
>CAZWEP010000106.1:0-5946 GCA_964632565.1 uncultured Marinobacter sp. | reverse complement strand
ATCAGGCTCACGCCTTCAAGCAGGAAGTTCACCGGCACCAGCAGGATCTTCAGGACCAGGTTGTCAGACGAGAACGGATGCAGGGTCAGCTCGCCCAGGAATCCGCCTACGCCCTTGACCTTCAGGCTGTAGAAAATGATCAGGAAGAAAACGGACAGGGACATGCCCAAGGTCACGTTGACATCGGTGGTCGGTACGACCTTCATGTAATCGGCACCGGCCAGATGGAACAACTGCGGCAGGAAGTCCACCGGTACCAGGTCCATCAGGTTCATGAGGAAGATCCAGCAGAAGATGGTCAGCGCCAGCGGGGCGATGACCTTGTTCTTGCCGTGGAAGGTTTCCTTGACGCTGTTATCAACGAACTCGACCATCACCTCGACGAAGTTCTGAAGCCCGCCCGGCTGATCGGAGGTCGCCCGCTTGGCCGCCATGCGGAACAGAAACAGGAACAGGACGCCGAGACCGACAGCCCAGCCCAAGGAGTCCACATGGACCGCCCAGAACCCCATGTCAGACGCTTCCTGCGCCGTATGGGCCAATGTCCAGGTGGTGTCTTCGATTACGGTTCCGTCGGCACGCTCATAGCCTGCCGGCAGCTTACCGTAGGTGAGGTTCTGGAGGTGATGCTGGATATATTCGGATGCACTTCCTGCCATAACGGTTTCCCAGGTCCTGTTAACGTTGCTGCGTATTGCTTCCCGCCAGAAGCGGCGTCACCCAGTTGGTGACCAGCATGATCGCAAATGTAAGAAAAAGTGCCGCCACATCGAGCGGTTGAATCCATTTGAACACCATCGTGAAGGAGATGGCGCACAGGATGATTTTTCCGGCTTCACCCTGGTAGAAAGATTTCATTATCTGCTTGGCAGACCGCGCGCCGGAGAAGCGGAATGCCTTGAGCGCAAAGTAACCGTGGGACAGCAAAAAAATAAGGCCGCCCAGAAGCGCTGAATAACCGGAAACCTGGCCCGACACCAGAAAAAAGGTCGAGCTGACGAAGAGTAGTACCACACTTTTTATGACAAACCATCGTGCGATCGGCGGGCGGCGAATGCCGCTCGGAGCTGTCATCGTCATTTTTCTTCCGGGAATACGCTGCGTTTACCCGATGTAGTTCAATTTATAGGCAAATACACCGACACGAGCGCGCAGATTATATGTGTTCAATGTGCACGAATCAACAGAACCCGGACTGAACGGGAGCCTCAGAAACGGCGTTATTACAGCCTTTAGAGCACGGCCCGACACAAATAGTTGAAGACCTGACTGTTAGACACTACATGTTGTGGACAAACCACAAACCTGCCTTTCGATGCACGACCAAAGAATGGGTCGACCGGACCAAATTAACGAATGTGGCCCAAAATCCCGTCCAGCTCATCCAGCGAACTGTATTCGATCACCAGCTTGCCTTTGCCGCGCTGACCGTGGGCAATGGAGACACGGGCGCCGAGTCGCTCGGCGAGATCATCCTGAAGGGCGCGAATGTTCGGATCAGTCTCGCCTTTGGCGGGTTTCTTATTGGTGCTTTCCTGCTGAACCTTGCGAACCAGTGCTTCCGTCTGCCGCACGGAAAGCGATTTTGCAACGACCTGGCGAGCCACCTGCATCTGCTGCTCCGGCGGGAGCGTCAGCATAGCGCGGCCATGGCCCATTTCGAGATCACCGTGTTCCAGCATGACCCGAACGTCCTCGGTAAGGCTGATCAACCTCAACAGGTTTGTAATGGTCGTTCGCGATTTGCCCACGGCTTCGGCTACCTGGGCCTGGGTGAGGCCGAACTCTTCCTGCAGCCGCTGCAGGGCAAAGGCTTCTTCGATGGGATTGAGGTTCTCACGCTGAATGTTTTCAATCAGCGCCATGGCGATGGCGGCGTCGTCTGGCACGTTGCGGATGATGGCCGGAATTCGGTCCAGCTCGGCCATCTGGGTCGCTCGCCAGCGACGTTCGCCGGCAATCAGCTCGTAACGGCCTTCTTCGACTGGGCGAATCACTACCGGCTGCATCACGCCTTGCTGGCGAATGGAGTCGGCCAGTTCCTGCAACGCGGCAGGGTCCATGTCACGACGGGGCTGGAAACGGCCACGCTGAATGAGATCGACGGGCACTTCCCGCAACTCACCGTCGTGATCGTTCAGCTCCTCATCGAGGTTGACCTTGGAACCCTGCAAAAGTGCGCCTAGACCGCGCTCACCCAGTCCTCGTTTCTTCGCCGCCATGGTGTCTGTTCGTCGTCCTGATCAAAATCTGTCGGATGGAGAGGCGCCAGTTTACACGGCAACCGGCTCAGATGTCTTTTTTGCGCCATGCCGGCGAACCATTTCACCGGCCAGGGCAAGGTAGGCCACAGCGCCCTTGGAGGCGCGGTCGTATTTCAGCGCTGGCATGCCGTAGCTCGGTGCTTCCGCCAGCCGAACGTTGCGGGGAATCACCGCGCGATAGACCTTGTCTCCGAAATATTCGTTGAGCTGACCCGACACATCCAGCGTGAGACTGTTTCGAGGGTCGTACATGGTGCGCAGTATGCCTTCGATAGTCAGTTCGGAGTTCACCGTTTCCTGAATCTGCTCCACGGTGTTCATCAGCGCGGCCAAACCTTCCAGCGCATAGTATTCGCACTGCATGGGGATAAGCACCGAGTCCGCCGCAGACAGCGCGTTGACCGTCAGCAGGTTCAGCGAAGGCGGGCAATCAATCAAAATGTAATCGTAATTCTCACGGACCGAGTTCAATGCCAGGCGCAGGCGGTGCTCGCGACCGATTTCGTTCATTAGCTCCACTTCTGCGGCGGTCAGGTCACCGTTGGCCGGCAACAGATCAAAGCCTGAAGCATCGGCCTTAATGATGACCTCAGCGGCAGTGGCGCGTTTAGTGAGCATGTCGTAGCCGGACAGTTGCAGGTCGTTTTTGTCGACGCCACTGCCCATGGTGGCGTTGCCCTGGGGATCCATATCCACCAGCAGAACACGGCGCTTGGTCGCCGACAGCGAGGCCGCCAGATTGACGCAGGTGGTGGTTTTACCCACACCGCCTTTTTGATTGGTCACCGCCATCACGCGCGCCATGACTCGCCTCCTGTGTTTATGTCGGACCGCCCGAACGGCGTTGGATGACCAGTAAGTGCCGGTCACCGTCAGCGCCTGGAACGAATAACGTCTGCCTGGATGTTACCTGCCAATGGGCGGGTAAAGCCGCCACTTCATCATCCGGAAACTGACCTTTCATGGCAAGGAACTCACCGTCATTTGCCAGCAAATCGCCACACCAGTGAACCAGGTTGTCCAACGCAGTAAAGGCGCGACTGGTGATCTGGGAAAATGGCTGCTCCGGCTGACACTGTTCCGCCCGGCCATGGATGACGTCGACATTGTCCAAACCCAACTCCAGCACGCACTGGGTCAAAAACCGGGTCTTCTTACTGTTACTGTCGAGCAGTGTGAATCGGGTGTCCGGCTTTGTAATCGCCAAAGGGATGCCGGGCAAGCCACCGCCTGCGCCCACATCCAACACTGACTCTGCCGTCACCAGCGGCAGAATACTGAGACTGTCCAACAGCTGTCGCGATACCATCTGCCTTGGATCCCGCACCGCCGTCAAATTGTACGCCCGATTCCATTTATTGAGCAGGGCCAGAAATGCCAACAGCTGCTGCTGGGTCCGTTGGGTCAGCACCAGCCCCATTTCTGCCAGCCCGTCAGAGAGCTGACGCTGCCAGAGTGCGTCACTCATTGGCAGGCTCAGGCGGACTGTTTGCGCAACAGGTCGCGCTTTTTCAGGTGCACCAGCACTTGTGAGATCGCGGCAGGGGTAACACCCTGAATCCGCGAGGCCTGGGCAACGGTCTCTGGCCGCACGTCTTTCAGCTTTTGCTTGATCTCGTTGGACAGACCGCCAATGGCATCAAAGTCAATATCATCCGGCAGGCGGGTGTTTTCATTCCGACGCAGCCGCTCGATTTCATCCGCCTGACGCGAAATATAACCCTCGTACTTGATTTCAATCTCAACCTGGTCAGCGACATTGGCATCTTCTGCCGCGCCCTCAGCCATCTGAGCGATGTGACCATAGTTGATTTCCGGCCGACGCAGCAGCTCCGCCAGCGACTGATCCCGGGTCATGGGCTGACGCAGGAATTGGTTGGCTTTTTCACCGCCGTCAGAGCCAGGGTGTATGCGAGTGGACTCAAGACGCGAACGCTCGGTGGCGATGGCCTCGCGCTTGTGATTGAACGCACTCCAGCGGTGCTCGTCCACCAGACCCAGCTTGTGGCCCGTCTCGGTCAGGCGCAGGTCCGCGTTGTCCTCGCGCAGGATCAGCCGGTATTCGGCACGGCTGGTAAACATGCGGTAGGGCTCGGAGGTACCCATGGTGATCAGGTCGTCTACCAGCACACCCAGGTAGGCCTCGTCACGGCGCGGATACCAGGCGTCTTTTTCCTGGGCCTTGAGCGCCGCGTTGATACCAGCCAGCAAGCCCTGCGCGCCGGCTTCTTCATAACCGGTGGTACCGTTGATCTGGCCGGCAAAATACAGGCCCTGGATAAACTTGGTTTCCAGGGTGTGGCGCAGGTCCTGAGGATTCAGGAAGTCGTACTCGATGGCATACCCCGGGCGGGTGATGTGCGCATTCTCAAATCCCGGGATGCTCTGAACCGCCGCCAACTGGATGTCGAACGGCAGGCTGGTAGAAATGCCGTTGGGGTAAAGCTCGTTGGTAGTCAGACCCTCGGGCTCAACAAAAATCTGATGCGAGTCCTTGTCCGCGAAACGATTGACCTTGTCTTCGATGGACGGGCAATAGCGCGGCCCGATACCTTCGATGTTTCCGGCGAACATCGGGGAGCGATCAAAACCACTGCGAATGATGTCGTGGGTGCGCTCGGTCGTGCGGGTCACGTAGCAGCAAACCTGCTCCGGATGTTCCTCACGGCTGCCAAGGAAAGACATCACCGGAGCCGGCGTGTCGCCCCACTGTTCCTGCATCACAGAGAAATCCACGCTGCGGGCATCAATACGCGGCGGTGTACCGGTTTTCAGCCGGCCGACGTTAAACGGTAACTCACGTAATCGCTGCGCCAGTGCATTAGCCGGTGCATCGCCGGCGCGGCCGCCGGCATGTTTTTCCATACCAATGTGAATCACACCGCCCAGGAAGGTCCCGGTGGTAAGGACCACCGTGGGTGCCCGGAACCGAATTCCGGATTGAGTCACTACACCGGTGACGCGCTCGCCTTCCACGATCAGGTCGTCGGCAGCTTGTTGAAACAGGGTCAGGTTGGGCTGGTTTTCAAGGATTTCCCGAATGGCTGCCTTGTAAAGTACCCGATCGGCCTGGGCACGGGTTGCTCGAACCGCCGGCCCTTTACGGGAATTCAGGACACGGAACTGGATACCCGCCTGATCCGTGGCCCGGGCCATCGCGCCGCCCAGGGCGTCGATTTCTTTCACCAGGTGGCTTTTCCCAATCCCGCCAATGGCCGGATTGCAGGACATCTGGCCCAGTGTCTCGATGTTATGGGTCAGCAGCAGCGTGTGAGATCCCATTCGCGCAGAGGCCAAAGCTGCCTCCGTACCGGCATGGCCGCCGCCGATGACAATGACATCAAAACGCGTTGGAAAATCCACAACATCACCTCAGAAATCGGGAAATCAGACTGTTCATTCGAGTCCGGAGAAAACCGGGTGGGCGAGTATAACGTGTTCGTTGGTTGAATGCAGTCAAAATGCGCAATTTTTAACCACATCTCAAAATCGGTAAAAACCGAAATTCGACCCAATTCAGTGGCTTGCCTGATTTTCCTAAGATGATTTTTTATAAAAGTTATCCACAAATTCCAATGCCCTAAAACAGTGCCTTAGACCGATCTAAATTTCTGTTTTAACGGCATTTTCTCAAATTAAGTCACTGCTTATCCTGAAGTTGTTCATCATTTTATCCACAGGC
>CAZWEP010000105.1:0-6231 GCA_964632565.1 uncultured Marinobacter sp. | reverse complement strand
CGGCGTGGTACCGGAAAGTGTCGCCGGTGCAGTATCGGGCCGCCATTATCATTGAACGTCTCGACGGGACCGTGCCTTTGGCCGAGCTGATTACCCAGCTGCAGCCTGATGCCTGGTACGCGCTGGGGCAGACCATTCGGCGTTTCCACGACGCCGGCGTTCGCCACGCGGATCTGAACTGTTTCAATGTCCTGGTTGAGGGAGAGACGTTCTACCTGATCGACTTTGACAAGGGGCGGATTCAGCCGTCGAGTTCGGCATCGAGCTGGAAAAACGCCAACCTTGAACGATTTGCCAGATCTCTGAGAAAAGTGGCGGGTGAGGCCGCACAGCGGAAGGTCTGGGATGCTTTCATGAACGGATATAACGGGAGTCAATCGGCTTGATCGACCAACAGGAAAACACTTCGCTGCCCGCCGTGCTCTGTCTGACAGATGCATGCGACCGACCGGAGACAGAGCTGTTCATCGGATTGAAGAAAGCGGGCTTTGACGTGGATGTCATGTGCAATCCCAAGGGCCGGAATTATCAGCGGCTGGTGGATGAGGGCATGGTTGCGCAGCCCATGGCGTTGGAAAGCCGCTTCGATAAAGCCGGTATCGACGCCATCCGGGACCAGCTTACGAAGAAAAACTACGAGATCATTCATGCCTACAACCCGAGGGCCCTGGCCTGCGGTCTCAAAGCGTCAAAAGGGACTGACATCCGGATTGTTGCTTACCGTGGGGTCATCGGGAACATCAGTTTTCTCAACCCGGAGTCCTGGATTACGTTTCTCCACCCCCGGGTCAGCAAAATTGTGTGCGTCGCTGACGCCATCAAGGACTACCTGGCCAGCCTGAAGTTTCTCTGGTTGCGGATTCCGGACTCGAAACTCCAGCGGATCTACAAGGGGCACGACCTGGACTGGTATCAGGCTGAGCCTGCTGATTTGAGCGAGTTTGGCGTGAAGGAAGGCGACTTCGTGGTCTGCTGTACCGGGCGCAACACGCCGCGAAAAGGGTTTGATGTGCTGATAAAAGCAATGGACCAACTACCGGAGGGTATGACGCCTCATCTACTACTGGTTGGTGATGTGGATAAGAATGAGGAGATAAAGGAACTGGTTGCCCAATCGCCTCATTCCGCTCGCATTCACTTTACCGGTTACCGTAACGATGCCCCTGCTATCGCTGCTGCCAGCGATGTATTTGTGTTGCCGTCCACAGAACGGGAGGGACTGCCGCGTGCGGTGATTGAGTCGATGGTCTACGGCGTCACCCCTGTTGTAACGTGTGTTGGCGGTATGCCCGAACTGGTTGAGGATGGGGTGAGCGGTCTGGTTGTTCCGCCGAGAAGCAGCGAGGCGCTGGCTGAAGCAATTGGGCGACTGTATCGTGACAGGGAACTGTTGGCGGAGCTTGGCAGTGCTGCCAGGCACCGGATTTCCAGCCATTTCCACACCTCCCAAACCGTCCGTGAGACTGGGGATTTGTACAAGTCATTAACCGGTAGGACGTGAATGCGCCGATATCTGTTTTTTGTTAATCAGCCTTATTCCTACTCGATTCTCCGCCCCCTGCAGGACGAAATTCGCCAGCGAGGCGGCGAGGCGGCCTGGTTTGTCGCAGGTTGCACGGCGGGGCCATTGGGCCCGGATGAGCGCCATCTCAAGACTGTGAAGGAGGTCATGGAGTTCAATGCGGATGCGACTTTTGTGCCCGGTGACTGGGTTCCCTATTTCTTTCCGGGTATCAAGGTAGAGGTCTTCCATGGAATGGCGCGCAACAAGCGTGGTCACAGCAGTGAGGACGAAAGTGATCACTACCGGATCAGAGGCTGGTTTGATCTCTACTGCACTCACGCAGAAAAGGACACTGCAAAGTTCCAGGAGTTGGCCGAAATCCACAGGCATTTTTCGGTCGCCCGTACGGGCTGGCCAAAACTCGATCCTTTATTGAAAAACGTGGTTCAAGGGCCGCGCAATAGGACAGGGGGCGATCTTCCGGTCGTCTTTTACGCATCGACGTTCAGTCGATCCGTGACGTCAGCGCCCTCGCTTGTGAAAAAGATAGCGGAACTGGCTTCTAGTGGCCGCTGGAAGTTCATTGTCACCTTGCACCCCAAAATGGATCCGGCCGTCGTTGAGCAGTATCGCAGGCTCGCCGGAGAAAACCTTCGTTTTGTGGAGAGCGAAGAGGATTTGCTCCCGATCTTCCCCGAAGCAGACATCATGCTGTGCGACACCTCATCAATCATGTTCGAATTCATGTTTCTTGATCGCCCCGTCGTGACTTTCAGAACAAAAATGCCGGGCCCCTACCTCATTGATGTGAATGACGTTGAGGAGGTAGAGCCCGCTCTGGAAAAAGCGCTGAGATACCCTCACGACCTTATGAGTGAGACGCGGGCACTCTGCAATGAGCTGCACAGTTTCCGCGATGGCCGATCCAGTGGGCGTGTTCTGGATGCGGTAGAGGATTTCCTGCTTGAGAGAAAGTCGGGGTTAAAGCGGAAGCCACTTAATCTGCTCAGAAAGGTCAAAGTCCGGCGCCGTCTGCGAAAGGAACTCAAGCGCGGCGTCCGGTTGAGCAGTCAATGAGCCTTTTCCTTCCGAGACTCAGGAGCGCACGAGCTTGAACAGCAACCAGGCCTCTATCAATCTGTTTGTTGCCAGTACGCCACTGCAGCTCATTAGCTGTTCGGAGGCTCGAGAACATTACGGATGTGCGGCTGACTCCTGTGTGTTGGTTGTGGCGAGGCCTGACAATAAAGAGACCGAGTCCCAGATGGCCTTTCTTGCCGAGACCTTAGGCTGGAAAGATCAGGAAACTGTCTTTCTTGGGAAGACATCGTTCTATTTTAAACTTGCCGCCCTATTTCGGCGGTTATCGGGGCGTCCAATTACACGTCTTTTTATTGGTAACAAGAACAGCTGGGTGCACGAGACATTCTATCTTGGTTTGGATAGCGCCCAGGTTATTTTCGTGGATGATGGTTTGGCGACGGTGAAGTATTACCATGCCATTCACGATGAAAGTTTCTGTTCGAGAGTGTCCAGTGGTAAGAGACGGGTACTGGCTGCCATGGGCATTCGGCTGACCCATGTACATGACCCAAATAGCATTGCGTTTTTTACCTGCTTCCCTCTGCCTGACTCCGAACGAATCAGCATAGAGATTCACGATTTTCCGCTGTTTCGGCGAACCTTCAAGACTCACGCCAAAAACTCGGACAGCCGGCCCGTCGTGGCTTTTTTAGGGCAGCCTTTCGGCGGCGAGGAGCGGTTGGAACAACTTAAAATGCACATGCAGTTCGTGGTGGAGCGGCACAAGAATGCTCGCATTCTCTACTTTCTCCACAGAAAAGAGATTCCCGCGGAGCTTGAGAAGGTACTTGGCGCATTTCCTGTGGAAATTCGGCAGGCAGGTCGCCCAATTGAGGTTGAGGTGGCCATGTCAGGAGAATCCTACCTCGGATTCTACAGTTTTGCCTCAACGGCCCTGTTTACGATCAAAAAGATCTTTCCCGAAATGCAGGTTTTCCAGATCGATGACAAAATCCTTGCATCGAGGCTCCCCTACTACGGCGAAATCGTTCAGATGCTGCACCGAATCGGTGTGCAGACAGCGGGCCTGAATTCGCAGACGATGCAAAAATAGAGTATAGAAGATCGCCGTTGGGTCATTTTTCCGTATTTTGAACCTTTTTACCCCTCGATAGCGTCCACAATCCGGCATATTTGTTGAACGTTACCTGGGCATAGGTGACCGCCGTTAAATACCCGACCGAGCCATCAAGAAACCCAAACCGGATGAAATAAACCTGAACAAAGGTCATCAGGCCCCTGAGCGTCGGATACAGCATGGTCCGGGTCTTCTTGCCTTTGCGGTGTTTTTCCAGCGAGCCCAGCCACGCGTACTTGGCGCTTTTTTCCAGCGAGTGGCCGAAGTCACGGTGGGTATAGTGGGTCAGTCGGCCACGCAGCGTTTTTACTTTTCTGCCTTCTGGGATCAGGATTCGCTCATGGACCAACGCATCGGAGAAACTCACACCCTCACGCCTGAACAATCGCAAAGGAGCGCGGCCGCTGCGACCGAAGTCTAGACGCTTGCCGTAGATCGTTACTGCCCACGGCAGCTTGTAGGCATCGGCATCAGGGTTAGCGAGATGGTGATTGATTTCCCGGGCCAGTTCCGGGGTCACGCGTTCGTCCGCGTCCAGTGACAGAACCCATTCACCCGTTGCCTTTTCCAGGGCCCGTTGCTTCTGTATGCCGAAGCCCGGCCAGTCGGTGACTTCGACGATGTCAGCGTACTCTCGCGCTATCTCTGCTGTCCGGTCTGAGCTGCCACTGTCCAGAACGATGACCTCATCCGCCACCAGTCGAGCAGACTTCAGGCAGTCGGCGATGTGTGCCTCCTCATTCTTGGTGATAATGGTCGCGGATACCTTGCGGTTACGCTGCTTCACATAGGAGGCGCTCAATTCATGAAAAAGGGCAGATGCAATTCCCGCAATAGCAAGCAGGTAAAACGTCAGGAACAGATTCCGGTTGAATGTTGCTTCGGTCAGGCCAAAGAAAAAATATCCGGTGCTGACAATCGCACCCGCGACGGCGAGGTGCGCTGCAGGGAGATGTTGGCTGAATAGGTGCCGGGCGAAAAGCGCAAGGGGAATGAAGATCAGTAGGGCCCAGCTAAGGATGCCTGGAATGCCGCTGGTGGCCGCATTGTTCAGGAAGTCGCTATGGGCGTGTCCAGAGCAGCAGGCAAGCAGGTGTTGAGATGCGGCGCCACTTGCGGCGGCCGATTCAATCGCATGGGTGTATCCCCCCAGTCCCACGCCAGTCCATGGGTGCTCTTTGAACATCTCCCACGCCAGTCCCCACACTTCGAATCTGATCGCCATGCCATTATCAAGATTGCTCCCATTCATCAGCGCTTGGATCGAGTGGGACATTCTTTCACCCGATATGATTGCCAGCGCCAGAATGGCAGGGATGAGTAACAGGCCAACAAGCCGTGTCTTTTTGCCGACAAGCGGAAGGCACAGGAGCAAGAGAAAGGGCAGGGCGACCAGGTTGCTCCGGGTCTCGGAAAGCATGGATATGGCGGCCGCCGAGACACCCACAAAGGCGAAGAGAACGCCTGGCATTCTTTTTCCCGTGCGCAGGAAGAAGGAAGCGCCGACCAGTGTCAGTATGCTGCCCAGCAGCGCAATGTTGCCAAAACTGATTGGATTGATTCCACCACCGAAACGCATGTTCAGAATCTGGTCGATAGACCAGAGCTGGTTGGCCAATGCCGAGGCAAAGGCTACGATGGCCGATAGCGAGACAATGCCGAGAGCAATGAACGTTGTTTGTGCCCGCAAGCCGGCGTAGCTGAAAGCGATGACCAATGGCCAGAAGACAATAAATCGTGCATGGCTACCCAAGGTTTTCCCGCCTTCATAATCAAAGCCCTCTAGCAGCCAGGACCAGGCGCTGACCAGAACGAAAAACCAGAATGCGAAGTGCATCAGGCGCAGCTCTTTCGGCGTGTCCCAGCCTGCCTTATAGGGGGATTTCCGGGCAATGAATACACCACCGGCAATGGCCAGAAGCAGGGTGGCGCCCGCCAGGATGCTAGAGGATAGAAGTGCTCCGCCAAGTCCGGCCAGAAGCAGGGCCGGTGGTACAGTCCGGTGGGACAGGGTCATGTCAGGAAAATCCGAGAGTTAACAGTGAATTTGAGAAGCCGGGTGTGACTCATTACTCACCGAGTCAGCAGACCCGGTCGGTGTTGTAGGGATTGATTTCCCCCGGCGGACGGTGACGCATGCGCTTATATTCCCACTGGTACTGTTGCGGGATTTCGCGAACGCAGTGCTCGATCGACCGGTTCAGGGCGGTTGTCGCGGCAACCGGATCTTTGTCGCCCAGCCCGGCCTCCGTCTTTCTGACGACGATCCTGAAACCACGGGCGTCCGGCAGGCGCTCAGCGTAGGTGATCAGAACGTTGGCGCCGGTTCGCTGAATCAGCTTTGAAACCAGCGTCATGGTTTTTACTTCCATGCCGAAGAACGGAGCGAAGGCGTTGCCTTTCCCCCTGGGAGATTGATCCGGCAGTATGCCGGCAACTCCGCCCTCCCGCAGTATGGAGGCCAGCCTCGCCAGTCCGCGCCGGTCACCGCGAACGAGCTCCGAGCCGAGGCGTCCGCGGACCTTGATCATGTAGTCTTCAAACTCGGGCATATTGGGTGGGCTGT
>CAZWEP010000104.1:0-6248 GCA_964632565.1 uncultured Marinobacter sp. | reverse complement strand
TTCTGCATGTTGGCCATGAAGGTGTCGTTGGTGTCCTGCAGCGGCACGTGGTCCGTCGCCAGCACGTGCTCGTTCCAGCAGGTGGCCAGAATGGACGCAACGGCAGGCTTACAGATATCGCAGCCGTGGCCCTTGCCGTGATCACGGATCAGGGTCTGGAAGGTGCGGATGCCGTTTACCTTGACCAGATGGAACAGTTCCTGACGGCTGTACGGGAAGTGCTCGCAGATGTCTTTGCTGACTTCCACACCGCGCTTCTCGAGTTCGCTGTCGACCACGGTTTTGAGCAGAGCCGCGCAACCGCCACAGCCGGAACTGGCCTTGGTTTCCGCCTTCACCGCGCCCAGGTCGGAACAGCCGGCATCAATCGCGCTGCAGATGTCGCCTTTGCTTACGTTGTGGCAAGAGCAGATCGAGGCCGTATCTGGCAGGGAATCCGGGCCCAGCGCAGGGGCTCCGCCTTCGCTTTCCGGCAGAATCAGGGTTTCCGGATTCTCTGGAAGGTCAATCTCATTCAGGGCGTACTGGAGCAGCGTATCGTAAGGGCCGTTGTCCCCAACCAGAATGGCGCCCAGCAGTTTCTTGCCGTCTTCACTGACGACCATGCGGCGGTAGTGGCCGGCCTGCTCGTCGTTAAAACGAATGCTCTTTGCACCAGGTGTCTGACCGTGTGCATCGCCAATAGAACCGACGTCGACGCCCAGCAGTTTCAGTTTGGTACTCATGTCCGCGCCGGTGAACGCCGCTTCGCTGTCCTTGTTCAACACCGATGACAGGGTGCGAGCCATGGTGTAACCGGGCGCGACGAGGCCGAAGATTTTCTCGCTCCACAAGGCGCACTCACCGATGGCGTGAATGTTCGGGTCGGATGTGGTGCACTGATCGTTGATCACGATGCCGCCGCGCTCGCCTATGGCAAGTTCACTTGAGCGAGCCAGTGCGTCCTGTGGCCGGATACCGGCCGAGAACACGATCAGGTCGGTTTCAAGATGAGTGTCGTCGCTGAAGTTCATGCGCAGTCGCGCTTCTTCGCCTTCAACAATCTCGGTCGTCGCTTTTTCGGTGTGAACCTGAACGCCGAGATCTTCAATTTTGCGCTTCAGTAATGCACCGCCATCCGCATCGAGCTGGACAGGCATGAGCCGGGGCGCAAATTCGACCACGTGTGCCTCGAGCCCCAGGCTCTTGAGTGCGTTCGCCGCTTCCAGCCCCAGCAGGCCGCCGCCGACGACAACGCCGGTTTTCTTGCCTTTGGCGCTCGCCTGAATCGAGTCCAGGTCCTCCAGGGTGCGATACACCAGACAATGCGGGTGCTCATGCCCCTTGATGGGTGGTACGAAAGGATAGGAGCCGGTCGCCAGAACCAGCTCTTCGTAGGGATATTCGCCCATGGAGGTTTTGACGAGGCGGACATCGCGATCAATGCCGGTCACCTGCTCGCCAAGACGCAGATCGATGCCCTGCGCCACATACCATTCGGCGGTACTCATGGCCAGATCGCCATGCGTTGAACCACCGAAGTATTCAGACAGGTGAACCCGATCGTAGGCGAGCAGTTTCTCTTCGCCAAAAACGATGATGTTATATTCGGAAGCGGCAGGGCTTGCGCAGAATTGCTCCAGAAAATGGTGCCCGACCATGCCGTTTCCGACGACGATCAGATTTTTTTTGCTCATGCCGTTCTTGCCTCCCGAACAACGAAAAAAGCCGGAGCAACCAATCCTCGGGAGGAAATAGCTGGTCCGGCGCCAATGCCAACAACAATGATCTGATGGTCCGGCCTGAATCCGTGGCCGGGGTGATCGTCCTTACAATCTTTTCTAAGCTAACTTTGTGCCAGATTTTATTTATCAATAAAATCAATCAATTGAGATTCCATTCCCCGAGCAGCCACATTCCTGACCTGAAAGCCTGCCCAGTGGCGGGGCGACGTGCACGAATTTGGCGCTTAATGCTCCAAACGACCGATCACGCGACGTCGCAATAATGTCGTCCGAACAGCAACTGAGTTCGGTACGCACTGATATCGTCTTTCTGTTGAATACGCTCGCTGAACCAGGGTCCGTCGCTGGTGTCACCCACCAGGACGACGCCGGTCAGCTTTTGCTCTTTGATCAGAAGCTGGCAATACCGGTTGGTGTCCAGGTCCTGCCATACCAGGCTTTCTGTGTCTGCGTCTGGCTGGGTCTGACCGCATGAAAATATGGGTATCCCACTGATTTTCAGCCGCATGGGTATGCTGGTGGGCTGAAAAGCAGCTTCACTTTCCGGGTTGGCCAGTGCCTCGGCCAGGACTTCAGCCTGCTGATAGCCGGGCTCCACCAGACCGAAGGTTTCACCTTCAAACTGGCAGCACTCGCCGACCGCATGTATCGACGGGTCACTGGTGGTCATCTGAGCATCCACCACAATCGCTCGCTCACACTTGAGACCGGATTCCCGTGCCAGTTCGATATTCGGACTGATACCGGCGGCGATCACAACCAGATCGGTACTGATCAGTGTTTCGTCGTCGATCTGTACGGCCCGTACCAGATTCCGCCCGAGCATGGCCGTCGGCGATGTGCCGGTGCGGATGGTCATGCCCCTATCCGTCAGAGCCTCCTTCAGAAGCTGGCCGCCGGTCTCGTCAAGCTGGCGGTTTAGGATGTGCTGACTCCGGTGAAGCACCGTCACTGCCATGCCGCGACCGCGAAGTCCTTCCGCCGCTTCGAGGCCAAGAAATCCGCCACCGATGACCACTGCACGGCGATGACGCTGACTCAGTTCAATCAGCTTGCGGGTGTCGTGCAGGCTTCGGAAAACCATGACGTTGGTCAGGTCTTCCCCTGGTAGGCCGAGCTTTGCGGAGCTGGAGCCCGTCGCCATCACCAGCTTGGTGTAGTTTTCCGTGTGGCCGCTGGCGGTGGTGACGGTTTTTAGTTCGCGATCCAGGCTGACCACAGGGTCGCCCTGATGAACAGTGATGCCGTGCTTGCGGAACCAGGCCGCTGGCGACAGCACCAGACTGGCTTCATCAGACTCTCCTGCAAGCACCGAAGAGAGCTGGATCCGGTTATACGCTGGGGTGGTTTCACCGTTAAACACAACGATGCGACGGAAGGGCTGCGCAGGTTGCTGCATGAGTTTCTCAAGCAGCCGCTGCGCGACCATGCCGTGGCCGCAGACGACGAGTGTCGGACCCGCCGCTGCCGAACCTTTTGCCCCAGTCTCCGTCTGTTGCATCACGCGATCCGCAGTACCCGGTCGCCGTCTTTTTCAGACGCTTCTTCACCGTCTTTTGCTTCTTTTCCATCGGCCTCTGACGAATCGTCATCTTCGCCCTTGGTGGGGAAGGTCTGCTTCTCGTAAAGGAAGGAAAGAACGGATTGACGGTAGCTGACGTACTCGGGATTGTCGGCCAGCGTTACCCGGTTACGAGGACGTGGAAGTTCAATTTGAAGCTCCTCGCCAATCGTTGCTGCCGGGCCGTTTGTCATCATCACGATACGGTCGGACAGCAGCACGGCTTCGTCGACGTCGTGGGTAATCATGATCACGGTGCTGTTCAGGTCCTGCTGGATCTTCATGAGCGAGTCCTGGAGGTGGGCACGGGTCAAAGCATCCAGTGCGCCGAACGGCTCATCCATCAATAGAACGCTGGGCTTCATGGCCAGTGCACGGGCAATACCAACCCGTTGCGCCATACCACCAGAGATTTCGCCCGGACGCTTGTCGAGAGCATGGCTCATGTTGACCAGATCCAGATTATGCAGAATCCAGTCTTTGCGCTCTTTCTTGCTCATGGTTTTGCGGAATACCTGCTGGACCGCCAGTTCGACGTTCTCGTAGACGGTCAGCCAGGGCATGAGCGAGTGATTCTGGAACACCACGGCGCGCTCGGGCCCCGGTGTGTTGACCTCATGCCCATCCAGCACGCAGCCGCCACGAGTAGCCTGCAGCAAGCCCGCAACAATGTTGAGTACCGTAGATTTGCCGCAGCCGGAGTGTCCGATCAGTGAGACAAACTCACCTTTGCGGATTTTCAGGTCGACATTTTCCAGCGCAACAAAGGGGCCGTCCTGAGTGTCGAACGCCATCTGCACGTTGGTCAGTTCTAGATGTGGTTTGGTAGACATAGGGGGCTCCTTATTCGTTCCAGGCGACTTTTTTCTGGATCAACAGCATGATTCTGTCGAGCAGGAAGCCGATAAAACCGATGGTGATGACCGCAACCATAATGCGGCTCAGGGATGAGCTGCTTCCGTTCTGGAACTCGTCCCAGACGAATTTGCCAAGGCCCGGGCTCTGAGCCAGCATCTCCGCGGCAATCAACACCATCCATGCGATGCCAAGAGACACCCGCAGACCGGTGAAGATCATGGGTACGGAAGAAGGCAGAACCACTTTGCGAACGTGAGTCCAGTGGGACAGTCTCAGTACCTTGGAAACATTCAGCAGGTCCGGATTGACTGCTGCGACGCCAACGCTGGTGTTGATCAGCGTTGGCCACAGGCTGCACAGCGTGACGGTGATCATCGAGGTCAGGAATGATTTCTCGAACATCGGGTCGTCGCTGACGTAGGTGGCTGAAACCACCATGGTGACCAGCGGGAGCCACGCCAGTGGCGAAACCGGTTTGAATACCTGGATCAGCGGGTTCACCGCCGCCGAAAAGTGACGGTTGAGGCCGATCATAATGCCAACCGGCACTGCGATGACCGTCGCTAGCACAAAGCCGGCGAGGACAGTGCCCAGACTGGTGAAGATCTGATCAAAGAAGGTCGGTGCCCCGGGGTAGGGGCGAATCTTCACTTCGGCGTCTGGATTCTCAGCCAGGATCCGCTCATTACGCTGCTCCTGCATGGTAATGAACTTGTCCGCTCGGTCGCGTTGGGCACTGTGCTCCTGCCAGAGTTGGCCGGATTGCTCCCAAACGTCTGCCGGGCCGGGGAATGCACCCAGTGACGTTTGTACCTGGGGGGCAGTCAGATGCCAGAACCCCAGGAAAAGCACGATGCCAAGAATGGGCAGAACCAGTTTCTGACCAGCACTGGCCAGGCGTTTGCCGGTCAGTTGTTCGGTCAGCGCACGAAGCCACTTGGGGCTTTGCGATGACGAGGCGGTCTGGCTGAGGGTAGTCATGTTATATCTCCTGACAACTCAATGTCTTACGGCGTATCTGAGCCTTTCAGGCCAATGCTGAAGCTGTCGATGTAGGCGTTCGGTGTGCGTGGTGTAAACGCTACGCCGTCGATCAGCTCACCCTGGAGCGGGCGCACGAAGTTTTCTGCGTCCATGTCCGGGAAATCCTCTGCACTAAGGATGCCATCGTCGATCAGTGACTGAGCAGCTTCTTCATAAATGTCAGCACGGTAGACTTTCTTGGCCGTTTCCATGTACCAGTCGTCGGACTTTGCTTCCGGGATCTGGCCCCAACGACGCATTTGTGACAGGTACCAGATGGCATCAGACGGATACGGATAAGTGGCGTAATAGCGGAAGAACACGTTGAAGTCGGGTACTTCACGAACGTCGCCTTTTTCGTATTCGAAGGTGCCGGTCATGGAATTCGCGATGACTTCTTCGTCGGCGCCAACGTAGCTTGAGCGGGCCAGGATTTTCACGGCTTCTTCGCGATTGGCGTTGTCATTCTCATCCAGCCAGTGCGCGGCGCGAATCAGAGCGCGCAGCAGGCGCAGGTGGGTGTTGGGATACTTTTCTGCCCACTCTTCAGTCACACCGAAGACCTTTTCAGGATTGTTCGGCCAGATTTCATAGTCGGTAATAACCGGAACACCAATGCCCTTGAACACGGCCTGCTGGTTCCACGGCTCACCCACGCAGTAACCCTTGATGGTGCCTGCTTCCATGGTGGCCGGCATTTGCGGTGGCGGCGTAACCGACAGGTGTACGTCTGCTTCCAGTGTACCGCTGGTGTCGCCGCGCTGTGGCGCGTAGTAACCGGGGTTCAGGCCGCCGGCAGCGAGCCAGTAGCGCAGTTCATAGTTGTGAGTGGACACCGGGAATACCATGCCCATGCGGAAACGCTCGCCCTTGTCACGGTAAGACTCGATAACCGGCTTCAGTGCGGCAGCGCTGATTGGATGCTTGGGTTTTCCGTCCGCATTGTCTTCAATGTGCGGGCTCATTTCTTCCCAGACATCGTTGGAGACAGTAATACCGTTACCGTTCAGGTCCATGCTGAAGGCGGTGATGATGTCTGCCTGGGTGCCGTATCCGATGGTGGCCCCCAGTGGCTGACCAGC
>CAZWEP010000103.1:0-6261 GCA_964632565.1 uncultured Marinobacter sp. | reverse complement strand
TCCAGAATCTGGTGAACCCGCAGGTCCCGTACGTAACGTTCCAGCGGATATTCGCGGATGTAGCCGTAGCCACCGTGTAACTGCAACGCCTGATTACAGACCTCGAAACAGGCGTCGGTAGCAAACTGTTTGGCCATGGCGCAATGCAGGGTGGCTTCCGGATCGGCGTTGTCCAGCTTGAACGCACCGAGGCGCACCATCTGCCTGGCCGCCACCAGTTGCGTGGCCATATCCGCCAGCTTGAATTGCAGCGCCTGGAAACTGGCCAGTGGCTGACCGAACTGTTGCCGCTCGTGCAGGTAGTTGCGAGCCCGCAGCAAAGCCGCCTGGGCGCCACCCAGGGAGCAGGTGGCAATGTTCAGGCGACCGCCGTCCAACCCCTTCATGGCAATGCGAAAGCCCTCGCCTTCCTCGCCCAATCGGTTGATGGCGGGCACACGCACATTCTCGAACGTGACCTGGCGAGTAGGCTGACTGTTCCAGCCCATCTTTTCCTCGCATTTGCCGTAGTGAATACCTGCAGCGTCTGCCGGCACGACAAAAGCGCTGACGCCTTTCGGACCACTGTCGGGCGCGCCGGTGCGTGCCATTACCACCAGCATTTGCGTGGCGCCCGCGCCGGAGATGAACACTTTGCTCCCATTGAGCAGATAGCCATCATCGTCACGCTCCGCCCGGGTGCGCAGATTACCGGCGTCAGAACCGGCGCCTGGCTCGGTCAGGCAGTAGGACCCCAGCCACTCACCACTGGTCATTCTCGGCGCGATGGTGGCTTTCACCTCGTCGTTGCCAAAGGTGGCGACCATCCAGGTCGCCATGTTGTGAATGGTGAAAAAGGCCGCCGTAGAGGGACAGGCTGCGGCCAGTTCCTCAACGATGATGCTGGTATCCAGCCGGGATAACCCAAGACCACCCTGGGCTTCCGGGGAGTAAATGCCACAGAACCCGAGTTTGGCGCCTTCGCGCAGCACATCCACCGGGAAGAAGTGGTCTTTGTCCCATTGCGCCGCATGGGGTGCCATGGACTTCTCCGCGAACGCCCGGGCGGCCTGGCGGAACGCCAGCTGATCGTCAGTCAGATCAAAATTCATTGCCTTGCCTCAGCGCATCTTGATAGAGAAATTGGTTTCGGCCTGCGCATCGCTGCTGAACCAGCGGGCGGTGATGGTCTTGGTTTCCGTGTAAAAACGCACTGCCTGCTTGCCATAGGTATGCTGATCGCCATAGAACGACGCCTTCCAACCGGTAAACGAGAAGAACGGCAGGGGCACCGGAATCGGCACGTTAATACCAACCTGGCCCACATCAATCTCGTGCTGGTAACGACGGGCAGCGCCGCCGGAACTGGTGAACAGTGATGTGCCATTACCATAGGGGCTGCGATTGACCAGTGCGATGGCCTCTTCCAGGGTGTCCACTTCCATGCAGGACAGCACCGGGCCGAAAATTTCTTCTTTGTAGATGTCCATGTTCTCGGTCACGCCGGAGAACAGGGTCGGCCCTACCCAGTTGCCATCTGGCAGTCCGTCGACGGTGCAGCCGCGACCGTCCAGCAGCAGGTTGGCGCCTTCCTGCTCGCCGCGAGCGATCAGCTGCTCAATGCGGTCTTTCGCCTTGGCACTGATGATCGGCCCGTAACTGGCACCTGCGTCGTTCCAGGCGCCGGGTTTTGCTCCCGCCAGCGCCTCTTTAACTTCCGGAATCCACTGCTGGGCCTCACCCACAAACACCGCTACGGAAATCGCCATGCAGCGTTGGCCAGCCGCGCCCACAGACGCACCGACCAGAGCATTGATCACCTGCTGCTTGTCTGCGTCCGGCATCACCACCAGATGGTTCTTGGCTCCGGCCAGGCTCTGTACCCGCTTCATGTGTTTGGTGCCGGTCTCGTATATGTAGCGGCCCACGGGCACCGAACCGACAAAGGAAACCGCCTTGATGGCCGGATCCGTGAGTAGCCGGTCCACCTGATCCTTGGCGCCATGTACCACCTGCAAGACGCCCTTCGGAGCACCCGCTTCTTCGAACAATTCCGCCAGCCGCGTTGGGGTCAGCGGGTCTTGCTCTGACGGTTTCAGGATAAAGGTGTTGCCGCAGGCAATGGCCAGCGGAAACATCCACAGGGGAATCATGGCCGGGAAGTTGAACGGCGTGATGCCTGCACAGACACCCAGGGGCTGAGTAAAGGAATAGGTGTCGATTTCGCGGGCCACGTTTTCAACCGTCTCCCCCATCATCATGGAGGGAATGTTGGCCGCGTGCTCAACCACTTCGATGCCTCGCCAGACGTCGCCCTTGGCGTCTTCGAAGGTTTTGCCGGTCTCGCTGGACAGGATTTCTGCGATCTCATCGTGGTGTTCTTTCAGCAGCGCCTGATACCGCATCATGACCCGTGCCCGTTCAGACACTGGCGTTTCTTTCCAGACTTTGAACATTTCGCTCGCGCTTTCGATGGCGCGGGTCATTTCATCGTCTGTGGTGCAGGGTGCTTTGGCGATTACTTCGTTGGTGGCGGGATCGGTGACATCGATCCACTGATCGGTCTGACTCTGGACGAACTCGCCGCCCAGATAGAGAGGTACCTGTTTCATGGGATGTTCCCTGTCATTGTTGTTGGTATGCGATATATAAGCTGATGCTAGCAAAGGTTGGTCTGCGGAATGATTGACTAACTTTCGCTCATGCTGGACTATTTTTAGATTACAAGACAACGCAGCTCGCATCATGACCCGCACTTCCCAGTGGCCCGTACCCGCCGACAGCATTCGTTACGTGATTCCGGCTCCGGTGATTCGGCGCCTGTCACAACACCCGCTCACCCGGGATCTGTACCCGCTGGCCTTCGGCCACTATCGCCGTGCCGAAGGCCATCACATGCATCGGGAGCAACACAACGATCACCTGCTGATCTTGTGCACCGAGGGCGAAGCCTACGTCAATATTGAAGATCAGCCCTTCGTGGTGAAAGGCGGCGACCTGGTGTTGATCCCCGCAGGCGCCGCTCACCGGTACACTGCGGCTCCCGGCAACCCATGGACAATCCATTGGGTGCATTACACCGGTCCGCTGGCGACCGCATTTCAGGAACACATGGGCTTCCTGAACGGCCTTCACGTTCAGCACATTGGTCGGCAGCCGCGCTTGCTGGTGGATTTCAATGGGCTGCTGTCGGTACAACAAACGGGCTTTCGAACGGCGGGACTGGTCCACGTTGCTAACCGATTACGGCAGTTGCTCGCGGGCGTTCCCCTGAGCCTGGACCAGGCCGCCCAGTCGCGGCAGCCAGACCTGGAGGTGATTCACAACTTTATGCGCGAGCACCTTCAGGAACGCATTACACTGGACCAACTGGCGGAATTGACCGGTCTTACGCCCGCCCATTTTGCCACTCGCTACCGGGCGGCTACGGGGGTGTCACCCATCCAGCACTTCCTTCACCTGAAAATCGAACAGGCTTGTCAGCTCCTGGACTCCAGCAGCCATTCCTTTGCGCACATCAGTCGCACACTGGGCTATGATGACAGTTACTACTTCTCGCGCCTGTTTAAAAAGATCATGGGGCAAACACCTACCGACTATCGCCACACACATCGACATTAGTCGTAGACCGATGATCGAACGGTTGTAAAACCGAATCTGATCCTCAGTTATTTCGTAGTTAACTAACTATCACATGTCACTCACCCGAATCACCGAAGGTAAGATAACCATGGCGAATGCAAAAGGTTACGCAGCTCAATCCGCCGATTCGAAACTGGCTCCCATGAGTTTCGACCGTCGCGAACCACGGCCGGACGATGTGTCCATCGAGATCGATTATTGTGGCGTGTGCCACACCGACATCCACTTCGCCCAGAACGACTGGGGCGTTTCCCAGTTTCCGGTCGTCCCCGGCCACGAAATCATCGGTCGCGTGACCGCGGTCGGCCCGGAAGTGAAAGACTTCAAAGTCGGAGACACAGTAGGCGTTGGCTGCATGGTCGATTCCTGCCGTACCTGTTCTTCCTGTAACGCCGGGCTGGAGCAATACTGCGCAGAAGGCATGACCGGTACCTATAATGGCGTCGACCGTCACGACGGCTCCATCACTTACGGCGGCTACTCGGACAAGGTTGTCGTCAGCGATCGCTTCGTGGTGAAAGTGCCGGAGAAACTCGACCCGGCTGCCGCCGCGCCGATCCTTTGTGCGGGTATCACCACCTACTCCCCTCTGCGTCATTACGGCGTGAAGGCCGGCCACAAGGTTGGCGTTATCGGTATGGGTGGTCTGGGCCACATGGGCGTGAAATTCGCCAAGGCGCTGGGTGCGGAAGTCACCATTTTCACCCGCTCTGAGAGCAAGGTGGCAGAAGCCAAGAAGCAGGGTGCGGATCACGTGGTGATCTCAACCGATCCGGCGCAGATGAAAGCGGCCACGGAAACCTTCGATTTCATGCTGGATACGGTCCCGGTGCAGCACGACCTGAACCCGTACCTGAACTGCCTGAAGGTGGATGGCACGCATATCATCGTGGGTCTGTTGGAGCCGATTGAAGATCCGGCGGTTCAGGCCGGCGCACTGGTCTTCAAGCGTCGCGTACTGGCAGGTTCACTGATTGGTGGCATGCCGGAAACCCAGGAAGTGTTGGATTTCTGTGCCGAGCACGATATTTCCTGTGACATCGAAATGCTCGACATCAAAAACATCAACGAAGCTTACGAGCGCATGAAAAAAGGCGACGTGAAGTACCGCTTCGTGATCGACATGAATACGCTGAAAAACGCGTGATTCTGCCGCCGCCGGAAACCCCTCCGGCGGCTTTCCTGCCTCTCGCCCAACCTCTCGATGAATTTTACAAAAAAGCTACTGAGCGTTACCGCCGTCCTGCCTAGGATGTTAACAAGCCCCAAACTCCCGTGATCCGATGATGTCATTTGAGATTCATCTGCCAACACTGCTGTTGATGTCTGTCACGCTCAATGTTGTGATCGGCGCGCTGCTGTGGTGGATCTATCGGTTGCGCGGTCGCCAGAACTGTTTTCGACTCTGGGCCCTCGCCTGTTTCTTGTTTGCTGGCGGTAGCCTCCTGGCCGGCGCGCGAGTAGCCATCGACGCCCCCTTTATCACCGTTTTTGCTGCCCATGGTTTGCTGGGGCTCTCTCCACTGCTGGTTCTGGCCGGTTTGCAAGGTTTTTCACGCTTGCCGGCGAAAGCCCATCGGCGATTCCGCTGGTTTGTTGCGGTCGGCTTCAGCGTCTATCTAATCTTGCTCCTCGGGACCTTTCATCTGTCTGCAGAGGCGCCGCGAGCAATCACAGCAATCTTCTCGGCACTCGTATTCAGCGTGGCGGTTTATCGGCTTTCGGCCATCGCCGCCAAAGTTCGAATGCCGTTGCGGGTTCTGCAGGTTCTGTTCACGGTCCATGGCATTCTGATGATGATCCAGGCACTGGTCATCGCCGTGAACGCCATCAACGGAACGGTTCATGAGCTTGCTCTGATCCTGCGACTGATCCTGATCAATCACATCTTGCTGGCCACCGGCACCGCCCTGGCCTTGCCGCTGATGGCCTTTTCACTCTCCGAGCGCCGGCTGCGAGATCTGGCTGAGCGAGATCCCCTGACCGGCCTGTTTAATCGGCGCTCGCTGCTTCGCGAGGGCGCCCGGGCCTTCAGCCGTGCCCGGGCAGGGGGAACGTCTCTGGCGGTACTCATGTTAGACCTGGATCATTTCAAAACCATCAACGATCGTTGGGGACATTCCGCCGGAGACGAAGCCTTGCGAGTGGTTGCCAAAACGTTGACCGAAGAACTTCGGGAAGACGACATCATCGGCCGCATCGGAGGCGAGGAGTTTTCGATCGTACTGCCCTTGTCCGCTGACGAAGACTTTCCGAACATCGCCAATCGGGTTCTTACCGCCATTGCGATACAGGGCGTAGAAATCCAGGGCAAGCCGATGAACCTCTCCGCCAGTATCGGCTGTATCGAGATGGCAGCGAGGCACAGGAGTTTTGCAGACCTGATGCTCGAAGCCGACTCGGCTCTGTATACTGCGAAAAACAATGGCCGCAATCGAGCGGAATTCTCGACCAACGACACGCCGGTAACGATCTGATCAGTACAATCAGCCGGCGGGAGACTGCGCATGGCTGAACCCACCCAAAACCGCACCACACCCGATGTATACACTGAAATCAGCGACGGCATTGCCACCATCGTGCTGAACCGGCCCGAGCGTCGCAACGCCGTGGACGGTAAAACCGCAGACGCGTTGCGCG
>CAZWEP010000102.1:0-6460 GCA_964632565.1 uncultured Marinobacter sp. | reverse complement strand
TCAATCTGACGGGCGTGGCTCTGGCCATCCCGATAACCGAGATTGATGAGTTCCTTACAAAAACCCGGGTCAAACAGCAAAAAGCTCGCGAGACTGGCGCTGGAGTCGGCCGTCATTTCAGTGGCACCGCTCAAGCGGCGGAGAATGACGGGCATACTATCCAGATACTTCTTCGCAATCTCATCAATGGGCTGAGATGGAGAGATCTCCAGGATGTCCACCGGATTGAGGTCGAGCCCGGCCTCTTGGAGCCTTTCCGGCGGAATCAATTCCAGCAGCTGGTTGATCATGCGCGAACGGTCAATGTCGTAATCAAGCGTGTCGAGGAAAATACCGTTGAACACATGCCCGAGTACCTGCGACATGGTCGGTATTGTCGGCTTGTCCGGGCGCTTCAATGGGCTCATCTGGTTAGCACTGACGCCAACGACAAGCACTTTCCTGGCCCCGAGCTTGAGCGCCGGACTGATATGTGCCATCTGTCGTGTCGCGCCATCGCCAAAATACTCCCGGTTGATGCGCACCGGCGGAAAGAGGGTGGGAATGGCTGACGACGCCATAATGTGCTCCAGCGTCAGGTGGGTTCGCGTGCCGGCGCGTTGGCCGACCGACCAGCCCTCCAGGTCGACGTTTCCCTCGAAAAAACAGATGTTCTGACCGGTGGAGTAACCGCAGGCGTTGAGCCCGATGGCGTCGATATTTCCTTCCCGGATGGTCTGGCGAATGTTATCCAGGTGAATTTCTCGCTTCAGCAGGTCTCTGAGCGGCGCGTTGTCCAGAAGGGAAACTGGTCCACTCTCCAGTGGTCGACTGACAAATTTGCGAGCAACCGTACTCAAACTCCGGACCAGACTGAAGGAGCCGGATCGAAAGATCTGGTCCATGGTCAGCTCAGACCAGACACTGTCCAGATGATCCACGTTGTGGCGGAACAGGCCACGGCTGCCGGCCAGCACCATCGCGTTGATGGCGCCGGCCGAGGTTCCGATGATGACGCTGAAGGGGTAATGCCAATCCGGATACATGTCCGCGACGGCGCGCAGGACGCCTACCTGATAGGCTGCCCTGGCGCCGCCGCCCGTGAGTATCACTCCGGTTTTGGACATCAAACTTCCTTTTCAGGCGGCCTGTTTCGTTTTATTGGCCTAGTTAATCGCGTGTCTTCGTTTGCGCGCAAACGGGTTGTTGATGCTGGAGTCCCAACCCTGCAATTCAGCATCCGGGTGGTTCTTTGTCATCAACTCTTTCACCTTGGGAATATGATCAGCGTGCGCGTCGACCATGATCAGGTATTTACCCGCCTCGATGGCCTCGTGATAGGGGCCCAGCCGATAGTTTTCCGAACCAATCCCACCGAAGCCGCCAATCCAGGCACCAGCCGCAATCAGGAAGCAAAACAGAACCACCAGCGCTGCGGCCGGTAGATCGAGTAGATCCAACATCGCCAGGGGCGCAACCACAATCACGGCCAACGCCAGCCCCGCAAGCGCACCGCGCTCTACAAACCTAGGCAAGTCCGTTCGGTCGAGAATGGAAGCCGAGTGAAGCTGATGCGTGTAAAGGCCGGCCTCATCCTTGCTGACGATGTGGAATCGCCAGTTGGTGACGCCGTGGCGGTGAAGGTCGTCAGAAATGTCTTCAGCGCTGTCGATCGACGAAACAAGATAGAACAAACGTTTCATGGCGCACCTCCTCTTTTGCCATTCAACGAGGGGTCTCCTTCCCTAAATCTAGCTCAATTTCGCAATTTTGACCTGCGTAGAGGAGGAATTTTTTACTCGGTTAATGGGCCAGCTTGCCAATCAGCCAGAGCGGGCCCGCCAGTGAAACAGCCCAGGCAAATAAGGCGAGAATGCCATCCCTTGAGATCATGGCCAGACCGAAAGCCGCAAGCGCGAGACCGGCAATGCTGGCGCTGAAAGGCACTAACTCCGTGGCCGGCATCACCATCGATATCACCAGACAACCCACCGCAATGAGGTACAGACCTGGCCCGTCCACCACCGGCGTGAATCGAGGGCGGGTGAGTCGATCAATGCGGAAAGCTGTCGGTCGCAACCATCGCACCCCTAGCTTGAGCCGCTGATTGCTGATAGATCGATGTACGATCCATCGCGGAAGCCAAAAATGCTTCCGGCCCAACAACACCTGACCAAGGGTTAGCAACGTGAGCAGCCCCATCAGGGTCGGTATCCCGGGCACGCCGCTGAGAGGCGTGACCAGGACGATGCCCACCAGCAAGACTACGGGTCCGAAGCTCCGCCGCCCGACGGCATCCATCATTTCTTCGATGGTGACGCTGTCGCGGTCTTGAGCCGCGGCTTCGATACCGTCAAGCAGTTCCAAGAGGCTGGCGGGCTCGCGCTTGTCCCCTGTCGTTAACTGACTGTTGATGGCCAACCCTTACTCAGTCGTATTGTAAACGTAGGACGCCACGGTGCCGTCTGGATTGAAACGAACAACCAGATCGGTGGTTTCTGCGTCACCAAACGCCGACCAGTGGTACTTGCCGTATGTCCACGTGGGCTTGCCATCCTCGACACCAGTGCGCCAGGGCGCACCAAACATGGCTTCGATGTCATTGCGTGTGGTTTCACCAATGTTTATCTGATCCACCTTGTGGGTGGCGAAATCCTTGCCGACCGTTGCACAACCTGCAAACACCGCCAATACCGCTGCCATGCATACTGCCAAAACGAGTTTTGACCTTAACATCCCAATGCCTCCTGCTGATTGAATGAAAAACATCTGTCTATCAACAGGGTACATCAAAGCTCTAGCGCTCTGTCCTTCCAACGAATTACCAAAACGACAGATTCGGGGCCAAAAAAACCCCGGACAATGCCGGGGTTGAAGAACAGCTCTTCAAGGGTTCAGCAAGGATCAATACAGCTTGGCAAGGGACTTTTTGGCAAACGCCTCAACGTCATTGATACGGCCTTCCCTTACCTTCACCAGCCACTCGGGGTCCTGCAACAGGGCCCGCCCGACGGCAATCAGCTCGAACTCGTGGTTAGACATACGTTCCACCAGCTCGTCGATGCCTGACTGCTCAACCGCTTCCTTCTTGCTGGCAAAGGTGCCGCTGATGAAGTCTTCGGTCAGCCCAACGCTGCCGACCGACATGGTAGGCTTGCCAGTCAGTTTCTGGGTCCAGCCGGCCAAATTGAGATCAGAACCTTCGAATTCAGGCTCCCAGAACCGACGCGTCGAGGCGTGGAAGATATCCACGCCGGCATCCACCAGCGGCATCAGAAAATGCTCCAGCTCTTCCGGGGTATTCACCAACTTCGCCTCGTAATCCTGCTGCTTCCACTGGGAAAAACGCAGCATAATCGGATAGTCCGGGCCCACACGCTCACGGACAGCCTCAACGATCTCAACGACAAAGCGCAGGCGGTTTTCCATGCTGCCACCGTATTCGTCGTCGCGCTGATTGGTGCCCTCCCACAAAAACTGGTCCAGCAGGTAGCCGTGGGCTCCGTGAATTTCGACACCGTCGAAACCGAGCGCTTTAGCGTCTTGAGCCGCATCGGCAAAAGCCTGCACAACATCATTGATGTCGTCTTTCGTCATGGCCTTTCCGTTGGGCTTGCCCGGCGCAAACAGACCGGACGGGCTGTAACCTGGAACCGCAGGATCCGGTTCCGTGCCTTCCTTGCGCACAGCACCCACGTGCCATAGCTGCGGGAAAATGGCGCCACCAGCCTCGTGGACTGCATCGACTACTTCTTTCCAGCCCGCAAGGGCATTGTCGCCGTGGAAAAAAGGTACGTTTGGATAACCATTGGCACCCGGATGATTCACGGTAGTACCTTCCGTAATCAGCAGGCCCACACCACCCTCGGCGCGGCGACGATAATAGTCCACCACCTTCTGGTTGGGTGCATTGCCCGGCGAAAAGTTGCGCGTCATGGGGGCCATCGCCACACGGTTGCGCAACGTCAGGTTATGGATTTCAAACGGCTGAAACATCGGACCAAGGTTCATGCTCATATTAGATCGCAACCTCACTAATTTGGTTTCTTTACGCAACTCTATTGAATCTGGTTTTAAAATGCAACCCTATTCGATACACTCTTCTTCATGGCTAGAAAACGTTTTGACGATTCCAATTGCTCGGTCGCCCGCGCCCTGAACGAGGTCGGCGACTGGTGGTCCCTGTTAGTCGTACTGCATGCGATGTACGGCACGCGCCGGTTTGTGGACTTTCAGAGGGAGCTGGGCATTGCACGGAACATTCTGTGTGACCGGCTGGCTCGCCTGGTGGATCATCAGGTTCTGAAAAAAGTGGAGGTTGGCGAGCACGGTTCACGCTGTGAATACCGGCTCACCGAAAAAGGCCGTGACCTGTTTCCAATTGTTGTTGCACTGCGTCAGTGGGGCGACAAATGGAATCCGGCACCGGAGCAACAACCTCTGGATCTAAGAGATCGTGAGACCGGAAAGCCGATACGCCCGATTGAAGTATTGAGCGTGGATGGCAAACCGCTGTCGATTCGGGATGTACTGATCAAAGAACCCGTTCCTGAAACGAAAAAAGCGGTGTAACCACCGCTTTTTCCATGTCGCTGCCTGCCGATTCAGGCCGAACGGCGGGCCTGACCTCCGGCTGAAGATCGACCTCGTCCGCTCCGATTCCCACCGGGCTTGGCGCTGTAACCGCCGGGGCGACCATTGCCACCCTGACCTCGCGCGCCAGCGCCCTTACCACCGTTGCGATTTCTCGCTCGGCTGGGGTCTGCCTTGGCCTTTGGCTTTAATGGCAGATTGTTCTTAGGCTCAAAACCCTCGACTTCCTTTCGCGGCAGCTGCTTCTTGATCAGCTTTTCGATACCTGCGAGCATCTTGCCCTCGTCCGCACTGACCAATGATAACGCATGGCCGCTCTCGCCGGCACGCCCGGTACGGCCAATTCGATGAACGTAGTCTTCCGGCACATTGGGCAGCTCAAAGTTCACCACCTGGGGCAGCTGTTTGATGTCCAGGCCACGAGCGGCAATGTCGGTCGCAACCAACACCCGGATCTCGCCCTGCTTAAACTCTGCCAGCGCCCGGGTACGGGCACCCTGGGATTTGTTACCGTGAATCGCAGCGGCGGTAATACCGTCCCGCTCGAGCTTTTGGGTCAGACGATTGGCCCCGTGCTTGGTGCGTGTAAACACCAGCACCTGCTCCCAACCGTTCTCACGAACCAGCTTGCTCAGTAACGCCGTCTTCTGGCTCTGATCCACCGGGTAAACCGACTGCTTGATGGACTCCGCCGAGGTATTACGCGCGGCAACCTCCACCTGCACCGGGTTGTTCAGCAGGCCGGTCGCCAGCTTGCGAATGTCGTTCGAGAAAGTGGCCGAGAACATCAGGTTCTGACGCTTGGCCGGCAACAAGGCCAGGATCTTGCGAATGTCGCGGATAAAGCCCATGTCGAGCATGCGGTCTGCTTCGTCCAGAACCAGCACTTCAATCTCGTCGAAGCGCACGGCGTTCTGCTGATACAGGTCCATCAGGCGTCCGGGCGTTGCCACCAGAACATCGAGGCCTTTGCGCAGCTTCATCATCTGCGGATTGATTTTCACACCGCCGAATACCACAGCCGATTTGGTGGGTAGATAACGGCTGTATAACGCCACGCTGTCGTGGACCTGAGCCGCCAGCTCGCGTGTCGGCGTCAGGATGAGCGCCCGGGGCCCTTTGCCAGCGCGCGGTGTTGCAGACAGTCGCTGCAGCAGGGGCAATGTAAATCCGGCGGTTTTACCCGTACCGGTTTGAGCCGCAGCCATCACATCTTTGCCGGAAAGTACGGCGGGAATGGCCTGGGCCTGAATGGGGGACGGGGTTTCATAACCCTGATCGGCGGTGGCACGCACCAGTTGCTCGGACAAACCGAGCGAAGAAAAACTCATAGATTCAACTCTTGATTATTCTGCCTCCACGAACACCGATCCGGTGTATGCGGGCAGAGCCATGATAGACATGGAAAAAAGACGACTACGGTCACGCGCCGTTAACGGGGTGACGTCCTCTGACAGGTCGTATGGATATGGTTCGCAACAGACTGGAAGTCTTTTTACTGCGGAATCCCTAGAGGCAGGATAGTGAGCACCCTAACAGAGTGCTCACCGAATAGCTAGAAAAAAGCCCCTCCCAGGCGGAGAGGCAAACTTTTACTTATCGAACACCAGAGCGACGCAGGGACGCAGGTGTGTAATCACGCGAACGCATTTCGGTATCGTAGGTGTAAGGGTCTTCCTCTTCGTTGGTCAGACCCATCACCAGGTAGCGTCCGGAAAGCAGGTCGTACAGGGTTTCGAAGGCATACCCTGGAATGATTGCATCATACGCCTGGATCGCGTGTGCCTCGGCGAGACGCCAGAGGTTACCGCGGCCGTCGTAGTGATCAACGATCGCGATCTGCCAGGAATCTTCATCAATGTAGAAGTCCCGCTTGGCATAGACGTGA
>CAZWEP010000101.1:0-6551 GCA_964632565.1 uncultured Marinobacter sp. | reverse complement strand
GGTTAATTTCTTCTAGTTGAACCTGGGTAAAATCGCAGACAACGTCTGGCAGAATGTAAGCTCTCGGATCACCGATTTCATACACCAGCTGCTCGGCAACGGTACCCACTGAGACTTTTCCGCCGGTGTTTCCGGGCTTGGTCATGACAAAGTCGCCAGAGGCTCGCACCTCTGCGATCGGGAAACCCATGGTTTCAAAACCGTCGGCAACATCCTGCCAGTCCGTAAAATTGCCACCGGTCGCCTGCGCGCCGCATTCAAGCAGATGGCCTGCCAGGCTGCCTTGTGCCAGTTTGTCGTAGTCCGACCACTGCCATCCGAACTCATAAACCAGAGGCGCCAGCACCAGCGCACTGTCTGCGACGCGACCGGTGATCACAATATCGGCCCCCTGTTCCAGAGCTGCAACCAGCCCGGGAGCTCCCAGATACGCGTTCAGGCTGACCATCATCGCGGGCATCGCTTGCCCGGTGGTCATCTCAACTACACCAGCTTCGGACAGCTGCTTTTTCTTCGGCAAAAGATCGTCACCCAGCACCAGCGCAATGTTCAGATTGATACCGGCCTTTTCACACAGGGCCTGAAGCGCCTCGCGGCAGGCGATGGGATTGACGCCTCCGGCGTTTGCCAATACCCGAATGCCCTTTTCCTTTATGGTTCCCAGTAAAGGCCCCATCACAGTTTGCACGAAGTCCCGAGCGTAGCCCTGGGTGGGGTCCTTCATTTTTTGGCCGGCCATGATGGACATGGTGATTTCGGCAAGGTAGTCAGCAACCAGATAGTCGATGTTGCCGTGAGCGACCAACTGGGCGGCAGCGGTTTCCGTATCGCCCCAGAAAGCGGCGGAACAGCCGATGCGGACAGTCTTGTCTGCGTCTGCGGACTGGGCCATGTCTTTTCCTCTCTCGATCATTCCGGATCATTTGAAATGACAATACCAAGCAAGCGCTTGGTTTGTAAATAGACAAAATCAGGATAGAATATCCACTGCCATTCGCTGTGTGGGACCCCCTCGTGAACCAAGACGCCATCCTCAAATCGCTCATCGATGAAAATTTTGTCTCCGACCCCACTGGCGCAAGGGGGCGACTGCTCAGAGAAGCAGCCCGGTTGTTTCGGGAAAAAGGCTACGAACGCACCACCGTCCGCGACCTCGCCGCCGCCGTTGGCATTCAATCCGGCAGTCTGTTCCATCATTTCCGCACCAAGGAAGAAATTTTGAAGGCGGTCATGGTGGAAACAATCCACCTGAACACGGCGCTGATGCAGGCCGCTATGGACGCGGTCGAAACCAATCAGGATAAGTTGCGCGCGTTGATCCGGGCTGAACTGGAGTCAGTCAATGGGCAAACTGGCGAGGCAATGGCTGTTCTGGTTTTTGAGTGGCGCAGTCTCTCGGATGAAATGCAGTCAGAAGTCCTCAAGCTCAGGGATATCTACGAGGGGCTCTGGATTGACGTGTTGGAAGCTCTCAAAGCAGAAGGGGCGTTGTCCGCCGACCCATTTGTGACCCGGCGACTTCTAACTGGTGCGCTGAGTTGGACAGTCACCTGGTACCGTCCCGATGGTGGGCTCAGTCTGAATGATCTGACTGAACAGGTGCTGGCAATGATGGGTTTTGATGAGGCGGGCGCGAGCGCCCCTTCCGATCGCATGGCCTATAATGACAAGTAGTTTTCGCCGACCATCTTGAATTCGCCGTATTTCAGACTGTTGTTTTTTAAAGAAAAAATTTGATCTCCTGCCTTGTGTACTTTGAATTGGCCTCATTGGCGCCCCCAAGTCGGCACTCCAGCCATTTTTGAAAAATGTGAAACCGCGCACTCTCTCGTTCCGTTACATACAAAAACAAATCAAAGCAGGACAACGTATGACTCACCTTTGGGGATTCTTCCGTTCAGGACGACCGGCGCTTTTCCAGGCTGGACTTTGCGCCCTCGCGCTCGCACTTCTGGCAGGCTGCTCTGCCAATCCGATTTACTCCACAACAGGCATAGTCCTCGCCAGCTACTCCGAAGACGAAGCGACGCCTTACGTTCTCCAGATGTCCGATACCCGGATGGCGTGTTCGCTCGGTGAAGGAATCGATCCACTGCTCTATTCGTTCTCCCGCGTAACCGATGCACCGGACAGCACCGGCTCGCTTTTGATGTTGCTTGCCGGTAATTGCATGGAGTATCGCGCCTGGGAAGCAGAGCTCGAGTATCTGAGAGCCGACTTCAAGGGCGACGTGCCGGCGGCGAAAGACGCGCGGGAGAGAATGAAGCGCTTGAACGCGGAAACCGCAGAGCGACGGCTCCTCGGTTATCAGCGTGCCATGGCGGCTTATGATTTTGATCCCAATGCTGAGGAATTCGAGTGTCCGTTCCTGTTTGATGACCAGGAACAGCTTACCTTCCTGGTGGGTCTGCTGACGGGCATGCAGGCTATCGTGAATGACGCCAATTCCGGTGCGGCTGCTGGCGTTCCCAGAGACATCGCAGCGCAGGCCGAGCGTGCTGCAGTCTGTGTCGACAACGAGAAATGGGGCGGTCTGCCGAACGCCATTCGCGCTCTGGTCTGGCTGTTGATTCCTGACACCCAGCCGACCATGTCCCCAGAACCATGGCGATTGCTTGAAAGCAGTTCCGAGCTGGGCATTAAATCCGGCATCCGGGCATCGATGGCGATTCATGCCGTTGCTGCTGAAACTTTCGGTCGTCCAGACGTACTTGCGGACGTGATTCGCCGGTACGCGGAGTCGGAAGAGAACTTTGAGGTTTGGGAAGAGTACCAGCTGGTTGATGTGGTGGCGGGCGAGTTGATCCAGTTCTCGTCAGACAAGCACTGGACCGCCGAGTACGGCTATCGCACACCGAAACAGTATTTTGGCCAGATGAGCCCAAATGAGGCCGGCGAAGACGCGGAAGTCATGAGCCTGGATGGCCTACTGTAAAAAATTACACGACTGACAAACACAAGAAAGATCCGGAGAGAAGTTATGATTCGTCATTCTGTTATTGCCCTGTCCCTGGCGGCATTCGCCCCTATGGCTGCTGCCAAAACGGTCACCATGTGTGTCTTTGACGTCATCGGTGCTAACGGCGACATGTTCAACATGGTTAAGGACTACGCACTCGAGATGAAAGCCCACGGCGTTGATTTCGACTTGCGTCCCTACACCGACGAGGGAGTCGCGGTCGGTGATTTCAACTCTGGCCAGTGTGATGCGGTGGCGGCAACAGATCTGCGAACCCGTCCGTTCAACCGTTTTACAGGAAGTATCAGCGCGGTAGGCGCAATCCCGACATACGATGATCTGAAAACGACCCTGGCCACTCTTGCGCAGCCGAAAGCCGCGCCTTTGATGTCGTCCAATGGTTACGAAGTTTTGGGTATCGTGCCTGCCGGTGCCGGGTACCTGTTTGTCAATGATCGTTCCATCGATACCGCTGGCGAGCTGGCCGGTAAGCGTATGGCCACTTTGGACTATCAGAAAGACGCCATCCACATGGTGAATCATGTCAAAGCGACGGTGGTGCCATCGGATATCACTAACTTTGCCGGTAAGTTCAACAATGGATCAGTTGATACAGCCTATGCCCCCGCGTTTGCCTACGAGGCGCTGGAACTCTACAAGGGCATCGGTGAAGACGGTGGCGTTGTTGATTATCCTCTCGCCCAATTGACCATTCAGGTGATTGCACGGGACGGCGTTCTTGAAGACGATGTCGCGCAAAAATCACGTGAAGTCGCCTGGGGAATGTACGGTCAGGCTATGGACCTGATCCAGAGTCAGGAAAACGCGATCCCGGAAGAGAAGTGGATTCGTATCCCGGAGTCTGACATCACGGGCTACCAGGAAATGTTCCGTGAAAACCGCTTGCAGTTGAGAGATGGCACAGACGGAGCGGCAGAAGTCTATCACCCCAAAATGATGAGCCTGCTCAGCAAGATCCGTTGCTCCAGCAACCCTGGTGCGTCTGAATGCACTGCGGCTGATCGCGAATAAGGGGCTGATTCTCAATGAACTGGCGAGCTCTGGCCGAGTCGGGCCCGAAAACGATGTATCCCATGCACCGCTTGCATGGGGTGATCCTCCTGGCCTTGTTGATCGTGACATTGCTGCTGGGCATGGGAAACTCTCTCCACTCACGCTTGTTGTGGGTGGGGGAGCAGACCTGGCCCAACTACTACTTGCTCGATCCGGATGCAAAAGAGCCAGAGTGTCAGCTATCCATGGACGTCGAGGCGGAGGTACAGCGCCGCATCGACGCCTACGAGCCTGACCCGGACGATCTGTTCAGTTCGCCGCCGGATCCTCAGGCGCTGAGAGAATCTCTCAACCGGAACCTGAAGCTTTGCGAGCAGAAATACGAACTCTATCGGGCGAACCAGATTCACGCGACCGATGCGTTGGCGGTGTTCAAAGCGGTAGAGCAGGGGTTTGCGTCATTTCTGCTGGATAACATAGAGCTGACGAAATACCTGTTTCTCGCCATGTTTGCGATGGCGGCTGCCATTGCTGCACTGGACGCAGACCACATTGCCCTGAGGTTACCGAAAAACCGCAGCGAGTGGCGCTTGAGCCAGTTTTCCCAATTGATCGTCAATGGCTTGATGATGCTGTCTTTGACGTCCTATGTCGGCCGACTTTCCAGTTCCCCCGGCACGGAGGATACGATAACTCTGCAATACGGCTGGGCTGCCGTGTTCGGACTGTTCATGGTCATTAACGTCATCCGTCTGTTTAATGTGCCCAGCCGAATGATGCCCGGTAGCCTGACTAAAACGTCCGGATTGGTGTTGCCTCTGTATTGTGTCATGGGACTGATTGCCATGACCTACTTCCTGTTTATCGATGGCTATGCGTCAGGACTGGCCATCTACTTCGGCATGATGACCAACCTGTCTTCCATGTTCATCAACATTGGGCTTTACGTCCTGGTGGGTATGGCACTGAAGCAGACGCGGGTGCCAGAGCTGCTGTTGAACATTATCAAGCCGTTCAAATTACCTGCGCCTATGCTGGCGTCGGTAATGATATTTGCCACGGCTTTCCCCACAGCCTTCACCGGTGCATCGGGTATCTTCATCCTGGCCGTTGGTGGCGTGGTGTATGACGAGATGCGTCGGGCCGGTGCAGGGCGTCAGTTGTCGCTGGCAACCACCGCGATGTCCGGCAGCCTCGGTGTGGTGTTGAATCCATGTCTTCTGATTGTTGTGGTTGCGGCGTTAAACAAGGAAGTGACGACGTCCGAGCTCTATGGTTGGGGCTTCTGGGTGTTCATTATGTCTGCCACGCTGTTTTCCTTCGTGGTGTGCAAAACCCAGGGAAACTGGCGACCGAACCCCGTTCCGGGTGCGTTTCGGGCGTCGCTTGCACAGCTGCGTCCGTTGGTCCCCTATGCGCTGGTCGCAGCGGGCGTTATTTTTGCGGTCTGGCTTATCCTGGGTCTTGGATTTAACGAGTACAGTGCGCCGCTTATTCTGCCACTGGTCATGCTTGCGATGGTGTACCTGGACTCCGGTTACCGCGGTTCGGAAAAGACGCCCAAACGCGGACGTGAGTTCTGGGCGAGAAGTACTGCCGCTGCCAGTGATTCAGCCGTTCACATTGGTGCTCTGCTGGCGTTGATCGGATTTTCAATTTGTCTCGGTGGCATTCTGGAGCGGTCGGATATCGTCCATGCTCTGTTCCCAGAAGACCTCACCAGTCCCTGGATTGCCATGATGGTGATTGTTGTCATGCTGACGATCATCGGCATGGTGATGGATCCGTTTGGCGCAGTAATCCTGGTGTCGGCGACGATTGCACAGCCGGCCATCAACTTGGGTATTGATCCATTGCACTTCTGGATCGTGTGTCTGGTCGCCTTCGAATTGGGTTATCTGAGCCCACCAGTTGCACTCAACCATCTGTTAACTCGGCAGGTGGTCGGCGAGACGGAAGTGCTCGCCGCAGAGCGAACCGGAAGTTTCTGGCACCGTTACGAGCGACTGCTGTTGCCGCTGGTTGTTATGGGGCCAACGCTGCTGATTGCCGGGTTTGTACCGCTACTGTTCTACGCTCTCTGATCCGGCAGAACATGCATCTGGTTCACCATTTGCGCCGTAAGTGATTTAGCGGACCACTGCTGACGTGCATAATGAATGCCGTAAGAGTTCAGCAGTGGTCCTCCGATCATAAGGTGCAGTATGGGCGATTTTTTCCGGGTAGTTGGCATTGCGGCCATCAGCGTAATTGGCGTCACTGCCTGCGGTGGAGGAGGTGGCTCCAGCAGCGAGCCGAAGCCGGATTTGCAGGGCTCCATTTCGATTGAAGCCCTGACCCGTGTCGACTCGGACACCGCAGACGACGCCCGTCTTGGCGTCGCCACCAGTAACGATTCCCCCGCAGAGGCGCAAAGCCTGGCTCCCAACGCCACCGTAGGTGGATATCTCAGCGCCAATCGGGGCGTCTACAATAGCGGTTTTTCCTACAACACCGACACCGCGGACTATTTTGTGGTTGATCTGGTGGCCGGTGACAGGTTGACCTTTCAGGTATTCGGCTCCCCCGCAGAACTTCT
>CAZWEP010000100.1:0-6553 GCA_964632565.1 uncultured Marinobacter sp. | reverse complement strand
CCACTTGGATCCAGCTTCAGAAAACTTCCGCCAGCGGACAAAGTAATTTCGGCACCGGCCTCAATCACCACTTTCATGCCGGCTTTGTGGTGGATTTCGGTGCCTGCCTCCACCAACTGGCTCTTGCCCTGTTTGCCATGGAGCGTGCCACCAATCGAAATACTTTGATCTCCGCCCACTTGCTCCCGCTTTTCTCCATCCACCGTGACATGGTCATCTCCCTTGATCTGGGATTTGCGATGATTGCCGACCGTCAGGTGACAGTCGTTGTTGATCACTTCAGTGCGATTGTTTTCGGTCAGAAGATCCAGATCTTTCTGGGCGTGAACAAAAATTTGCTCCCTATCCGCTTCATCTTCGAACCTCAGTTCGTTACTGCCTTCCCCCTTGTGAGTCTGGGTTTTCAGAGTCGTGCGGGTTTTGTGCTCAGGTAAAGAATAGGGCGGCGTGTTCGTCGCGTGGTAGGTGCGCCCGGTAATGATTGGTTGGTCCGGATCGCCATCCAGGAAGGATACAATGACTTCGTGACCGATTCTGGGCAGTGCCATGAATCCATACTGACCGCCTGCCCAGCCCTGACTGACTCGCAACCAGGCGCTTGCGTGTTCATCGTTCTGCGCATATCTGTCCCAGGGAAACCGGACCTTGACCCGCCCGTGTTCATCACAGTGGATCTCTTCGCCTTTCGGACCGGTCACAATGGCTATCTGAGGGCCGTCCATGACCGGACGGCGCTGCTGGTAGGGATTTGGGCGCCAGGTGCGATCCGAAGGGATGGCCCGAAATTCGTTACGGTAGGTCGTGGCCCCACTGCCGCCCTCTTCCTCCAACGCCTGAGGTTGCTCACCGGTGTGGTTTATTTGCGTAAACAACCACTCACGGTTCAGGGCATCAATGCTGTGTCCGTTCATTTCAGCTTTAGCGCCGGAAGTCAGGTCCGGCCGATTACTCATGCCTTTGGCGGTGCTGGCATCGTTGCGCAGAGCATCCAGTTTGGCCTGGGTGAACGGCTGGCCGCTCGCGTCTTGCTTAAACCGCCCTGGATAATCGTAATGCTGATAGTCTTCGCGCTGGCCCCGAAGCCCGTCAGCCTGCTGCTCATGCATCAACGCGTACGCCGGATTCTTGAAGGTGTAATCCTTGGTGGACACAGAGGCTGCTCTGACTCGCTCCTCATAGCGAAACTGGAATACGACATCTTGCCGGACGCTGCCACCCGCGGTCGCGTTATAGGTCAGTGCATTGAGTTGCGGGGAATCGCCATGATGGTCGGAAATAATCAATGCTGGGTTTTCATCGCCATCGGCGCTGCCGTGATCGAAGCGATAGTGCCAGCCCTCTTCGGCAGCCAATCGATCCAGGAACGCAAGGTCGCTCTCTCGATGTTGGACGCAATATTCTCGTTCTTCCGATGCTCTTTTGAGGTGAAAGCGGGTGTCGATGATGCCTCGCTCTTCGAGCAAAGAGCGCACAATGGTATCGGTAGTCTGTGACTGGAAGATGCGACTATTGTGCATCAAGCCAAGGCGCCACATGGGTGGCTGAATGATCAGTTCGTAGCGGGTGCGCCTGTGACCAGTGTCACCACGAGCAAACTCACTCACTACGCCAGTGAAGCGGCGCTTTGGTTCACCGTCCTGCCATAACACCAGCTCTAGGGTTTGTTCGAGAAAGTCGGCGGCGGTCAGATCTGGGTATGCACTGGCCAGCTCAATCCTGCCGTGAAAAAGGCTCGACAACGATTCTGTCAGCTCGAAGCCAACCACCGCAAAAAAATCATGGGGATGTCCGCCTACTCGGGCGGTGAACTGCAGTCCACTTGCCTGGGGCATGTCTTCGGTCCTTGAAGATTGTGATAGCGTTTTTTCGCGTACTTACGCGAGCGTATTCCAGCCCTCGCGTGCTCATCCTGAGCGACTGCGATTATAACCAGTTTGAACCCTTCGTGACACCATCGATCAGCCGGATGATGGTTGCTTCAGTACCCCGTGCTTTGCATGTCCAATTCAAACTCGAAGTTTTCGGTGCGGACGACTGAGGTGTCAAACCTTCCGTCCGGCCACATCTCAAACCAGCGGTATCCCGGGGACTTGTCCTCTACAGAAAACTTATCGGACCCTGCCGTAAACTGAATGCACGTGGAAGGCGTGGCAAGTAATCGAACGCCCTGTCGGTCGATATCTTGTTCCTGATGGATATGCCCCCATAGCACCGACCTTACCTGGGGAAATTGATCAACAATACGCCAGAACTCATCTCGGTTATGCAGGCCGATAGGCGACATCCATTTTGCTTCAATGTCGACCGGATGATGATGGAGAGCAACGAGTGTCGGCAGCTCAGGGTGCTCTTTCAACGCTTGTTCGAGGAACTCGAGCTCGTCATCCGACAATTTACCGTGCACCTTGCCATGAACGGACGTATCCAGCAGCACAAAATGCCAGCCACCCATGAATATTTGTTTTCGGTCTGATTTCCATTCGGCAGCGACGCGGTTCAGCAGCGTTGAATCATCGTGATTTCCCGCGATCCAGGCAGATTCACAATGGAAGACGTCGAGCTTCTCACCAAAAAGACGATAAGCCTCTTCCGTTGCGTCCTGAGCAATATCTCCGGTAGCGAGAATCAGGTCTGGCTGACCATGATTGTCTAAAACAGACGTAATCACAGCATCCAGACTGTCACGAGTATTTACGCCCAGCAAAGCGCCTGCCGGGTCAGCCATCAGGTGGGGATCTGTAATCTGAAGTACTCGCAAAGGTCGCTGCTGAATTTTATTCATGATGCTCAAAGGCACGCTTTTGGTTGTGCGGGCCAGGTAGAGGGAACTTGGACCACAAGACTAATCCTTCACACGAACGCGGTATCAAAATCCGTCACACTCTTTAATTTCGGCCCATATCAAATTTCGGTTTTGACAACTGCGACACATTCGGGACGGAGCCACTCCTCTCACGGTTCCACTTGCGGTGAGGTGGTGCTAGTCCACGCCCTCATCCGCCGACCAGACCGAGTGCTCCATCGGAAGATGGCCAAATTTGAGACAGAAATCCAGCCAGTCCGCAAGAAAACCATTCACCTGTACTTTTTCGTCGGGGTGATGCATGAATCTGTTGGGGTAATCATTAACAGGAGCAATCTGCCGATCCCGATAACAGCTGATCACCTCTGCCATTGCCGCATCATGATATACGCGCACGGTGAGTTGCGGATTGTTCAGCCAGCGACCTGCGTTGTGAATTTGCTCGAGAAGAAGGGTTTCAGTGAATTTGGCCGTCTGAAGCACTTCAATACGAACGCGGCCGAAATACTGATCTTGACGATGCAACTCGAATTCGCAAACCGGACGACCGTCTGCTTCCAGCTTTCTAAGGCGCTGAAGCCGCACGTAATTACCATCACAGAGCGCTCCGAAGCGCCTTAGATCCGGTACGTACCGCCTGGGCTTCTTAACCCACTCAGTCATCCTGGTGCCACCCCTGTTGCAATCTGGATCGATTCAACTGCAGCCACTGCAGCGCAATAATCGCAGCGGCGTTGTTGATGTGACCATCATAAATCATTGCGATGGCTTCGTCGGCACTGAATACGTGCGCACGAATATCCTCATGCTCATGATCCAGCCCGAACAAGCCACCAGCGGACTCTGTACTTACTCGCCCGCAGTAAAGATGGATGAGTTCGGTCGTTCCTCCGGGCGATACCAGATAATCACAGATCTTCTCGAGAGGATCGAAGGTCAGACCGGCTTCTTCCTGACCTTCGCGCTGCGCAACCTCTTCGGGAGACTCGCCCTCTTCGTTCATACCTGCAACGAGTTCCAGCAGCCAGGGAGACTGTTTCCGATCGAGTGCGCCCAGGCGGAATTGTTCGAGAAGCACCACTTCATCCCTGACCGGATCGTAGGGGAGAACGCAGGTAGCGTCGCCACGGATGAATAGCTCTCGGGAAAACTCCGGCATGGGACGGCCATCAAATCTTGGATGGGTGAGCCAGAGTTTATCCATTCGGAAAAACCCTTTAAAAACAGTTTCCCGATGGGTCACTGTGACGTCAGTATTCTTGAATTGAAACGGCGCGACCATAGTCTATCCAAACTGCGAGACTTTCTAGCACGATAGCCGCTGTGGGATTTGAAAGGCAAGCCCCTGGGGCTTGCCTTTCGTCGGTGACGGATCAGACCTTATCGTAGAGTTTGGAGCCAGACTCCACGAATTCGCGGGACTTTTCCTGCATGCCAACCTCGACGGCGCTGGCTTCATCAAGGCCCTGAGCTTTGGCGTAATCCCTGACTTCCTGGGATATCTGCATTGAGCAGAATTTCGGGCCACACATGGAGCAGAAATGTGCCACCTTGGCCGATTCCTTGGGCAGGGTTTCGTCGTGGAATGCCCTTGCTGTATCTGGGTCCAGCCCGAGGTTGAACTGGTCTTCCCAACGGAATTCGAATCGCGCTTTGGAGAGCGCGTTGTCGCGAATCTGAGCGCCCGGATGCCCCTTTGCAAGATCCGCTGCATGGGCCGCGATCTTGTACGTGATGATGCCGGTTTTCACGTCATCTTTGTTGGGCAAGCCCAGGTGCTCTTTGGGCGTTACGTAACACAGCATGGCGCAGCCGTACCATCCGATCATCGCGGCGCCGATACCCGACGTTATGTGGTCATAGCCGGGCGCGATGTCAGTGACAAGCGGCCCAAGCGTGTAGAAAGGAGCCTCATCACAACATTCCAGTTGCTTTTCCATATTCTCCTTGACCAGGTGCATGGGCACGTGGCCTGGCCCCTCAATCATCACCTGCACATCGTGCTTCCAGGCAATTTTGGTTAACTCACCCAGTGTTTCCAGCTCGCCGAACTGGGCTTCATCATTGGCATCTGCGATCGAGCCCGGGCGGAGCCCATCACCGAGGCTAAAGGAGACATCGTAAGCCTTCATGATTTCGCAGATGTCCTCAAAGTGCTCGTAGAGGAAGCTTTCCTTGTGGTGCGCAAGACACCACTTGGCCATGATGGAGCCGCCTCGGGACACAATACCGGTCACCCGCTTTGCGGTCATCGGCACGTGGTGCAGCCTCACCCCTGCGTGAATTGTAAAGTAGTCCACACCCTGCTCTGCCTGCTCAATCAGCGTGTCCCTGAAGATTTCCCAGGTCAGATCTTCAGCAACGCCCCCAACTTTTTCGAGTGCCTGGTAAATCGGTACGGTACCGATGGGAACCGGAGAGTTGCGGATGATCCACTCCCGGGTCTCATGAATGTTTTTGCCCGTCGACAAGTCCATGATGGTGTCAGAGCCCCAGCGAGTGCCCCATGTCAGCTTCTCAACTTCTTCCTCGATGGACGAGCTGACGGCGGAATTACCAATGTTTCCATTAATCTTAACCAGGAAGTTCCGACCAATGATCATGGGTTCGGTTTCCGGATGGTTGATATTGGCCGGGATGATTGCACGACCGCGAGCGACTTCGTCACGGACAAATTCCGGCGTAATTTCATCGGGGAGAGACGCTCCGAAGGACTGCCCCGGGTGCTGATCCTTCAGCAATCCTTTCTCACGAGCCTCCTGCAGTTTCATGTTCTCCCGGATGGCAATAAATTCCATCTCAGGCGTTATGATTCCCTGGCGGGCGTAGTGCATCTGACTGACATTGCGCCCCGCTTTGGCTTTACGCGGCTTGCGTTCGTCCATGAATCGGAGCGGGTCGAGCTGGGGATCTTTCATCCGGCGGCGAGTAAACTCTGAGGTGTAATCTGCCAATTGCTCGGTATCGCCTCGCTCTTCAATCCAGGTGCTCCGGATGGGTGAGAGCCCTTTCCTGAGATCAATCGTGGCTTCTGGATCACCGTAGGGGCCAGACGTGTCGTACACCGGCACCGGAGCGTTTGCTTCGCCTCCCATGTCAGTCGGCGTGTCGCCCACGGTAATTTCCCTCATGGGCACTCGCACATCGGGACGGCTACCCTGCACGTATATTCTTCGTGAATTCGGCAACGGCTTGATGGCCGCCGAGTCGACTTTGGCGGAATCACTGAGGTAGGTGGGTAAATCTGTCATGGTGCGCCCCTGCTATTGAGAAAGGTCGGGTCGCGTATGACGGGCAGGTGACACTGGTTTACCACCAGTGCTCTCTCATCTGTCTTAGATCCCTACGCCGGTATTATCCGGATCAGGTCGCGGGTTCTGCTATGCAATCTCAGCCGGCAACATTTCAAAGTTGCCAGCACCCCGTCAAGACGCGAATTCAATTAGTTGACACTGACAATCAGTGTCATCGGCAAGTGTAGAGGTCACTATAAAACTTGTCCATAATGCGGACTTGAAGCGAGCCCAAGTCCACCCAATAACAGAGAGTTAATGTCGGACGTTTGATCGTCGCCCCACACACAGGAGATGTCATGAAAAAACGACTGCTTTCCGGGCTCATAGGCCTGCTCGCAGCCCAGCCAGCGCTTTCTTTGAATTTGGTTGAAACCTACGAAAAAGCCCTGTCCTACGATTCCGGAATTGCCGCAGCCAAAGCATCTTTTGAAGCGCAGCAGGCCGCCAGCGACGT
>CAZWEP010000099.1:0-6842 GCA_964632565.1 uncultured Marinobacter sp. | reverse complement strand
GCCGTAATGCAGGGGCAGGGTCATTTATCAAGCAAACTGTGAATGTCCTGGAGAGCTATCAGCAAACACAAGAAACCCGGAGAGTCCTGAAACTCTCCGGGCTATTGCAAAAAAGGAACTTACAGCCAGGACAACCCGACACTGATAATGATGCCGGTAATGATCAGCAGCATCAGGCAGTAACCCATGATGTCCTTGGCTTTCAGCCCGGCAATCGCCAGTACTGGCAGGGCCCAGAAGGGTTGCAGCAGGTTGGTCCAGGCATCGCCCCAGGCAACGGCCATGGCGACCCGCGGTATGTCAGCTCCGAGTTCCTGTGCCGCTGGCAACATCACCGGCGCCTGGACAGCCCACTGGCCGCCGCCCGACGGAACGAAGATATTCACCACCCCGGCGCTTATAAAGCTCCAGAACGGCAAGCTTTCTGCGCTGGCAATTGAAACGAAGCCGGAGGAAATGCTGGCTGCCAGTCCGGATGCTGTCATCACACTCATGATCCCCGCGTAGAACGGGAACTGGATAACGATTCCAGCGCCACCTTTAACGGCTTCGTTCAGGCTTGTCAGGAGACGTTTCGGGGTCTGGTGCAGAATGATTGCAACGAACAGGAACATGAAATTCACAATGTTCAGGTTCAGACCGCCGCCCTCAATAAAATACTGGAAGACGAATGCGATACCACTGAAACCGATCAGCCAGGCGAGAGTCCTGCTGTTTTCGAGGTAATCGGCCGGGCGGTTGATAACAACGGAGGTATCGGGTTCATCGTCCAGGATTTTCGGATCTGCGTACACGCTGTCCCTTTCTTCGGGCAACATCAGACGGTTGACGAGGGGTACGATAATGAACAGCGCGACGACAATGGCAAGGTTGAAAAATGCGAAGATCGTTTCACTGGTGCCGATAATGCCGATCATGTCTGCCGTGAAGTGGCCCTCGGTTGCGATGGTCAGCGGGATGGATCCTGCGAGGCCCCCGTGCCACACGATAAACCCGGAGTAGGCGCTGGCGATCAGAAGGGGATAGTGAACCCGAATTTGGCGTGCCAGGGCTTTGGCAAACAGCGCACCGACTACCAGACCAAACCCCCAGTTGATCCAACTGGCAACCAGGGCGATGAACGTAACCAGCACAATCGCCTGACCGGGTGTTCTGGCAAGCCCTGCAATCCGGTTCAGAATGCCGCGCACCAGTGGAGTACTCGCCATCATGAACCCGGTCACCAACACCAGCAGCATTTGCATGGAGAAGGTCAGCAGGTTCCAGAATCCGTTGCCCCACATCTCTACGACCGCCATCGGGCCATGGCCCTGAAACACCATCGCGGCAATGAAGGCCACCAGCGTCAGGATAATTACAAACAGATAGGGGTCTGGTAAATACTTGTCGACCAGACTCACCATGGGTTTTGATGCCCTTTCTAACATATTGTTCTCCCTTATTATTTTGAGCCGATTGAAGCGTAGCAAGCTATATGGGAGCACGCGAAAGAACAATTATCCTTTAGCCTCATTAGCCCTAAATCGGCCACCACCCACCTCAAATGGTTGGCTCCTGCGGCCAATGGGCACGTACTGAAATTTCAACAAACCCTAAAAGTCGAACCACCAGTCCCGTTTCCTGCTATCGAGTCCTATCAACGGCGTGGCGGGTAAAGAAATATTCGGGCCGTTTTCCGGGACGTTGTTCGGCTAAAAAACATAACGTTTTACTGATCTGAGAAAAAAGCTGAGCGTAATTTTGGAGGTGGTCAAAAAGTAATCAGATTTCCGGTCTGAGCTCCGCAATGATGGGGGGCTTGGTTATGTGAAGACTGATCGTTCCAGACCGAATAGCGTCCTGACCAAGGATTGGAGCATTCATTCGGCAGTGTCGGAGAACGGCAGCTGTTTGAAATCAGGAGATTTAGGATGAATTTATGCGATGGACAATGGTCCAGAACCGTAACCGGCTTCGTGGCAAGTGTACTCTTCGCCTTGTCAGCCACTGCACAGGAAAGCGAAGGAGCAAAACCCAACATTCTGGTAATTTGGGGCGACGACATCGGCGTCCATAACATCAGTGCCTACAATCACGGCATTATGGGTTACCAGACCCCCAACATTGACAAGATCGCAAGCGAAGGCGCGTTGTTCACCGATGCGTACGCGCAGCAGTCGTGTACTGCTGGTCGCGCTTCTTTCATTCTTGGCCAACATCCGTTCCGGACCGGTTTGCTGACAATTGGTATGCCGGGCTCCCCACACGGGATCCCCGACTGGGCACCCACGATCGCCGATATGGTCAAAGATCATGGCTATGCAACTGCTCAGTTTGGCAAGAACCACCTGGGTGACCAAGACAAGCATCTGCCGACAAATCACGGTTTTGATGAATTCTTCGGCAATCTCTACCATCTGAACGCGGAAGAGGAGCCGGAAAGCTACTACTATCCCGATAATCCAGAGTTCCGCGAAAAGTTCGGACCGCGAGGCGTACTTCGTGCTTCAGCGGACGGCGACATTGAAGACACCGGGGCCTTGACTCGCAAGCGCATGGAAACGGTCGATGAGGAATTCCTGACCGGCGCGCTTGATTTCATTGATCGCTCCCATCAGCAAGATGAGCCATTCTTCCTCTGGTTCAACGCGTCGCGCATGCATGTATGGACGCATTTGAAAGAAGAGTCTGACGGCGTGACAGGAATCGGTTTGTATCCCGATGGCATGGTCGAGCATGACGGGCATGTGGGCAGATTGCTGGAGAAGCTAGAGGAACTCGGTATCAGTGACAACACCGTCGTTATCTACTCCACGGACAATGGGGCTGAAACCGTGTCTTGGCCTGACGGAGGCACGACCCCATTCCATGGTGAGAAGGGCACAACCTGGGAAGGGGGGTTCCGGATCCCGCTTCTTGTGCGCTGGCCTGGCGTTATTGAACCCGGTAGCAAAATGAACGGCATCATTAGCCACGAGGACTGGTTCCCGACCTTTGCGGCCGCATTGGGCGAGCCGGATATTGTCGAAAAGGTCAAGGAAGGCCACACCATGAACGGCAAGGAATGGAGAGTTCACCTCGATGGCTACAATCAATTGCCCTATCTGTCCGGTGAAGCCGAAGAGAGTGCACGACAGGAAATCTTCTATTTCGATCAGGGCGGCAACTTGAATGCGGTACGCGTGCAAGACTGGAAAATTCACTTTGCCATATTGTCTGGAGATATCTCATCAGCATTGAGGGAAGTCCCGGCGTGGCCGAAAGTTATTAACCTCAAGGCCGATCCCTACGAGAAAGCCTGGGAAGAATCAGGCATGTATCTTCGTTGGTACGGAGAAAACACCATGTGGACCTTCGTGCCCGTTCAGCAGAAGATCAAGGAGTTTTTCGCCACCTTCGACGATTATCCCTACCAGATGGGCTCATCGCTCTCGGCTTCCAACCTGGGCTACAACACGCTGCGAAGCGGGGAGTTGATGAAGCGACTGGACGAGGCCACCATACAGCCAGCTGGCAAACAGTGACCGAAAGGCTGCGGGAGCGGGGCTCCCGCAGTTATCTGGATGCTATCGTTAAATGGACTCAGTCATTTAATCTCTCTGGGGTAGGGCTATGGCAGGTGGGTGGTCACGTGATGGTTCGGTTCAGGAGCAGATCGACGCAAGCGTTGAGGACGAGATTGAGCGCGCACGCAGCGCGTTGGCCGGAGGCGAGAGTGCCGCGAAATGCGATGAATGTGATGCGCCGATTCCTGAGGCCCGGCGCAAGGCCATTCCCGGTGTCTGGCTTTGCGTTGACTGCCAGGCGCGTCATGAAACGCAGGATACCCCGGCTAGGGGTATCAATCGCAGGGGCAGTAAGGACAGCCAGCTACGATAGCCCTTTGGGTCCGTCGATCTGAAAATCCACCCGCCTGTGTTCATTTCGCCAGGCTACTCTCCAACGTCCCTTAACCCAAAGTCGTTGGCTGGAATACCCCCGTTGTCATCGCTTCGGCAGCGGATCATCAATGTTGATGATTCTGCGGTCGTAGAAGAAATGACTGCTGGGCTGGTAGCTTTCCGGAAGGGTGTGGTCGTGAGTTTTCAGAACCAACAGTTGTGAGATCAGCTTCCAGCCCATGGCGTTGGTGTTGTACATCACCTCGCCGCAATCGCTGCAAAACACCCGCGTCATACGTTTGGTGGGGTGCTGAAAGGTTTTCACCGATTCCGCCCCCCGCGTAATCTCAACCTGCTCTGCCTCCCACGCCAGAACGGAGTGGTAGGGCACCTGAAGCAGGTCCCGGCAGTCTTCGCAGTGGCAGTAACCGTGCACCTTCGGGGTGCCGGTCATGGTGACTTCCACCGCGCCGCAATCGCAGTGGACAGCGTGTTGCTCTGTCATGATTGGCTCCTACCTTATCCCGGAATGTGGGCTTCGAGGTGTTGGCTAAAGCGCTGGAAGTCGTCTTCTACCTGAGGGTTTTTCATCACGTCGTAGCAGGCGAAGGTTTCCAGCGGTTCCATGGCAAAGAATCGGAAGTTCATGTGCATGGGGAACAGCAGGTCGTCCACGCTTTTGCCCCGGAACAGGTATTCGTTCGGATCGTCGAAAGATTCTTTTGGCGCGTTGAAGGTCAGCGAGATTAGATACTTTTTACCCGCCAATGTGCCGCCGGTGCCGTAATTCGCTTTAGGCGCATCTTCTGTGCGGCCATCGCCGTTGCACAGGGCACCACCCATGCCGGCGGTGTACACCTCGTCCATGTATTTCTTGAACGTCCAGGGCACGCCCATCCAGTTTACCGGGGTCTGCAAAATCACGATGTCTGCCCATTGGTGGTTTTCCAGTTCCTGGTCCACGTCCCAGCCTTTGTCCACCTCCACGATTCGAGTCTGATGACCCTTGGCGGTCAGCAGTTCGTCGGCCATCTGCACCAGGGCGCCGTTGAGTTTGCCCTCGGCAAAGGAGTAATGATGATGGGCATTAATGATGAGGATATTGCTCATGGAGCCTCCGATCTGTTCAGTTGGTAGGTTACGTTTCCATGGCAGGTATACTATGGTTACCTGTATTTTGTGATCAATTAGTATACTTTTAGTAACCTGCTTTTTATCGAGGGTGTGATCATGGGAAGCCATGTTGAAACAGACGCTCAGGGCCGAAAAACCGCGATCAATGTCTGCCTGGAACCCTGCGCCATCGAGCGCGGCATGCGCATCATCGGGGGCAAGTGGACGGGGTCGATCATCTTTCACCTGAAAGACGGTCCGGTACGCTTCAATGATCTGGCTCGCATGCTGGGCGGCGCCAGCAAGAAAATGATTGATCAACGGCTGAAGGAGCTGGAAGCCCGACAGATGGTGGTGCGGAAAGTCATCAACGACCGGCCAGTGGCGGTTACCTACGAGCTGACGGACTTTGGGCGTAGTGCACTGAAGATTCTGGATGAGTTGCGGGTGTGGTCAGAGGAGCACAACATTCATGCGAATGTTGGAAGAGGGCATCAAAGGGAGAAAAACCCAACACCGTAACGTTGGTGTTGGGTTTTTGTCGGAGCCGGGCTTACCATCTTCGGTTATTCGAGGTTTCCACTAATGGCACCGGCTCATCAAACATCAACGGTAGTTCTACATATACTTCGAGTCACATCTGCTCGTGCATTCCTGGAATTCCATATTGCATGCTGAATCCGATTTTTCACATGCCGTCAATTGATCATTACAGCTTGAATAACAGCGATCATGTTCGGAACCATAAGCCAACAAACGAGCGGATCGGTGATTCTTGTCCAGTCCAAGTGTGGTGCGCCAATCTCGATCACCGGAAACGCATAGACCATTCACTTTGCTCGTGGCGGATTCGCACCGATCATCGTTATCACTTGCATACACGTTGAATGCTGAGAGAGATAAAGCAAGAAACATCAGGATCATTTTCATCATGATATCGTTCCTCTTGGCTTAACCCTCACTATATCTGCCAGAAGTCGGGCTATCTCTTTGGCAACCGCATCATCAACAAGGATAGTTGAAAAGAAAGTGAACAAGTAATGGAACCGGAGTCGCACGAAATTACATATGACTTCTAATGCCCCTCTCTCGAACTACCCTGACGAAATCGTCAGGCAACTGGGATTCAAGCGTTTTAACGTTGGATGTCTGTCGGGTTTTAAGTAACTAATTTTTTAACGCTATTTAGGACGTCCTGAGACAATTCCTGATCATCTACAGCCCTTGCCAAAACCACGGCACCCATCATCGAAGCAATGACAGCGATTGCTCGGTCCCGAGCCGTCCAACCTTCGGTTTCCGGAACCAAAGGCACAAGCTGCTCAATGTACGCCTCCAGTCCCTTGGTAAATTCGTTCTTGAGCGGCTCGTCCCGCCTGGACGCATCGACAGACAGTGCAGAAAAAACGCATCCCAGGCTCGGGTGATCGCAGTGTGTCCTGGACAGGTAATTTTCGACAAAGGCTTCCCAGGCATTAGGCGCTGCTGCAAACAAACTGTCCCTGTTTTTCGCATTTTCGGCCATGGCATGGCGTGCCGCTTCGATGACCAGATCGTTTTTGGACGTGAATTGCCGATAGAACCCTCCGTGGGTCAGGCCCACGTCCTTCATCAAATCTGAGACGCCGATACCGTCAATCCCTCTCTCGCGAAAGAGTTTCGACGCGCTTTCAATGACCTTTTGCCGATTCAGTTCGGCCTGCTCTCTGCTAACTCTCACTGTCACCTCATGAACCAAATACAAAAACTCGCTTGACCTGCATTATAGATGATAAGCCTAATCATAAAAAATGAAGATACGGCGATGGCGCTGGTTGATCTTTTTGGTTTGGGGGCCTCGGAGTAGCAAACTCAAACTTATCTATCTCT
>CAZWEP010000098.1:0-7133 GCA_964632565.1 uncultured Marinobacter sp. | reverse complement strand
TGACCATAGAAAATTCCAACTTACTGGCCAACTTATGCAGTTTAATTACGACCCGGCAGAACAGAGGGATTAGCCCATGCAGTGGATTCTAGGCATTCTGCTGGCCGCTGCGGTGTTTGTGATCCTCAAGCAGTGGGGTGCGCTGACTCCAGAAAAAAAGAAAGCCGCCACCTGGAAAATCGTGCTGGTCATCGCCGGTGCGCTCCTGCTGTTTATGGTGCTCACGGGGCGCGTGCACGTTCTGACTGCAGCGGTTGCGGCGATGATCCCGCTGTTACGTAAGTTGCCAGTGTTACTACGTTTTTTACCGATGTTCAAACGCATGACCGGCAACGAGGGCAGCCACGGTGGCTCATCGGAATCGGGTGGACGGCAGCAGTCCATGGCGTCTGGCGGCATGTCAGTGCAGGAAGCCTGCGACACTCTGGGCGTCCAGCGGGGGTGTAGCAAAGAAGAAATCGTTCAGGCGCACCGGCGGCTGATTCAGAAGCTGCATCCGGATCGCGGCGGCAACGATTTCCTGGCCGCGAAGATCAACGAAGCCAAGGCCGTATTGCTGGACGATCAGAACCGGGCGGCCTGAACCTACATAACGTCGACCCGAACCTGCCAGGTCTGGTTCTGCTGGCTGTTGCTACCGGTCTGGTAAACAATGCCCGCACTGTCGCCGGAACGGCTTTGGCGCACGCTGCCCAAGGTGATCCACTGGCCGGGCTCTACGCGGCGAAGGGTCATCAGGGCTTCGGTTTCATAGCCGGGCACGCCGCTGTCCGGGTCTTCCTCAAAGGACAGGATGTTCAGTTCCACCGCATCATTGGAAATAAACTGCGGGCTCACCACAAAACCGCTCCGGGTTTCAATCTGCTCCAGCAACAAAGCCGGGTTGCGGCCGCCCTGAATCGCCAGGGGAATGGCCCGCACCTGTCCGTTCGTGATCTGGGCGGATTGCCCCTCCTGAACAATCAATGAACGTTCTTGCGAACTCTGGGTGGAGGTAACCTTGCGCTCTACATTTACAGAGGCTTGATCGTTCGTGATGGTGACACCTGCGCCGCCTTGTTTACCCATGCCGGTGTTGGTCGAGCGAACGGTGATTCTCATCTGCACCGGCGCCACGTCCAGGGTTGAAACCAGATCGCCAATTTCATCCAGTACGCGGGGTTCACCGCGCACCATCAGTTGCTGACCCTGAGCCGTCACTGTGAGGTTGTCACTGGCGTACAGGTCCCGCACTTGCCGGGCAACATCGGCGGCGGAGCGCTGATGCAACTGATATTGGCGGGTTTCCGGTGCGGCATGAACGGCAAGCGACGTGATGCCGAGAAACACGACAAGCACCAGGCTAACGAATCGACTGCGACCATCTGAACGCATGGCAAACTCCGTGATGAATCTGGCACGGCCCCGCAAAATTGAACCATCGGCTTGCAAAGCCCGAAACACGGGGGTTATATTGGAAATCATGAAGACGACACACGCGAACTGTCAATTGAATGTTTTGAGCGCACTCGGCACCACGCCGATGGCGGCAGTGTCTGCTGTGTTTTTCTGGTGGTTTGGTTATGGCTATTTTAGCCAGAGCCTGGGCCGCCGTTGAGATAGTCACCGACTGAACAACGAGTAAGGCAGCCCGGCTCGAACCCAGGCTGCCACCGGACTCAGAAGAAGCCCCGACTGGTAGCCAGCCGGGGCTTTTTTGATTCTGAGGAAGGGACAGGAACCATAACAATGAACATGCAACTGAAGGTCGACATGGGCAACGCCGACAATCTGAGCGAACAGCCAAACCGGCGCCACACACCCTTGCCAACGCCGGGGCAGCTGCGCGCGGATTTTCCGGTACCGCCGTCGGTGCAGGCGCAGATTCTGGAGCATCGCCAGGCGGTGCGGCGGGTGCTGAACCGGGAAGATGCCCGCACCCTCATTGTGGTGGGCCCCTGTTCCATCCACGACGAATCCGCTGCACTGGAATACGCCGCCAAGCTCAAAGCGCTGGCCGATGACGTTAGTGACCGTTTCCTGATCGTGATGCGGGCCTATCTGGAAAAACCCCGCACCACCGTTGGCTGGAAGGGCATGCTCTACGATCCCGACCGCACCGGGCAGGGAGACCTCAATGAAGGCCTGATTCGTTGCCGCCGATTGCTACTGAATCTTGCCGAATTCGGTCTGCCGCTGGCCACCGAAGCCTTGAGCCCCTTCACTATGGATTACCTGGGTGACCTGGTGAGCTGGACCGCCATCGGCGCCCGCACCACCGAATCCCAGGTGCATCGGGAAATGGTCAGCGGCCTGTCCATGCCGGTCGGGTTCAAGAATGGCACCGACGGGGGCGTTGCGGTGGCCGTTAACGCCATGCGCTCGGCGGCCCATTCCCATCAGCATTTCGGCGTGGGCGCCAATGGCCTGCCGTCCATGATCACCACTGACGGCAACCCGGATACCCATTTGGTGCTGCGTGGCGGTCGCGGCCTGACCAACTACGATGCCGAGAGCATCAGCCATGCGCTGGACGCCCTCAGTGCTGGCGGCGTGTCCCGCTCCGTAATGGTGGACTGCAGCCACGACAACGCCCGCAAACAGGCGATTCGTCAAATCGACATTGCGAAGGAAGTGATGGCCCAAAAGCACGGCGGAAACGACAGCATTGTGGGGTTGATGCTGGAAAGCTTCCTGGAAGAAGGTCGCCAGAACGACGACGGCGAGCTGGTGTTCGGATGCTCCATCACCGACCCGTGCCTGAGCTGGACCCAGACCGATACGCTGATCCGGAGTCTTTAATCGTGGGCAGCCGGAGAGTCGCCCGTGGCCGTCGACAGCAGCAGTTGCCCGGCCAGTAACAGAAGAGCGCCGCCCATCAGACGGTCGAGCCAGTGGCCGAAGCGGTTAAAGCCTTGGCGAATCTGTGGCAGCGTGAAAAACACCGCCACCAGCATGAACCAGGCGCCGGTGGCCACTGCCATGTAGAGCCCATAGGCACCCTGAATAAGAGCCGGTGTGCCCGGGCTGATCACCACCGAAAACAGAGACACAAAGAACAGCGTGGCCTTGGGGTTCAGGGTGTTGGTGAGAAATCCGAGCCGATAGGCCGCCGCGCCGGTTTGTGGCGTGGCGTTGTCGGTGTCCACATGCACACCACCCGCTTTCGCCCGCAGGCACTGCACCGCAATCCAGGTGAGATACAGCGCGCCAATCACCTTCAGAATATTAAACAGCACCAGCGACTGCTGAATGATCAGCCCGATGCCCAGTAGCGAATAACTCACATGCACCAGAATGCCCGTGCCCACACCCGCCGCCGTCAGCAGGGCATTGCGCCGGCTCTGGCACAGCGCCTGTCGCAGCATCACCGCAAAATCCGGCCCGGGGCTGGCAACGGCCAGAAAGTGAATCACGGCCACGGTCAGAAATTCCGGCCAGTAGGTCTGCATGGGCTTTGGCTCGCTGAGTGTTCAAACGGAATGCCGCAAGGATAGAAGCCCGCGCACGAAAAATCCTGTGTTTTCTGCAACTAACCCACCATTGATAAATTGCAGCTATCAAAAACATTGGATAACTAAACTATCCGCTATGGTTCAAGTGATTTAGTCTACAGCTATTACATCAAGTCGTTGTCAAGGAGACACGCTATGAGCAAGAACTTTATCGGACTAGACACGGAAAAGACTCAGAAGCTGGCGGATTCGCTGAACGATCTGTTGTCCAACTACCAGATCTTTTATATGAACGTCCGCGGCTACCACTGGAATATCAAGGGCGAAAACTTCTTCGAACTTCACGCCAAGTTCGAGGAGCTGTACGACGATCTGCTGCTGAAAATCGACGAGATCGCCGAGCGCGTGCTGACCCTGGGCCATCGCCCGGCGCATGCCTACAGCACCTACATCGAGAAGTCCGAGGTGGAAGAGCGGAAAGACGTGTCGAACGGCAAGGAGGCGGTTGGTGACATCGTCGAGAGTTTCGCCAAGCTGATTGGCAAGCAGCGTGACCTGCTTAACCTGGCTGGCGATAACGACGACGAGGGCACCGTCGCCCTGATGAGTGAATACATCTCACAGCAGGAGAAAACCGTGTGGATGTATCGCAGCTACCTCGGCCAGTAATGGCAGTGAGGACATAAAGAGAGCAGAAGCGAGAGAGCAGGCGGCCCCGTCAAACGGGCCGCCTTTTTTGTGTGAACCTGAAAATCTGACAATCCGCTATTTTCTGACCTTGTTTAAATGCAGATCCAGCACCTCACAGAAATGGCCCAGTTTAATGGGCTTGGTCAGGTAGTCGTCGAAGCCGGCCGCCTTGCCCCGTTGGATATCCTCCGGCAAGGCATAAGCCGTCATCGCAATAATGGGCGTGCCCTCCAGTTCCGGCTTTGTCTTCAGTATTTCGAGGACCTGAAAACCGTCCATATCGGGCATGCTCAGGTCCAACAGGATGATGGTGGGCTTGAGGGTGGAAGCCAGTTCAATGCCTTTTTGGGGTGTTTCCGCCGGTACCATCCGAGCTCGGCCGTGCCGACGGAGAAAGTGCTCCACCAGCTTGAGGTTAACGGGGTTGTCCTCGATGTATAACACGATGTCTGACCCCGGTTCGGATGTTGTTGTGTCCGCCACCTCTGGTTTGACTGCAGGTTTTGCGACCTGTGCTTCCAGAGCGGATTCCTCTGGCTGACGCTCCGGCAGCTCAATCCAGAACGTACTGCCGACGCCAACCTCGCTGGTAAAGTCCATCGTGCCATCCATCGCCTGGACGATCTGTCGGGTGATGGTCAGACCGATACCGGTGCCTTCGACGTCGCTACTCTCTTTCTTGAGGCGATTGAAGGGTGTAATCAGACCAGGCAGGTCTTCAGGGGCAATGCCCGGGCCTGTATCAATCACGGATATACGAACCCGGGGGTCGCCGTCGTTATGGACACGCCGGGCCTCCACGTCCACCGTGCCGCCACTGCGGTTGTATTTGATGGCATTGGAGATCAGGTTCAACAACACCTGCTTCAGACGGGTGGGGTCGGCTCTCAGGTACAGGACTTCCGTGGATGCCAGCCGGCAGTGTATTGCACGTTTGTCGGCCAGGGGCTGCACCAGTTTCAGGGCTTCTTCAATGGCGGTGTTCACCTGGACTGTTTCCAGGGAAATGTCTATCCGTCCTGCCTCTACCCGCGCCAGATCCAGAATGCCGTTGATCAGCTCAAGCAGATGGTTTCCGGCGTTAATGATTTCATCGACATAACTTTGCTGACTTTCACTCAGAGACGTATCGTCTTTGATGACCTGGCTGAAACCCAGAATGGCATTCATCGGAGTGCGCAGCTCGTGGCTCATGCTGGAGAGAAAACGGGATTTTGCCTTGCTCGCATTCTCCGCCAACTCCCGGGTCTGGATCAGCTCTTTGTAAAGCTTGTTGCGCTGGACGGCCAGGAACACGCTCCAGTAGATAAACTCTCCCTCTGCCTCGTCAAGAACCGCATTGACCACTACCGGGATGCGCTCCTCGTCGGAATTGATGACCTCGAGCTGGATTTCCTCAACGTTCCCTTTGTGTTTGAGCATTGGCAGCATGAAACTGTCGAAAACGATGCGCGAAGCCGGCGTCAAAACAGACACCAGGTTTTGTCCAAGCAATGAGCCGCTGACGAAGCCAAGCCGGTCATAAAAATACCGGTTTGCAAAAACGATCATGCGGTCTCCAGGCGTGTCCGGGCCTGTCGTTACCATGCAACCACAGGGAAACTTTTCCGGGCCGGTTTCGGAAAATCCTTCCATTTAACTCATCCGGTCACTGCAGAAACGCTCAATCTGGTCCGCAACGTCGGCAGGGTGGGTCATGTGCAGGCAGTGGCCTTCCCCAAGGATCAGAGAGAACTGACTGCCGGGCATCTGCTCGTGCACGTAACGACCGATCTTTTGATCGGCCAGGGCGTCCGTTTCGCTCTGCAGGATCAACGCGGGATGCTTTGAGTCTGGCAGGATATGGCGATAGTCCGAAAAGAAGGTGGCCCGGGCAAAAATCCGTGCCGCTGCGATATCCGTTGAACAGAAGGTATTGGCCAGGTCGTCGACCATCTCCGGTGGTGCCTCGCGCCCCATGACCAGGGGTGCCAGGAAGCTGGCCCACCCCAGATAATTTCTCTCCATCAAGTCCATGAGTTCCTCAAGATCCTCCCGTTCAAAGCCGCCGTGATAGGAGGGGGGAATGTTCAGAAAGCAGGGAGATGGACAGATCATCACCAATCGGTCGAAGAGTTCCGGATTTGCCTGGCACGCAAGAAGGCCAATCATGCTGCTGACCGAATGGCCCACGAGAATCACATCCTGAAGCTCCAGCGCCTCACAAATTTCCGTGATGTCCTTCGCATAGCCTTCCAGTGATTCGTAGCGATTCGGATCGAATGCCGAAATGTCCGAGCCGCCAGAGCCGACATAATCAAACAGCACCAGCGTGTAATGCTCTCGCAACAGCGGCACCAAATACCGCCACATGGTCTGGTCGCAACCAAACCCATTGGCAAGCATCATGGTGCGGGAACCATTCCCGATAAGGTGAATGTTATTTCTGCGGACAATTCGTTGTCTGTTCATCAAGAACTCCTCACGCCGGCATCGAAGCACGGGTGCCCTTTCATTAAAGATAGACCCAGCGCAGAAAAGCGTCCAAGACAGGGTGGTGGGAGACATCCTGACTCAGAAATGACTCATAACTGTCTTGAAACTGACGCAGAAACGTCATGAGCAGGCTCTAGGGTGTGGAATCACGACATATTCATCGAATGATTCACCAACCCTTGAGGCGACCATGGAACTTCGCAGCTCCTCCTTCCGCAAAACCCTACTTTCAATGGCCATTGCCAGCTCACTGGTAGCCCTGACTGCCTGTACCGATGACGGCGACAACGGCAGCGATGGCACAAACGGCACCAGCGAAACCCTGATCGAACTGAACGTGCTGGGCACCTACGCCAGCGGCGCCTTTGACGAAAGCGCGGCGGAAATCGTCGCCCACGACGCCGCCAACCAGCGCCTGTTCGTGATCAACGCCAACAACTCCACCGTGGACGTGCTGGATATCAACGACCCGGAAATGCCCACCCTGCTGAGCACCATTGACGCCACCGCCGAAGGCGCCTCCGCCAACAGCGT
>CAZWEP010000097.1:0-7421 GCA_964632565.1 uncultured Marinobacter sp. | reverse complement strand
GAGCGCAGTCGACTTAAAGAAGAGACCAACCGGATAGGGGCCAAAATGACCATTGTCATGATGGTGTTCATGTTGCCGGCTCTATTCATCCTGGTTGGCGGGCCGGCGGTCATGGCGGTGGCTGAATCTCTTGGACGATAATCAGATATGACCTTTCTAAGGAGTAACACAAAGATGCGTGATGGACTGGCCCAGGGCAGTTTCTGGTTTCCGAAAACACTGAGTGGGCTTATCGCGTTATTGGTTTTGACTGGCTGTGCGTCCGTCGGTACTCAGGGCAATGGGCCCGGAGATCCTGAAAATCCCGAAGTGAGTTGCCGCACAACAATCCAGCCCGAAGAGCAACTTCAGTTGGATGCGGTCGATGAACAGATTCGCAAGGGTCAGTCGTATGCGGCTCTTGCAAAGTTAGAGAGCGAACCACTCGGCACAGAGCAACATTGGTTGAGACGTGGGCAACTTTATGTCTCTACGGGACAATTAATCAGTGCCCAGGCGCTTTTCGAAACACTGGTTCGTGAGTGCGGCTCTGCGGGCAGTCATCACGGTCTCGGTCTCGTTTCCATGAAGCGTGGACGTTTATCGGCCGGGCTTGATCATCTCCGGACTGCGAGAAATCTAGCGCCGGTCTCTGTGCCAATTCGCAACGATTACGGGTTCGCATTGCTGAAAACAAACGATATTGATACGGCAATCTACGAGCTGAGAACCGCCTATGAGTTGGCCGATGGAAAGGGAGCGGTCAGTCAGAATCTCGCCGTTGCATTCCTGCTGAAGGGCGACCAGGCCGGATTGAATTGGATGAAATCCCGCTACGGATTCACCGACGCAGAGCTTGCGCATGCACAACAAATCAGCGAGCGCATGAGGAGTTCCAAATGATGAAAAAAATCATGATGTTTGCCGTGCTCGCCGAGATGACGACCCTGGCCGCCGCAGAGCAGCCCTATCCTTCGGGTTTCAGTCAGGGCCCTGTGGATGTGTCTGAATTGCCGGAATTGTGGGAGGCCCAAACCGTGATGAAAGAGCAGACAGAGACAGGGCAGCCGGAAGAAGGGGAACTGCCGGCCGGGCTGTTCGTGGAGACGCAGATCCGAATCTCTGAATCCTTCCGTCGACCGGTTCCTGACACTCTGCTGAACGAGACCCGCGGTGAGTGATTCAGGGCTTCGCCGGCAAACCGGGGCGTTGATTGTCATCACGCCTCTGGTTATCGCTGCTATTCTTCTGCTGACGGCCCTCGCCATTGACGGCGCGCGGCTGTTCGCGGTCCGCGCCGACATGCAGAGTCAGATCAATTCAGCGGCAGCCGCTGCCGCCGATGCGGCTCAAGCCTGCGGAGGAGCTACTGTTTCCATTCAGACACTGGCTGATCGGGCATTCAATGCCGCCCAGGCTCTCGGATTCGATGCGGAAAGTTCAGATCTGATCGTTCAGCCGGGCGTGCTCGAGACTTCGGAGACGAATTCCAGTGAGCTTGTATTTCGGCCTGTGACCGACATCGCCCAGTCCAATGCCACCAATATCAGTTACAGCCGTACTGAGCCAATCTCCCGACTTCTGCCCGAAGCGGTCCTTGGAGACATTACGCTGACCGTCAACGCGGCGGTCCGGAAAGAAGTGGTCGCTTCAATCAGCGCGGCGGGTAGCACCACCGGAATCGACAATGGCCTGTTGGGGGCCGTGCTGGGAGGCATACTCGGGCAGCCCGGGTATTCGTTGGATGCCACCGATCTGGAGAGTCTTGGTAATACGCTGTTTTCCGTCGGAGATCTGCTGGCCCAGACGGGTGTCGATAGCCTTGAGGATGCTCTCCCGTTGGGAGCCGATGAGCTGGCCTCCGCCATTCGCGCCGTTGCCGGCAGCGCAACTCCGGCAGGAGACCTTGCTGACCGGCTTTTGTCGGCCAATGGAATCGAGTCCGTTTCAATCGGTGATGTGATTAGCGTAACAGGCGAAGCAGAGGTTCCCCAGGGAGCTCAATTCAGAACCTACGATCTGCTGATCAGTGTCGCGTTGAATGTTCTGCGTCAGCAGCAACTTCTGAACGGCTCACCACTGACCATCGATAATCTGAATGGGCTCGGGCTTCCTCTTGCGTCGGACATTGATCAGGCAGACCTGCAAATGACCCTGACCGTAAACCGGCCGCCAACCGTTGCTGTTGGACCAGCCCGGCAGGATGAGAACGGTGACTGGCTGACCCGGTTTTATGCGGCGGATGTGGGATTGACCCTGGATACTACCGCCGAACTTCAGCCTGCGATCAACCTGCTGGGTATTGCTGAATTTGAGATTGGTGCCCTGGAGATTCCTTTATCGGTGGACCTTGGCGGCGGTGAGGGTGCACTGGTATCGGCCAGATGCGCAGCTGGCGGTAACAACAGCGTGGTGTTCGGAATGACACTGCAGCGGCAGGCTGTCGAGATGGGCACCGGCTCCATCGACGTCTCGACGGGCGCACTGACGCCGGGCCAACTCGACGCCGACATCGGTACCCTCAGTCTGCTTGCGGGCGCGATCACTATCGATCCTGCGGTGTCTGTACAAGCGATTGTCGATGGAAGCATAGCTTCATCGACAACAACCGAAATCCTCGATCCCTCCTATCCACTCTACTGCGAAGCTGGTCGCTGTGAGCGAATTGTCTATGATCAAGGGAGTAGCGGGTTGTCGGGGTCGGACTTTTTCATACAGCTAGCCGATGTGGAAGTTCTGGGGTCGGGTCTGGATCCCGGTCTCGAGACTGCCGTTGCGGACGAGGTCGCTGACCTGCTGGACAGGGTGGTTGGCAGTTTGTTGTCGGATCTGGTGAGTCCTTTTGCCGAGGCTCTCGGCATTGGTATCGGTGGCATGCAGATCAGTATTGAAGCTGCAACTCAGGAAGGGAGTCAGGTTGTTGAGAACGTGGAGGTTGTCAGCCAATGATCAGGGCGTGACCGGGGAATGGCGATATGATTGCCTGGCTTGATTCGGCGAGGTGGAGTATCGGCCAGGACGGTCTTGTCTATGTTCTGCTTTTCACATCGGGGCTTCTCATTTTTTGTCTGATTGGCCTGATGATCTACCAGCGTCGTCTGCGCAGCGCCTTTCACGAAGTGTCAGAAGCCAAAAAGGACCAGGACCGACGGCTCAGAAACACAGAGCGGGACATTCAGGCACTTTTCGAGCAGCCCGGCATCGCTGTCGTCCTCCTGGATCCGCAGACGCATTCAACCCTTTACGCGAATACCTGCGCGCTCACATTGTTCGGAGCCGACAATGAGAGCGTTCTCGAAAAGCACGTTCTTCAGAATCAGAGCGTCTGGTTACCGCCACCTTTCGATTGGCAAAGTTTCCAGAAGCATCTGAGGGAAGCCGTCCGAAAGGACATCCCCGCCGTTGAATGGCGTTTTCCAACCCAGACTGGTCAGACGCTTTGGCTCCAATGCTCTATCACAAACGTTGACTATGGCGGCGCACAGGCACTCATGCTTTGTGGCTCCAATATCACCGCCCAGAAACAATCCGAGGACTCTGATAGAAGAAAACAGCAGGCATTGTCTGCGGTTGCCAGTAACCAACCTATTGAGAAGGTTCTGGAATTGGTGATCGATATGGCTGAGGAATCAATGCCCGAGGCCAGCTGTGCGATCCTGATCGTCAACGAAGATCAACAGACTCTTTTGTGCATCGCTGGCAACGGTGTTCCCGAAAGACTGCGGATGTCCCTGTCGGACACTCCCGTTCAATTCGGTGCGGGCAATCCTTCAACAGTGGCCTACACCGGATCCCGTTTGATCACTGAAAATATCGCTTTGGAGGATGGCGACTCGCATTGGCACAAGCTCATGGAGCGCCATGGCATCCGGGCCTGTTGGTCCGAACCCATTGCCGGGCAGGGCGGCGAAACCATTGGTGTTTTCGAGGTTTATCACACGTCACCATGGAAACCCGAAGAGTCTGATCTTGAGCGCATCACGGCACCGATCTTTCTGGCGAGCCTTGCCATTGAGCGGGAGCGAAACAGAAAACAGCTTGAATATTGGATAGATACAGAACGGGAAATCCGGCAAATCAGTACAAGCCTTTTGAATGCCGATGCAGACGGTGTTTCCAGCGAAATCGACCGGACTTGTGCGTCGCTCGGGCAGTTTTTCACTGCCGATGAAGTGTTTCTGGCTCGATACGACGACACTCTGGAAGGGTGGTTGATATCGAACGAGTGGGAGGCGCAAGGTGATCGGCCACTTCATGATTTCGGCCGACTGATTACCGGGATTCCAAACGGGGTAGAAGGGTTGTTCGATTTGTCCCCGACCATTGTGTTTGATCAGCATCGTCCTGCCCCCGAAGACCTGAAACCGCTTATCAAACAACTCAACATTGAGACGTCAGGTTCCCTGGTATTGGCCGGCATCTATGAAGAGGAACGTTTGACGGGGCTGCTGGGCCTCAGCCGACATGTACGCTGGCCCGAGTGGTCTGCAAGGAAACTGGGAAGTGTGCGCCTTGTGGCGAACCTCATTGGCAGCGCATTTTCCCGGGAGAAATTACTCAACTCTCTGACTCACCTGGCCGTTCATGACCGGTTAACGAGCCTGTACAACCGTCACAAGCTCGAAACCTTTATGGATCAGGAGGTGGCTCGGTGCGAGCGTTACAACCAGACCTTCTCGGTGATTCTGTTCGATCTGGATCATTTTAAATCGATCAACGACAGGTTTGGACACAATGAGGGTGACAGTGTCTTGCGGACCATCGGGGAAATCATGCGGTCCAGCATTCGGGAATCGGAAATTGCCGGCCGCTGGGGCGGAGAGGAATTTGTCATCCTGTTGCCCGAAACCAAGTTGCAGAGCGCAGCATTGGTCGCTGATCGCATCAGGCAGAAGGTGGAGCGCAATGAGTTTTCAATACCTGAACCTGTGACGATCAGTGTCGGTGTCGCCAGCTTTGTGTCTGGTGACACCGCACACTCGCTGTTGCAAAGAGCGGACAACGCCTTGTACCGCGCCAAAGAGCATGGAAGAAACTGTGTTCAAACGTCCGATTGACTCCGTTCACAATGGCCAGTCAGCAGCATCGACCGTGTGTAAGCCAACAGGGCTCTCGCTGTGTCCGCCCCAGCGATCTATAAAAGTTTCATGAGGGTCGAAAATCTGAGCCTGTTTTTCGAGATTGAAATGGCGAAGTTCCCGAGTGTCTGCACCTACTCCCGCGAGGTACTGCCAGTTGCCGTAATTGCTACCCACGTCATAGTCGATCAGTTGCTCTTCAAACCAGGCGGCGCCATAACGCCAATCCAGTTCCAGCTCATTGACCAGGCAACTGGCCACAATTTGCCGACAGCGATTGCTGATAAAACCGGTTTCTCGGAGCTGATTCATCGCTGCGTTCACCAGCGGAAATTCGGTATTGCCTTCGCACCAGGCTTTGAACCGGTGTGGATAGAAAGACACTGATCGTTTTCGCCGCTGAACACCGTCTCGGCGGAACAGGTTGGCGCCGTGACGATAGGCATACCAGAGAAAGTATTCTCGCCACAGCAGCTCGAACCAAAGCCAATAAGTCGACTTGTTGCGAACGTAGTTGCGCTCGTAATCCGCAAGCCGTCCTGCCACCTCGCTAGCAGACAGGCTGCCATTAGCGAGCCAGGACGACAGCATGGAGTAGGCATCCGGGTCATCCAGCGCATTGCGGGTTTCTTTGTAAGTCTTGATGTGGTGTTGCTCGAACAGATACTCGTGAAGGCGCTCGAGACCCGCGTCTTCACCGCCCACGACCGGCGCTGGATGCATCGGTTCCGGAATCGGCGGGCAGTCACCACGGTTATCCTCGGGGAAGCCGGGTGCAGGTGGTAGAGAGCCAGGCGTACGTATCCTGAGCCGCTCTGTTCTACCGTCGTTGCTCTTCTCCACCAACTTGCGGAACTTTGAGAAGGTCGGCGGCAGATCTGCCAGAGCCATGGGAAGTTCGCTTTCTGTGAACAGCCCCAAGGTCTCGAATTGCTGGCACACAACCTTCGGTAGCCGCTGCCGAATCACCTGCCACTGCTGCGCTTCACGGGTTCCCGGCAACCGTGATGCCACCAGTCGATCAATGCTGTGTTGGCGGGCAAGCTCCGGAAGCACCTGTTCAGGTTCTCCGAAAGCGATGTGAAGACGCTGGCCCATCGCGCGTAGCGAGCGCTCCAGATTTGTGAGAGTCTGCCAGAGAAAACGCCACCGGTGATCGCCCATGGGCTTGCATTGGAAAGTGGATCTTACAAACCAGCGAGGATCGACAACAAACACACACAGCAACTGATCGGACTTCGCCGCTGCCAACAACGCAGCGTTGTCGTGAATGCGAAGATCGCGGGTGAACCAGTAAAGAGTGTTCAAGCTCGGCCTCCAGGAAACTGTTGATCGTTTTCTGAATACGGGATACTGGCGAAAAGCGATTGATTCCATCGGAATCGTTTTACGATTCGTATGACTGGAAAAACAAGGAGCTCAACTGTTATGAAATCTCGTGCTGCCGTGGCCTTTGCGCCAAACAAGCCCCTGGAAATCGTGGAAGTGGATGTCGAGCCGCCCAAGAAGGGTGAGGTTCTGGTGCGCATTGTGGCGACCGGTGTCTGTCACACCGATGCCTACACCCTGTCCGGTGCAGATTCCGAGGGAAATTTCCCGGCCATACTCGGCCATGAAGGTGGTGGCATCGTGGAGGCCGTTGGCGAGGGCGTGACCTCGGTTGAGGTCGGTGACCATGTCATACCGCTGTACACCGCCGAGTGCGGCCAGTGTAAGTTCTGCACCTCCGGCAAGACCAACCTTTGTGGCTCGGTGCGAGAGACCCAGGGCAAGGGCGTAATGCCCGACGGTACGTCGCGGTTTTCCTACAAGGGCGAACCGATCTATCACTACATGGGCTGCTCCACGTTCTCCGAATACACAGTGCTGCCGGAAGTGTCCCTGGCGAAAATTCCCAAAGAAGCGCCGCTGGAGAAAGTCTGTCTGCTGGGCTGTGGTGTGACCACCGGCATCGGTGCCGTATTGAACACCGCCAAAGTGGAAGAGGGCGCAACCGTGGCCATCTTCGGCCTCGGTGGGATTGGTCTTGCTGCGATCATCGGCGCCACCATGGCGAAGGCCAGCCGGATCATCGCCATTGATATCAACTCCGGCAAGTTCGACATCGCGAAGCAGCTGGGTGCCACGGATGTGGTCAACCCGAACGATTATGACAAGCCGATCCAGGAAGTGATCATCGAGATGACCGACGGCGGCGTGGATTACTCGTTCGAGTGCATCGGCAACGTGAAGGTCATGCGATCAGCCCTGGAGTGCTGCCACAAGGGCTGGGGCGAATCCATTATCATCGGTGTGGCCGGTGCCGGTGAGGAAATCAGCACACGGCCATTCCAGCTGGTCACCGGTCGAGTCTGGAAAGGCTCG
>CAZWEP010000096.1:3631-7465 GCA_964632565.1 uncultured Marinobacter sp. | reverse complement strand
GGGCCATAAATGTTGGGGCGCACACCCCAGCCGTTGATAAACTTGAGATCGGGATTGGCGTCGGCATACTCCTTCAGCTTGGCGAGCAACTCCTCCATCGAGTCGGTCTGCAAGTCGGGGCCGTGCAGGATGATGCCCTGCGTTGTCGTGTGGAAATGGCCTTCGACGAAGCCAGGCAACATCATCTTGCCGCCTAGATCAATTTTCTCGGTACCTTCACCAATCATCTCCTCCGCGCCGGCGTTATCGCCAACGTAGACGATGTTGTCGCCGCGCACGGCGACTGCCTCCGCCCAAGAGTTATCCTTATCGACGGTATAGACCTTGCCGTTGGTGAAGACGACGTCAGCCTTGGGCGATGCAGCCTGAACCGCCGGGGCAACGCCTAGGAAAAACACCACGACCACAGCCAGGAATGTAGTAGTGTTGGACATTGCTTTGCAGAATTCACTTTTCACTTTTTGGGTCCTCCAACTTCCTTGTCGCGGTTGTAAGTGATCCTTCCGTCCATCATGGTCATCAGGACATTAACCTCGGAAATGTCCGTCGCATCAATATCAAACAGGTTCTTATCCAACACCACAATGTCTGCGTACTTGCCCACCTCCAGGCTGCCGAGCTTGTCCTCCATCCTGAGTTGCCAGGCAGGATTGATGGTCACGGCGGCGAGGGCCTGCTCCAGGGTCATTCCCGTGGCGCCGGGTGGAAACACCTTCGAGTAATCGCTAGTTGGGTCGCGGCGGGTGATGACGCTCTCGACACTGAGCAGCGGTCCCGCGAGTGAGAGCGGCGCACTCGGCACGTCTGCCGACAGCGCAATGATACTGCCGGCCTCCTCCGGCCCTATAAACTTGGCAAACTCACTCTGGACACGCTTTTCCCCCAGCAGATTTATTGCCGGCTTATGGCCGTCGGCCCAGTCGGTGTAGAAGATCGGCGAGATGTTGAGCGGGATCTTCATGGCCTCGATGCGCTTCACGTCGTCGGGGTGTACGAAGTAAATGTGATGCATCGCGTTGCGCATGCCGGTGTGGCCGGCCTTGCGGGTGGCTTCAATGGCGTCGACGGCGCCGCGGGCTGTGGCGTCGCCGTCCACGTGGATAATCGCATCGAGCCCGGCGTCATTGGCCGCGAGTACCAGTTCCTTCATCCGGTCGGGCATGACGTTGGCGCTACCTCGAGTGTCGGTGCCCTCATAGGGCTCGAGCATGTATGAGGTCTTGGCGTTGAAGGTTCCCTCAGGATGGATTTTGATGCCGTAGCCGCGCAGTATGTCGGTATTGTATTTCTTGGCGTATTCAACCGCCTTGGAGATGAACTTCTTGGTGTCGAGCTTAGGATTCTTGAAGACAGGTTGGACGAAGGTGCGCATGGTCAGTTCGCCCTTCTGCTCAAGGTCGGACAGGTAGGCCATGACCGCCTCGGTGTCTTCGAACATGCCTTCCGGATCAGTGACGCGGGGGGTGATGACGCCGGGATTCAAAAATGCCGTCATGCCATAGGAAGCCGCCGCCTTGTATTGCTTCTGCTGGATCTCGGGGATCATGGTCTCAGGATCCCAGGCGCCCATATTCATATAAGCTTGCAGGTACGAGACCTCTTTTGCCATGCCGGTGGGATTGCCATCTTTATCCCGTACCCAGTAGGACACGCCGGGTACCGGGTCCGGAGTGTCCTTGGTCACCTTGCCGTCCTTGAGTCCCCTGGTGTTCAGCCAGGCGTCGTGCCCGGTGTAGTCTACAAGGACCGCCGGTCGATCAGGTACTGCCTTGTCGAGCATCGCGGCGGTGGGGCCACCAGGTATGTTCTCTCCATTCCAGCCGACGCCGCGGATGACCTTTTCGTCGGGATGGGCCTCGGCGTACTCCTTGATGGCTTTCAGGTAGTCATCAAGCGACTTGCCATCGTAGAGCTGCATACCGAGATTCATCCATCCTGAGACGATCAGGTGGTCGTGGGTGCTGATAAAGCCTGGCATCACCATCTTGCCTTCCATGTCCAGCACTTCCGTGTCGCCACCGATGAATCTCTCGGCACCGGCTGCGTCGCCGACGTAGACAATTGTGTTGCCTTTAACGGCCACCGCTTCGGCCCAGGGATTATCGCTGTCGACGGTATAGACCTTGCCGTTGGTGAATACCAAATCGGCGGAGTTTGCGAACGCAATCCGAGGTGTGGAGATGGTTGCAGAGATCAAGATGAGAGCACAAAGCGCCCTGCCGATCGTCATTCCGTGATGATCAAAGTGCATACCCAGCCCTCATATAATTGGAACTTTCCAAAAATAATCAGAGCTTATGTCCAAAGGCATCCCAGCCCAGTGGCTCAGTCCAAGGCGGGGTGGACTTACAACGTGTTAATGCAGTTTTACAACAACGTTAATGCTAGCAAACGGCGAAAAAAAAGCAAAAAACGGTAATGACTATTAATACCATCCTCTTCATCATTTGGCTCCCGTTTCCGAGTAATGAATATCGAATTGTTCGCACCAGGCAAGGTGGCGGATCACGCCTTACATCAAAAGTATTTGGAAGCCGAAAGAAAGATATTGTAATCGTTAGCGCCCGAGGTGCTTCTGCTCGGCGTGTAGAAGTTCAGGTCCTTGTCAAAATTCTGCTGCATCAGCAAGGTGACCACGACGGTATCGGTAGGGCTCCAACCGACGGTGATATCCAGGTTCGCCGCACCTTCCCCGTCCAGGTCTCCGGCAAGATAACGGGTGTAATTGGGCCAGAACTGCATAAAAAAGCCGGGCCATGGGCCGTTTGCCGGCGCCCAGGCTGCCATGGGCGCAATGCTGATACCGTGGCCGGTATGGTCTTCGAAATCGGAATTCCATGAACTGATGTAATTGACCGGCAGGAAAAATGACCAGCTTTCATTGATACCGAACGCAGGCAGTGCCCCCAAGGCAAGGCTGTTAGTGCCCTTGGTGCCTTTGACTTCCCCTTCCAACTGTAAATCGATCTGAGTGGCCCAGCCGCGATAGCCACGGACCACGCTGCTGTCCATGGCGAACAGGTGGAACCAGCGAACGCGCGAATTGGTCAGATCGTCTTCCTTCTCCCCTTTTCCCACCGTACCCGAGTAACTTCCATAACCGGTTTCAAACATCACCATATCCTGCTCGCCCAGGGCGAGATTACCCTGCAAACGTAATTCGTTCAGGGTGTCGCCGTTGCTGAATTTGGTGTACTTGTATCCGGGACCGGCATAACTGTAGATTTTGGTAGGATCGGAGGCATCGACGGCCTCTTCTGCCTGAGTGGCAGCACTGATGCTCAACAAGCCAGCGGAAAACCATGCGATTGTTTTAGGTATCATTAGAAACTCCCTCATCAGCTTCATCAAAGTTTACTTCTCAGAAGAAAATGCGCACGGTCCTCAACAGAGAACCGGGGGTTGTCGCTTAAGAGCTTAGGTCCAACGGCATCCCTGCCCAGTTGCTCAGCCCGGGCAGATTGGACTTACAACGTTCTAATGGGGTTGTACATCAGTTTTAAACCTAGCAACCGGGCCCCAAAAAGCAATAACCTGGCCACGCCGCTGCCGACAATACCTTCCGAATCTCAATCCACAAATTGGCGAGATCGGCAGATTATTGTCTAAACTACATTTCGTCGGTGAACAGAGGTGAGCTGATTGGCCTGCCTCAGAGCCCGATGGTTTGATGCCCGTTCAAAGAATGACAAGCGAACGACATCGGTCAATCGCTGCCCCGGGTTTGGAACTGGCCGTCGGCCCAAGTAATTCGAGCCACGGATTCCTCCCGCCCGCGGCGGCACCGGAAGTCTGGGAGACCTGATAACTGAAGACCTCGGTTGGATTGGGTCG
>CAZWEP010000096.1:0-3531 GCA_964632565.1 uncultured Marinobacter sp. | reverse complement strand
CGGTCACATCTGGTCGGGGCCTTCCTTGGGTCCAGCTATTATTTTGGCAACCTGAAGCAGGCCACCATTGATTCCGGTGACACAAGCGGCAGCCGGCTTCACGAATGGTCCTGGAAAGTGTATTACGGATACACGGCCGATGAGACTTTCCACAAGGTTCACCGGGGGTATTTCCAGGAAAGTGAGCGCGTAGACACCAATCTGGCAGGGGTGACCTTCGGCAAGTTGTTGCTGGATGGCCCACGGGTGGATTACTACGGACGCTTCTCCCTCAATCGGCGCCTTGAACATGAATACCAGGATGATTTCTGGGAATATAACCTGTATGTCATGGCGATGGGCAAGGGTTATTTTCCCCGGAATGATCGGGAGGTATTCCGCTACGGATTCGGTTTTGGGTTTTCCTATGCCGAGGAAATTTCCGCGATCGAGCGGGCGAAGCAAAGCGAGCGAGGCGAAAACACTGCCCGGTTTCTCAATTACCTGGAAGCCCAAGTGGATCTCCCTTTGCGTAACTTTTTCGAGGCCAGTACGGTCCGCGACTGCTATGCGGGCATAAGCATCATCCACCGTTCGGGCATTTTCGCCACAGCGGACATTCTTAATAACGTGTCCGGTGGCTCAGACGTGCTGGCAGCGCACTTGGAGTGTATGCAATGACCATCCGGCCACTGATTACATTGCTGGCAGTTTCGCTGCTTGTTGCCTGTGCAAATCCTAAATTGGCCCGTTCCACTGTGAGTGAGGACGACCTCGCAGGCTCGCGAAAAGCAGTGGAGCATTTTCGGCAAATTCCCGAACTGGAGACTTATTTCGAGAATGCTGTGGCTTGGGCGGTTTACCCATACGTCATTGGCGGGGGCTTTGGCTTTGGAGGTGCCTATGGCAATGGCTGGACGTTTCGCGGCGAGGTCGTGGATGGTAAGAGCCGGGTGATCCAGGCGGGTATTGGTGCACAGATAATCGCCCGTGCCTACAGGCACATTATTTTCTTCGAAACCGAGGCAGCCTACCGCAGATTCCAGCAGAGTGAGGTGCAGTTCGTCGGACAGGCGCATGCTGCGTTGGTGACGTTGGGCGGAGCCCTCACACCAGCATACCAACCGGAGGTTGCGAGCTTTTCCCAACTGGTGGCTGGTGTTGGACTGGAGGCCTCGGTAGGTGCGCACCGCTATAGCTTCATACCGGTTAGCTCACAAACAGAAGTCCGACCAGAGTCGTCTCCATAGGATTGGTGCGGAGAGACCAGGGTTACAGCTCAGCGGAACGCGATATTATCGATGTTTGTATCCGGAACAAAGAACCATTCTTCCTCTCGCCCGCGGTTGAACACAATTTCAACATTAAAACGCCCGAAGTAGACACCGCGGCGCCTGTCGTAATGGTGGTCCTTTCTTTGGACATAACCGGGCTCAAACTCAACGAACAGCCAGTCCTTGTAGATGCGATTGCGGAACTGGATGATGAGGCCGTAGTTGGTATAGAGCGGTCCGCTGCTGAAAGGCTCGGGGGGCCACTCGGGATTGGTCAACAAATCATCTGGATCATTTGGGTCCGTCTCGCCCGTGACCCCCACCACAAATCCGATCGCAGAATCCAGGCTGTAACCGTAGCGCCAGGACCATAAACTGGCCCACTCGGTGCCCTCACTGCGCTGGCCTCGCTCCACTCCGAGAGTCCAGCGTGCCAGCGAAGTAACACCTGTGATGTAATCAAATTCCACCCTTTGCTGTTGGAAAAAACGCTTAGGGTTGCTGTAGGCAAGCTCGCCCCGATAGCGAAATAGCCAGGATTCTCCCATATTGGTTGTGAAACGGTAGCGGACGCCCGGGCTCAGGTTCAGGTCCGAAGACAAGGAAAGGGTGAAGTCGAGGCGGGATTGGGGCTTTAAAAAAGTATTGTACTGCAGTGCACCTTCAGTTCGCTCGTCGTCACTGCTGATAATCTGGTCGTAATCCTCGTCTTCGTAATTGAGGAGAAGTGACAGGCGTTTATCGATTTTCGGCAGATGCACCTTGCCCCGCAGCCGAACGTCAATCTTTTCCCCGTCATCGTCGTCCCATTGGTAACGGGTGTTCATGCGAAGTGTGGTATCCGGGCTCTCCCGAACTTGATCAGACGAACCGAAAAACCGGTCCAGATAGATGGCGAGATCATCGGCCTTAGTCCCTAAATAGCGGTGCTGCTCGTCTATCCAGTTTTCTTCCGGGTATTGTTCAAGTTCGGGCGATTTCTCCGCCTGATCCGCTGTCGGGCGAGGCTTCGTAGTTTTGGATCGGGTTTGTGGCGGCTGGTCGGTGACCGTAGACTCGACATCCGACATGCCCTCACCCACCGCCACCAAGGGCAGAAGTGAGCCGATGAAAACGCAGAGCAGCCAGGCGTGTACTGGCATAAAGACTCCCGGAGTTCGTTCAAGGCAACTGCCAGATCCTAGGATTAATCAAGCCTCGCTCACCAGCACATGAGCGAATGAGCAGTCGCTGTCCTATTTTGAACAGGCCAACTTAATTATAGAGCTTGAATAATCTTTGCCAACACGGTCATAACTATAAAGATCCTGAATAAGTCGCGGCCCCTCTTCCCGGAGCTTACTTTGTACCTCGGGATTATCTATTAGATATTTTATCTGATTTACAAAGTCTTCTGGTGTCTCTGCATATAGAACGTGTTCGCCTTCTCTGACGTTTATTCCCTTGCAGGCGAATGGATGAGAAACTATACAACAACCCGTCGCAAGAGCATCCAGAATCTTGAGCTTCGTTCCACCGCCAATTCGAATAGGACAGAGATAAAACTTAGCGTCCCACAGATAGGTTCGAACATCGTCTACGAATCCGTGAACATGAAAATCAACCTCCGTCTCCGCCAACTTCAACATGTCCGGCGTTGGGTTTCGTCCCACAATGTCTATTTTTATATCGGGAATCTCTGTTTTTAACAGCGGCCAAATCTCATTTATGAAGTATTCAACAGCCTCCCTATTCGGGTACCAGGAAAGTCCTCCAACTATAACTATACTGTTCTTAGAACATTTAGCTGCTGGCTTCGGATAAAAATACGATGTATCGACGGCGTTGGGGACGGATAAAAAGTTATCTTTTTTGGTCGTGACCCGCATTGCATTCGCATCATCCTCTGAACATGTAATATTAAGGTCAGAGTCATGACAATATTTAATTTCACTTTTTAAAAGTCTTTTTGCCTCCAACCTATAATAATATTTTTTTAATAAGTTGGACTCAGATTCTGATCTTTCTTTAAGCATCTGTGATTCAAAATTATGATGATTCAGAATCACTGGTAGCGAATGTAATACATCATAAAACACGCAGAGACTTATGGTATCGACATGAACAATATCAAACGTTTCTTCCGCCAATAATTTCTCAAGGAAATTGCGGTATTTCGATGATCTTAGCCACTCCATATTGTACGACTTACCGGTGAACAGGGCCCTCAGGGCAACCCAGTACCGTCCCGCAGGGATTGTGTTTTCTGGTATGTCAAAAATTTCAATAGATTCTACGC
>CAZWEP010000095.1:0-7473 GCA_964632565.1 uncultured Marinobacter sp. | reverse complement strand
TACGACTCAAGGGCAAAGAGCTTGTCGACCATCACGGTTCCGGTAGCTGCATTCATACCCAGATCATTCCGCAGCAGATCGACAATCATCAGGTTTTCCGCCCGGTCTTTTTCTGATGATTCTAGGGCCTCGGCCAAGGCTAAGTCGGTTGCGGGGTCCGCGCTCCTTGGCCGGGTGCCCTTGATCGGACTTGTTGTAATCTTTGTTCCTCTTACCTCCAGAAACCGCTCCGGTGATACCGAAAGTATTGATGATGCTCCAACTCGCACAAAAGCACTGTAGGGAGTGGGGTGAACAGCTGTGAGGGCTTGATAGGCATGCCATGGATCGCCCTCATACTGGCCCGTGAATTCTTGAGATAGGTTCGCCTGATAGATGTCGCCCGCCTGAATGTAATCCTTGACACGCCCGACACTCGATAAAAACATTTGCTTCGATTGTCTCGGTAACAAAGGTTCAGCGATCCGCCAGTGGTCTGATTTGGGAGGAGCATCCTCGCCGCGCCACCGTTCAAGTGTGCGGCGGGTACTTGTCGGACAAGCCGGATGAATCCATAGCGTAAAGGTATTCGTGTGACGACAATGGGTCGCGGTCCAGAGGTAAAAGCCGGCGGCCATAACGGGCAAAGGCAGGTTCGAACTCAACGTGGCGAGATGAGGTTGGCTAAGAAAGCCGAGTTCATAGCTCAAGTAGCCGATCCAGCCACCGGGAAGGAAAGACTGTGTTTCAGGTGTGGGGATGCCGTGGGTTTGGACCAGAGACTCCATCTCCTTGGCGATCTGATGGCTTGAGAAACAATGATTACCTGATGAGTTCACCGTCAAGCTCTCGAACGCAATGGCGCTGAAGCCCGAGAGGGCCCCGCGATTTCCGGATCCGCCACAGCTGCCCAGATAAACGAAGTCGTGGGCTTCTGAAGCATGCGCCAGCAATCGGTCATATTCGGATTGGTCCAGTTCGGTAAGGCAGGAACTCACGAATTATCCTTTCTGTTGGAGCAGGCGGCGGCCGTTTTTACGACGACCATGTAGAGAGCGGGGAACGGCATCGTCTTATTTTCTTCTCGGCACTGTGTACTCGTCGAGGGTTTCACCTGCGAAACAGCGCACTGAATAATACCTTGGAAAATGGAACGATAGCTCCGCCCGTATCTGAAACGATTGTCGGGAATTGTAACGAAAACAGACTCTGCAGGGGTAACGATATGAAAAGCGTAATTACAGCAATCGGAATGGCCGCTATTTGTTTCTCCTCCGCAATGAGCAGTGCTGTTCCTGCTCAAGCTGCTGAAGGCAAAAAGGGCGAACAGAAAGTCATTACCAGTGAGCAGCTCGCGGTAGAGATTCGTCACAACACGCGATATTTAGGAAGCGAATCGCTGAATAAAGCCAAATCTCTGCTAGATGCCTATGGTGATTTTGCCCCTTTTGGTGCAGCACTTCTGCCAGGTGGGAAAGTGAAGTATGTTTGGGCGGTAAAGCCCGGAGAAAAAACGGATGGTATAAATCCAGTACTCGTGCTCAACTCGATTCGCCAGGCGTTGAAATCTCAGGCGGATGAGGGGCGGATCCTTGGCTCGGCGGTAATCTATCGATTCCAGCCTGAGGGAACTGAAGGTGTGAACCAGATTAATGTCGAATTGGAGTACCTGACTGGCTTTGCACAGGTACTCGGCACCCAATATGAAGCCACCAGCGAGGGTTATGATTATGGAGAGGGGGCATTTAAGGCCTACGATCCAGTTATTTTTCCGCCCAGTGAAGGAGGGTAAATCCCCAAAAATGGATATAGTGCCGGAGTGACTGTGAGTTTGGTCACAGCGTGCTTCGGATTGTTATACAGTGTAACGAACTGTGTAAATCTTGTGCGCTAGCTCTCAGAAACAGATTCAGGTCTTTGGAAAACTGGAAATGCAGGGACGGGAAGTTGCTGCAAAAAAACAACAGAGAATGTTTAGGAGAATAAGATGAAAGGCCTGAAAAAACTTACTCTGGCAACAGCGATTGCCGCCGTACCATTCGCCGCTAATGCAGAACTGAAAGCTCTGGACGACGGCGCTATGGGCAACGTCACCGGTCAGTCTGGTGTGACCATCGAGCTTGAAGCCAAGATCGACGTTGGTGAAGTTGCATACAAAGACGATGGTTTCCTGGCCATCAGCGGTCTCAGCATCGGTGGTGCTTACGACCCGACTACTGGCGCTCAGGGCAACCTGGACGACGTTAAGTTGTACATTGACGTTGCCGGCACCGGCGGTGTGGCTGATACCGGTGCACAAGCTGTTGGTAATGGCTACTTGGAAGGAGCCGCTGCAGCGAAGGCAAACGTAACCTGGACCAACAGTCAAGACATTGATGATACGACTGTCGGAACTGCTGCAAGCTACGAAGCAGGCATGCCTACCGTTCAGGACGGTGATCTGGTAATCGGTATCCGCTCTGTAAGCGGCGCCCCGGTCGACTTTGGTATGGGTATCGACTCTGTGAAGCTGGCCAAGAGCACCGAGTCCGGAAACTTGGGTAACCTGGCTGCCGGTACCGGCACCACACTGGTTTCTGATCTGAAGATCAGCGGCCTGCTGGGCCCGATCGACATCGTGATTCAGGAAGATACCAATGCGATGAACGTCAATGCCTACTTTAACGCAGCCGGTACCCTGAACGCTGAGTTCGTTGGCACCTACCTGGACTTCGAGCTGCACAACCGTCGTGGCTCTGACACTAATAACCTGACTATCGTGGACGCTAGCGGCACTGAAGTTGTTAATACTAGCTACGCGAATGCTCAGGTTGACCTTGGTCAGACCACTAACGCTGCCGGTGACACTGCCCTGGCATTTAACGTCAACAACTTCTCCGGTGACCTGGATTTGACCAACATCCGGATGGGTTCTGACACTGCGCCGTCTATCGGTGACCTGTACATGACTGATCTGAAGGTGAACGCACAGATGACCGTATACGGTCACTAATGAGTCGCCTCTGATCATGTTGTGAATGAGAACGCCCCGGGTTTCCGGGGCGTTCTTGTTTCAAAGCGTTCTTTGGAACTTCTTGGAATGGGTCTGCACCTATGTCGAATAAAAGCCTGATTTCTATGCCGCTGCTGTTGGCGATGTCCAGTCACCATGCGCTGGCAGAACTCACTCCTGTTGGTGATAAAGAATTGTCCGGTGTGACTGGCCGTAACGGCATAACCATGGAGATGTCCTCCCTGGTCAGTCTGCAGTCGATGGAGTTTGAGGACAGTGGCAGTATCCAGATCAATGATCTGGTTCTTGGTGGCGGAGGGGTAACCACCTCGGGCGCCGCGGCAGGCCAGGGTCAAAGATTCGACGGTATGGCGTTGACTTTCGATGTAGAAAGCGATGGAACCCTGCAGATCGGTCTTGATCCCCTGGCTTCCGCGGCTTCGGGTTCGATTGACTGGGGTGTTTCCACAGGCGCAATAGATTTACTGTCCCAGACCGGTACTGCCACCCGTCTAGTCGACAATGTGCAGGCGCGTGGCACGTTATTGTCTGCGGATTACACAGTATCTGCGGATCTGGGCGCCAGCGGCTATGGCAAGCGTTACAGCCACCTAATTTTTACCGTTGATGATCTTGATGTTGGTGTGAGTGCCCAGGGATTGTCTATTCAGAACGGGTATGTGACTGGAACCGAAACCAGGGGTCTACAACTCGGTTCGGTAGAGCTCGAGAATTATTTTACAAGGGAAACAAATCTATCGGCCGATCAGGTCAGTGAATCGGTTTCAGGTGCCGAAAACGGATTTGCGGTTTGGGACTCCAGCGTCGGCACCGAAGAGGTCATGGTAGGTGGCATTCCCAAGGAACTTAAAACCATCCGTGTAAACGCCTTCGCCGCAGATATCGGGTTTGATTCGCTATCGGTCGGTGGCACAAACCTTGGGGCAACGCATCTCGACAACTTGCGAGTGAGTGACACGGTTATTCGTTTTCATCCGAAATAAGGGGAATGCCTGTTTCGACAGTCAAACCTCAAACAGTGCGCTCGTGTTCCTGACTGAGCCCATTACTGCTCTGGCACCGCAATTGATAGATCAAACCCGCCGCCGGGCCGCGGAGTCAGGCTGATCGGCCCTTCATTGATGGCCTGTGGTACCTGTATCTGATCAATACCCGGTGGATTGCCGATCGAAAAGTTCAGGTTCTGGCCGTCAAAACCAATGCCAAGCTGGTCATTCAAGAAGGTTTGGCTGAAGGGTTCATCCGGAATCTGGGCCTGCTGGCCAAAGACCAGTGGCGGGATAGTGGGCGTGAATTCCGCCGGAGGCTGCGCTCGCGCCAGCTCTTCCTGGGGTAGGAGTAGGGCACGCCTCAGGAACTCGTCCTCAGCGCTCTCAAGTGCATCGGTTTTCCCTTCCTCAATGTATCTCCGCAGAGCTTCCCGGTAGGCTTCTTCCTCGGCCTCGCTAAGCACTGGCTCACCAGGCGAAATGGTGAGCGAGCGGATGATTCGGCGACGGTCTGCTTCCGATTTCTGTTGCTCCTTGGGTACGACAATAACGGCTGAATCCTTTACATAGGTTTCAACCATCTCATCGGAGGTCAGTGCCTGAACACCTGCCAGGGCGGGGAAGGATACAGTCATTCCCGCAACGGAAGCAGCAAGCAGATTTCGGCGTTTCATAAGCAGGCCTTTTGCAGAGATAAACGCTAATCAATGGCATGTCTGACGGTGTTCCAGTCAGAATGCTCCACTTATCAAGTATTCGGTTTGTAGGACAGGATTTCAAGCCGCATTGATTGCATTTGTGATCAGAATCGTTGAATTTCCAGTATTGTTATAAAGCCTTGGTCATACGGGTTATATTGCCGGAACTTTTAATGCATTAACCGGCCCGAAGGGCATCATGAAAAACGTTATCAACAAGCGCTGGAAGCGGTGGGTGAATAGAAGAATTCCCCGAACGGATGTCCAGTTACTTAACCAAAAGAATATCTTCATTCTGCCGACGGCTGCCGGGGTGGTGTTCGGTGTCCTGTTGTTGGTCATGCTGATTACCGGCATCAATTATCAGAACAGCCTGATTTACCTGACAACTTTCCTGTTGGGGGCCGTGTTCGTTGGCGCCATGCACCAGACTCATCGAAATCTCTCCGGGCTTGAAATAACGTTGGTGCAGGCTGGGGAGGGCGTCGCTGGTGAAGAAGTGCCATTCCGGATGCGTGCGACGGCGGGGCGGGATAATGCTATCGCAATCAGGCTATCGTGCGATGGTTCCGGACTTGGCGCCGCTCACATCTCCGCTGGCCAGGCAAGAGACCTGACGTTGCCCGTGCCTTCAGCGCATCGAGGCTACCTGCGCCCGGACCGCATCCGGATCGAGACCCGATTTCCGTTCGGTCTGCTCAAGGCGTGGTCCTGGATTCGTCCGGCTTCACCAGGCATTGTTTTTCCCAGGCCTGTTCCGGCCCCGGATTCTGTGAGTTCGGTCGATGATGGAACGGATTCCGAAAGCGCCAGCCCGGCTGATGGCAACGATCACGCGGACCTGAGACCCTGGCGGGAAGGAGACATGAGCCAACGGGTCATGTGGAAACGATATGCCCGCAGTGGCCAGATGGTGGTGGCCGACTGGGCGGGCGAGCAAGGCAGTCCTCACTGGCTGGACTTTAACGCCTTCCCCGGAACCGATCACGAGTTGCGTCTGAGTTATCTGGCCTGGCTTATTGAAGAGCGGCATCGGTCCGGTGCACCGTTCGGCCTCAGTTTGCCGGGTCAGATCATTGAGCCGGATAGTGGCGCCCCTCACGTCAATCGGTGCCTGCGGGCGCTGGCCGTTTGGGGCGAGGAACGTCCGCGCGAGGAGGGTTCGGCCCGTCACGGCACTAGAGTTGCTGGGAATGGTGACAGCTCCGCCCTGACGGAGCATCATGCATGAGTGTAAGTGACGGGCGAATTGACACAGCGGTGCAGTTGGAAGATTCATCCACCGGCCTGCCTTCCAAAGCGTTGCTATGGCTCATCGGTAGTTTCGCGCTGTTGTTGACGCCGCAGCTCGACCGGTTGCCGGTCTGGTTGATTGTCGCTTGCGTGGTGTTGGCTGTTTGGCGCTGGCTTGCTCAGTTTGGTCGGGTGCGGTTGCCCGGGCGATGGTTGAGAGCCGGCATTATGCTGGTTCTGGTCTCAGTCTATGTTGCGACCGTTCACGGCCGGTTTTCGGTGGATACAGCGGCATCGTTCTTCGTGCTGGCGGTCGGTCTGAAGTGGCTCGAGAGCCGGTCGGCCCGGGATTTCTATGTTCTGTTTTTCATTCTCGTCTATCTGAGTGCGGTGAATTTCCTGTTTCATCAGGAAATTCACTGGACCCTGCTCAACCTGGTGGCCATTGCGGCATTGCTTGTTGGCCTGCAGGTTCTCAACGCTCCGGATCTGCCTGATGGTATGAAGGCCGGCTGGCAACGACTTGGGCTGCTGCTGGTTAAGACGTTGCCGATTGTCTTGCTGTTGTTTGTCTTTTTTCCGCGGATGGCGCCCCTGTGGAGTGTCCCCCTGGTTTCCGGCGAAGCGAGAACCGGGATCAGCGACACCATGCGCCCCGGGGACATTTCAAGCCTGGCCCAGAGCAGTGAGCGGGCGTTCCGTGTGACGTTCGGTGGCGAGATTCCCGCCTACAGGGATCGCTATTGGCGCGGCCTGGTGCTTGATTACCTGGACGGCGAAACCTGGCGACAGGGCACGGCGGAAGGTTATCGGCGACCGGGGCGCGTCGCACTGGACGGCGGCGTGGGGGATCTCGGGCCCCGACAATACGATGTGCTCCTGGAACCCACCGATCAACGCTGGGCCTTTGCGCTGGAGAATTCACGGGCGGTGTCCGCCAATGTGGTCGAGGAATCGGAGGATCTTTTTCGATTCAAACGCCCTGCGGACACCTCCGTCAGGTATCGCCTGGAGCGGGAAACCTCGGAGAATGACAATCCCGCGTCACTGTCACCCGCCGAAGCCAGGCGCTACCTTCAACTGCCGGCCTCCGGGAATCCAAGGGCGCGGGACCTAGCCGACGACCTGCGCCGGCGTTTGTCCGATCGGGAAATTGTTCAGACGTTGTTAACGCGATTCCGGGAACAACCCTATTACTACACGCTGCGTCCCCCGCAAATGCCGGAAAATGGCATCGATACGCTGCTTTTTGACGCCAAACGCGGTTTTTGCGCCCATTATGCCGGTGCGACCGTGTTTGTTCTCAGATCCGCAGGCATACCGGCACGGGTCGTGGTTGGCTATCAGGGCGGTGATCAAGGTGCCGGTGGCGATTACCTGATCGTCAGGCAATACGACGCTCACGCCTGGGTGGAGGCATGGATAGAGGGCAGGGGCTGGATCCGCGTCGACCCGACTGCCGCAATTGCACCGGACCGAATCCAGTCCGGCCTGCGCGAAGCGGTCGCGGAGGAAGGGTCATTTCTCGAGGATGACTGGGCGTCACCGCAACGGTACAGCG
>CAZWEP010000094.1:0-7671 GCA_964632565.1 uncultured Marinobacter sp. | reverse complement strand
GGATGATCTTGTCGTCGCTGATCTTGCCGGTGCCGAAGGTGTTCAGGGAGATGGACGTTGGCTGGGCCACGCCAATGGCGTAAGACACCTGGATTTCGCACTTGTCGGCGAGGCCAGCGGCCACAATGTTCTTGGCAACGTAACGGCCCGCGTAGGCTGCTGAACGGTCAACTTTTGACGGATCCTTGCCAGAGAACGCACCGCCGCCGTGACGAGCCATGCCGCCGTAGGTGTCTACGATGATTTTGCGGCCGGTCAGGCCACAGTCGCCCACCGGGCCACCGATCACGAATTTGCCGGTCGGGTTGATGTGGAACTCGGTGTCCTTGTGCAGCAGTTCGGCGGGCAGCACGTTTTTGACGATCAGCTCCATCACCGCTTCTTTCAGGTCTGCCTGGGTCACGTCTTCGTCGTGCTGAGTTGACAGAACCACCGCGTCGATGCCGGAAACACGACCGTTTTCATAGCGGCAGGTGACCTGGCTCTTGGCGTCCGGACGCAGCCACGGCAGCAAGCCGCCTTTGCGGGCTTCGGCCTGACGCTCAACCAGACGGTGGGCAAAGGTAATGGGGGCTGGCATCAGTACGTCGGTCTCGTTGCTGGCATAACCGAACATCAGGCCCTGGTCGCCCGCGCCCTGATCTTCAGGCTTCTGACGATCCACGCCCTGAGCGATGTCCACGGACTGTTTACCGATGATGTTGATGACGCCGCAGGTGTCACCGTCGTAGCCCACTTTAGAGGAGGTGTAACCAATGTCCTTGATCACGCCGCGGACCAGGTCTTCCAGGTCGACCCAGGCGTTGGTGGTGATTTCCCCGCCGACAATCGCAACACCCGTCTTTACCATGGTTTCGCAGGCAACACGTGCGTGAGGGTCGTCAACCAGGATGGCGTCGAGTACGGCATCGGAAATCTGGTCAGCCAATTTATCAGGATGGCCTTCTGAGACCGATTCGGAAGTAAAGATGCTGTAATCAGACATAAGAAATGCTCCTCTGTGAGCGCTGTTAACACCGGCCAGTCACGAAATATTTTACGTTTACTGACACACTTTCTTTTGGTTTTGTGAACCACTTTACGAAAGGTAAGCGATTCTATATCAAAAAACTTTGATATTCGTTCCATCCCTGAGATGTTTTCAGGGAGATTCGGGTTCCGCGCTTTTCCAGAATTCCCGCACCTGAATCTGGAATCCGTTGCGCAGCCCAATAAACAGGGACTCGCCAACGGTCAGTCCCGCATCGGCAGCCCAGTTCGTGAGTTCTTCAGGTTCGAAGCCCAGCCAGAGATCGCCACAATTCTCCTTGGCCCAGTCCTGGTCGTGACTGCACAAGTCGCTGATGACGAGGCATCCGCCAGTATTCATCAGTGCTGCCGCGTCCAGAAAAATGTCGGCCGGACTCGGCACGTGGTGCAGAACCATGTTAGCCACCACCAGGTCAAAGTCGTCGCCACGGGCCAGCAGATTGTCGGTGACCCCTTCGATCAGATCGATGTTGTGAAGCTTTTCCTCAATGCAGGTCCGCGTCGCCTTGGCCAGCATGTCTCGCGAATTGTCCAGAGCCACCACGTGTTCGCACAGCGCCGACAAAACCGGCAGGAACGCCCCCTCACCGGGGCCGATCTCCAGCGCCGTCGCCCAGCTGTGTTTTTGCGAGCGCTGGCGGATAAGCTCTGCCACCGGGTCCGCGTATAGCTCGAATGAGGCAATCAGCTCCTGCTGCTCACGGAATTTTTCCGCGTAGCGCGAGAAAAACGCCTGGGACTGATCCGCGCGTTGGGTCCGGATGGCGTCGATCTTCGTCTGCAGGTGCGCGGGTAAGGCGATCCGGTCGACGGCATCAAACACCTGTCGGATGGCCTGGTCGGTAAGCTTGTCGCTCTCCAGATGCACGGGGCGTCTGTAAAAGATGGCGTTACCTTCCCGCTGCGGCTCTAACAGCCCCGCCTTGTGCATCACTTTCAGGTGGTGGCTCATGCCCGACTGGCGCATATCAAACAGCTGGCTCAGCTCCAGCACGCCGAAGGTATCCCGACGCAGTACGCGCAGGATTTCCAGACGCATTGGATCGCCACTCGCCTTGAAAATCGGGGCAAGTGCATCGACTTGGGTCGGTGCGTCGGCGTTAGCTGTCGGTGAAGTCATGGAAGGCAGTGTAAGCAGGCAGATTGAAGACTGCAATAACAATATCAAAAAAAATTGATATAGTTATGGATGCCGTTGAATCCTGGGGCGATTTTCAATCCGTAAAAATCAGTAGCGTAAAAAGACGGAGGTTGATTTGCCCCGGCGGTCACTAATCGGCGAAAATACGCGCCTCTTTTTTTGCAGTCCCAATAAACCAGCTTCTTATTGCCGATTATTTACTGGAGAAACGTCAATGCCGTCTCGCAAAGATCTCGCCAACGCCATTCGCGCGCTGAGCATGGATGCGGTTCAAAAAGCCAAGTCCGGCCATCCGGGCGCACCCATGGGAATGGCGGATATCGCCGAGGTCCTCTGGAACGACTACCTGAGCCACAACCCCGCTAACCCCAAGTGGGCGAACCGTGACCGGTTTGTACTGTCGAACGGGCACGGCTCCATGCTTCAGTACTCACTGCTGCACCTGAGCGGTTACGACGTTTCCATCGACGACATCAAGAACTTCCGTCAACTGCACTCCAAGACACCGGGCCACCCGGAATACGGGTATACGCCGGGTGTGGAAACGACCACAGGGCCGCTCGGGCAGGGCATTGCCAACGCCGTCGGTTTTGCGCTGGCGGAAAAGACACTGGCGGCACAGTTCAACCGCCCAGGCCATGACATCGTCGATCATTACACCTATGCGTTCCTCGGCGACGGCTGTCTGATGGAAGGCATTTCCCATGAAGTGGCGTCGCTGGCGGGTACGCTGGGTCTCGGCAAGCTGGTGTTCTTCTACGACGACAACGGCATCTCCATCGACGGCGAAGTGGAAGGCTGGTTCACCGACGACACACCCAAGCGTTTTGAATCTTACGGTTGGCAAGTGATTCCTGCGGTTGACGGTCACGATCCGGACGCCGTTCGTGCTGCCATCGAAGCGGCGCGCGCCAACAAGGATCAGCCCACGCTGATCTGCTGCAAGACCATTATCGGTTTTGGTTCACCCAACAAGCAGGGCACAGAAAGCTGTCACGGTGCCGCACTCGGCGAAGACGAGGTAGAACTGACCCGCAAGGAACTGGGCTGGTTGCACCCGGCATTCGAGGTACCGTCCGAAATCTACGGCGGTTGGGATGCTCGTGAAAAAGGTGCCGCCGCACAGGCAGAGTGGGAACAAGCCTTCGCCGCCTATGAAAAGGCAGAGCCTGAGCTGGCCGCAGAATTCAAGCGTCGCATGGCTGGCGAATTGCCCGCCGATTTCTCCGCCAAGGCCCAGGCATACATCGAAGAGTGCCAGGCCAAAGGCGAAACCATCGCCAGCCGCAAGGCTTCTCAGAACACCCTCAATGCCTACGGTCCCATGTTGCCCGAGCTGTTGGGCGGTTCCGCCGATCTGGCCGGCTCCAACCTGACCATCTGGAACGACAGCAAGCCGTTGACAAAGGAAGACGCCAGCGGCAACTACGTGTACTACGGTGTTCGGGAATTCGGCATGGCCGCCATCATGAACGGTGTGGCCCTGCACGGCGGGCTGGTGCCTTACGGCGCGACCTTCCTGATCTTTATGGAGTACTGCCGCAATGCCGTGCGCATGGCATCCCTGATGAAGCAGCGCTCCATTCTGGTGTTCACTCACGATTCCATTGGTCTGGGTGAAGACGGACCGACGCACCAGCCGGTTGAGCAGCTCGCCAGCCTGCGCACCACACCCAACATGAGCACCTGGCGTCCGGCGGATACCGTCGAATCGGCAGTGGCGTGGAAAGCAGCTCTGGAGCGCACCGACGGTCCATCGGCGTTGGTCTTTTCCCGGCAAGGGCTGCCGCACCAGGATCGCGATGCCGAGCAAGTCAAGAATATTGCCAAAGGCGGTTACATCCTGTCAGACAGTGACGGGACTCCGGATCTGATCCTCATCGCCACCGGCGGTGAGATCGGCATCACCCAGGAAGCCGCCGCTCAGCTGCGCGAGAAAGGGAATAAGGTCCGTGTTGTGTCCATGCCGAGCACCGATACCTTCGACGCCCAGAGCGCTGCGTACAAGCAGCAAGTCCTTCCCCTTGAAGTGACCAACCGTGTGGCTGTTGAAGCAGGCATTGCAGACTACTGGTACAAGTATGTCGGCCTGGACGGTCGGATTGTGGGCATGACCACCTTTGGTGAGTCAGCGCCTGCCGGCGACCTGTTCAAAGAATTCGGATTCACCGCCGAGAACATCGTCGCTACCGCCGCGGAGCTGCTGGAAGCCTGATGAATCGGAAAGCGCCTCATCGCATTGCGATCAATGGTTTTGGCCGGATCGGTCAATGCGTGCTGCGTGCACTCTATGAAAACGGGTTCCGCGACCACCTTCAGGTGGTCGCAATCAACGAACTTTCCGACATCGACACCATTGCGCACCTCACCAAATACGATTCGACCCACGGGCGTTTCCAGGGTGACGTGGAAGTGAACGGCGATGCGTTGCTGGTCAATGGCGATCCCATTCAGGTTCTCCGTTGCCCGGACATTGCTGATCTGCCCTGGAGCGAACTGAACGTGGATCTGGTGTTGGAGTGCACCGGTGCCTTTTCCGACCGGGCCACGGCGCAAAAGCACCTGGATTCCGGTGCGGCCCGCTTGCTGTTTTCCCAGCCCGCCGAGTCCGACGTTGACCGCACCGTCGTTTACGGTGTGAATCACCATGAGCTGTCTACCCAGGACCGGATCGTCGCGGCGGCCTCCTGCACAACGAACTGCCTGGTACCGGTGATTCAGGTATTGGATGAAGCGTTCGGCGTTCAACAGGGCTCCACAACAACGATCCACGCCGCCATGAACGACCAGCCGGTTATTGATGCCTACCACCATCAGGATCTCAGGCGCACTCGCAGCGCGCTTCACAACATTGTGCCTGTCGATACAGGGCTGGCCCGCGGCATAGAGCGCCTTTTACCCCACATGGAAGGGCGATTTAGCTCTGTCGCCATGCGGGTTCCCACACTCAATGTCTCCGCCATCGACATGGTGGTGAACGTCTCAAAGCCGACCTCAGTGGAGGCGGTGAACGCGCTGTTAAAAGAGGCCGCCAACGGCCCGCTTAAAAAGATCCTCGGCTATACCGATGAGCTTCTGGCCAGTTCCGATTTCAATCACGATGCGCACTCGGGCATCGTCGATGGCGGTCAGACGCGGGTAACCGGAGACACCATGGTCAAGGTGTTGTGCTGGTTCGATAACGAATGGGGATTTGCCAACCGGATGCTGGATGTCAGTCGCAGTTGGCTTTCCGTCAAATGATTTTGCTTTGAAAATTTGATCAGAGGATACACATCATGGCTATCAAGAGAATGACCGATCTGGATCTCTCGGGTAAGCGAGTTCTTATCCGCGAAGATCTGAATGTGCCGGTGAAAAACGGCGCGGTCTCCAGCGATGCCCGAATCCGCGCGTCTTTGCCTACCATCAAGGCGGCAAAAGAAGCCGGCGCCAAGGTTATGCTGATGTCTCATCTCGGCCGTCCGGAAGAGGGCGTTTACGATGAGGCGTCCTCCATGAAGCCGGTCGCAGAGCATCTGGGCAAGCTGCTCGGTGAGACCGTCCGACTGATTCCCGACTATCTCGACGGCGTTGAAGTGGCCGACGGGGAAGTGGTTCTGTTTGAAAACGTTCGCTTCAATAAAGGCGAAAAGAAAGACGACGAAGAGCTGTCCAGAAAGTACGCGGCCCTTTGCGATGTATACGTAATGGACGCGTTCGGCACGGCCCATCGTGCCCAGGCCTCTACCCACGGTGTTGCCCGCTTCGCACCCGAAGCCTGCGCCGGCCCGCTGTTGGCGGCGGAACTGGAAGCATTGGGCAAGGCGCTGGATAACCCGGCCAAACCTGTCGTGGCTATTGTGGGTGGTTCCAAAGTGTCCACCAAACTGGACGTGCTGAACGCCTTGGAGAAAGTTTGCGACTCCATCATCGTCGGCGGTGGCATTGCCAACACTTTCCTGGCTGCCGCCGGGCACCCGGTTGGCAAATCCCTGTGCGAGCATGACCTCATCGATACCGCGAAGGAAATCGCCTCTCGCGTTGAGATCCCGCTTCCGGTGGACGTGGTCGTAGCCAGTGAGTTCGCCGAAACCGCAGAAGCGGTCACCAAGAAGATTGATGACGTCACCGACAACGACATGATTCTGGATGTCGGCCCGGAAACTGCTTCCAAATTTGCAGGCCTGCTGAAATCGTCCAAAACCATTTTGTGGAACGGCCCGGTCGGCGTATTCGAATTTGACCAGTTCGGTAACGGCACTCAGGCGCTGGCCAAGGCCATCGCCGAAAGCGATGCCTTCTCTCTTGCAGGCGGTGGCGACACCGTGGCAGCCGTCGACAAGTACGGTGTGAGTGACCAGATTTCGTACATCTCGACCGGCGGTGGTGCATTCCTGGAGTTCGTCGAGGGAAAAACTTTGCCAGCGGTGGCTGTTCTTGAACAGCGCGGCGCCTGAACAAACATTTTCTAATCAAGGAGATTAACCCATGGCCCTGATTTCGATGCGGCAATTGCTGGACCACGCCGCCGAGCACGGTTACGGCGTACCAGCGTTCAACGTCAATAACCTGGAGCAGATGCGCGCCATCATGGAGGCGGCAGACAAGACCGACTCTCCGGTGATTGTTCAGGCGTCTGCCGGCGCCCGTAAATACGCCGGCGCGCCTTTCCTGCGCCACCTGATTCTGGCGGCTATCGAAGAGTTCCCGCATATTCCTGTTGTTATGCACCAGGACCACGGCACCAGCCCGTCCGTGTGCCAGCGTTCTATCCAGCTCGGGTTCAGCTCGGTGATGATGGACGGTTCTCTGGGTGAAGATGGCAAAACACCTACCGAGTATGAGTACAACGTCGACGTTACCCGTCGCACGGTGGAAATGGCCCATGCCTGCGGCGTTTCCGTAGAAGGCGAGCTCGGTTGTCTGGGTTCCCTGGAAACCGGTCAGGCCGGTGAAGAAGACGGCATCGGCGCGGAAGGCACTCTGGATCACAGCCAGATGCTGACCGACCCTGAAGAAGCCGCCGACTTCGTCAAGAAGACTCACGTAGACGCACTGGCCATTGCCATCGGCACCAGCCACGGCGCGTACAAGTTCACCCGTCCACCGACCGGTGACATCCTGGCGATTGAGCAGATCAAGGCGATCCACAAGCGCATTCCGGATACGCACCTGGTCATGCACGGCTCCAGCTCGGTGCCGCAGGACTGGCTGGAAATCATCAACCAGTACGGTGGTGAGATTCCGGAAACCTACGGGGTACCGGTTGAAGAAATCGTGGAAGGCATCAAGCACGGCGTCCGCAAGGTCAACATCGACACCGACCTGCGACTGGCCAGCACCGGTGCCGTTCGTCGCTTCCTGGCCCAGAACACGGCCGAGTTTGACCCGCGCAAATACCTGAAGGAAACCATGAAGGCGATGACGGACGTCTGTATCGCCCGTTACGAAGCCTTCGGTACCGCCGGCAACGCCAGCAAGATCAAACCGATCAATCTCGAAAAGATGTTCGAGCTCTA
>CAZWEP010000093.1:0-8250 GCA_964632565.1 uncultured Marinobacter sp. | reverse complement strand
TGCCACCAGATGAAATACGACCGCTGGGAGGGCTGGAGAAGCACCTACAGTGACCAGATAAGGCTATTCAACACGACCGAATACCAGAAGTATCATCCGGTAATGTACGAGCCCGGATTGGTCGTGATGTTTTCTGGTCGAAAAACCGGTTACATCAACACCTATCGCTTGGATTATGGTACTGATGGCTACTTGCTAATCACGACGCCCTATCCTCTTGAATGCGAGAGCTTCGCGTCCGAGGAAGAACCCATGTGCGGGCTTTATTTCAGCCTGCAGCCTGAGATCGTTTTCAAGTTAATTGAAGTTCTCAAGTCTCACGGCACACCTCTGACTGGGGATACCCAGAGAACCTCGGTAGGCTTTGACGTTACCCCAAAAACGGAACGGATCGAGCAGTGCGTTTCAAGGATTCTGACCATTCTGCACGATCCGATAGAAACCGACGCGCTGCTGGATGGGGTTCTTGAGGAGCTCTACTATCTGCTACTGAAAAGTGAGGAAGGACAAATCCTCGTAAATTTCGCGACCAAGGATGGGACCTATTACAAAGTCGCGAAAGCTGTGTCTCATATCAACGACCATTACGATGAAAAGCTCAGTGTCGAGCAACTGGCCCGGGTTGCCGGAATGAGCACCTCGGCTTTTCATCGAGCGTTCAAAGCTTGCATTACCGATTCGCCCCTGAAATACCTTAAGAAGATCCGGCTAAATCGCGCGAAGAGCTACATGCTGAAAGACGGCGCAACGATCAGTGAAGCGGCTTTTCGGGTCGGTTACGAAAGCGTGCCTCAGTTTAGTCGGGAATTTAAGCGTTACTTCGGTTTGCCGCCCAGCAAAGTCGAGGAACTCGGCTACCGAGTCTTTCTGTAGACCTGGCTTGCCCGGCCCTCCGCTTTCAGCCCTCCGAGGTTGGTTGAGCCCATCAGCTAAGCACACAACCCTATCCGCACAGCCAAAAAGCAGAATCAAGCAAGCCTGAGGCAGAAAGCGGCAAGCCTTCTCTTGGGCCAGAGCTAAACTTTAAGAACGATCCCCGCAGTACTACGCGGCACTCCCCATATCCCACGAAATCGTGTGGAAGCGCCCACTCTCTCTTCTGATACGGAGAAACGTCTCATGGCTTTTAACCTGAGTATCAACGGACAGAATCGTACGATAGACGTCAGCCCCGACACACCGCTGCTATGGGTTATTCGGGATGAGCTGAAACTAACCGGCACCAAGTTCGGGTGCGGTATGTCGATGTGCGGAGCCTGCACCGTTCACGTGAACGGGCAACCACAGAGATCCTGCGTTTTGCCGATTTCTGGAGCAGAGGGAAAAGAGATAACCACCATCGAAGGGGTCCAGAGCTCCGAGGCGGAGGCAATCCGGGAAGCTTGGGAATCTCTCGATGTCCCCCAGTGCGGGTACTGCCAGTCCGGCCAGATCATGAGCGCTGTAGGGGTGCTCAGAAATACGCCCAACCCAACCGATGACGATATCGATAACGCCATGTCCGGCAACGTATGCCGGTGCGCGACCTACGTCAGAATCCGACAGGCGATACATCTTGCTGCCGACAACCTCAATGGAGGGAAATGATCATGACCTCATCAAGCGAAGCCCTAGGAATCTCACGTCGTTCCTTTCTTAAAGGGTCAGCAGCATCCCTACTCATCGGCATGCACCTGCCAATACTAGCAGGCAAGCAAGCTGTTGCAGCTGTTTCCAATCCGAGCGGAGAGTTGACGGCAAACGCATTCCTGAGGATTTCCGCTGACAACACCGTGACCGTACTAATCAAGCATATCGAATTTGGCCAGGGTGCATTTACTGGACTTGCCACGTTGGCCGCCGAGGAATTGGACGCTGATTGGACACAAGTCCGGGCCGAACACGCGGTATCCAACGTCGACCTATACGCCAACAGCTACTTCGGTGTTCAGGGAACGGGTGGATCTACTGGCCTCGCCAACAGTTTCATGACCATGAGAAAGGCCGGGGCGACGGCCCGGCAGCTTCTGATAAGCGCTGCGGCCAACAAATGGGGCGTTCCAGAGGCTGGAATATCTGTCAGCAAGGGAGTTATCAGCGAAATCAGCGGCGACCGCACGGCGACTTTTGGAGAACTTATCGAGATAGCGTCAGAGCTTCCCCGCCCAAGCGAAGATCCCGTTCTCAAATCGCCGGACGACTTCGTTCTCATCGGTACCGATGTTCCGAAACTCGATACCGTTGGTAAATCGACCGGAACAGCTAAGTACACCATGGACCTGTTTATGGACGATATGGTTGTGGCTGTGATCGCTCGACCACCGGCATTTGGTGGAACCGTCAAATCCTTTGATGCATCCAGAACCAAAACGGTAACCGGTGTCATTGACGTGAAAGACATCGGCACGGGGGTGGCGGTGTACGCCGACACCACGTTCAATGCCATCAAGGGTAGACGCGAACTTGACGTTGAATGGGACTTGAGCGAAGCGGAGACCAGAAGCAGCGATACACTCTATTCGCTTTATCGTGAGGCGCTCGGCAGCGAGGGCAAGCAAGTAGCTGGACGGGGTGATCTCACGGGACTGTCAGCAGATCCCGAGAATCGCCTTGAGCTTGAGTTGGAGTTCCCCTTCCTCGCCCACGCCCCCATGGAACCGCTCGACGCGGTGCTCATGCATGAAAAAGGAAAAGTGACAGCGTGGTTCGGGAGCCAGATTCCGACCGCGGATCAGAATGCCATTGCCGCGGTATTTGGTATTGAACGTGACGACGTCACGATTCATACGCAGCTGGCCGGAGGGAGCTTTGGTCGCCGGACTCAGCAGGATTCGGGACTCGCGGCGGAAGCAGCGCGTGTAGCACAGGCGTTTGGCGAAGGCATTCCTGTGAAACTGATCTGGACCCGCGAAGACGACATCCAGGGTGGTCGGTACCGGCCCCTGACCGTTCATCGTTTATCGGGCGCCATCGATAAGTCGGGAAAGGTATTGGGCTGGAAACACGATATCGCAACGCAGTCGATCGTGGCCAATAGCCCCTTTGAGGGCCTGATTCAGGAGGGGTTTGACCCCACCTCTGTCGAAGGTGCTCATAACCAACCGTATGCCGTTCCCCATCTCGATGTAAGGCTCCACGACATGCAAAACGGCGTGCCGGTCCTCTGGTGGCGCTCAGTGGGGCATACCCACACCGGTTACGCCGTTGAAACCTTCATTGATGCGCTGCTCGAGAAAGCGGGCAAAGACCCGGTTGAAGGACGTCTTGAATTACTCGTTGACCATCACCCGAGAGAAGCCAAAGTCCTGGAGGTTGCAGCTGAGATGGCCGAACGTGCCGGGCCAACGCCTGAGGGCCGTGTTCGGGGGGTTGCCATGGTTAAGTCCTTCGGTAGCTACGTGGCGCAGGTCGCCGAAATTTCCAAGGGCGACGATGGTCTTCCCAAAGTCCACCGTGTGTGGTGCTCCGTTGATTGCGGCCTCGCCGTGAATACCAACGTCATCAAGGCGCAGCTCGAAGGCGGCATCGGATATGGTCTGGACGCCATGCTGTATGGCGAGCTCTCTCTTGGCGAGGGTGGAAAGGTCGAACAGAGTAACTTCCACAACTACCGGGTTTTGCGCATCAACGAAATGCCCGAAATCGACGTTGAGATCATCAAATCCGACCAGCCTCCCACAGGCGTTGGTGAGATCGGTGTGCCTCCCATTGCGCCAGCGGTTGCCAATGCATGGCGTCGTCTGACCGGCCAATACGTCACCAAGTTACCGTTCGCAAAGGGTGTCAACGAGCCTGCTGCCTGAGCTATGACCTACTCAACGATACTAGGAGAGAGAAATGAATACACTCTTATCCATCACCTTGAATGTCAGACTGTTGCTAATCGGCGCTCTCTCGCTGATCGGGGCAACGGCCACAGCCGATCCCTATGACGCCTACAAAGCATCACCATCCGCAGAGACAGCATTTGACTATCTGCACCAGGTGGCAACCCATCCGCGGTGTGCAAACTGTCATGGGAAGGTTGAGGCAGGCGTACACTTCCCAACGGTGGGCGATGAGCGTCGTCGCCATCCGATGCAAATCAGCTTTCGGAACAATGTGCGCTTGGTCGCGGGACCTGACGGCTTCGATCAGGTGGAAACCACTCAACCGGTTACCTGCCGATCGTGCCACAGGAATAGCAACATGGAAGGCGAAGGCACGCCCCCTGGCGCGGCAAATGATCTGATGCCGGGGTTCATCTGGCACATGCCGCCGCCCACCATGATCATTGATCCGGACGTGTCTCCCCGGCAGCTCTGCGAAGACTGGCTCAATCCGGCCAAAAACAGTTTCTTGGCGACTCGAGGCGGGCGTGATGATATGGAGACGTTCAAGAAGGAATTTATCCATCACGCTCAAGACGATCCACTAGTTCGCTGGTCCTGGGAACCCGGTGATGATAGAACGCCGGCTCCGGGCTCCCATGCTGATTTCTCAGCTGCAATGAAGACATGGGTGTCTGCGGGGGCGCCTTGCCCCGATGCCTGACTGACGAGGAGGAACTGAGGTGACACAGCTTCCGAGCACCTCTGCCTGTCCTGATGGGTTCGTAGAGGACATTCGACCGTGGCTGCATTACTGGCACAACCTGGGCCTACCTCTGGCGGTGATAACGTTGGTCAACGTCGAGGGAAACTCGCCGCGTCCAGTGGGCAGCCAACTGGTGGTCAACGCACTTGGGCAGTCTGCTGGGCTGATCTCAGGCGGCTGCCTGGAGGCGGCGCTGATTGAGGAGGCGCAGGCTTGCATTGAAACCAACGAGTCCCGAATCATCCGTTACGGAAAAGACTCGGATTATTTTGATATCCAACTGCCATGCGGCTCAGGAGTTGACGTTCTAATTACGCCGCACCCTGACGATAAGTCCGTCAATTCACTTTACGAGGCCTATCAAAAGCGGTTCCCGGTCGCATGGACCGTGTCCTTAAAAACCGGAAAGTCCTCAATTTCGCCCCAAGGGGTCGACTCATTGGGTGTGCCAACACGCACTGATAACCCTGGTTTGGGCCGAAGCGACGTTCTCGCGTCGCTCGAGACGTTTACCAAGGTTTACAGGCCGGTCACGAGAATGATCGTTACCGGCCGAGGAAGTGTGTTCGAGGAGTTACTGAAACTTGCCGCGCTTTTCGACATGGAGATCATCGCTTGCACACCGGATTTCCGACCAGCCATTGGAGAGGAATCGGCGCCGCTCCGGGAGAAGGCAAAGTTGGTTCCGCTGCCAAAACCAAACGACTTTGACGCGACCTGGCTGGACAGTTCGTCGGCACTGGTCACAACGTTTCACGACCATGAATGGGAGTTCGATATTCTCCAGAAGGCCGTTCGCAGCGATGCCTTTTACATCACCGCATTGGGTAGTCGAAGCACCCATGCTGCTCGGAGACAGTCGCTCGAAACCGCTGGTGTGCCAAGCATTCTGGTTGATCGCGTAAAAGGGCCTGCGGGGCTGGATATTGGAAGCCAGTCGCCGCCCGAGATCGCGCTGGCGATCATGGCAGAGCTCGTCAGCCATCGAAACGCGCGAACTTGATGAAGACAGGTGGGATCGGCCGGTCGGATTGCCCGACCGGCGCGTCGCGGCGGCTCTATTCTGGCCGCGTTGTTACAGGATAATTGGTCATCACACTCTCGGGAAAATGGGATCTCTCAACTCGAGCTGTCCCTCGGTGCCCACATAACCCACTACTTTGTCACTTTCGAATAGCCGATAGGTGTCCTGCGCCAGCTCATCGGGCGATTTGTACTTGCTTCGATCTGCCGTCGTATCGTTTTCCATCGCGGCATCGACGTAGGCTCGATCGAAAAATTCCGTCGCCGTGGCTCCTGGCGCCAGGACCTTCGCTCGCATCGGTTTGCCTTCTCTTTCCAAATCGTAGGCCATGCCTTCGGTAAACGACGCTACGTAGAACTTGGTTGCGCAATAAATCACTGCTGTGCCAAACATGTTATACCCGCCGATGGAGGCCACATTGATCAGTGTTGCCTCCGAGTCTTTGTAGTCACGCGCATAAGCCAGCGACAATGACGTGAGTGCCTGGACATTCAGGTTCAACATGGCCTGGGCTTTGTCTGCATCGACGTCCCATACATTGGAAAAATCCCCAAATCCGGCATTATTAATCAGAACCTCGATATCGAAGCGACGGCACTGCTCATAGAGTCTTTCAGCGGCACCGCTCTCCGCCAGATCGCAGGGAATGGCAACGACCGAAATGGCATAGTCCCTTTCAAGAGAATGTTTCAAATCGGTCAGTTTGTCTTCGCTGCGCGCCGTAATAATCAGGTTGTGGCCATTGCGCGCAAACTCGACTGCCAGTGAACGTCCGATGCCAGAACTTGCGCCAGTCACTAATGTGTAAGTCATTTTCTGTTTCCTCCTGCTGCCGTTCAACAGAATCAATTAAGAGGACTAACGCCTGCGTTTGCATCGTCGTCATAATTGGGATAATCGATATAGCCCTGAGCACCACCGCCATACCACTGCGACTTATCGCTGTAGGTTGCCAGTGGCCAGTCATTGCGTATGCGCTCAGGCAGATCCGGGTTGGCGATGAACGCTCGACCAAAGGCCACCAGATCAGCTTGATTGGCTTCTATCTGCTCCGCACCGCTAGTGGGGTCGTACCCGCAATTGCAGATAATCAGCCCGCTGAATAGCCGACGAAACTCCTCAAGAACCATAGGCTCGCCAAACCCATGGAACCCATAGTCGAGGCCATCCATAACGTGAAGGTAACCCAACCCCAGTGATTCAAATTGCTGGACCGCGTAGCGATAGGTTTCTCTGAAATCGGGCGCTCCCATATCCTTATAGGAACCATTGGGTGAGATGCGAACGCCCACTGCCTCGGGCGCCCAAACTTCAAGAACGGCGTCCAGAACCTCCCTGAATAGCCGGAAGCGCTTCTCGATTGTTCCGCCGTAGGCATCATCGCGCCTGTTGCTGCGGCCATCGAGAAATTGATTGATCAGATAGCCATTCGCTCCATGGACTTCAATTCCGTCAAAACCAGCCGCCTTTGCATTTTCAGCCGCTTTCCTGAAGTCATCCACGACGTCTTGAATTTCAGTCGCTGACAATGATCGGGGCACCTCAAAGGGCTTCCGGCCCTCCGGGGTGTGGATATAGGCCTCGTCAATCTTGATGGGCGAGGCCGACACAGGGAGTTCGCCTTGATGAAAGTCGCTGTGGGAGGCGCGCCCCGTGTGCCAAAGCTGCAGCACCATGCGGCTGCCACGCTCATGGACGGCATTTACAACCTTCTGCCAACCCTCGATCATTTCGTTCGTGTAGATGCCAGGCGTTCCGACCCATCCAATCGCTTGTTCGGAAACCACCGTGGCTTCCGCGATCATCAGTCCTGCGGAAGCCCTTTGGCGGTAATACTCTGCCATCAGGTCATTTGGCACCCGCGAACTGCCGGCACGCCCACGGGTTAGCGGCGCAAGGACGATTCTGTTTTGAAGGGGTTGGTGCGCGAAGTCGACTTCAGAGAAAAGGATACTGTTGGTCATGCCAAGCCTCCTTCAGATATGGGGCAGCTGGGTTTGGCCAGACCAGCAGAGGCGGAATGGCCAAACCAAGCTATGGCTACAGAGAACTAAAACTCGTCCTCATCGGTTCACGCAAAATGGGCGTCCATATGCGCCTCAAGTCGCTTGAAGTCGTCTTCAATGGTCGGATTTTTCATCACATCGAAGCAGGCGAACGTCGGCAACGATTCCATTGCAAAAAAGCGGAAGTTCATATGCCAGGGAAACCAGAGATCATCCACGCTTTTTCCCTGAAACAGATATTGCTTCGGATCATTAAACGCCTCTTCAGGCGCATTAAAGGTCAGCGAGAACATGTACTTCTTCCCTTGCAGGGTTCCGCCAGTCCCATAATTGTCTTTGGGTGCTTCCTCGGTACGCCCGTCGGTGTTGCAAAGCGCACCGCCCAGTCCTGCGGTATAGACCTCGTCCATGTAGCGTTTTAGTGACCAGGGGACGCTCATCCAGTTGACTGGAGCCTGAACGATGATGACATCAGCCCACTGATGCTTCTCAATTTCCTTTTCGACATCCCAATCTTCAGCTGAGGCGGTGTGTTCCACCTCAAAGCCCTTGGCAATCAGGCTCTGTTCCATGCGACGGACCAGCTCATTGTTAAGATGGCCTTCAGAGAAGGAATAAGGGTGATGGCCATTGATGATGAAAGCGTTCTTCATAAGACTCCTCTCG
>CAZWEP010000092.1:0-8380 GCA_964632565.1 uncultured Marinobacter sp. | reverse complement strand
GAATGTAGTGCTTGGCAATCAGGGCGTGAATCATAAAGCTGGACTGCTTGGGTGTAACACCGCAGTCGCCCCATTGTCCGGTTATTGCCCCAATCAGTTCCTCGTTGTCGGTCAGTTCGCGCAGCACCTCGTAAGTCGTTTTGTTGAAACAGTCCGGTAAAGCCACGTCCAGCCCTTTACCAACGAGTGGGCTCAACAGGCCGGGCGAAAGTTTCGACAGGGTGTACCACTGCATACCACCGGCGACCTTGCCAAGGAGATCGATGTACTTATCGATCGCCTCTTCTTCTTCTGGGAACTCGTTCACCAGGGAATAACGAAAACCTGCTTTGCCGGCCCGCAGGTTTACGACTTTGTCACCGAGGAAGAAGCGATCGTAATTTTCATCCATGGGTGCCCATTTCAGCTGGCCATCGGTGATGTAATCGAAAAGTCGGCGGCCCAGCGTGTGCGGGCTGCCCATGTCCCCGATGTAGTGAACACCCACGTCCCACTCGTAGCCATTGCGGGCGTAACTGTGGGTGTACCCACCCGCCGTGTAGTGCTGTTCCAGAACCAGCACTTTCTTGCCTGCCTTGGACAGGCAGGCGGCAGTGGTCAGGCCGCCAATGCCGGATCCAATCACAATGGCGTCATACGGCCCTTCCAGGCGATTGGCGCGGTAGCGGCGTCCGATTCGGATAGTGCTGGGTTTCATGGATGTTTTTCCTTTGGTTGTTACCACCACGCTTTTCCCCACATTTCCGGGTTGGCCCAGTTTTTGGGATTGTTCCAGTCGCGCTTATGGTTATAGGAAGCAAGGTTGTAGGTATAGAGCGTTACACTGTGGCCCGCGTCAATGAATTTCGCGTGTCGCTTGAAACCCAATCCGATGAAATCCGCGAAATTCCAACCGGAGTCGTCGCTGACAGTCACGGCAATCTGGCCAATTCCAATATTTCTCAGGGTGCCAAGCAAAAGTACCCCTTGCGAGTGATCCAACTGCTCGAGCGTGTCCGTGACGACCGCCAGATCTGCCCTGAGCGAGGAAACCTGATCGAAGGCGGTTTGTCCGGAACTGAGGTGATGATGCGACAGTTCAGGCACGCTCGCTCGGTTCGCCGCCATCGCCGCAGATGAAGATTCAGGTCCGATGGTCAGTATCGTCGTCGGACGAGCAAATTCGATCAGGCTTTGCAACACATCAAGGCTGTTGACGTCATTGTTGGTCATGATTCTCGCCCATCGTAAATTTCGCAAACTTTTTCACGCAAAACACGCCTTCTTTTCTAAATTGAAAAGTTGAACGGTCGTTCACTTTTGTCAGTTTAGGCCAATTATTAGTACGCATAAGATACATGTTACTGAAATGGCCTCTTTTATTAACTGTGGTTACAAGGTATGTCGTGAAACCCAACTGACTTTGACTGCCGCTTACTCTATGCTCATTTCATAATAAAAAAGACCAGTTCGGGTTTGCGACACGATAACAAATGACAAAAGGTGTTTTTGCTATGCAACTTCAAATGCTCGTCGATGTGTCTCGCCGGTTGCTGATCAATGTGCAGCTCCGTTCCCGGAAAATAGGCTCCAGTCAGTCTGGCGCTTCAGCCCTCGAATACCTGGTGCTCGCAGGTGCTCTCGTCGCCATCATGATTTTTGCGTTCACCAACGATACGATCAAGAACACGGTGAGCGACATTTTCAGCGGTCTGTTCGATGAAGTCCCAACATCGGGCTCTGGCACGACGTCAGGATCCTGATTCTGGTCGTAGTTCGAAACGCAGGAGGCTGCTATGCCTTTGATTCGCTGCCGGGGCGCCGTCGCCCTCGAGTTCCTGTTTTTGTTTCCGTTCGTTGTGGGCATTTTATATGCCTCGGCCACCTACGGCGTAATCTTCTATAGTAAATACGAGATGCAACGAGTCGTGGACCAGGCCACAAATGCAGCGCTTCGGGTTGATCGGAGCGCCGTGACCAGTGACGACGTGACCTCAACGGTGGTTTCCGCTGCCAGCAATGCGCTTGATGAACTGTGGGCTCAAACGTCCGAAAAGCTTCGTACAGGCATTGAGGAATATGGTTGTTCGCAGACAGTGTCTAACGGAGTGACCATGGTGAGCTGTTCGGTGGTGAGAAATAATGCGGAAGCCCCATTGGTGCCGCAATTGCGTTTCGGCTATCTGGGAAAGTTTCCTCCCATGCCAGAGAACCTCGGGGTTTCGGCATCGATCGCTTTCTAATGTCGTCAACCCAGTGTATCGGACGCCTTGAACCAACTAGGGATCGGCTGAGCAATGGATAAACGACTCGTATACGCACTTCCTGCCACGTTTTTAGCCGCCGTCGCTTTCCTCCTGGCTATGGCGGGGTTGTTCATTGGCGATGACGAAGCTCCAGAAAGGCCCGCGGCCAGCTCATTACCTGCCCCGGAAGCGAAACCGGCATACACCTATCTCGTTGCAATAGAGACCATTTCGCCCGGCGAGCCACTGGCTTCGGACGCGTTCTTTGAATTGAACTCAAACGAGCCCTTTCCGGATGCCATCCCCTCCAAGGACGTCCCCATGGGTGATCCTGTGCAAACCGGACTCTCTGCCGGTCAGGTTCTCAGTCCCCGCCATCTGCAAAGCAGCAGTCTCCTGGAAACATTGATAGAGCCGGGATTTCAGGCGATTGCGGTGCCAGTGAGCGATCTTTCCGGTGTTGGCGGGCTGCTCAGACCGGGGGATCGGGTCGACGTGACAGTTGCCTTCCGACGCTCTGATCGCGATCAACCCGCCGCAATGCGGCTGCTTTCAAACGTTCTAGTGACGGCCGTAAAAGGGGTGCCACATCAGGGTGAGTCGCTTGAGGGTAACGATCAGCGCCGCAACGAGACCGTTGTGCTCTCGGTGCCCGTTGAAATGGTTCCCAAGCTCCTGCTTGCCAGCAATGAGGGAGCAATCCGCCTCGCGGCTTCCAGTCGACCGAGTCGTGATCCAGAACTTATCAGTGTCGGCGCTGCAGACGAAAAAGCGGTTTATCTTGAGGATTTGTTCCCCAAACCACCCGCGCCACCGAAAAAACAGGTTCGGCGAGTCGTCAGACAACCCCAGAAACAACAAGTTGAAATCTACGAGGGATCCGAATCAAGGAGTGTGTATGTCAACTGAACGGAGATTGACAGGATTCTCGTCGGCGCTGATCGCTTTTGGGCTGTTCCTGGCATCCAGTGTTTCAACCGCGGAGGAAACGTTTAACGACGGGTTGTTATCGCTAGGTGAAGGTGAGCAGCGTGTTGTTGCATTCGAGTCACCGTTGCGAAGAGTGGCCATTTCCAATCCGGACGTGGCGGCTGTCTCTGTGTCCGACGGGCAGGAGATTCTCGTCACGGCGAAAGGCGAGGGCGCAGCGATTCTTTCTGTCTGGTTCAAAGGCAGCGAACAGCCGAAACAAGCTCCAGTGCTGGTTGCCGCAACTCAGGGCAAATCGCTTCCGTTTGGCATGCAGGTCCAGACCGATATCCGGATTGTTGAGGTTAACCGAAACGAGCTGAATCAGTTGGGCGCCTATTACACCAAGCTTTTTGATGGAGGCAGTCTCGGGGCGTCGTTCGGGGCACCGGATTCGGTTGTTCCGGCGCTAGGCGCGACCAACGGGTTCAACTTTTTTCGTTTCGGAACCAGTTCACTGGCCGTGATTAATGCGCTCGAGTCCAACGGCTTTGCCTACACGCTGGCCGAGCCCTCGCTGGTATCCCTGAGCGGTCAGAACGCGACGTTCCTTTCAGGTGGAGAGTTTCCAATTCCGGTGAGCAACGGAGACGACGGCGTTGAAATTGATTACAAGGAATTCGGGGTCAGCCTGAGTCTGACGCCCACGGTTGTCGGCGAAAACGAAATCATCCTGAAGGTGGCACCTGAGGTTAGCGATCTGGATTTTTCCGCGGGCGTTGCATCGGGCGGCGTAACAGTGCCGGGTTTGAGAGTGCGTCGCACCGAAACCACCGTCGCTATGGGTTCCGGACAGACGTTTATCATCAGCGGCCTGGTCAGTCGGAACACCATCAACAGCAGTGACCGGATACCCGGTTTGGGCAGTCTGCCTGTGCTGGGCGCCCTTTTCCGATCCGACCGAATCACCAGTGAAGAGCGTGAGTTGGTGATGGTCGTCACTCCACGGATTGTCAGTCCATCAGATCAGCCCGGCGCAGAGCTCACGTCCATAGCTCGGGATTACGAACAAAGCAGCACCCGTTTTATCGATATGGCGGTCGGGTCTGAACCGGGCACCCGGCCTATCAAATACGGATTCAGTTGGTAGCGCTTATGGCTAAGGATGAAATTCTTTTATGCGTTTGTGATGACATAGGCATTCGCACCTGGCTTGAACGCAATTTGCAGGGCGCCTGGCCGATCGAGTTCGTGGGGGCGTCAGACCTTTCCAGGATCAATCGCATTGTTGCGGCCACGGGCACACGACTGGTGATGGTCCACGCCGAGGAAAATGATCCCGAAAAGGCCACGAGAATCATATCTGCGCTGTCGAAAAGCGACGAAGAACTGGTGCTGGTCAGTGTTGTCCGGCGCCTTGCACAGGACTTCCTGCTCCAGAGTATGAGGGCGGGAGCACGGGATTGTTTTGTTGCCCGCAGTGATGGTCAGACATTACGCACCCGAATCAGCGATTTCCTCTATTCACGCCCGACGGTAGGCAGGCATTCGGGACGGACCAAACAGGGGAAAATTACTCTGGTGACGGGTGCCACACCGGTTGTCGACACGCGATTTTTCGCGCAGAACATGACGTTTGCGGCTAATTTCTACCATCCGGATGAACGAATACTCGCTCTGGATACGGCGTCGGATGAACGGCATTCCTTTTACCTGGATAGTAAAAATCGCCTGACTCTCGAGTCCCTGTTGCGAAATCCGGACTCTCTGGACGCGTCGTTGATTGAAATGGGCCTGGAAGAGTATTCGCCCAACCTGAGATTTCTCTCGGGATGGCTGCCTCCAGAGAGCATTGGCGAGGAGCGAAATGCGGATCTGTTCATCGTAATGAGTCAGCTGATGTCTTTGTTCGACCGCATCATTGTGAACGTGAATCCCACCGTGGCCGATTTCTGGATAAACGCCATGGGCTTGCACGCCAGTGATCTGGTCATGCTGATCCATCCGGTGGTCGAGCAAGCTCACAATGCACGGCTCTGTCTGGATTCCTGGCAAACCAGCCTCCGCACCGAGTGTCGCCGATCTTTGATCATCGACGGTGTCGAGCGTAGTCACGGCTTGCCCTCGCTCAGTGACATCGAGCGCGCAGTCGGAATTGACGCTGCGGAAAGCCTGCCAATGGACTGGGGCGAGAGGCTGAAATCAATCAACGCAGGCTTGCCGATGCATCGGGTCTCGTCACGATCTCGCTATCAGAAAGAATTGATGAAGATCATGAAGCGCTTCGATTCTGACAGCTCTGCTCGTTCGGTACCGGAAGTCACCGAAAAATCGGCTTGAGGGATGACGGATGGCGACGAGAACTGACCAGGAATATCAGGACCTGAAAAAAACCGCCCATTATCATCTGGTGGAGCGTCTTGATGATGAAGGTATCGAGGTCAGTCGTAGCAGCGCCGAGATGGTGTTCGACTTTGTGCAGGCCAACGTGAATGCGTTCGTGGCACAGCATCGGATGCCGCTGTCTGCGCAGGATCAGTCGACCCTGGTTCGTGAGATTTTTGATGAAATAGTGGGCTTTGGGCCATTGGAGCCGTTGTTGGCCGACGATGCCGTCAACGACATTCTGGTCAATGGCCCGGAAGATGTGTTCGTCGAGATTGCCGGTGTACTGCAACGTTCAAACACCCGGTTCATTGATAACGATCACGTCATTCGGATTGTTCGCCGCATTCTGGCGCCGCTGGGGCGGCGGCTGGACGAGTCTTCCCCCATGGTGGATGCCCGATTACCCGATGGATCACGGGTCAACGCGATCATTCCCCCCATTGCATTGGACGGACCGTCCGTCAGTATCCGTAAATTCACCCAGAAACACCTGACTGCCCAAGACCTGGTGAACCGCGGATCGATGACCGCTGAGTGCCTCGCGCTCCTGACGTCTCTGGTCCAGAGCCGCCGTAACATTCTGATCAGTGGCGGTACCGGTACAGGTAAAACCACAATCCTCAATCTTTTGAGTCAGTTTATCCCCCGTGAAGAGCGGGTGGTGACCATTGAGGATTCGGCAGAGTTGCAGCTGGACCATCCCCACATTGTGCGGCTCGAGACTCGCCCCGCCAACGCAGAAGGCACGGGTCGAATCACCGCCAGAGAATTGGTGATCAACGCGCTTCGAATGCGGCCGGACCGGATCATACTCGGCGAAGTGCGCGCAGGTGAGATCATTGAGCTGCTGCAGGCCATGAACACTGGCCACGAAGGGTCTATGAGTACCATCCACGCCAACAGCGCCAAAGACGCTCTGGTGCGTATCGAGACACTGCTGGCAGTCAATGGTTATGACGCAAGCGAACGTGCGATTGGACGCCTGATTGGTTCTTCATTGGACATCATCGTCCAGTTGACACGACTTGCCGATGGCCGACGGCTGATCAGCGAGATTGTGGCTCTGAAAGGAACTGCAGACGCTCCCTACGCGATGGAATCGCTGTATAAGGCTGAACTGGGCGACATGCAGCCTGAGCCTCCGATGATCGGAGGGTTGAGTTAATGTCAGCCCAGGTACTGTTCACCGCGTCATTGTTTGTTGCCTTTCTGGCGCTTTTGCTACTGATCGGGCAATGGGTTCTGACCCGGCGTGCACGTGTGAAAGCCATCGAACAGGCAACTCGGGAGCGATTATTTCCAAGACAGGAAGCCGTTGTGGCAGGCGGTGCGAGAGTGCGGCTTGGCCGTTTTGAGAAATTCATGGTTCAGGGCGATCTGTCGCTCAGTTTACAGCGCTTCCTGTTCATTGCTGTCTTCCTCGCCGCTGTCCTGCTGATCGTCTTGCTGGCAAGGGGCATCATCGAACTGATGGTTACCGTGTTTTTCCTGATCATGGTAGGCGCGGCCTGGTGGCGAATCCGGTTCCAGCGTCAGCGTCGGGTTATCCACGAGGAACTGCCCGGTATTATCGATGCCACGCTGCGGAATCTGGATGCGGGCCGCTCCCTTGAGCAAGCCTTGCTCATTGGTTTCAGCGAGGCAAGTCACGTCTTTCAGCCATTGGTTTTTCGATTGCGCAATGCCATTGAATCGGGGCGCGAGTACACCCGCCTTTTTGAGGATTTTGCCAAACTCTACAACACACCTTCGATGATACTGCTGTCGCTGGCACTTCGAACGTCCTCTCAATTCGGGTCCTCCGTCCGTCCGGTGCTGGAGCAAGTTGCATCCTCCCTCCGCTCCCAGCAGGAACTTCGACAGGAATTTCTGGCCGCAACGGCTGAAACCCGATTTACCGCCGTGACTTTCGCGGTTCTTCCTCCGGGCCTCGCGGTTTATATGGTGCTGATGAATGAGCAGTACGCGGAAGTCCTGGTTGAAACCTCCACAGGACATGACCTTTTGATCACGGCCGGCGTGTTGCAACTGATTGGTATGGGCGTCATCTGGAGAATGATTCAGGGGGTGGGCCGTGGCTGACCTTGGATGGTTCGTTGTGATTGCCCTATCAATGGTGTCCGCCTGGATGGCCCTTTTTCTCGCGCCCCGGTGGTTCATCGCTGGCCGTGTTCGATATCGACTGACCCATCGGGCGCTGGGTGAAAGTGATGAGCGTGAATCCTGGTTAAGTAACTTTGCAGAGCGCTTTACTTCGCATTCTCTTGTGCGCAGCGACTATGAAGAAATGGGCATCGCCCTGGAAACCACCGGTCGCAATCGAATACAGGCACAAACGACCTATCTTGGTTTGTGCTGGCTGTTACCCGCCGTTGTCATTCCGCTGGGGTTTGTCATTACTGGGCCTATTGGAGGCTCGATTGCCGCCGCCGGTGCGTTTTTGCTGCCCCGAAGAATTATCAGAACAATGGGGGCTAACGCGGAAAAGCGTCAGAACCTGGAAGCTATTGAGTTGTGCCACATGACTCGTATGTTGATGGAGGCTGGGGTTGCCATCGAGCGGGCACTTCGAATCATTGCCTTGCAAGCCAGGCCGGTGATGCCCCAACTGTGTGTAAGGCTCGATCAGTTCAACCGAGTCATGGAGAGCGGCGCGGATCGTACGGTGGCGCTGGACGAGCTGGGTAAAAATCGGCGTATTTTCGTGCTCCGCAGCTACGTGAATCTGATGAAACAGAGCGGCGCGTTGGGCTCTGGAGTGTCGGCAGGTCTGGACCAGATCATCAAGGAAGCACAGCAGAATGAGCGCAGTCGACTTAAAGAAGAGACCAACCGGATAGGGGCCAAAATGACCATTG
>CAZWEP010000091.1:0-8415 GCA_964632565.1 uncultured Marinobacter sp. | reverse complement strand
CTGTGGGTCGTTGACTTCCCGATGTTTGAGGAAACGCCGGACGGCAGCCTGACTGCCATTCACCATCCGTTCACCGCTCCGTCCTGTTCGCCAGAAGAGCTGGAGGCATCACCTGCGACGGCTCTGTCTCGCGCCTACGATATGGTCCTGAATGGAACCGAGCTCGGTGGTGGCTCGATCCGTATCCATGACGAATCAATGCAGGAAAGCGTTTTCCGCACATTGGGCATTGGCGATGAAGAGGCGCGCGAGAAATTTGGCTTCCTGTTGGATGCGCTCAAATACGGTTGCCCGCCCCACGGTGGTCTCGCATTTGGCCTGGATCGTTTGATCATGTTGATGACCGGCGCAAGCTCCATTCGCGATGTCATCGCTTTCCCGAAAACCCAGAGTGCAACCTGTTTGATGACTCAGGCACCGGGTGAAGTTGATGACAAACAGCTTAAAGAGCTGCATATCCGGCGTCGCAAGTCTGCCGCAAAAGCGTCGGAGTCGAACGCAGAGTCGGGCAGTTCAGAGTAACTTCCGGAGGCAGCACCGCTCGGTGCTGCCATCTACACAACCGCGGGGATAGCCTGTGGCGATAATCATGGGTGTTGACCCTGGTTCAAGAATTACTGGGTATGGCCTCATAAGAGCTGAAGGGCGAAAAATTGAATATCTGGATAGCGGCTGCATCCGGGTGGGAGAAAAGCCCATGGCTGAGAGGCTCCAGACCATTTTCCACAGCCTGGCCACGTTGATTGGTGAATTCCGTCCCCAGGAATTTGCGATCGAACAGGTGTTTATGGCCCGCAACCCTGATTCCGCACTAAAGCTGGGACAGGCGCGGGGGGCCGCTATTGTCAGTGCGGCCAACAGTGGCCTGGCGGTCAATGAATACTCCGCAAGACAGGTCAAACAGGCGGTCGTCGGCAAGGGCAGTGCAGACAAGGCCCAGGTACAGCACATGGTTCAGGTGCTTCTTTCCCTCTCCAGAAAGCCTCAGGCAGATGCCGCAGATGCCCTCGCAATCGCGCTTTGTCATGCGCACATGAGTCAAAGCGTAGCCCGGCTGGCTGCGGATGGTGGTAAAGTGCGAAGTGGGCGGGTTCGCCGACACTGAAAATTTGAATACAGGGAGACGACGCATTGATTGGTCGAATACGCGGTGTTTTGATTGAGAAGTCGCCAGGGCAGGCACTGGTTGAATGCGGCGGACTGGGCTACGAGGTCGATATCCCGTACACCACGTTTTTCAATTTGCCTGATCCCGGGGAAGAGGTCACCTTACACACCCACTTCGCTGTCCGAGAAGACCACCAGAGCCTGTTTGGCTTTTCCTCCCGGTTTGACCGCGATCTGTTCCGTCAGTTGATTAAAGTGAATGGCGTTGGCCCCAAGTTGGCTGTCGGTATCCTTTCAGGGCTGGACGCCGGTCAGTTTATTCGGTGTGTCGAATCCCGTGATGTGAACGCACTGGTCAAGCTGCCGGGGGTTGGCAAGAAAACCGCGGAACGCTTGCTGATTGAGATGGCCGACAGAATTGGGCAGATCGAAGGCCAATTTGTACCTGACGTTCCTTCCAGTGAAACTCCTGCCTCGAGTCGAGGCGCCGAGACGACTCACGATGCCGTAGAGGAAGCAGAGGCAGCTCTGATTTCCCTCGGCTACAAGCCGCAGGAGGCGGCAAAAGCGATCAGCAAAGTGGCAGAGGACGGCATGTCCAGCCAGGAGTTGATCCGATTGGCCCTCAGGGCAATGATCCCAACAAGCTGAAAATCCCGGGGACTGGTGCGCAACCTGTATAGAGCGTAACGTGACAGCAAACACGCTGTTTGTAGAATGTGAATACAGATATTGCGCCAGTTTCCGAACCGTTCAGCGGCTACCCAGAACCGGACTAGATGATGATTGAGTCAGATCGACTGATTTCGGCACAGGCAGACAATTACGAAGAAGTTCAGGACAGGGCGATTCGACCGAACGTTCTCAGTGAGTACGTCGGGCAGCCTGCGGTCAGGGAGCAGATGGACATCTTCATCTCTGCAGCCCGTGGTCGGCAGGAAGCGCTCGACCATGTTCTGATCTTTGGTCCACCTGGCCTTGGTAAAACGACGCTGGCCAACATCATCGCCAACGAGATGGGTGTCTCCATCAAAACAACGTCTGGACCGGTGCTTGAAAAAGCGGGCGATCTAGCAGCCATGCTCACCAATCTGGAAGAGGGTGACGTGCTGTTTATCGACGAAATCCACCGCCTAAGCGCTGCGGTGGAAGAAGTGCTGTATCCGGCGATGGAAGATTATCAGCTGGATATCATGATTGGCGAAGGGCCGGCTGCTCGATCAATCAAGCTGGATTTGCCGCCTTTCACGTTAGTGGGTGCGACAACCCGGGCTGGCTTGCTGACGTCGCCGCTCCGGGATCGATTTGGGATCGTTCAACGCCTCGAGTTCTATAACACCGCGGATCTGACAGACATTATCCTTCGCTCCGCGCGACTGTCGTCTGTTGCCATCGACAAGGCTGGGGCGTTTGAAATTGCCCGACGATCCCGCGGTACACCGCGGATTGCCAACCGACTGCTGCGGCGGGTTCGGGATTATGCAGAGGTGAAGGGCGATGGCACCATCAGCGAGCCAATTGCGGACCAGGCCTTGAATATGCTCAAAGTAGACGCGCAGGGCTTTGACCATATGGACAGGCGTCTGCTGCTGGCGATGATCGAAAAATTTGACGGTGGTCCGGTTGGGGTCGAAAGCCTGGCTGCGGCCATCAGCGAAGAGCGGGGAACCATTGAGGATGTGCTCGAGCCGTTCCTGATACAGCAGGGCTTTATGGTGCGCACCCCTCGTGGCCGCATGGTCACTTCTAACGCCTATCAGCATTTTGGGGTCACGCCAGCCAATCCGGATCGGGAGGATCTCTTTGACTGACCCGTCTCCAGACACATTTGCATGGCCGGTGCGCGTTTACATCGAGGATACGGACGCAGGCGGCATCGTCTTCCATGCGAAATACCTTCACTACATGGAGCGCGCCAGAACTGAATGGGTGCGAAGCCATGGAGTCGGTTTACGGGACGGACTCAGTGACAACATCAGTTATGTGGTGCAGAAGCTGGCCATACATTATGGAGTCCCGGCGCGGCTTGACGACCAGTTACTGGTCACCGCAGAGCCGACAGGATTTGGTCGGGTCTGGATGAACTTTCGACAGCGGGTCCTCAACCAGTCGGATCATAGTGAGCTGGCGTCTGCCGATGTTCGCGTCGCTTGTGTTTCACTGGATACCGGAAAGCCAAGGCGCTTGCCACCGGAAATGACGAACGTACTGGAACGCAGCCGATAATTCACAATCTGTAGATTAATCAGGAGTTTAAGGTGGAATCAGAAGTTTCTGTTTGGTATCTCATTGCCAATGCCGGCCTGCTTGTACAGCTGGTTATGCTGTTGCTGGCGCTGGCCTCCATCATCTCCTGGGCGTTGATTTTCCAGCGTCTGAAAGTGTTCAAGCAAGCCAAGAAGGCTCAGCTGGCATTTGAGGAGCGATTCTGGTCAGGCATGGATCTGGGGCAGCTTTATCGGGATGTAACTAACAACCCAACGCCTTTTTCCGGCATGGAGTCCGTTTTCCGGGCAGGGTTCAAAGAATTCTCACGCCTCAGGCAGCAAAGCCGTGATGCTGACGCCGTAATGGAGGGCAGTCAGCGGGCCATGCGCGTAGCCTTTTCGCGGGAACAGGAGCGTTTGGAAGCCCATCTGCCATTTCTGGCAACGGTAGGTTCCACCAGCCCTTATGTGGGGCTGTTCGGTACCGTGTGGGGCATCATGAATTCGTTCCGTGGTCTGGCCCAGGTTCAGCAGGCAACGCTGGCCACGGTCGCGCCGGGTATCTCCGAAGCCCTGATTGCGACGGCTATGGGTCTGTTTGCGGCAATTCCGGCTGTTATCGCCTACAACCGATTCTCAGCCATGTCTGACGCGCTCCTTAAAAACTACGAAACCTTTGCAGAAGAATTCTCGAGCATTCTTCACCGTCGTGTTCACAGTTCCGATCATGCGTCGGCGTGATACCTTCCGCGACAGAATTCACGCAGCAGAGGAGTGAAGCACGATGAAAGGAATGGGTATGATGCCTCCGCGCTCGCGGAAACCCATGTCAGAAATCAATGTGGTGCCCTACATCGACGTGATGCTGGTGCTGCTTGTGATTTTCATGGTGACGGCGCCGATGCTGACGCAAGGGGTGAAAGTTGATCTTCCCGAAACGACGTCTGATCCAATCCAATCCGACAAAAATGTCGAATCCATTGTGGTTACCGTTGACAGCAATGGTGCCTATTTTATGGAAATCGGTGATGACAGCAGTTCGCCACTGACCCTCTCCGAGGTACGCGACCGAGTATCCAAGGTAATGGGTCAAAGAGCCGCAGATCGCGAGGTTCTGGTGCGCGGCGACGAAAATGTTCAGTACGGTCTCGTGGTCAGTCTGATGGCTGAGCTCCAAGCAGCTGGAGCAACCAACGTGGGCCTGATCACCGAGGCACCCTCGTCCAGTGACCAGAAGAAATAAAGGCAAGACATTTTGAACGGGCACGAGCGGGACATAACAGGTTCGGGTGAGGCGCCGTGGAAATCTCCTATTGCGCTGTCGGTGGTTCTGCACCTGATGATTATTATTGTGGCGTTGGCAGGTTTATCATTCGGGGTGTCCCATGACGAGCCACCGCCGCCCAGCATTTCTGCGCGATTGGTGACCGAAAATGAGCCAAAGCCCAGCCCGGTGGTTGAGGAAGAGGACGAGCCAGATCGCGACAAAGAGCGTCAGGCGGAAGAGCGTCGCCAAGCTGAGGAAGCAGAGCGTCGCCGCAAGGAACAAGAGCGAAAGGAAGCCGAGCGCCTCAAAGCCGAGCAGGAAAAGCAACGCCAGCGCGAATTAGAGCAGCAGCGCAAGCAAGAGCAGCAGAGGCTCGCCGAACAGAAAGCGGCCAAGGAAAAAGCGGAGGCTGAGGCCAAGGAAAGGGCGCGTCAGAAAGCGGAAGCCGAACGCAAGCGGCAGGAAGCGGCCCGAAAGGCCGCAGAAGAGAAGCGGTTGGCCGAGGAAAAGCGCAAGAAAGAGGAAGCGGAGCGAAAGGCTCGTGAAGAGCGGGAGCGTCTCGAGGCTGAGCGTAAGCGCAAAGAACGAGAGCGGAAACTGAAAGAGGCGCAGCTGGAAGCATTGGCACAAGAGGCTGAAGAAGCGCGCGCCGCTGAGCAGCAGAGGCGCAAAGAAGCTGCGGCTGCGAAGGCGCGTCAGGCCCAAATGGCGACCGAAGCCCAGAAGTTCAAAGCGTTGATCCGGGAGCGAGTCTATCGCGCCTGGTATCCGCCTGGTTCTTCAACGTCCGACATGGTCGCCAGTGTACAGCTCACGTTGCTGCCAACCGGGGAACTCGCTGGAGTGAGGTTGGTATCTGGCAGTGGCAATTCGGCCTTCGACAATTCTGTTTTGAGTGCCGTAAGGTCGGTTGGAACCTATCCGGTGCCTGATTCCAGAGACACATTCGAAACGTATTTCCGTCAGTTTACGATGGAATTCAAGCCTGAAGATCGATGATATGAAAGAGGCAAACATGACACATGGTCAGAAGAGCCGGCTCAATATTGCAACGTGGATATACAGCGCCATCATCCTGTGCCTGCTGTCGACGACCGCTGCCGCCAACGAGCTGGTGATTCGCATCACCAAGGGGGCGGATTCGGCCATCCCCATCTCGATTGTTCCGTTTTCCGAGTCTGGACAAATGCCGGCTGGTGAAAAAGTGAGCCAGATTGTTCAGAACGATCTTCAGATGAGTGGTGAGTTTGAGCCTCTGGCGCCCGATCAGATGCTCAGTCTTCCGTCTGAGGGCAGTGAAGTCTTTTTCCGTGATTGGCGAATGCTTGGTCAACGGTACGTGGTCGTTGGCGGGGTGACCCGCAAAGGCGACAAGCTTGAAGCGCAATATGAATTGTTCGACGTCAGCCAGGAGAAGCGTTTGGCGGGTGCAACGGCGTCCGCTCCAGTGTCCGCCGTAAGATCTCTCGCTCACCATATCAGTGATCGGATTTACGAAGCGATTACTGGCGTGCCGGGCGCGTTTTCAACCCGGCTTGCATACGTAACACTTGATTCGTCTTCTTCTGCACCGGTGTATCGCCTCCAGGTCAGCGATGTTGATGGCAAGCGCGCAACCGTCAGGCTCGAGAGTAAGGAGCCCATTCTTTCGCCCGCATGGTCACCGGATGGCAAAAAACTGGCCTATGTGTCTTTTGAGACAGGCCGGCCCGCCATCTATGTTCACGAGCTGGGCACAGGAAAGCGCGAGCGCGTAGCTTCTTTCCAGGGGCTGAACTCTGCGCCGGCCTGGTCGGACGACGGTCGATCCCTGCTGCTAACGCTGTCGAAGGACGGTAATGCAGAGATATACCGCATGAATGTTGCGACAAAAGACTTGAAGCGTCTTACTAATCATTGGGCGATTGACACCGAACCCAGCTACGACAGCGAGGGCGAGGGATTCTTCTTCACATCTGATCGCTCTGGCGGACCGCAGATTTACCACAAGGCGAGCGATAATGCTGAACCCAAGCGAATCACCTTTGGCAGCCGTTACAATGCCAGACCCCGCCCGGACCCACGTGGCAAGTTTGTTTACTATGTTCACCAGAGGAACAGCGCGTTTCACATCGCCAGAACCAATCTGAACACGGGTGATGAAACGGTGCTGACTCGTACCGAGTCTGATGAGTCGCCGAGCGTGGCTCCAAATGGCAGAATGCTGATATATGCAACTAAAAGTGGCGGTAACAGTGTGCTGACAGTGATTTCCGCCGATGGCGGGGCGGCATACAGTTTGCCGGCGTCTCGCGGAGATGTGCGCGAGCCGGCTTGGTCTCCCATCATTAAATGATGCCCGGTAGGCCCTTGATTGATTTAAAACCCGAAAAAGCAATTTCACTCAACGAAAGGAATGGATCATGAAGTTAACGGCATCTCAAAAAGCTCTGGCACTGGCGTTTTCTCTCGGTCTGGTTGCTGGTTGTAGCAGCACCGGCGAAACCATGGAAGACGGTGCTGGTGTCGAAAGTGGACAGGAAAGTGGTGGTGCCACTGTTTACGGTGGCTCTGACGATGGCGGCATTTCCTCCGCGGAAATGACCGAGGAGCAGCGTCGTGAAGCTGAAGCGCGTGCCGCGGAAGCTGAAGAAGCGGCGATGCGTGAGATCACCACCTTCTACTTCGATTTCGATACCGCAGAAATCAAGCAGGAAGCTCGTGATGTACTCGTGGCACATGCCCGGTACCTTGAGGCGAATCCGAGCCAGAGCGTCCGTATTGAAGGCCATGCGGATGAGCGTGGTACCAAGGAATATAACCTTGCACTCGGCGAGCGTCGTGCCAATGCCGTACAGCGCTTCCTGGTGGTTAATGGCGCAGCGCGCGGTCAGACAGAAACCGTCAGCTATGGCGAAGAGAAGCCTGCAGTGATGGGCTCAAACGACAGCGCATGGGCACAGAATCGCCGCGTCGAACTGATTTTCGAATAACAGGCTAATGACCATGAGACAGCACCTCATGGCCTTCGTTGTGCTCCCGCTGGCATTCGTGTCGGCGGGAGGAGCGATGGCTCAGTCCTCCGGTAACAGCAGTCAGGCCAACGCCGAACTTTTCTACATGATTCAGCAACTGCAGGGTGAAGTCCGTAGGCTGCAGGGTGAAGTAGAAGAGCAGAAGAATCAGATTGACCGACTGAGCAAGCAATCCCGGGATCGTTACATTGATCTGGATCAACGCATCCTGAAGGTGTCCTCCGAGCTTGCGGATCGTCCGGCTTCAGCACAGCCGAATTTGGAGGGGGAAGATCCTGCTGCGAATTCGGGGCAGCCAAAGCAGACGACCAGTTATCGTCAGCCAAGTGCTGAAGAGCGTAAAGCCTACGAGGCGATACAGAAGCTGATTCGCGAAGACAAGAATTACGATGCAGCGATCAACGGGCTGTATGACTTCATCGATCAGTATGATGAAGGCGATCTGACCGTAAACGCCTACTACTGGCTAGGCGAGGTTTACCTCGTGCAGGACAAGCTCGAGCAGGCCAAGCAAGCCTTCACGATTGTGTCTACTCGCTTTGGCGACCATCGCAAAGCGCCAGATGCCAGTTACAAACTTGGCGTCGCTCTGGGCCGGCAAGGCAATCAGGCAGAGGCGGAAGCACGGATGAATACGGTTATCCGTAATTACCCGAACAGTAATGCGGCCTCTCTGGCACGGAAGTTCCTCAGCGATCAGAACAGTTGATCCGAGTGTGCAAGGGAAAGTCTGTATTCCTTGCTCTAGGGGGTTGATCGGCGCAGAAAAATCATTACTATATGCGCCTCGTTTGGGTCGTTAGCTCAGTTGGTAGAGCAG
>CAZWEP010000090.1:0-8432 GCA_964632565.1 uncultured Marinobacter sp. | reverse complement strand
CGTCTTGACGTACGTACCTATAAGCGTACACTTTGATTAAAAGTTAAGCACGCAAGAGGTGCGTCATGACCGGAATCACAGCAACTGAGGCGCGCAGTAACCTTTATCGGTTGATTGACGAAACTGCCGAGTCCCACCAACCAATCGTCATCATGGGTAAGCGGAACAAAGCTGTCCTGGTTTCCGAGGAAGACTGGTCGGCCATTCAGGAGACACTTTATCTGCTCTCGGTACCAGGTATGCGGGAGTCTATTCGCGAGGGAATGGAAACCCCCGTGGATGAGTGCGATGAGGAGCTGGACTGGTGACATGGAAGTTGGCTTACACCAATCAAGCCCAGAAAGATGCAAAGAAGTTGGCCTCCAGCGGCCTTAAACCAAAAGCACAGGAACTGTTAGCGCTGATAGCGGAGGATCCATACCGCAAGCCGCCTCCGTTTGAGAAGCTAATTGGTGATCTTGCGGGGGCCTATTCGCGCCGTATTAATATTCAGCATCGCCTGGTTTACCAGGTACTGGAGGATGAGCAAGTGGTGAAAGTCCTCAGGCTCTGGAGCCATTACGAGTAATGCATTACCAGCGGCTGTTGCCGGATGGGCCTGCGCTGGCGCTCCGGCACACCGCAAAACCGAGCGTTAGCACACTATGAAAAAGCAAATGGTTAAGTTGTCAGGCAGTCCCAAACTCACGCGGCGTGAGCTTCTGACGCTTGGTGTTGGGTTTTCGGTGCTGAATTTAGCCGGGGCCTCTGTTGCTCTGGCCTCTGACACGCTTCTGGCAACGCCTAGTCAGTCTGAAGGTCCATTCTTTCCGAATGGGAAGCAACCAGATCACGATGCCGATCTCACCCAGGTGTCTGGTCGTGCTGGCCGAGCCAAAGGTGAGGTCATCCAGGTTTCGGGGCGTGTGCTATCTCCCAATCAACAGCCGATTGAGGGGGTGTTGATCACTGTTTGGCAGGCTAACGCTGCCGGGCGCTATGCCCATCAAGCGGATCGAAATCCTGCTCCCCTGGATGAGAACTTTCAGGGTTGGGGCCAGATGATGACCGATGCAAACGGGGAGTATCGGTTCACGACAATCATGCCGGGCCCATATCCAGCTTCCGGCAGCTGGTCGCGGCCGCCTCATATCCACTTCAAGCTTTCGAAACGCAACTACCGGGATTTAACCACGCAAATGTATTTCTCAGGGCATCCTCTGAATGCAGCAGATCGCCTGCTTCAGCAGGTGGACCCCGAAGTGCGCAAACAGTTGATTGTTGAGTTCATGACTGTAGCGGATGGCGCCGATCAGCCGACAAGAGCCGGGGAATTCAACATCGTACTTGAAGAAGAAAGGGCATAATCGGCAGCTAATAGAGGGGCGTGCCTAAAAAATTGTTTCAGCGAACGTAGAACAGATCCCGCTCTGCTGCACTTTAGTCAGCAAAGCGGGATGTGAAGGCGAGGTATCAGACGTACATGTTCTTCCGGGAGAAGCGTTCCACCAGAGGCTGATAGGCGGCACCCAGAACCCGGTTGAGGGCTTCGATGCCCCAGGCATCCGGGCCCACCAGAATCCGCGACTCGTTTTTGAGAATGCCTTTCACAATGATGCTCGCCGCCTTTTCGGGCGTGGTCATGGCCAGCTTGTCAAAGCCTTTGCGCAGGGCCTCGGCATTGTCTGAAACCCCCATTCGGGCGGCGTTGGCGATGTTGGTGCGGATACCACCGGGATGCACGCAGCTCACCTGTACCGGCTGCTCTTCCAGCTTCATTTCCTGGCGCAACGCTTCGGTGAAACCGCGCACGGCGAATTTGGCGGAGTTGTAAGCACTCTGCTTGGGCACGCCAATCAAGCCAAATACGCTGGAAATGTTCACCACGTGACCATCGCCAGACTCGATGAGATGGGGCAGGAACGCGCGAGTGCCATGAGCCACACCCCAGAAATCAATGTCCATCACCCATTTGAAGTCTTCGTCCGTCATTTCACGCACTGACGCGGACAAAGCCACACCGGCGTTGTTGATGATCAGATTGACCGCACCAAAATCTTTGGCGACTTCTTCGGCATGAGCGTAAATTGCGTCGCGGTCCGCCACGTCCAAAACGTACGTGCGCACTTCAACGTCGCTGCAGGAGGCCGCTGTTTCAGCAAGACCCATCTCGTTTACATCCGACAGCGCCAGGCGGCAGCCGTGGCTGGCGAGTTCCTTGGCCAGTGCCCGGCCGATGCCAGAACCGGCACCCGTGACCACTGCCACTTTGTTATTCAGATCTTTCATGGTTTTCCTGACCTCTGATTGTGTTGGGTTGAGATTACTTTAGCACCTGTGAGTGCCGTGCCTATGGCAAATTTGAGAGCTCAGACGGTCTGCAGAGTCAGTGGCAGTGACCTCTATGATCCGCTCAGGGTACAATCTCCAACCACAATTTCTTATCGATGGAAGCGCATCTATGGATTGGAGTCTGACCCATCTCTGGCTGATTCTGGCACTCGTTCTCAGCCTTGCAGAATTAACCTCGGGAGTCCTCGTGCTGCTGGCACTGGGTGTAGCCGCCGCGCTCACCGCGCTGCTATCGTCAATGGGCGCGTCCTTCGAATGGCAACTGGCCGGGATGGGCGTGTTTTCGGGCATCCTGGTGCCTGTCGCCATTCTCTGGATACGTCCCCGATTCTCACCCAAAGGCGTTGCCTATGGCACGACCGGAACCGGTGTTGAAACCGGCGCCCGCTACTCAGTTTTGAAGCGGGACTTCGATTCGGCGACCGGCATCAAAGTCAACGGGGACTTCTACCGTATTCGGGTGGCCGACTCTCCTGAGACAGAACTCGCGGAAGGCACGAGCGTGGTTTTTGAATCTTTTGACGGCACCACTGCCGTTGTTCGCCTCGACACACAAAAGGAGCAGTAAGCATGGATAGTTTGGTAACACCGGGGCTGGTCATCAGCCTTATCGTGGTGGTGATTGGTATTTTCATCATTGCCAAGGGATTGGTCATCGTCAGGCAATCTGAAGTCATGGTCATTGAGCGCCTGGGATCGTTCAGCCGGGTGCTTGAAAGCGGCGTAAACATCATCGTCCCGTTCATTGACCGCCCGCGGCCCATCACCATGATCCGTTATGTGCGGGTTGGCGACGACTACCATCCCACCAGCAGCGATGAAATCCGCATCGATCGCCGGGAAACCGTGATGGACTTTCCGGGCCAGCCGGTGGTGACCACCGACAACGTGACGGTCAAAATCAACGGTGCGCTCTACTACCAGATCATTGATCCCCGCCGTGCGGTTTATGAAGTGGAAAATATGAGCCAGGCCGTGGAAGTGCTCGCCAAAACCACGCTGCGCTCGGTGGTGGGCAAGATGGAACTGGACAAGCTGTTCGAGTCCCGCAGCGAAGTAAACAATGCCATCCAGGCTGAAATGGAAGAAGCGGCTTCCAAGTGGGGCGTGAAGCTCACTCGCGTTGAAGTCCAGGACATCAGCATGCCGGAAGAAGTCGAAGAAGCCATGCGCCTGCAGATGGCGGCCGAACGTAAGCGTCGCGCCACCGTAACGGAAGCCGAAGGTGAAAAAGCAGCGGCGATTGCCATGGCACAGGGCGAACGGGAGTCCGCAATTCTGAACGCGCAGGGCGACAAAGAGTCAGCCATTCTTCGGGCACAGGGCGAACAGGAGTCCATCCGGTTGGTCCTCAGCGCCATGGGTGAGTCTGAGGAAAACAAACAAACGGTCATCGGTTATCTGTTGGGCCAGAGCTACATCAAGGTGCTTCCGACCATGGCCAAAGACGGCGAAAGGGTGTTCGTGCCCTACGAGTCGTCGGCGTTGTTGGGCTCCATGGGCATGTTCCGCGAACTGGCGGGAAGCCCGGAAGACATCGTTCGTCAGTCTCTCAAGCAGGACGCGTTGCGGGGCGGCATGGTCGCCGGTGCCGGCAACAGCTGATCTGGCGCTCGTCCGGCCGCTGGTCCGTCAACCCAACAGGTTGTCCAGCGGCCGGTCGTATCCCGGCGCAAACACCTCCAGAAAATACATCACTTCCGGCAATGCATCGGTTTCAAGCCGGTTGCGGATGTGTACTGCGGCCTGTTCGAACTCTTTGTTACCCGCCTGGATTTCGGCCTGACATTTCAACAGTGCCGACAGCCGATCCGCCGCTTTGATCAGCTCTTTTTCCTCTGCAGACCAACGAGACTCGCGAATGTAGGGCGAGAATTCCGCCTGCAAGTCTTCTGGTAAAAGTGCCAGCAGCTCTGACTCTGCCTTGTGTTCAATGTCTCCAAAGGCCTCCCGCATCACCTGCGAGTGATATTTAACGGGCGTCGGCATATCACCGGTAATCACTTCGGTTGCATCATGGTAGAGCGCCGCCGCTGCAATCCGGTCGACATCGACCTGCCCGTTGAAAAACCGGTTTCGGATGATGGCCAGCGCGTGCGCAAGGGTCGCAACTTCCCAACTATGGGTCGCCACGTTCTCCTCGATAGCGTTACGCATCAGCCCCCACCGGCGTATCCATCGCAGTCGCGATACGTAGGCAAAGAAATGGCTCAGTTGACGGCTCATTGTGACCAACTCCCGGTTTGTGAGATTTTTGTAGTCTTGTATGTCTAGATTTCGAATTCGATGTTATTCTGAACAAACATTCAAAAGTTAATTTGCCGATGGGTGAACTGATGCGCCCCAGCTCTCTCGGAGCCTTGATGGTTGGATTTGGGCTACTTCTGGTTAGCTCGTTTATCCGTTCAGCGTCGGCCGAAACCGAAATCCGACTGGGCGTCTACAATTTCCCACCTATCGCTGACGTGGACGATCACGGAAGTGCTGATGGACTTCTGGGTGACCTGCTCTCAACACTAACCGAGAGGCACCAGAACCTTTCCTTCAGAATTATCCACACCTCACCTCAGCGGCGCCACATGGACTTCGAGGCGGGACTCTACGACGTTATTTTTTTTGAAAGTCCGCAGTGGAGTTGGCAGGGACTGCCGGTTGAGTCCTCAGGTGCCCTTTTAAAAGACGACGAAGTCTATGTCGCGCTCAACCAGCCGGGCCGTGACCAGAGTTTTTTCGACAACATTCCTGAACGGACTATCGTTGCGATTTCCGGCTACCATTATGGCTTCGCTGGGCTGTCTACCAACAACGAAGAGCTCAGCCAACGCTTCAGCATCGAGTTTTCTCACAGCCACACACGCAACCTGAATCTGATCAAGGCGAACCGCCCGTCCGTCGCAGAGATCGCGATTGTCAGCCGCTCCTTCCTCCACACCTATCTGGAAGAACATCCAGAAGAGAGGGATCTGTTTCTGATCTCCGACCGCAAAGACCAATCCTACCAGCTCGGCGTGCTGGCTCGTCGGGACGGCCCAGTCGCCATTGAGAAACTCGAAAGCCTGCTCAACCCCATTATCGAAGATGGCACTTACGCCAGCATGGTCCGCAAATACGGTCTGCAGCTGCCAGCCCGGCTGGTACCCTCAACTGCAGCCCGACCGACAAACTAGCGGGCTTCCAATTCGAAATTCACGACGACGTTTCCGTTGTCATCGATTTCCGCTTCGCGCTGGGGCTCCAGCAAAAACAGACGATCGGAGGCCACACCGTACTCGGATTCCAGGGTATTGCGCAGCCATATGCCCCGCTGTGTCGACAGCTCGCTGAGGGTCTCGGGAGGCAAGGAAACTTCACTGATCAAGCGCTTCACCAGTGCCGCCTCCCAGGTCGACGCATCTGGCTCGCCACCCTGACCAGTGACCAGCTCCGCACGGAAGCTCTCCAGCGGCTGGCCGATGCCGGTCGATTGCTGATAGAACTCTTCAAGACGGCTGATGCGAGCTTGAGCCGTCGGTGCCTGATCAATGCCCACCTGTTCAATCAGTCGCTGACGCCTCAGATAGCCACCGTCGACTGAGTCCGAAACTGCACCACGAATTTTCAACAGTAAGGATGGACGCTCTGCGAGCACCTTTGACAGTACCTCCAACTTTTCCCGATCCGCAGCCACGATTTCAGACTGTCCTGGCCGAAAGCTGACGCGTCCAAGCTCTTCTCCGGTCATACCGGTCATGTCTGCGAGGGACCCAAGCATGCTGAATGGGGAAGTAGCGGCTTTGGCAATCAGGTTAACGAAGGTCCGAATTACCACACGGCCAATGCGGAATTCCGGGTCATCCAGATCCCCTTCAATCGGTAAATCAATATCGATCACACCCTTGCGGTCGCGAAGCAACGCCAGACCCAGCTTGACTGGCGCATTCACCGCATCGTCACTTTGCACCACATCACCCAGTTCCATCTTTTCAAGCAGCACCCGGTTATCCGCATCGATCCTTGAACCGGCAATCTGGTAGTCCAGGTCAAGATCGAGCTTGCCGCTGGAAACACCGTACCCCAGGAAACGTCCGAAATAAGGTGAAAGTGCTGGCAAGGAGACGTCGTCAACTTTCAGTTTCAAATCGCTGGTTTCTTCGGTGCCCAGCGCGCCGATCGCACCGTCGAAGCGAAGGCTGGCCACTTCACCGACCCGTCCGGTAATAGCCACCTTACCCTGCTGTGGGGATACGTTGCTGAGTCCGGTGACAGAGCCGTTCAGCTGATCAATCTGCGTGGAAAAAACCGGCTCAACGGTGCGATCGACATAAGCGACCGCGCCCTTTTCCAATAGAACCTGATTGATTCGGAAAATAAATTCGGGCGCCTTGTCGCTGCCCGTGGATTCATCGGCGCTTTTATCCTCAACCTCATCAGGGGACTCAGTCTGGGCCGTTTTCATAATTCGATTCAGGTTATGCGCGCCACCCGCCTCTTTGATGACGCTGACGTTTGGATCTGACAGAGTCACTGTGCCGATCTCGAGGCGAGCCGGCGAAATGTTGTACTCAAGTGGCTCCAGCCTGAGGGTCTGCCAGGCGAGCATCGAATCATCGTTGTCGTTCAACCGCAGGTCCATAGAGGTTATCTGAGCCGTGCCGCTGAAGGTGCCGGTCAAAGGCTGCTTCTGGTTATCCAGGTCGAGATTGCCATCCAGGCTCAAAAGACCAGTCTCCAGATTCAGGTTTGTGGTATCGGCGAGATAGGGATTGAACTGCGCAAGCGCCAGCTCGGAGGCGCTGATACCCGCCTCCAGGGTAAAGGGGTCGAGCGTTGTCTGACCCTGAACTGACAAGCGGCCACCGGATTCCAACGTCAGATCGGCCTCGTAATCCACAGGTTCGGCGAGGGCGTGAGACACAGTCCCCAGCTTCGCATTCAGCTCACTCACCCTGATGTCCGCGGCGACGACAGGCTGCTCATCGCGCCAATCGACGGCGGCGCGATTCAATTCAACCCCACCAATGCTCCAGCGGAACGGCGTTGATGACGTCGAGTCGGACGCATCTTCTTCATCAGTTGCGTCGGCAGATTGGAACGGGGCAATCAGGTCGATCTGGCCGTCAGAACTTCGGGCCAAGGCCAGCGCCATGTCCGAAACATCCACAGTGCCGGTAGCGAGCTGTTTCTGGATCAGGTCGAAACTGACCCCTGGCACTGTCACGTCGGCTACCTCGAGAAACGGCTGGTCAGCGTCCTGCGAGAGTGCCATGGCGAGATCTGACAGAGACACTTCGCCGTCAGAGGTGGACAGTGAAAACTGATCTCCGGAGCGAAGCTCGTAACGAGAACTGACCGTGAGTGAGCCGCTGCGAAGCGAATAAGGCAGGTAGGGTGCGAGGAAGTGTCCCAGTGTCTCGTAGCTCACGTCGGAGATCCGCAGATACCCGGAAGAGAACAATGGCGCCACGCTCAGGTCGCCCTCCCATTCGACGGTCTGATCCCCAATCGCCGCAAGCAGGTAGTAATCACTGTCCCCGTCTTCCTGAGGCCAGGTTGCGAGGTCATTCAGTGACAGGTCCAGTGGGGAAATGTTGAAGCTCTCCATGTCTTCGCCGGGCCGGCTGAAGTCGCGGAAGAGAACTTCGCCGCCGCTGATCCTGACCCGGTCGAGATACAGCTTTACCGGATCTGATTTACCCGTGTCTTCCGGAACCTCTTCACTAGCCGGATTATTTTTGCTCCAGTCCCGGGCCAGATTGATGCCGTAATCGTCGAAAAGATCCAGGCGAGTGAAGGGAGAGTCTACTTCAAAGTCCTGTAGCGCAATCACTCCGGTGAACAGTCGGAAAACACCGAGATTGGCGTAGAGGCGGTCAAAGGAGGCAACGCGATCACCGTTCTCATCCGTGGCGTCCAGATTGACCACTTCAAGACTCATGGCGAAAGGATTGAAGCGAATGTCTTCAACAGTCCCTGTCCAGCCGAGATGCTGTGACAAGCGCTCAGGCACCTGCTTCTCCAGCCAGAGTGGCAACACGACAAATCCGGCCAGCGTGTACAACGCGACCAGTCCCAATACAACCAGGGGGATTTTCTTTGCAAACACCGGACTCTCCTAGTCACCT
>CAZWEP010000089.1:0-8523 GCA_964632565.1 uncultured Marinobacter sp. | reverse complement strand
TTGATGGCTCGGTCGGGTATTTAACGGCGGTCACCTATGCCCAGGTAACGTTCAATAAGTATGCGGGATTGTGGACGCTGGATCGACCATCTGATGACGCTCGCTGCTGAGCGCGCGCATTTCAAGAGTTTTAAAATGCAGCTCAATTTTATGGGCTTTGGTGTTCAATAATGGATCGAATTAAAGGGGCTTCCTTGACTACTATCGAGTCTGCTGTAAAGGGACGTACCTTTTCGCTGGTGATGTTCACCTGTGTATTGGGATTTGTTGTGTTTAAACGACTCTACCGGGATCTGGGTGATGTCTTTATTTTCATTGCTGTGCTCGGGACTTTCGCATCTGCATACTACAATTTCCGGCCTGTCAAAAAGGACCCGGTAGTCATTGCATTTTTTCTCTCCCTGATAGTTCCCGTACTAAGTTGGTTAAACAGCAAGATTCATATCCCTGATCTCGCAAAGGATTCCCCATCGCCATTCTTTTTTTATGACTTCTTTTTTTTCTGGTTCATTGCATATTGGACCAACGGAAAAAACACGCGAATCGCCGCGATTCTTCTCGGGTATTGCGTGAGTGTTCTTGGGCTTTACATCAGTCATTCCCCAGATTTTCTTGGAGAAATCGAACGTGGCCTTTCTGGGCTGCGAGTTGACTTCAACCTGGTCAATGCCCAGCACACATCGCTCTTCGCCGGCTTCGGATTCATTTCAGCAGCATTCCTGTTCATCGTTAAACTTAACCTCCCGCTGAAGCTAGAAATTCTCAAGAAAACCGTCTGTGCGATGCTACTGGCATTCTTTACCCTTACGATTGTGATTACTCAGTCCAGACAGGTTTGGCTTGCTCTGTTCGCGTGTCTGTTGTTCGCTCCTCTCGTGCACAAACTGATCTCTTACTCACGGGTGTCGACACGCTCCACGGTCCTAACTTATCTGTTACTCGCACTTGTCGTTGTAGCCGTCTCTAATCTCGATATTGTTAAGAAGAGAGTCACGACCGAGGAGTCCACGATAACAAAAATTGTGAACCTCGATCTCGAATCGGTTAAGGACTCTGGCAGTATTGGCTTACGCGTTCACCTCTGGCTGGAGGCCTGGGACTGGATAGGAGAAAGACCGGTTCTGGGCAGCGGAGAGGACGCCAGGGAGTTGGTAATTTCCGAATCAGAGGATTTGCCCGAGTCCGTTCGAACGACCTTCACTCACCTGCATAACTCCCATTTGGAAACACTGGTTAGTTTTGGTCTTGTGGGAGCCGCTCTCATTTATTTTTTACTTTTTTGGCCGCCCGCTTTCGCGACGATGGCATCGGTGAAAAAAACCTGGAAAGCATTTTCACTCATCATCTTAATCTACTGGCTAACGGTGAATTGTTTCGAGTCCTATTTTTATTCCGCAAATGGGGTATTTCTTTTTTCAGTTTTCTATGGAGTTATCTACAGCTTCAGATTCACTCAACCCGAGGCAACCAAGGATCATTATCTGGATAACCCCCGAAGGAAATACTTTTGCCAAGTGTAGAACTTTCCCCAAATACCGAGGTGTTTTGCTTTCAGAAAAGTCATACCGGGTGACTGTTTCCAACTGTGCTGGAACCAATGAACGAGATAGCTCTCGTCAGGGCACACGAATTTCATCGGTTCTTGTTGATAAGGATAGAAGTAGTTTATGGGAAAGAACTCGCAGCTTTCGGTCTCATGGAGATTTCGATCCTTGATTAGATGAGTGGCGATCTGCGGCCCGATATAAAGCGGCGAGCTCCAGATCTCACCCTCGTAGAAAGCGATTAGCTCGGCCAATATCGTTGAGTCGGGCTCGGAATATATTGCCGCCGTGCCCAGATAGTCATCCGTCTCATAACCCATAGCGAACTTGAGACCGGCAAATAAGGGAAAAGGGTTTTGTCGGATCGTGACGTCCGTATCGAGATAAAGCCCCCCCTCCTGCTCCAAGACCTTTAGACGGAGATAATCCGAAACAAAGGCGTAAAGGCCTCGCTTATAACTTTCCTTGGCGAAATGACAGTCGCTAATCCATGTCTGAAGCTGCTCATTTGAGTCCGTCCACAGTTTGTAGGCAAAGCCCATTTTTTGCCAATCATCAAGACAGGCGTGGGACAGCGGCGGCATCTTATTACCCAACCATATCGCATGGATCAGATCAGCCATAATGCGACACCTTTTGCGACCTGAACTGCTTGCTCAGCCCAAGGTTGTAAAAGAACCTCCGCAATCTCTCGCTGACCGTGAATAGCTCTCTGTTGAGACGTATAAACCAGGGGCGGCGACCCGACTTTGGTTCGTAACCGATCATGGACTCGAAATGGTAATCATGTGACACAAAGGCTGGGCTCAACCCTAAACACACAACATCATTAACCCAATACCGATCCATATAGATATCGACTGGGAGAAATACCGGGTCGGCAGAAGCCATAAATTTTCGCGCAGCTTCTGGAGTCAGATAGTAGCCCATGGAGCTCATGGGCCCTTTGGTATACCTGAGGATCTTGAACTGGCCGACCTCGGCTATCTCATACTCCTTGTGGTTCCGAGTTTTGTTTTTGAAAAGCCGCACGCATTCGTAATGAGGAGGCAAAGAACGAGCTGCCTTAAGAAACGACACTAAACCGTCGGGTTCGAACACAACATCGTCTTCGAGTACCACATATTTCCTATTTTCTTTCGCGCAGCTTTGCCAAACATTGTAATGACCTGAGTAACACCCAAGTTGCCCCTGACTCAGGGGGTTCCCTTTGGTACGAAGTCGCTTTGGCTCGTCGTACATGTCCACCGACGGGCCTTTTTCTTTTTGGCCGTCGACCCCCCAAGAGAACTCGAAATCAACGCCCGCGTCATCAAGCAGTTTCTTTATTCGCGCTTGTCGCTCTGTGGCCTGGCGCAAAGTTAGTACCACGACCTTCACTTCAGAGAGATCTGGAAAACCGGTCATTAAACACTCACATTTGAACTGATTCGTTTGATTCGTACCTGTCTTTGAAATGGCCGTTCAGCCGTGCTCAGCATTCTTCCTGAGCTCCTTTCGCAACCGACGTCGTACCTTGAGCTTTCTCAGCAGGTTCAACGGCTTCTTTCGCAAACCATTTTTTTTGTGGTCAATAAACTCGTCCACCGCATTCAATACACGATTGCTGGATTGTCCGTCCCGAAAGCTGTGCAGGTCATTGCACAGTGTCCGGGCCGCAGCCATCACGTCCTCGGGATACGCCAGCGCCCTCTCCAGAGCTGACTCGACACCTTCAATATTGTCTACATCTATGAGGTAGGGACCCGGCATTTTGGTTCTAAAAGTGACCACCGGGCGATCGAGAAACATAAACTCAAACATGATTGAGGAGGTATCACAGAGCATTACGTCTGCTTCCGGAAGGATCGGCAAAAGGTCTTCTTCGCTTTCCACAAAGCGGAGATTCTCTCCGGCAAGGTTTCGGTATTGCTCAACGACAGCGGCATCCATCTTAGGGTGAAGCGTTACGATGAACTTCCACCGGCCACTTGATGCCAATTCCGAAATTTTTTCAACCAAGGCCGGGGCGGAAGTCACAGACCGGCTAAATGTAGAGGCGTAGAAAATAACCGGAAGTTCATTCGCTGCTCGTGACCTCGGACCTTGAACCGAACTTTCCAGCAAGGGATCCAGCTTTGGCCAGCCGGTGTGAGCAACTGAAAAATGCTGATGCAATTCGGCCAACTCTTGAAACTTTGCCGTGTCCCTCTGGGCGTGAGTACAGTAGAGATCAAACCAACCCCGAATCCGGTAGTGATCGCTCTCATCTTCACTGCTATGGCCACGCTTGTTGCGGGCCATGCCGTGAAAAACCTCAACCTTGATACCCGGAAAAAAGTAGGGAACCCAGTCGCCGGGAACAAAGGTCGCATCGGCGTTGAATTCCATGACTTCTTCCACGGTTTTGAGTTGGCGCTCATCTGCCCCCAACGGTTCCGCAGTACATCCCGCCACAAACCAGGCCGCCTCTCCCCCGCGCCGACGTATTTCCTTCTGGAGAGGACGAAGAATCGAATAGGAGTAGGGCTGATTAACAAAAAACAGATATCGGCGCATTCACGTCCTACCGGTTAATGACTTGTACAAATCCCCAGTCTCACGGACGGTTTGGGAGGTGTGGAAATGGCTGGAAATCCGGTGCCTGGCAGCACTGCCAAGCTCCGCCAACAGTTCCCTGTCACGATACAGTCGCCCAATTGCTTCAGCCAGCGCCTCGCTGCTTCTCGGCGGAACAACCAGACCGCTCACCCCATCCTCAACCAGTTCGGGCATACCGCCAACACACGTTACAACAGGGGTGACGCCGTAGACCATCGACTCAATCACCGCACGCGGCAGTCCCTCCCGTTCTGTGGACGGCAACACAAATACATCGCTGGCAGCAGCGATAGCAGGGGCATCGTTACGGTAACCGGTAAAGTGAATGCGAGCGGAATGAGGCGATTGGGCAACCAGTTCCTTTATCTCCTCATTCTTATCCACATCACCAACCAGTAGTAGATGAGGCGTCATACCCTCCGGTAGTTGGTCCATTGCTTTTATCAGCACATCAAACCCTTTTCGCGGCGTGTTGCGCCCGGTACAGCAGACCACGAAGTCGCCTTCCTTCACGCCAAACTCGCTCAAATCAGCAGGCTCAGCCTGATACCAGTCCAGGTCGTGCCCCTTGTAGATCCGCTGGAGTTTCGAGTCCGGAATCCGCAACCAGAGAAACTTCAGGCTGGCCAGGTAGTCCTTGATGGCGTCAGCGACGCACACAATTTTGCTGACCCGGGGGTGGAGAAACGTAATCCAGGACTCCGGGTTGAGAAAACTGATGTTCCCGATGACCCCACGGTAAGCAACAATCCGGATGTCAGTCCCTTTTGACGCTTTGAGACCGCAGGCCAGGGCCCTCGGGTTGTAGGCATGAATGATCTCGTAGTTTTTCTTCGTAAGCTGGTCCCGGATGGCGTCGATACCGGCTTTATCGAAGCGGCTTTCCAACGCCATGGGCTGCGCAACCATGCCCTCATCCACCAGCCGCTGATAATTCCGGCCCTTGGGATTGCACATGACATCCACGTCAAAGCCCGCTTTCTTCAATCCGATGAACAGCTCTGTCTCCGGTCGGTCGCATGCATCTGTCAGACAGAGCACGGCGGGCAGCGAAGTGTTTTCCTGTTGGTCGATCAAGCCGATTGACTCCCGTTATATCCGTTCATGAAAGCATCCCAGACCTTCCGCTGTGCGGCCTCACCCGCCACTTTTCTCAGAGATCTGGCAAATCGTTCAAGGTTGGCGTTTTTCCAGCTCGATGCCGAACTCGACGGCTGAATCCGCCCCTTGTCAAAGTCGATCAGGTAGAACGTCGCCCCCTCAACCAGGACATTGAAACAGTTCAGATCCGCATGGCGAACGCCGGCGTCATGGAAACGCCGAATGGTCTGCCCCAACGCGTACCAGGCATCAGGCTGCAGCTGGGTAATCAGTTCGGCCAAAGGCACGGTCCCATCGAGACGCTCAATGATAATGGCCGCCCGATACTGCACCGGCGACACTTTCCGGTACCACGCCGCCACCGGGCGGGGCACCGGAAGCCCCATTCGATGCAGTTGATTCAGCAGCCGGAATTCCGAGAACGAACGGACGTCCTGTTCCCGGGTATAGGCGTAGGCCTTCTCGGACAGTTTGGCAACCAGGCCGCCTCGCCTGTATTCCCGCAATACGAGTCGGCTACCATCGGCCTCAAGGAACCAGGCACCCCCTCGCCCACCGGTGCTGACCGGCTGTGCGCGCTCTCCCCAGTAGTCCGGTTTGAACCAATCAATGGTGACACGTCCCTCGTAATCCGGATGTATGAGCAATCCTGAGCCCTTTTCCCGTTCGCAGATTTCAGACTCGACCATGGATCCCCGTGCGCCAGAAGATGAGAGCAGCCAACAGGCCGGCGAGGTATCGGGACGTCTGCCGGCGAGTAATATAGAATGGCGGCCAGTTTACCAATGATTAGCTGCAAAGCTCTACAAACCTGTTTTCGAACATGCCATGGATCCCTGCCCAATGAAGTCGATCTGCATTCTCCGCCTGTCCGCCATTGGCGATGTCACACACGTTGTTCCCGTTGTTCTGAGCCTCCAGGAACAGCTTCCCGACGTGGCAATCACCTGGGTGATTGGCAAGATCGAAGCCAAGCTGATCGGTGACCTTCCGGGCGTCGAGTTCATCATTTTCGACAAGAAGGCCGGACGCCAAGGTTACGCAGAGCTGCGGCAAAAAATGAAAGGCCGCCGATTCGATGCGTTGCTGCATATGCAGGTTGCTTTCCGTGCCAACCTGGCCTCGGCCTGCATTCCGTCAAAAATCCGGGTGGGCTACGACAAGGCACGGAGCAAGGATCTTCACAGCCTGTTCATCAACCGGCGAATCAAACCGGCCCAACACCAGCACGTCCGTGATTGCCTGGCGAGTTTTCTGGAGCCGCTGGGACTCAAACCCGCCGCTCCGAAATGGGTCATTCCCTTGGCGGACAGCGATCACGTTTTTGCCCAAGAGCAGCTCGCAACCGATCGTCGCAACCTTGTGATCAGTCCTTGCGCCAGCCATACCCTCCGAAACTGGCCGGCATCCCACTATGCCCAACTGGCCGACCATGCCATTCGAACCCATGGCATGAAAGTCATCCTGGTTGGCAGCCCGGCCCCTTTTGAAGCCGATTATTGCGCTTCCATCGAACACCAGATGAAGGAAACCGCCCACAACATCTGCGGCAAGGACACCCTGAAACAGCTCACCGCTTTGCTGACTCACGCAGACCTGGTGGTCGCTCCCGATACCGGCCCGGCTCATATCGCCAGCGCTGTCGGAACGGATGTCCTTGGACTGTATGCAGCCAGCAATCCCGACCGTTCCGGCCCATACAACTCACTACAGTGGTGTGTGAATCGGTATCCGGAGGCCCTGAAGCAGTTCACCGGGAAATCGGTGGACCAAGCCCGTTGGGGCGCCAAGGCAGAGTTTGAGGGGGCAATGGAACTGGTCACAGTGAAAGATGTGACCGATATGCTGGATCGCTGGATTGAGAACAAGGCCGGTGGCGGCTGATACGAAGCCGCACCAGGCTGCTTCGTATCCGGCCTGCGAGGAACTACTTCTTGGCGGTGTAATCCTGGTAGGACTTTTCTTCCACGAAGCGTGAACCGAGCGCGAGGTTCACGTCTTTTTTGATGGCCGCACGCTTGTCGTTGGTCACATACACGGCACGGGCAAGTTCAATGAAGCGCGGACCAAAATCCTGCTCTGCTTCCTGGTCCCGGATATCGTCCTCGATCTCCCAGAGCGCCTCATTCACGGCCTTGAGCTGTTTCCTCAGATCGGCGATGGCATCCTGATCCTTGACCGCTTCGTCCCAGGTTGCGCTGAGCTCGTCCAGCTCCAGACGCACGTTCCTGACCTTCGCCTCATCCTTGATGCGCTCGGATTTGATTTCAAGGATCGTAATTTTGTCGAGGACCTCGCCGAAGGAGACGGGGACTTTAATGACGTCTGCCATGTGCTATTCCTGAAAATTGAATGAATTGAAACAACAGGGCCGCCTGACTGTTCTCACACAGAAGGCGGCCCGGTTAATTGCCTGGCAATCAGCCGTTAACCTGGGTCAACCAGCCGCTACGCGCTTCCAGCTTGCCCTTCACCGCATCAAAATACATACCCTGCAGCTTCTCGGTCACCGGCCCGCGCTTGCCAGCCCCGATTACCCGACCATCGAGCTCGCGAATCGGCAGAACTTCCGCGGCCGTGCCTGTAAAGAAGGCTTCTTCGGCGATGTACACTTCATCCCGGGTGATCCGGCGCTCTTTAACCGGAATGTTCAGCTCGCTGGCAAAGTCGAGGATCGTCTGGCGGGTAATCCCTTCCAGGCAGGACGTCAGCTCTGGGGTGTGCAGAACGCCATCGCGAATGATGAAGATATTCTCGCCCGAGCCTTCCGCAACGTAACCCTCGTTGTCGAGCAGCAACGCTTCCTCACAGCCACTGGCGATTGCTTCGTTCAGCGCCAGCATGGAGTTGATGTAGTTACCGTTTGCCTTCGCCTTACACATGGTGATGTTGACGTGATGGCGGGTATAGGAAGACGTCCGAACCTTGATTCCCATTTCCTTGGCTTCCGGCGACATGTAGGACGGCCAGCTCCAGGCGGCGACCATGACATGCACCTTGAGATTGTCGGCACGGAGACCCATGCCCTCGGAACCCAGGAACACCATGGGGCGAATGTAGGCCTCGTCAAGATTATTGTCCCGAACGGCCGCACATTGAGCCGCATTCAGCTCGTCCTTGCTGAATGGCATCTTCATGTTGAGGATGTGGGCGGAGCGGAACAATCGGTTGGTATGGTCTTCCAGACGGAAAATGGCAGGACCGTTCGCGGTGTTGTAGGCCCGCACACCCTCAAAACAGCCGAGGCCATAATGCAGAGTATGGGTCAGCACGTGGGTTTTGGCTTCCCGCCAGGGAA
>CAZWEP010000088.1:0-8586 GCA_964632565.1 uncultured Marinobacter sp. | reverse complement strand
TCAGTGTGGTCTTACCATGGTCAACGTGACCAATGGTGCCCACGTTTACGTGCGGCTTACTACGCTCAAATTTTTCTTTAGACATTCGACCTATCTCCCTAATCAACTGGACCGTAACGTTGACCGGACTAAATGATGGAGCTCATGACCGGAATTGAACCGGTGACCTCATCCTTACCAAGGATGTGCTCTACCGACTGAGCTACATGAGCGACTCTACACTTTAAATTGGAGCGGGCAGCGGGAATCGAACCCGCGTCATCAGCTTGGAAGGCTGAGGTAATAGCCACTATACGATGCCCGCGAGCAATAAGTGGTGGAGGGGGCAGGATTCGAACCTGCGAAGCTTTCGCGTCAGATTTACAGTCTGATCCCTTTGGCCACTCGGGAACCCCTCCCGTACGGACCCGCCTCCGGCGAATCCGCTCAAAACAAAAAGTGGAGCTGGCGGACGGAATCGAACCCCCGACCTGCTGATTACAAGTCAGCTGCTCTACCAACTGAGCTACGCCAGCCCACATTCGCCTATTCAGCGAGGGCGGTATACTACGGATTTTCAGGAGTTGTTGCAATACCTTCACAAGGGCCGATTTCGACCATCTCGAAATCGTTCTGAAAATCCCTGATTCGCGCTTTTCCAGCCGCCGAATCGGCGGACTGTATCGCTTCAAAAACGAGGGCGTAGCTTATCTGATTTCTGGGGAATTTGGCCAGTACAGCATTGAGATTCTGACGTTTTTTTTGCGCGAGCACATTCCTGGCGGCCTCCAGTGATTGAAAAAGGCCCAAGGAAATGGCGTTCTGGTTCTCGCCCTCGGTCACCAGATAGGAATCGATTCCTCTCCGCTGCAGCTCACGGAACTTCTCCAGAGCCTGACTTTCCGGCTGCGGCGGAATGATCACCCAGTGCAATGGCTGAAGGATACGCTCGACTTCGATGGTGCGCATGTTGCTGCCAGGCTTACCGAGGGACTGATAGGCCTGACGCGCAAGATCGAGACTATCGAACCAGCCGAGTTCGACACATTGCGATTCCACGGCCGGCAGGGGCATTTCTGAATTGGCAGACGATTGCTCCGCGGCACCAGCTTCTTGCTCCGCAACCTCAGCGACCTCCGTATCTGGCTCCGGGCCTGTGACATTCTCTGCCCCAGCAGGAGGCTCTTCCTTCGGCGCTGCCTCAGCGCCCGACTGCAATTTGAGATCTGCGACGCGGGGCAGAGTCTGCTGACCGCTCATCACACTGAGACGCTCGGGTACCCAGCGATCACTGACAAACCATATCAGACCATTCAACAGGATCAGCGCCAATGCCAACCACTTCATCAGGAAAACTGCTCAGAATCGATCATGGCGACGCCCTGCAAAACCAGATCCGGCAAATAGCGACCAGAAAGCCCAAGCCTGTTCAGGCTTTGCCCATCGCCACCGGTAATGAATACGGTATCGAGAGACAGCCGCTCGCAGTCATTCTTTACTCGCTCAATCATACTTTCAAACAACCAGACAACGCCGTGCTGAACGCACTCTGTGGTGGACTTGCCCGGGTCTGCAGCGCTGGCATCAAGGGTATCGAAGCCAATTCGCGCAGCATCCTGACGAAGAGAGCGCAGCATCATCTGCTTTCCAGACAAAATGTAACCGCCCAGGTGCTGACCACTGCCCTGAACGTAATCTACGGTGATCGCGCTACCCGCATCGACAACCGCAAAACCGTTTTCGGCGATGCGCCAGGCGCCGTACATAGCATGCCAGCGGTCTGCCCCCATGGTCTGAACATTCTGGTAGGCGCTGACCAGACCTCCGCGGCTTGCTTCTGACCAGTAGAAGAAGACGGGCGCGGAGGTGATATTTGCAAGCCGGCATTCAAGAAGTTTGCGCTGTTCTTCCGATATGACGGTGGACACCGCAACGCGGGAGATCTTCTGCCCCCAAGGCTGGAGTGCCGTGAGCCAATCTTCTCCAGCCTGCAAACCGGCGCCCTGGTCAACGGGATCAACGCCGTCGGCGACCTGCCACTTGATTCGCGTGTTGCCGGCATCAATCAGCAATCTCATTGGCTCACTCGCAAACTGATCTCTCCGGCACGAACGCACTCCACCTGACCGCCGATATCCAGCCGATAGTTTCCCCCAACATCAACGCCCAGGCCAATCCCGGTGATCGTGCCTTCCCGCGCAACCAAAGACTGCCCTTCAAAAACGTCGCGCACCTGCCAATTCGGCTGGAACGCCGCAAAACCTTCTGCGACAAATTGATCCACCGCACCGTACACCGCATCAATGATTGTGGCGGCCAGCTTATTTCGGTTCCAGTCCTGCTCCGGGAGTTCGTTGGCAAGGCTGGTCCAACTCTGGTCAATCTGCTCAGACGACTGCATATGCACATTCAGCCCAATGCCGGCCACCACCCGCACAACACCCTCCTCCAACTCACCTTGAAGCTCTACGAGAATGCCGGCCAACTTCTTGCCGTTCAAATAGACATCGTTGGGCCACTTCAAGCCAACATCAGGCACACCTTCTCGCTCCAAGGCCTCGGCCACGACCAGACCCAACACTAGACTCAACCCATCCAGAACAGAAAAGCCGCCATGAAAGACAAGTTCCAGACTGAGATAAAGGTTTTCACCCCTGGGACTGCTCCACTGCCGACCACGTCGACCGCGCCCGGCGGTCTGATGGTCAGCGATGCACACCAATGCCCCGCGGTCGGAATCCGATTCCCGACGCCGGATCAGCTCGGCGTTGGTGGAGTCCAGCTCGTCGTGAACCGATAGATCAATGGATGTCCGCAGACTTTGTGTCAATAGGGAGCAAATCGTGTCTCGGTCGAGCAGATCCAGAGCGCTCATCAGCTGATAACCCTTGCCCCGGATCGTTTTGATGGCATGCCCTTCCTCCGTCGCGCGCCTGATCTGCTTCCAAACGGCGGTTCGGCTTACACCCAGGTGGGCAGCCAGAGATTCCCCGGAATGCACCTGGCGGTCTGAAAGCAACTCCAGCACTGCGTTGGATTTCATGGATCTGACGGGCCCTGTAATTCGAATCAGTATCAGGGCCGGATTAAACACCAGAGAGGGTTAAAAAACAAAGATACACGAGTTTCGCCGCCGATTCGGTGCACACGGATCAGGGAATTGGAGTGGCCGTCAGGTTAGCCTCAATGTTGAAATTCTGCATTTTTACGCCGTAAACCACTGTTTGCGCGCCACCCACCGGATGCACCAGATCAATATTATTGATCGACAGCTCTTTGAACTGAGTTTGAGCCTGGACGGCAAAGCCAAGTGGGCGATTTTCACGGTCAACCGCTGTCGGAGATGACACGTAGCGATAACCTTCTGGTGCCGACGCATCCATGATCTTTTCGTCGCCTCGATTACCAGAAACCCCCCGGGCATCCGGCCCATCCGATTTTTTCACGACCTTGGTCTGGTAAACATCCACCGAAAGATCGGTTTGGATACCGAAGGTGTTGTCTTCAACGCCATCGCTATCAAAATCGCCGCCATCACTGGTGTGAATGTCGTTCAGAACCAACTGTGTTCCGGTGCCATTGATGGGGCCTGCGCCGCCCGCTGATCGGTTGGTCTCCCAGGTGAACGCGTTCTTTTTCGTTTCGCTGATGGCCTTGGCAAAGATCTGCTTCAGCGCAATGGTGACACCTTCCTCGCCTCGCTGTTCCCAAGTGCCACCAGATGATTGACATTCGGCGGCTGTGCCGCCCATCCCACCGGCACACACATTACCAGCGCCACCGGGTGCGATCGTCATGGTACTGCCTGTTTCATACTGCTGAACCACAAAGCGACCAAAGCTCTTTCCGCTCTCTTTATCCCCGATCCGAAGGTTACCGACATCCATTGTGCTCCAGGCCTCGCCTTTCATGATGGCCAGCCCCTCTTCAGTGACATCAACCGTCATATCGCGAACGTGCGCGTCATAATCGAGCTCGGTCAACCAGAGGCCTTTCTGGGACACTTCGCCCTCTCCCTCGTTGTATGGAGCGGCGATAATCGCTGCGCGCCCGTTGCGAATTCTGAGATCAGAATTGATGGTCAGCCCCTCGCCACTTGCGCCGCCGGGCCCCAGGGTAAAATGCCCATCAAGCTCGAACTCGTAGGCCGGATAGACGCCCAGCGCCAGCAAAAGCTCTGTACCACCCTGCAACGGCGCGTCTTCATCGCCAACCCGCAATCCATTGATCCTGTAGCCAGCTTGAAGATTCTCGAACCCGATTCGGAGCCCGTCGTAAAACTGGGTGCCATTGCGTGATTCCTCACGAGTTACGTTCACTGTAACGTCACCCTGCCCCCAGGACTGGAGCCCGCTGAAGATCACCCGGTTGCCATCTTCCGTGTAGGCAATATTTGCGTTCTTGAGACTCCACTCGGCGGACAACCTCAGCCCCTGACTGCCTGCATCAGCCTGCCCTCCGCCCAGAGCGTAGATGGCATTGGTGTAAGCACGGCCATTAAAGGAGTGGTCCGCAAACAGGAAATCCAGATTAAGCTGACCAATATTGCTCCCATCCACACCCATCTCGATGCCGCCAATCCCAAACTCTCCGGCAATCTCACTCACGGTGAGCCCTAGAGCTTTGCGACCCAGGCGATCCTGAGTCACGTCGATACGCAGATCGTTAATCCGGTAATTTCCGGTGATGTCCCGAAACGCCAGCGGGTTATCGTCGTCCCAATACAAGAAATTGGCCGAATGGATAACGGTTTCGTTATCAATCCGGAAGCCCTGGGATCCAACTCGACCTCCCCCAGCAAGACTGATCCGACTCGACAGATCGAAGTCACCGCTCAGGCCACCATAGCTGGGCAGTAGCCGACCAGACTGAACGTCGTAGCTGTTGCCGTGATTAAGAGGATTATCACTGAAGCGGATGGCACCCACCTCGTAAGAGCCGGTCATCCTGGGGATGTTGATTTCAATGCCCGGACCTACGGCATCCAGAGTCATGCCCAGCGCCTCAATAGACAGGGTCATATCGTCCAGAAAAAACTCATTGCCATTGGTTCGATAGCCCAGGCGTCCGTTGGTAAGTTCAAACGCGCTGTCGAACCGGTATCCGCTCGAACCATAAGCACCGCCGGAACCAATTCTCAGGTAACCATCGAGACTGTGGTCAAAGAACATTCCACCCATGCCGACGCCCGGCACTCCGTCCAGGGTAATGTTTCCGAACTCCAGCCTTCGGTCTTGCACCAGATAGTCCAGATTCAGCTCGGCATCCTCCGTGACATCGATTTTTATCACGTGCATGGACGATTGCTGGCCTGGACGGGAAGAGCCCAGCCTCACGTTCTCGAGGTGAATGCCGTTGCCATCTTCAAAATAGGACAGCTGAGCAGCTTCGACTTCGAGGTCAATTTTCATCGTAATACCGCTCTGGCCGCTGATGTCGGAAAGTGACGCGTCGTCGAGGCTCTGCATTTCTCCCTTGACCGGGAGGGGCAACATAGCAGCCGTCAGCAGAGGCGAAAGACAAATGATCCGTTTGTTGCTCATCCCTGCCTCCTATGGATTCCCTTTCGGGAACACCAGCATGTTGCCTTCCATGATGACGTTGCCCTGCATTTCGACCGACAAAATGTCGGTTTGCATGAAACCTGGAGCCGTTGGCCGCGCCTCATTACTGGCAGCGATCTTGAACCGGACATCGTTAAAACGAACCACATTCGGCAGGCCAATCTCCAGCACGTCTCCGTTAAATTGCTCGCCATCGCCTCCAAAACCGGAATCAACCGAGCGCGTTCTGAGGGTCAACCCCTCGAACGCGAAACTGCCTCTGATCTCATCGAGCACCATCCATCCGCCCGTCTCTTTCAGCCGGTAGGCGAAGCGAGCGCCACACTTCTTATCCGGATCGTCGCATTCGCCAAAATATGAATTCTCGATGGGCCCACCGGTCTCGTTGATGCTGATATCACCGGACAGATAAATGCCCCCCTGTCCGGACACTTCAGACAACGCAGAATCGGACATCTGATTCAGCTCTGCATAGGCTGACAGAGGCATCAGGCTCAGGATTGGGATCGCTCTCAGCAGGTTCATCAGGCGTCTCATTGCGACAGGTCCTTCGTTCTGATCTTCAGGTGCTGAATGAGCATCCCCTGAACCCTCGCAGAGCCAAAGTCGCGATCTCCGACAGACAGGTTCCCAATACTCAGGTTGCTTCGGAAATCGGGGTTGTTGTAGTAATCGTTGTAGAAGTCCCATGCTGCGCCGTCACTGCTGCTTCGGAGTCCGTCTGCGCCGATCGAACCCGGTGAGGGCTTGTCGATCGCTGCAATTTCGACGATGAAATTCCCAGTACCGTCCACATCGAAATACATCGGCTGGAGCTGGTTACCCAGCGCAAGCTCGAGGGCAAAGTTGGACATGGTGATGCGGGAGCCGCAGGAGGAGCCATCCTGATCACAGGCGTTGATAGACAACTCCGGCGTGTAGAAATTGAGCTTGAACTGACCTGCCATCTGACGACGACCGTCATCGCCCCAGATTCGCAGGTAGCTGCCATCGATCACCGCGCTTATGGCGTGGATGTTGATATTGGCAGATCGGTCATCCCCAACTGCCACATTCATCTGCATACCGAGGTCCGGGCGTTCACCAATATACTCAGAAGTCGCAGGACGACTTGAGCAGGGACCACTGCCCGCCACAGCATCGACACTCACACAATCATATCCCTGCGTCGGATCAATCAGCGTGGGCGCGGCGAATTCCAGCACGGCTTTGTTATCGATTCCAATCGTGTCACCGTCAACTACATCAATGCTGTAAGGATTCACAAGGCGGCCGAGGTTAATGGGGCTCAATGACTGGCCGTACTGGCTGCCAGATCCAGAGATGTAGAGATGATTGACCACGATCTCGACATCTCTTCCGTCCGAACTCTTGATCCCACCAATCTTAAAGATCCTTGCCTGGTCGCCATTGGCATCGGGCTCATCGGTGCCGTGCGAGAACTTGAAATCCTCAAGCACGATACCGATGCCAGCGCCGTCGATTTCTGACAGCTCTGCTTCGGTCAGATCCTGTAATTCGCAGTACGCGGCTGGAGCTAAACCCATCGACAGCAAGTAAAGTAGAAAGCTCTTCATCAGGTCGGAGTGTTTCAAAACAGGCCCCTCCCCCGATCAATGTATTCGGTACGATAACGCTCGGTGCCGTAAAGGGCCTCGTTAAGGTTTACTTCGGTTGCACCATTCGGAATGTTGAAAAAAGCGCCGGACGTTGCGCGGATAAAATCTTCCGGATTGGGGTTGGCCTTGCTGACGTCTTCTAGCCAGTCAAGGTCCTTGGTCTGAAAGGAAATGAAGGCCCCGTCTACCGGACCTGTGATACGACGCTCACCATTAACAATGCCAATCTCGCCGACCGAGAAGCTGTTGTATATATCGAGGTCAAAACAGGAATCGATACCCAGTACAAGGCAGTCCTGAGCGTAAACCAAAATGTCGCCGCCACCGCAGCTGAAGAAGGAGCAATCCGGCACCTCGATGCGAGAACTTGAGCCCCATCCAATCAGGTTTTTCACCGACCAGCGGGTGAAACCGCTGGCACCACTGAGCACAAACGTTTCGCCGTTGGGTATACCGATGTGCTCAGAACGTATGGGATCCAATTCCCCGATGTTGGGATCGCCTTCCTCGCCGTAAACCAATTGCGCTTTCGTCTGTAGTGGACTTCCACCCTCCAGGAGCGGCGTAAGCAGAACAATGATCTGATCAAAGAAGTTACCGCTCGAACTGGCATCGCGAATGCCGGCGCCGCGGTCAATGATGTCGACGTTGACATTGCCGGTGAGCGTTTCGATCCGGCCCGATAGTACGCCCATGGATTCACCGAATCCGAGCCGGAAACCCACGATTTCTTCCGCCTCCTCATCGTAGGCAAACTCAAAGAAGGGGTTATCAATCAGGAAGGGAACAATTTCATTCTCGCCATAGGCCGTGCCATCGGGCCGATACTGACGGGGAGCTTTCGGATTGCGATCAAAGTAGGCGCGATTGTTGATGTAACCGAGGGCAAAATCCTCAATGAGCACGTCCGATGTTCCGGCCTTTTCGCCATCACGCTCGTAGCGCCCAAGTTCGAGCACATCGATATTGGTCTGCAGCTCAATATCCATACCAAGGTTCACCCGGGTATAGGAGGTGCTGTCAGTTTCATCGGGATGGTACTGGCGATCAACGGATATGAAGGCCTGACCAGTTACCCGAGAGAGTTCGCTATCAGAGATGGGCTGTAGGTCAGCCGTAGCGATGGGTGCTACCAGAGCCAGCAATGGGCAAAGCCAAACGCGATTCATAGACAAACCTCACCAAGAATTGCCCTTCCGTTGGGCAACTTATTATTTTCCAGGCGTGTCTCTGAACACTTTGACTTCGTTCACTGGCATTCTTTTTTTATGGGCCAGTTCTTTAACAAATTGTAACGCTGTTTACGTAATGTCACTGTGAGCGGCGTCATATTACTGGATGGACGCAGACCACATTTTCAACAGGCAATAAAAAACCCCCACCGACGAAGTCGGAGGGGGTTTAGGCATTAGGAGCCTGACGAT
>CAZWEP010000087.1:0-8854 GCA_964632565.1 uncultured Marinobacter sp. | reverse complement strand
AGCAGTTGGCTTTTAACCAATTGGTCGAAGGTTCGAATCCTTCACGACCCACCAATGAGACGGGAAGCTCGCTTCCCGGTCGAAAAAGAGCCTCCGGGCTCTTTTTTTTTGTCTGAACGATCATACATCTACACTAGGGCATCGTATTTGAAGCTTAGGGCGCCTACATTTCACTAGCATGACGGCGCCGTTAAAGTGCGGACGAGAGTGATATACTCCCCGAGAGCAATAAAACCACAGAGATGCAGTAATGACACGAGCTGAAGACCGTATTCTGGTGCAAGAACACCTTGCTCACGAAGCAGAGCCGAAACCGCTGAGTGCCGATGAAAAATCAGCGCTTGAGAGCAGGATCAAGGCTGCTTTGAAGGCGCAGGATGCCGTTCTGGTTGCGCATTACTATACGGATCCTGACATTCAGCGGCTGGCGGAAGAAACCGGTGGGTGCGTTGCGGATTCTCTGGAAATGGCCCGTTTTGGCAACCAGCACCCGGCGTCTACTGTGGTCGTAGCCGGGGTGAAGTTCATGGGTGAGACCGCCAAGATTCTCAATCCTGAAAAGCGCGTCCTTATGCCAACGCTGGAGGCGACCTGCTCACTGGACATCGGTTGCCCGGCAGACGAGTTCTCCGACTTCTGTGATCAACACCCGGATCGCACCGTCGTTGTTTACGCGAATACTTCGGCTGCCGTGAAAGCCCGGGCGGACTGGGTGGTCACGTCCAGCTGCGCCCAGGCTATTGTTGAATCCCTCGACGTGAAGGGTGAAAAGATTCTCTGGGCGCCGGATAAACATCTGGGTCATTACGTGCAAAAAACCACCGGCGCGGACATGTTGCTGTGGGACGGGTCCTGCATCGTACACGAAGAGTTTAAATATCGGGGCCTCGAAGATCTCAAGGCACTGTATCCCGATGCGGCTGTTCTTGTGCATCCGGAGTCGCCAGATGCCGTTGTGGAAATGGCGGATGTCGTCGGTTCCACGTCGCAATTGATTCACGCCGTTCAGTCGTTGCCAAATGACCGGTTTATTGTCGCCACCGATAACGGCATTTTTTACAAGATGCAGCAACTGGCGCCCAACAAAACGCTCATTGAAGCTCCGACAGCGGGTAACGGCGCAACCTGCCGCAGCTGCGCGCATTGTCCCTGGATGGCGATGAATGGGCTGGAGAATTTGCTGTCGGTGATTGAATCTGGCGATCAGGAAGTGACGGTGGATGCTGCTCTGCGGGAGAAAGCGCTTCAGCCACTGCAGAGAATGCTGGATTTTACCGCCAACATGAATCTGAAAGTGGCTGGCAACGCCTGATGCGGGTCTTTATCAGCTGTTTCTGCGTTCGTTCAGCTGTTCTGATACCTCCGACAACCTCTCAGAGATGACCTGACGGGTCGGTGACCCAGCGGGCACTTTCTCCTGGGCCTGTCTCAGCTGCCGGACAGCCGCTTCAAGGTCACCCATCAGAATGTCGTATTCGGCACGCGCACGGTGGACTCCGACGATGTTGCGTGCCATCCCTTCGGCCTCAGCGAGGCGAAGCCAGAGATGCTCAAGCGATGGCAATTCCCGGGTCAGTCGTTTGAGATAATCCACGGCTTTGGCTGCGTTTCCAGCTTTGACCTCGACGTCTGCCAGTGCAGAGGTGATGGGGTAGTTGCCGGGATTCCGCTGGAGGGCCTCGTTCATCATCTTTCGGGCGCTGTCCAGCTTGCCCTGTTGAACGTTGGCTTCCGCCAGCGTTACAAGATAGGTGATGCGCCCCGGTTGTTTTTCCAGCAGCGTGTTCAGTTGCTTCTCGGCCCCATCAAACTCCTGATTTTTAATCAAAGCAACGGCAAGCCCGTAGCGGGCAGCGCTCTCGTGACCTTCACCCGACTGTTCCAGGTAGTCTCTGAATGTATCCACAGCTATTGAAGGCGAACGTGCGTAACGAACCTGCAGCCGCGATCGGATGAGATGGTACTCCAGGCTATCCGAGTAGGACCTTTCCGGGTACTGATCGGCGCGACTTCGAGTGTCTGAGACGCGGCTCTGGGTCAGGGGGTGGGTAGACAGATACTCGGGGATCCGGTTTCCCTGCAATCGGTTCTTCTTCATCATGATGGCGAACATTTCTGGCATGCCGCTGGGATCCATACCTGATGCGGCAAGGATCTCAAGGCCAACCCGGTCCGCTTCCTGCTCGTGACTTCGGCTGTAGGCGAGCATGTTCTGCACCGCCATTGCCTGAGACCCGGCGATTGCTGCGATGCCCAGGTCCGATTGCGTTACGGCCGACAGAATGATGCCCGCCACCATTCCAGCGATGGTCAGTGGTGCGCTCATTTCCTGTTGTTCCAGGCGGCGCGCGAAATGCCTTTGGCTCAGGTGTGCCAGCTCGTGGGCCAGAACAGAGGCGAACTGCTGCTCGCTGTTGGCGTCCAGAAAAAGCCCGCCGTTGATCCCGACGATATTCCCAGGTACCGCGAAAGCGTTCAGGTCTGGGCTATCGATCAGTGCAATGGTCAGATCCCTGCTGTGAAGGGGCGCGTTGGGTACGAGTCGATAGATCACTGCCTCGAGATAATCGTAAACGAGTGGATCTTCAATCTGCGACGCCGATCTGCGGATGGACATCATCACCTGACGCCCGATGTTGTTCTCCTGTTGTTCCGAAATCAGGCCGCCACCGGCGCCGCCAATGGAGGGCAGGGGGTTGTCGTTCGACTGACTCAGGGCTGGCTGCGGCAATAGCCACGCCAGCAGGGACAGGATGCAGGCACACGCCGTGCTGAGCTTTCCGAGGAAAGACCCGTTGGGGGCCGCCTTTGACTGTTGTCTGATTAAAAGCTGTATCACGAAGACCCGTTTCCTCTGAGGTTTGCTAGGATTGTGATGCAATACGTGAACGCTGTCGGCATAATGTCGCGGTTTCGCTCACTTGATCTTGGTGCCCAATGTTATGGCGGATCGTACTCTCGATACCTCCGGGCTGCGATGTCCGATGCCTCTATTAAAAACCAAACTCGAACTTAATGGCATGACCGCTGGTGAACAGCTGCAAGTCATTGCCACGGACTCCGGGTCGGCCAGAGACATTCCTGCCTTCCTGTCATTGAGTCAACATGAGCTGCTCAGTTCCTCAGAAGAGGAAGGCCGCTTCACCTTTGTGATAAAGTGCGGCGGTTAAGTCCACGTCGGTAGACCTTCGGAGTCGCTAATGATCAAAATTTTACGTGGTCTTGCCCACAAATACTTTTCAGATGAAGAAGCCGTCATACTTTTCCTGCTTCTTGTCGTTGGCACCACGTTTATCATCTTTTTTGGCGCAATGCTCGCGCCGGCCATTGCGGCGGTCATCGTCGCCTTTATTCTCCAGGGTCTGGTCACCAAGCTGAACGAGCTCGGCATACCGGAAATCGTCTCGATTGTCGGCGTTTTCGTGGTGTTTCTTGGAGTGTTGATCGGGTTCCTGTTCGGGCTTCTACCGCTGATTTGGGGGCAGGTGACGTCCCTTGCAGGCGAAGCGCCGCGCATCTTCCGTGAAATGCAGACATATCTTGAACTGCTGCCTCAGCAATACCCCACGCTGATTTCGATGGAAGGGCTGAACACCATTTACAATCAGGTGACGACAGAGGCCGGACGGATGACCCAGTGGCTGGTGTCTTTTTCACTGGCCAGTATTCCGGACCTGGTTGCGTTGCTGATTTACATGGTGCTGTTGCCAATACTGGTCTTCTTCTTCCTGAAAGACAGGGAAGTGCTGCTCAGTTCAATTTCCGGTTTGCTGCCGACCCAGCGGCCCATGATGTTGCAAATCTGGAACGAGGTGAATCTGCAGTGTGCCAACTATGTTCGCGGAAAAGCTGTTGAGATCCTGATTGTTGGCGGGGTGACCTACGTTGCGTTTAAGCTTATGGGCATGCCGTACGCCGCCCTGTTGTCCTTGATGGTTGGGCTGAGCGTGGTCATTCCATACATCGGCGCGGCTGTGGTCACGATTCCGGTCGCGATCATTGCACTCTTTGCGTTTGGCTGGAGCAGTACCTTCATCTGGGTGATGGTGGTCTACGGCGTCATCCAGGCGCTTGACGGTAACGTGCTGGTGCCGCTGCTGTTCTCGGAAGTGAACAATCTACACCCCGTTGCGATTATCGTTGCGGTGCTGTTTTTCGGCGGAATTTGGGGGCTTTGGGGTGTATTCTTCGCGATCCCGCTTGCTACCATGTTGAAAGCAGTTTTCTCGGCGTGGCCGGTTAAAAACCGAACTGCGCATAACGAGTTTGAGGAGGCCTGAGTGTTCATTCCGAAGAGGATGTGAACGCTTGGGGAAAAGAGTCGATGACATCGCCGTCAATTCCCTTGTGTCAGTGTCGGGCCAACATTACCATATCGCTTTTATTCGGACGGAGCTTTTATGATTACGGGTAGCCTTGTCGCTCTGGTCACACCAATGCACGACGACGGAAGCGTTCACTGGGAACATTTGAATCAGCTTGTCGACTTTCACCTGGAGAACGGCACTCACGGTATCGTTGCTGTGGGCACCACCGGTGAATCCGCGACGCTTGATCCTGAAGAGCACATGAGCGTCATTGGGCATATCATCAAACGCGTTGGCGGCCGAATTCCCGTGATTGCGGGTACTGGCGGCAACAGCACCCGTGAGGCTATTGACCTGACATCCAAGGCTCAGAAGCTTGGCGCTGACGCCTGCCTTCTGGTTGTCCCATATTACAACAAGCCGACTCAGGAAGGCCTGTATCGTCACTTCAAGACGATTGCAGAGTCCGTCCCTGAGGTAAGCCAGATTCTCTACAACGTGCCGGGTCGAACAGCGTGCGACATGCTGAACGAAACCGTGGAACGCCTGGCGGATATCCCGAACATCATCGGTATCAAAGATGCGACCGGGAACATTCCCCGTGGCGCAGAGCTGATCGAAGCGGTGAAAGGTCGTCTTGTGGTCTATTCCGGCGACGATGCGACTGCCGCGGGACTTATGCTGGCCGGCGCCAAGGGCAATGTCTCGGTGACCGCAAACGTAGCGCCCCGAGGCATGGCAGACCTTTGCGAAGCCGCTATTGCCGGCAACGAGGAAGAGACGGAACGGCTTAACGAACTGTTGATGCCTTTGAACCGGAAACTGTTTCTGGAAGCTAACCCGATCCCGGTCAAGTGGGCCCTCCACAAGATGGGCATGATCGGAGAAGGTATCCGGCTGCCGCTGACCACGTTGAGTGAAAAGTTCCAGGGCGAAGTAGAAGATGCTCTCAAGGCCTCAGGCGTACTCTGAGTCAGGCCGTATCACCGATCAACACTGGAGTCGCCTGATGGCGTTTAGATTCAGGACTGAAACCCCAAGTTCCTTATTCAACATCGGGCCCCTCAGGGGCCTGATGTTCGTTTTAGCACTGCCTTTGGTTGCTCCCGGATGCAGCCTTTTGGAAGACCGCTCCGAGCGATACGTTGATGCTCCAGAGGGTAAACCCCTTGAGCTTCCAGAGACAGCCGATAAGAGCCGTTTTAACCAGGTGATGCCCGTACGCGAGGCGCTCGCAGCTGACGCTGGCAAGATGTATCAGGGGGAGCTGCCTGAACCACCGGACATGACGGCGGAAATTCTCGAGGAAAACTACGTTGTCGAGGAGTTTGACGGAGAAATCTGGCTTCTGGTCAACGACGTGCCCGGACGCCTCTGGCCCGCTGTAACCGCTTTTATGAATGAGCAAGGCCTGGGCGTCGCCTATGAAAACCCGCAGCTCGGATTGCTGCAGAGTGAGCTGGTGAATTACAGCATGCGCGCCCGCGAACTCGTGGGGTTGAACAACGACTCCTCGGCCGATGAAGAAAAGATAGCGGTTCAGGCTCGCGTAGCGCCTGGCGTTCGCCGTAAAACCACGGAAATCCAGTTTCGTCCGTTCGAAGCGACAAGCGGAGACGCTGATCAGCTGGTCGCATGGGATGATAGCGACATCCGAACCCCTGAGCAGTTGGATACAAGCCGGAAATTACTTGAGGAACTCGGTAGCTTCCTGAAAGCGCGGGAAGACAGCAAGTCTTATTCTCAGGCAGCACTGGGGATGTCCAGTGATCCACTGGTTCGGCTGGAATCCCGGAATGAAGTCGCTGAAAAAATTGTGATGAAGCTCGATTATGGCCGTGCCTGGGGTGAGTTGAACCGGGCGCTGAAAGAAGCCGAGATTCCAGTGACCGACCTGAATCGCGCAGAAGGCTATTTCTTCGTCGATTTTCGAACCAAGGATGAGCGCGAACCCGGCTGGTTTTCCTGGTTCAGCGAACCTGCGAAGCCCATTCACACGTTCACGCTGAATGTGCGTGAGCAGGGCGATACTGTGGTTGTTGAAGCGAGTAGGGCCCAGGGTTACAGCGGAGACGATCGCTCGTCTGCACTGCTGACACGCCTTTTCGAAGACCTTTATTGATCAGAATACGGCCCGTGATTCACGGGCCACTCCGGAGAAAAAACATGGAAAAACGTGAAGAGCTCTATGCAGGCAAAGCAAAGTCTGTTTACCGCACTGATGATCCGGAGCGGTTTGTTATGGTCTTCCGTGATGATACCTCTGCATTTGATGGCGAGAAAAAAGAGCAACTCAACCGTAAGGGCATGGTAAATAACAAATTTAATGCCTTTATCATGGAAAAGCTCGAAGCCGCTGGCATCCCGACGCATTTTGAAGCTCTGCTGTCCGATACCGAGTCTCTGGTCAAGAAATTGGACATGATTCCGGTGGAATGTGTGGTCCGAAACGTATCGGCAGGCAGTCTGTGCCGCAGACTGGGCGTTGAGGAAGGAATCAATTTGAATCCGCCCACTTACGAATTGTTTCTGAAGAATGACGCAATGCATGATCCAATGGTGAATGAATCACTGGCGGTCAGCTTTGGTTGGGCTCAGGCGGATGAGCTCATTCGCATGAAAGAGCTAACCTATAAAGTGAACGATGTATTAAAAGCATTGTTCGAGCAGGCAGGAATGCTGCTTGTCGACTACAAGCTGGAGTTTGGGCGTTCTGGTGGCCAGATTGTTCTGGGCGATGAATTCAGTCCGGACGGCTGTCGGATCTGGGACAGCCAGACCCGCAAAAAAATGGACAAAGACCGTTTTCGTCAGGGACTCGGCGACGTGATCGAGACGTACGAGGAGGTAGGTCGCCGTCTTGGTATAGAGTTCGGCTGATCTGATTCTTACAAAAACAGAAAACAGGTGTGATATGCGTAAGGTAATTCTTGCAACGGGTGGTGCCCTTTTGATGTCCAGTTCCGTGGCGATGGCCGATGTGGTTGGTTTTGGCGCCAGCGTCAGTTATTGGGACTCGGATCTGTCTGGTGAAGCAGCGAACAAAAGCGATGTTGTAGATCTGGAAAACGATCTGAACCTGGATAGCGACTCGAACGCCAATTTGACGGCGTATGTAGAGCATCCGGTTCCCGTCCTGCCCAACGTTCGTCTCAACTACACGCAGATCGAGCTAGACGGTCGCGGCGAACTGTCAACCAGTTTTGACGGCATCCCCGTAAGCGCGGATGTCAGTTCGGAGTTCGAGCTGACTCAGTTTGACGTTACTCTGTATTATGAAGTGCTGGATAACTGGGCGAACGTGGATCTTGGTCTGACCGGCCGCAATCTGGACGGTGAGCTTATCGTTCGGGATCAAACCGGAACTGGCCAGGTTAGTGAGACCGAAATCAGCGGTGTTATTCCCATGGGTTACGTTGCCGGTCGCTTTGACTTGCCGTTCACTGGGCTATCGGTCGGCGGTGACCTGAACATCATTAGCTACAGCGGTGATTCCATCTCGGATATTAATGGTTACGTGCAGTACGAAGTCGCCTTGCTCCAGTTGAAAGCGGGCTACCGTCAATTCAGCATCGATTATGAAGACAGTGATGATCGACTGGATGTGGATATCGACGGACCCTTCGCGAGCGTGGGTCTGACTTTCTAAACACAGGGAGAAAAACAGTGAAAATTCTGGTTACAGGGACGGCGGGGTTTATTGGCTCCCACCTGGCGCACCGCCTGCTGGAACGCGGGGATGAAGTGATTGGCGTCGATTGTGTCAACGACTACTACGACGTCAGCCTCAAAGAGGCGCGTCTGGAAAAGCTGACCTGTAAACCGGGATTCACTGAAGTCAGGGAAGATATTGCGGACAGGGCGGTGATGGAAGCCGTCTTCCGCGAACACCAGCCGGAGCGGGTCGTTCATCTGGCGGCTCAGGCTGGCGTCCGCTATTCCCTGGAAAACCCTCACGCCTACATTGACGCCAACCTGGTGGGCTTCACCAACATTCTGGAAGGCTGTCGCCATAACGACGTAAAGCACCTTGTGTATGCCTCCAGCAGTTCCGTCTACGGCGCTAACGAAGCCATGCCATTCTCGATCCACGACAACGTGGATCATCCTCTTAGCCTCTACGCCGCGTCGAAAAAGGCCAATGAGCTGATGGCCCACACCTACAGCCATCTCTACAACCTGCCAACGACCGGTCTTCGCTTCTTCACGGTGTATGGCCCCTGGGGCAGGCCGGATATGGCGCTCTTCATATTTACGAAGAAGATCCTCGCCGGCGAGCCCATCGACGTGTTCAATCACGGACACCACAAGCGCGATTTCACCTACATCGACGACATCGTTGAAGGGGTCATCCGCACACTGGACAGCGTTGCGACGTCCAACCCGGAGTGGACCGGCGAAAATCCCGACCCCGGCACCAGCAAGGCGCCATACCGGCTCTACAACATCGGCAGCAACAACCCGGTTGAGCTGTCCCGGTTTATCGAAATCATCGAAGAGCGGGTGGGTAAGAAAGCAGAGAAAAATCTCTTGCCACTGCAGCCAGG
>CAZWEP010000086.1:0-8933 GCA_964632565.1 uncultured Marinobacter sp. | reverse complement strand
AGGATCTGCGAGTCGAAATCGAGAATAACCGCTTTCGCGAGGATCTGTTTTTCCGCCTGAATGTGTTCCCGATTCATTCGCCACCGCTACGGGAGCGGGGCGAGGACGTGGTGCTTTTGGCCCAGTATCTTCTCGATCAGTCGGTTCAGAAATTGGGCAAGCCCGAGCTCAAGTTGCGACAGGGGGATCAGCATCGACTCCAGTCCTACAGCTGGCCGGGCAACATTCGCGAGCTGCAGAACGTCGTGGAGCGGGCGGTGATAACCGCTCGCAATGGCCGCCTCAATCTTGATCTGCCGCTTCCCAGCGAGGGCGACCCCAAGCCTGCAGAGCCCGCCGGGCACGAGTCACCCACGGTGCTGCCGGATGATGAAATGCAGGACCGGATGCGCCGCAACATGCTCGCGGCGCTGGATCAGTGTGACTGGAAACTGTTCGGGGACGATGGCGCCGCCGCACTGTTGGGTATCCGGCCAACGACCCTGGCGTCGCGAATCAAGCGTATGGGATTGCGGCGGGGCGGTTGAGTCGTCGCTCCCGGTGCTGGCACTGTGCTTGCAAGAACAAAGGCGATTGCGTGATGTCCACGCAAACCGATAACAGGAACCGAAGCATGAGTGCATCCGAGGAAGCAAGACCGCCTTTTCCCCCGTTCGATGAGGCCGCCGCCAAACAAAAGATCCGCATGGCCGAAGATGGCTGGAACAGCCGCAACCCGGCCAAGGTCGCCATGGCGTACACCGCCGACAGCCAATGGCGCAATCGCGCCGAGTTCCCGGTCGGCCGCGAGCAGATCGAAGCCTTCCTGACCCGCAAATGGGAAAAAGAAAACGAATACCGGTTGATTAAGGAGCTGTGGGCGTACCGGGACAATCGCATTGCTGTCAGATTCGCCTACGAGTGGCATGATGACTCGGGACAGTGGTTCCGCTCCTATGGCAACGAAAACTGGGAGTTCGATACGAATGGCCTGATGGCCAGACGCCATGCCAGTATCAACGACCTGCCCATTGAGGAATCGGAGCGCAAGTTCCGCTGGCCGCAGGGCCGGAGGCCCGACGATCATCCCGGACTCAGTGAACTGGGTCTGTAAACCATAGATGAGGACTGATGAGTAAATCCGACGAGATGCCGTTCCGCTTCCGTTTCCGCGTGCGGTACGCCGAGTGTGATGCCCAGAGTGTGGTGTTCAACGCCCGTTATGCTGACTATGTGGATATTTCGGTGAACGAATACATCCGGACCCTGTTTGGCGATTACCAGCAGTTGCTGGATCAGGACTTGGATATTCAGGTGGTCAGTCTGAATATGAATTATCGAGCGCCGGCGCGCTTTGATGATGTGCTGGAAGCTCGAATTTCAGCCGGGCGGATTGGCAACACCTCGTTCGCTCTAACGCTGGATTTCGTGCGGTTCGGAGATGAAGCGAAGGTGGCGGAGGCGGAGATCGTCTATGTGATGATTCAACCTTCGGAGATGCGGAAACAGGTGGTACCGGATCAAATCCGGGCACTGCTTGAAGCCGGTGCCCCCGGCGTGCTGATCAGCCACGCCGGGGAATAAGCCGGATCAGTTGCCGTGGGTTGCGTGAGAGTCCTCCAGGGCCTGGAGGACCGCCTTCGCGGTACCCTCTGATGACGGCGGGTTCTGCCCCGTAATCAGGCGGCCATCCACGACGATGTGCGGCGTGAAATCGTCGCCACAGGTGTAAGTAGCGTTCTTCTCTTTCAGCATGTCTTCCAACAGGAAGGGTACAATTCCGGAAAGCCCGACGGTATCTTCCTCGCTGTTGCTGAAACCCGTAACGTTGCGACCGCCAACCAGGTTCTGCCCAGGCTTGATTTCGACGTTTTTGAAAACAGCCGGTGCGTGGCAGACGGCGCCGATGACTTTGTCCTGGTCGTACGCAGTCTTGATCAATGCGATGGACTTTTCATCATTCGCAAGGTCCCACAGAGGGCCATGGCCGCCTGGGTAGAAAATAGCGTCGAACTGGTTCATGTCCACGTCAGCCAGCTTCTTGGTGCTCGCCAGGGCTTCCTTCGCATGGGCATCTTCCTGAAAGCGGCGAGTGGTTTCGGTCAGGGCGTCTTCCCCCTCGCTGTTCGGGTCCACCGGTGGTTGGCCGCCTTTCGGGGATGCCAGTGTGATGTTGGCGCCGGCATCCTTGAATACGTAGTAAGGTGCGGTGAATTCTTCGAGCCAGAAACCCGTTTTATGGCCGGTATCGCCCATCTGGTCGTGTGAGGTAAGAACCATCAAAATATTCATTCGCCTGCTCCTTCTGAGGTCAGTTTGCGTATTCAAATCAACGCGAAGTGTCTTTTAGTTGGGATCGACGACGAATCAATTCAACCGTGACAGCACAGGAATACGTGGTATCCATGACCCCAGATGAACATGACCTCTGGTTTCTGCCGCTCGGAGGCACCGGTGAAATCGGCATGAACCTGAATCTATACGGCCACAGTGGGCGATGGCTGATGGTGGATTGTGGCGTGACGTTCCCGAAGCCGGGCCGGGTGTCGGCCGATGGTACCGTGCATCACTCCGGTGAGCCCCCAGTTCAGATGGCCGATCCGGCGTTCATCGCCGATCGACGGGACCAGTTGGCGGGGCTGGTGATTACCCATGCCCACGAAGATCACATTGGCGCGGTGCCCTATCTCTGGCCGTTGCTGCAATGTCCGATTTACACCAGCCGGTTTACCGCAGAAATCCTGAAGCGAAAGCTGGCTGAGTTTGAGCTGCTGCATCGTGTGCCAATCCATGTCGTGGACGCGGGCGAACGACGGGCCATCGGCCCATTCGATGTGCAATGGCTGGCCCTGACCCATTCGATTCCGGATCCGAACGCGCTGATGATTCGCACATCGGCCGGCAACATTTTCCACAGCGGTGACTGGAAGCTCGACGACCGTCCCCTGGTTGGGCATGGCTACTCGAAGACGACCTTCACGGATCTGGCCGAGGAGGGCGTGCACGCCATGGTGTGTGATTCCACCAACGCCACCGTTCCGGGGCACTCAACGTCCGAATCAGCCCTGTACAAGGGGTTGCTCGAAGCGATTCGACCTGCCACCGGCCGCGTGATTGTTGCGTGTTTCGGAAGCAACATTGCCCGATTGCACACCCTTGCAGGTGTTGCCCGAGCGACCGGACGCTACATGGGGCTGATGGGACGCTCCCTGATCAATATGAGCAGCGCTGCCCGAGCCGCCGGGCTCTGGGATACGGCGGATTCGTTGATTCAATCCAGTCATCTGGGGTATCTGCCCCGTGAGGAAGTCCTTGCGGTTGCTACCGGAAGCCAGGGTGAACCCAGAACCGCTTTGCGCCGGTTAGCTGCGGGTAACCATCCCGACCTCGAATTGGAAGCGGGAGACCGGGTGGTCTTCAGCGCGCGGGCGATACCCGGCAACGAAGAGGCGATCCAGGGGCTGATCCGTCAGTTGGAAAGCATGGGCGTGGAGGTGGTAACGGCAGAGTCAGCCGGTCTTCCGATCCACGCCTCAGGTCATCCGGCGCAGGAAGAATTGAGGGCCATGTATCAGTGGGTGCAACCCACCGTGGCGATTCCGGTTCATGGTGAAGAAGAACACATGGCCACCCATGCCACCCTTGCCAAGGCAGTGGGTGTGCCAAAACGGCTCGTTGGCCGAAACGGTGATTTGTTCATGATCCGCCCGGTGCCGGGAATGCGGCGTCAGGTGGTTGAGACGGGTCGGCTCGGGTGGGAAAAACAGTCGCTCGTTCGCGTTGTGTAACGAAAGGCCAATAGTCGTTCGCAGGCTAACTGTATACACTCGGCCGTTTACTTTTCTCTGTCACAGATCAGGAGCATCGTACCGTCATGGCAATCTGGACCCGAACCCTACCGACACTTGAGCAAATGGCCGAAGCCAGCAAGAACACCGCCGTCGACCGTATGGGCATCGAATACGTGGAGGTTGGCGATGACTACGTGGTGGGACGCATTCCTGTCGACGAACGCACGGTGCAGCCCTTCGGCATATTACACGGAGGCGCGTCTGTGGTGCTCGCAGAAACCCTCGGCAGCATGGCTGCAAACTACTGTCTGCGAGAGGAGAATCAGATTGCGGTGGGCCTGGATATCAATGCCAATCACATCCGCTCTGTCTCCAGTGGCTGGGTCTACGGCACCGCCAAGCCTGTGCATCTGGGCGGGACCACACAGGTTTGGGAAATACGCCTGGTAAACGAGGAGGGCGAGTTGACCTGTATTTCAAGATTGACGATGGCCGTCATCTCCAAACGGTAACACTTCGGGTGCAGGCTGGCTGAGAACACCCTGTTCGATAAAACTCTTCATCACAATGCCGTAGGTTTCATCCGGTATTTCGTGGCCGATTTTATAAGGTGCGCCATTTGCATCCAGAGTTCCTTTGGATAAATCGAGCTGTCGGTAGGGTGAAATCGGATGCTTGTTGGCGTCACGCACCAGCAGCACCCTCGGTGTCAGTTTGCTGCGCCGGCTTGTCGAAATTACGATCCCTACTTCGCCATTGGTCATTTCAACAATGGAGCCTGGCGGGTAGACGCCGATCATTCGAATAAACTCGACCGCCAGTTCTGCGTCAAACTGGGTCCCCTTGTTTTTGTGAATGATCTGCAGCGCCTGCATGGAGGCTCTGCCCTTATCGTATATTCTTGAGCTGGTAATGGCATCGTAGGTGTCGACCAGCCCAACAAGTTTGGCGAACAGAGGAATGAACTCGCTTTTCAGTCCTCGGGGGTAGCCTTCTCCATCCATACGCTCGTGATGGGACAAAGCAACATCGACGGCAGCGTGTTCCAAACTGGGTATGCCGGCCAAAACGTCGCGCCCGAGTGTCGTATGCTGTTTCATGATGGCAAATTCATCGGGGGTGAGGGCGCCGGGTTTGTTGAGAATGGAGTCGTCGATGCGCATCTTTCCAACGTCGTGGAGCATGCCGCAAAGGGCCAGCTTACGGATTTCTCCATCCAGCATGCCCAGGTGTTTGCCAAACGCGGCACACAGGATTGAGACATTGATACAATGTTCCGCAGTGTATTCGTCCTTATTTTTGATTTTGCTGAGCAGTAATAAGGCGTTTTCGTTGCGAAGGACGCTATCGACAGTCTGGTCTACTACTGTCCGCACCTGATTTAGATCCAGCATTCGCCCAAGACGGATGTTGGACATGATGCTGGCGGCGATGTCTTTGGCGTACTTGAAATGGGCGCTGACACGGTCCAGTTCTCTGGCTGTTTCGACCTTGTTGACGTAGCGAACCCGCTGTTGCGGCCAGCTGGATGATCGCTCAATTCTGCTGGCGCGGTTGCCTTCGAATACCGCTTTCCGCTCGACTTTCCCTTCGACGAAAACCGATTGGCACTGCTCTTGGATTGCATGGATTTCATCGGGGGTCTGGACAATGAAACCCTGCAGCAGGAAGTTGGTTTCTTCCCAGGGCCTGTCCAATCGCACAACGTGCATCCCGATAGTGACCTCAGAGGCTGGGATTTCCGTTTCGATGGTTTCTTGACGGAGGTGAGCCATCGCCTATCCTTGCGGGTCTCCGGAAGATTACTGATTTAGTGAGCGTTTGTTCATTATGGCTCATTGGCATCATAGATATAGCCGAAATGCTAAAAATTTCGTCAAATGCTGTAACGAAATTTAGCTCATACTTCCAGGATACGAGGAAGCTACAATCCTGACATTCCCCGAATCAGCGCAGCCAAACCTGCCACCGCAGCGATTGAGAGAATCGTCGGCCGGAGGCCGGCAGCAGGGATAATGTTTATCAGTCGACCCGATAGCCAGAAGCCTGCCAGCACGCCCGGCAGGGTCAGCGCGAAAAGAGACAGTTGTGAGGCTCCGAGGTAGCCAGACGCAAGGAGCGCCAAGAGGCTGAACACACTCGCAACCAGAAAAAACGCTGACATATTGGCGCGAACCAGGGGGCCTTTCTGGTCCTGGTAGATGAGCGCAATGGGTGGTCCGCCAACGGCGGTGATGGTGCCCATGAAAGTGGATGCTGCGCCAGCGAGAATGCTGTTTCTGGCATTGAGTGAAGGACGGAGCCCGCCGACGCTGAGCGCAACGCCTATCAGGATTAGAATACCGAAGGCGAGCTCGAAGCCTTTGGGAGACATCCAGTAAAGGGTGATTCCGGCGAACGCGGTGCCGACAACGCCACCGCCAATGGCAAATCTCACCTGGCGCAATTCGAGAGAACCCTGATTCCGTTTCACCATCAGTAGCGTAAGAATGACAGCATTCAGGATCAGCGGGGCCGGTAGCAGGGAAGGGCTGATGAGAAACAGCAGCGGGGCAGACAGCGTGCCGATGCCATAACCTGCGAGACCCTGTAGACAGGCGCCGGCGAGAATGGCCAGGTTGGCCAGAATCATTTGCAGCAGTGAAAGTTCAAGCACGAGTCAGAGGTCCCTAATACGCCGCGAGCATTCTTCCTTGATAACACAGGGGCGAGGCCGGGAAAATTGTTAAAGTCATGCACTTTTCGGGAGATGTGATGTTGGATTCGGAGCCGATGCCGGAGACCTGCCCCTGCGGCAGCGGACAGGCCTATTCCAGTTGCTGTCAGCCGCTTCATCAGGGCGATTTTGCGTCGACACCTGAATCTCTGATGCGGTCCAGATTCGCCGCTTTCGTGCTGCAATTGCCGGATTACCTGACCCGAACCTGGCACCCTTCAACTCGCCCTGAGGAACTGGATTTGTCCGGAAACCCACCCTGGCGATCCCTCACCGTTCTTTCATCCAGTGAAACCGGCAACGAGGGAGACGTCCATTTCCGAGCCGTTTACCCGCAGGGCGGCGGATGGCGCTACCTCGAAGAAAAATCCAGATTTGTCAGGGTCGATGGGCAATGGCTTTACCTGTCCGGAGAGACTCAGGAGGGTGAGCTGAAGCCCGGACGTAATGATCGCTGTCCCTGTGGCAGCGGTCGTAAATACAAAGCCTGCTGCCTGTGATGGAGCCTCCTGCAAAGCCAGCCCCTCTGGCAGAGCCAGGCAAGGGCATTGCCTTCGGGCTGTCTGCATACACCTTATGGGGCCTCTTTCCCCTTTACTTCGCGTTGTTTGATGGAATACCCGCCTATGAAGTGTTGATCCACCGGGTGGTCTGGTCCTGCCTCTTTCTGGCCATTGTGGTCACAGTTCTGAGGCGATGGGCGCCGATCAGAACCGCGATTTCCCAACCTGCTCGCCTCGGATTTGTGCTCGGGTGTGCGCTCTTTATCGCATTGAACTGGGGCGTCTACATTTACGCCGTGGAAACCCGCCAGGTACTCCAGGCTAGCCTGGGCTATTTCCTGACACCGTTGGTAAACGTTGCTCTGGGCATGCTGGTGTTGCAGGAGTCGATTTCGCGGATGCAGCGAATCGCCGTGGTTCTCGCGGCCATCGCCATTCTGTATCAGCTGTTCCTGCTGGGCGTGGTGCCCTGGATTTCCCTGCTGCTTGCGTTCAGCTTTGGCACCTACGGTCTTCTGCGCAAGCAGGTCGAACTGGATGGCTTATCCGGGTTGTTTGTCGAAACGCTGCTCTTAATGCCGGTGGGGTTACTGGCATTTGCCTGGCTGGATTCCGCGGGTCAATCGCATTTCCAGGATAGCTCCGCTGTCATGCTTATGCTGATTTCCAGCGGCGTCGTCACTGCTGTTCCGTTGCTCTTTTTCGCCGGCGCTGCCAGGCGCCTGCGATTAGCCACCGTGGGCTTTCTGATGTACATCAATCCCACGCTGCAGTTTCTCTTGGCGTTGCTGGTTTTCGATGAGCCTATGAGCGGTGAGAAGCTGCTCAGTTTTGTGATGATCTGGGTGGCCCTTGGACTCTACTCCTGGTCCGCATGGAGGGAGCACGGCCGAAGGGCCTAGCCAGCCGGCATTAATGGACTTCGCAACTACCGCAAGCGTATTTGCGCTCGTAGCGTCTGTCTGCCCAGGCTTCATAAATAAAGCGGGCCAGTGGGTAGAGCACAGGCCAGAGCAGAGGTTTGAACAGGAAGCCGAAAGGCGTGTGGGACCAGGCGCGCACATTGGCCGGCAGACCCACTACCCAGTTTCCTTCACCCGTCAGCAGATGCAGCCGTCGAAGCAGTGCCTCATTCGTCGGCAGCATGCCTTTCCGGTTCTGCTGCACATGGACGTCGGCAAAAACAAGGTCACCTCTCTGAAGCCTTCTCAGTGTTCGAATTTCCCTGGCACACAAAGGGCACTGACCATCGTAGAAGAGCGTGTCCATGAATACCTCCGGGCACGTGGCTGAGTGTTGTCGACTTGGGGTAAGACTTATACGCTTCGACGCGGCTATTCGGATGTCATCCACTGCAACTTTCCCGAGATCGAGTATGTGAAGGGGCCGTACGCCTGCCACTGTCGTTTTGGGCCAAACTGTCCCGAGCCCTTAATAATCTTGGAACCGTCGCTTTTCGCACCCCGTGAAAGCGTGCGACGAAGCTCCAGCTTCGAAAGCAACAATAACAAAGACGACGGATGAGACCATGACTCAAACTATAAAGCTGAGCGGGGTCGTAATTACGACAATCCTGCTCTCAGGTTGCCTCGCGGGCGGCGGCAGTGACGAATCGAGTACCTCTGCAAGTGCCGAAACTGGCACGTCTAGCTCCCCCGCAACCAGCGAAGCGGCGACAAATGGCAACAACGCCACGCAATTCTACAAAGCAACTCTCAAACGCACAGAATTCGGCATCCCTCACATCGAAGCGGACGACTTTGGCAGCATGGGCTTTGCTTACGGCTATGCCCAAGCGGAAGATAATCTCTGCCTTCTGGCCGAAGATACATTGACGGTTCGTGGTCTGAGGGCTCGTTTTCTGGGTGCCGATGGCACATATCAGATTCCCTCGAATGGCGCGACAGCGACAAATCTCAATGCGGATTTTTTCTGGCGAGCAGC
>CAZWEP010000085.1:0-8940 GCA_964632565.1 uncultured Marinobacter sp. | reverse complement strand
TCAATGCAGCGGCGATTGCGCCCTCCATCACTACCCAGAAAACGCGCTGAGCAGTTGGCGCATCAGTCTTGCCGCCAGCGGTAATGCTGTCGATGACCAGTGAGCCCGAATCCGAAGACGTTACGAAGAACACCAACACCAGCACGATGCCGACAAACGACAGGATTTCTGCGAATGGCAGGTTAGTGAACATCTGGAACATAGCCAGGGATACGTCAGTCAGGCCGTTCTCAGCCAGCGCACCGATGCCATTTTGGATCTGCTGAAGCGCAGTGCCGCCGAAGCCGCTCATCCATACAACAGTAATCAGTGTCGGAATCAGCAGAACCGCAGTGATGAACTCCCGGACCGTACGGCCCTTGGAGACACGTGCGATAAACATGCCGACGAACGGTGACCAGGAGATCCACCATGCCCAATAGAATACAGTCCAGCCCTGGAACCAGGCTTCGTCTTCACGACCAAACGGGTTACTGAGCGGAATTACGTTAGCAACGTAATTGGAAGAAGTGGTCCAAAGAGTTTCCAGAATGGCCATGGTCGGGCCAGCGAAGATTACGAAAAACAGCAGCAGGCCGGCCAGACCCATGTTCAGGTTACTGAGGACCTTCACACCGCCGTCAAGTCCGCGAAGGACAGAAATCAACGCAAGGGCAGTAACACCCACAATAATTGCCATCTGTACGTTGGTTCCAGCACCAGTCTCGAACAGATAGTTCATACCCGACGCCGCCTGCTGGGCGCCAAAGCCCAACGATGTCGCCAGACCGAAGATAGTCGCGACAACTGCCAGAACATCGATGATGTGACCCGGCCATCCCCACACTTTGTCTCTCAAGAGCGGGAAAAACGCAGAACGAATGGTCAGCGGCATACCCTTGTTAAACGCAAAAAACGCCAGCGAGAGCGCAACAACCGCATAGATTGCCCAGGGGTGAAGGCCCCAGTGGTAAAGGGTGCCACCCATGGCCAGCCCCTCTGCGGCAGGCGTGTTTGGCTCAACGTTAAAAGGCGTCTCGTACCAGCCAGTGTAGTAAGCCACTGGCTCGGCAACACCCCAGAACATCAGGCCAATGCCCATACCTGCTGCGAAGAGCATCGAAAACCAGGATAAGGTGGAGAATTCCGGTTTCGCGTCCATCCCGCCCAGGCGGATCTTGCCGACCGGCATGAAGATCAGCGCCAGGCAGACTACCACGAAGATATTCGCGCTAATCAGGAAGAACCAGTCGAAACTGGCGATGATGTCCCACTTGGCACCGTCGAGTATCTCTTTGGCCTGAGTCGGAAACATCAGGGTGCCAATCACGAACAGAACAACAATGACTGCCGTGATCGGAAAGACGGGTGCGTGTAGGTCCAGGCCGAAGGGCTGAATATTATCCTGCCCTGCGACGTAGTCCGTCGAATATTCGTCTCTCACTACTTCGCCCACGTTTGGAGCCTCCTTTCCTAGCTTCGGATTAATAAGGCGCTCTCGCCAAGGATTACAAAGCGTTTATGATATTTGTTTGAGTTCAAAACATCAAAGATCGGTACTTCTACGGATCAATAGTAAGCATAGACCAATTCTGGTGCGCCATTTGCCTAGCTTTCTGAACTGATCCATGATCGTCGCGCGTAGGCACTTTTTGACAAACAGGTGTAATAATTTTCGAACACGAACCATTGAGGCCGACATGGCAAGAACAACCACCTTCCCGTTTCGCTACACAGCCCTGACACTGAGTGCAACAGGACTGGCCATCACCCTCCCCCTCAGCTTCTATCTGCAGAGCCTCTACCTGGCGCCAGTGGTGTTCGGATCCCTGACGGTTCTGGGCACCTGGGACATGCTTCAGAAGAAACGGACAGTTAGCCGAAACTACCCGATAATGGCGCATTTTCGTTATTTTTTTGAGTCAATTGGCCCCGAAATCCGCCAGTACTTCATCCAATCCGATACCGAGGAGAGACCCTTTTCGCGTGACCAGCGGACTATCGTGTATCAGCGCGCCAAAGACGTGCTCGATAAACGACCGTTTGGTTCCCAACTCGGCATGTATGACGAAGGTTTCGAATGGATCAATCACTCAATGCGACCCACCGATATCTCCGATAGCGACTTTCGGATCGAGATTGGCAAACAGTCCGAGAAGCCCTACCAGGCCAGCGTTTTCAACATTTCAGCAATGAGCTTCGGATCCCTGTCCGCCAACGCCATCCTTAGCCTGAATAAAGGCGCAAAGCTGGGCGATTTTTATCACGACACCGGCGAGGGATCGATCTCACGATACCATCGCGAGCCAGGCGGCGATCTGGTCTGGGAAATTGGCTCCGGTTATTTTGGTTGCCGAAATAAAGATGGAAGCTTTAACGAAGATAGTTTCCGCAAGAACGCCACCCTTGATCAGGTCAAAATGATCGAAATCAAGTTATCCCAGGGCGCGAAGCCCGGCCATGGTGGCATCCTACCCGGCGAGAAAGTGACGCCAGAGATAGCCGCAGCCCGGGGCGTAACAGCGGGCGAAGATGTCGTCTCGCCGGCCAGACATTCGGCATTCTCCACCCCCATGGAGCTGTTGGATTTTATTGAAAAGTTGAGAGAGCTCTCCGGCGGCAAGCCTGTAGGCTTTAAACTGGCGATCGGGCACCCCTGGGAATGGTTTTCCATCGCGAAAGCCATTCGGGAGAGTGGCAAAAAACCCGACTTTATTGTTGTGGACGGCGGCGAAGGAGGCACCGGGGCCGCGCCTCTGGAATTTATAAACCGCCTCGGCATGCCCATGACAGATGCCCTCCTTCTTGTTCATAACACTCTTGTGGGCACCAACCTCCGGGAGGATATTGCCATCGGGGCTGCCGGAAAAATCACGTCAGCTTTCAATATCGCCCGGACACTGGCATTGGGGGCGGACTGGTGCAACGCGGCACGCGGGTACATGTTTGCGCTCGGCTGCATTCAGGCACTGAATTGCCACACAGGGCGATGCCCGAGCGGCGTGGCAACACAGGATCCGCGTCGCGGACAGAAACTGGACGTGCAAGACAAAAGCCAACGTGTCTTCAACTACCACAAGAACACAGTGGATGCCCTTCAGAACCTGCTGGCTGCTTCAGGCCTCACCCACCCCTCGCAATTAGGGCCAGAGCACATTATCCGCCGAACCTCACGGAACGAGATTCACTCCTACATGGATTTGTTCCATTTCCTGGAACCCGGTGAGCTCCTCACTAACGAAAAAACGGGCGATCGGGTATTCGATATTTTCTGGCCAGCAGCCAGGAGTGACAGCTTCGATCCGCCAGACTTTATCCGCGATTTGAGAGAAACGAAATTGAGATAGATTTCGATCGCTGCAACGCCAGTGACATGTTTATTTTTGCCATGTGCTGGTGTAGACTTCGCTTCCGCTAAGCCGCTGAGAAATGGCGATTGTTTCTCTCTGGCGACAGCACTCGGGGCGTGGCGCAGTCTGGTAGCGCACCTGTATGGGGTGCAGGTGGTCGCAGGTTCAAATCCTGCCGTCCCGACCATATTTAAAAGGGGCCAAACCTATCGGTTTGGCCCCTTTTCTCATTCTGGGCACGGTTTTTATAGCTCAGCCAAACATGAAAAACGCCAGCTTGTTGCCATCCGGGTCGCGCACGTACGCGCCGTAAAACTGGCCAGGGATCCGCTGCCCCGGCTCTCCTTCGCATTTGGCACCCAGAGACAGGGCTTTTTCATAGAGCGCCTGAACGTTCTCTTTTGACCCGGCTGGAAAGGCGACCATATTCCCGTTACCACAACTGGCTGTCTCGCCATCGTAGGGCGTACACACGGCCAGCATCGGCGACTTCATGCTTTCTCCAACAAACGCGATGCGCCCCATGTCCAGGAGCACTTTTGCCCCCATGTCACTGAACAGTTGCGAATAGAATTCTTTTGCCCTGGCCATATCGCTGACGCCAACGGTGACATATCCGATCATTGTTTCAGGCTCCGATGAGAGTTTTAGAGAACAAAAATACACTTCAACCGCGGCGGCCTGAACGGATCGGGCGGCCACTGTAAGCCGATCATGACATACGGGGTCTTGGAGGAATAGCTTTTGAGCCAACTTGTCCTAAGCTCTAATGAACAGGACCCTAAAAACGACGGATCCGCTGTGTTTGAGGTAAAGCAAAGCCCTTGGACAAGTCCCTGGATCGATTCTTCCGCGCCGAATTCCTGGTTTTGGCGCTGCTCCTGCTGCTGGGCTTCGGCATCGGCTTCCTGTTACTCATCGAAAGAGATCAATTTCAGAGGCATACCCTGGCTGAGGAAGAGCTGCGGCTGCAGGCAAGAGCCTTGTTCGTTGACCTGGCCGTTGAAGAGGGAGTCGCGGACCTTCGCGGGCTCCAGCAAGAAATATCAAATATGCCCGTCGAGACTGCCAAGCGCACGCTGACAGAGGCCTTCCGCACGCTGTTACTGACAGACCCACGTTATTATCAGGCCAGGCTGATCGACGCCAACGGCATGGAGCTGGTGCGGCTGGAGCGCAGCAGCGGCGCCGTTCGCCAATCAACAGATCTGCAGGACAAGTCCAATCGAGACTACGTCAAAACCACGCTGGCCCTTCAGCCCGGTGCCGTGTTTATCTCGTCCCTGAACCTGAATATTGAAGGCGGAAAGATTGTTCAGCCGTTCCAGCCTACGATCAGATTTGTCCTTCATCTGGAGGGAGCCGATTCAGGCATGATCGTGTTGAACTTTGACGCCTCGGTGCTCATTGAAAATCTGCAGTCGCATCGCCCGGACAGTCTCTACACTTATCTGGTTGACGACTCAGGAAACTGGCTAAAAGGTCCGGAGCCAGCCCTGGAATGGGGTCAGTCGCTGGGCCATGGTCGTACTATTTTCAATACCTATGACGCTCTGCCGAACGAATTTCTTGGTTCCGAGGTTATCCTTCATAACGTACCTGGTCAGGGCACCTGGATAGCTCACCCCATGCTAACCGGGCTGGACACACAGGGCATCACCCTGCAACAAAGACTGTATATCGTCAGCTTGATGTCAGAGGCCTTTCTGGCAGACGAAATTCCATTCTATTCACGATCATCGCAGCTGACACTGGTGGCTGGCTATCTACTCATCATGACCATTGTTTATCTGGCGCTCAAAGCCCGTCGCAATGCGCTGGTTAAACGAAGCGAAGCCGAATTTGAAAAACGCCTGTCGGATCGACTCCAAAGCGAGCTGGAGCGGGAGGTCGCTAACAAGACCCGGGAGCTGGAGCAGGTGAATCGTGACCTGGCGATTCGTTCTGAAGACGCTGAAGCTGCTGCCAGGGCCAAAGCCAGTTTCCTGGCGAACATGAGCCATGAGATACGCACGCCAATGAATGCCTTACTTGGCATGCTGGTGTTACTGGATGACACCGATTTGACCCCGGATTCGAGAGCCCTGGTGCAACGCGCCCACGTTGCCTCTGAAGCGCTGCTGAGTCTGCTCAATGACATCCTGGACCTCTCCAAAATAGAAGCTGACCGGGTTGAACTGGATAAATCCGATTTCACGATCGAAGCCCTTATTCGGCGCTCCGTCGACCTGTTCAGCCTGGCAGCGCGGCAAAAGGGATTGCGCCTGATCATTTCGGTTGCCCCAGAGGTGCCGACACGAATCAATGGAGACCTATTGAGGATTTCTCAGATCATTTCCAACCTGATCGGGAATGCAATCAAGTTCACTGACTACGGTCACATCAGGGTGCAATTCCAGCTGGATGAAGAGAACGGTGGTCGCGATTTGATGATTCTTGTGAACGACACGGGAATCGGCATAGAAGGGAAACAACTGGAATCGGTATTCAGTGATTTTCATCAGATCGGGCAACGAGCGACTCAGGCTGAGGGGAGCACCGGATTAGGGCTTGCAATCAGCCAACGCCTGGCCCAACTCATGGGCGGAGACATCACTGTTACCAGTCAACTGGGCGTCGGCAGCCGCTTTAGCGTTCGTCTCCCGGTGGACATTCCACCCACGGCAAGGCGTTACCGCGAGCTTGAGGTCAAATTCCATCAACTTGTTGCCTGTGCGCTTCAGCCCGACAGCGAAGAGCTGATATCCAGCTACGCCACGGCCTGGCAATTGAACGTAGAATCCTCGTCGTCGTTGCGACAAGCGATCGAGTCCATGACCGACATTAATCAACAATCTACCCCACCCTTGTTGCTGTTGGACGCTGAGGGCATAGAGCACGCGGAGTTGGACAAATTTTTACGACACCTGGACCGGGTTGATGCACCGGTCTTGCCAACCAACGTTCTGCTATTTGCGCCCGCCAGTCTTGGGTTGGATTCAATCGATACATTCATAGAGCAAGGCGGGCGTGTGTGCAGCAAGCCAGTCACGCCCTCCCAGTTGTACGACGCGCTTATACGTTATGGCGAGAATCGGGTACTGGAGTTTTCAGAACAAGCGGCGGGCATTGCCCGGCCACGAACCGACTTCAGCCACGTCCGCACACTCATCGTTGACGACTTGACGATCAATCGCGAAGTCCTGGCGGGTCTACTGGCCCGATACGGAATTCAGGCACAGGAAGCCGCCACTGGAAATGAAACAGTGCAACAATTGAAACGCCTGGAGTTTGATCTCGTGCTACTGGACATCCACCTTAAGGGCGAGAGCGGTATCGACGTTGCCCGTACCATCAATCGCATGGATCTGGCTAAAAAACCGGTTATTGTTGGGCAATCGGCCTCGATCATTGCCAGCGACAAAAAACAGGCGGAAGCTGCCGGCATGCGGGATTATCTGGTCAAGCCTGTCGTTCCGGCCGACCTTGAGCGACTGCTGGCCAAATATTTCATGCCTGCTCCCAGCCCTGCGGCTCCCCCTGTTGATAGAGTCACGCACAACCATCCGCTGGATCTGCCCGGATTCATTGACCAAAAAGCGTTTGAACGCCAGATGGCCGGCGACGTGCAGCTTTTTCATACCTGTGTACGAAGTTTTATTTCCAGCAGGCCGGAACTGGGTACGGCGCTGGCGAGAGCCTGCGATTCGGGCTTGCTGCAACTCGGTGAAACCCTGGAAATCGTCCATCGCCTGAAGGGGGCCTGCGCAAACATCGGCGACGTTCGACTGAAAACACTCGCCGAGTCCATCGAATCACGGCTAAACAGAGACGATATCTGGCAACAAATCGCGCACCTGGTGGACGAATACGTAAGCCACTGCGAAACGCTGCAGAACTATCTTGGCCACACAATGGAGGCCGACATAGACACCGCGTCAAATGAGCAGTTTGTGAAGTCTCTTAAAGGAATTGAACAGGTTCTTCAGGAACACGGCATTGTCCTGAACGACGACGTGAATATCGTTTGTGCACGCCTGGTGAGCGAGGGGAAAGTCGGTCTTGCTCTCAGCCTGAAGGCCGCGCTGCAACAATTTGATTATGCAAAAGCAGTGATGATCTGCCAAAGCATTTCAGCCAGCGGCATGCAACCCAAGGGAGTCTAGAATGGGTAATAAGAAGAAACATGTCATTCTGATCGTCGAAGACGATCCAACCAGCATCAGCGGTCTGGTCGGCATTCTTTCCGACTCCTATGAGCTGATTGTTGCGAAAGACCCCAAAGATGCCGAACGCCTGCTATCCCGCCCTATCGATCTTGTGCTTCTGGACCTGTACCTGGGCCATGCAAATGGTATTGATGTCCTGAAGACGATGAAGAACAAAGAGGCTACCGCCAACATACCGGTCATTTGTTTTACGGTGTCCCAGGACAATCACGACGTTGAGGAATCATTTGCAGCGGGGGCCATCGACTACGTCACGAAGCCCTACAATCAGGCCATCCTCCGTTCAAAAATCGCGACCTTTTTAGACCTGAAATCGAAAACGGAACAGCTGGAAAATGAAAACCGCAAAGATCCGCTGACTTTAATCGGCAATCGCAGGATGTTTCATGAAGCGCTCGACAATGAGTGGCGACGGATGAAACGCAAGCAGCAACCCCTTGGCCTGGCGATGATTGACCTCGATAACTTTAAAGGCATAAACGACCACTACGGCCATGGGTTCGGCGATGCGTGCCTCAAAGTTCTTGCAGAGGTTATGACGCAAAGCTTCGCGCGGTCCGGGGACGTTGTGGCTCGCCTGGGCGGCGACGAATTTGCAGCTATTTTGCCGGAAATGGATCTTGAGTCGGTGTGCCGTAGCGCCGAACACTTCCGCAAACTGGTTGAATCTGAGGCCGACGCAAAGTTACCTGAGCGCAATGAGCATTCGACCATCAGGGTTTCGATTGGCTGCGCCTCAATTATCCCTGAGGGGGACCATTCGGCCACTGAGCTCATTAAACAAGCTGATGATCAGTTGTACGAGGCAAAAAAATTGGGACAGAAAAACTGCGTCAGACCCTCACTTGGCGGGTTATCCCTAATTGCCGGCAAGTAGCAGCCTTGGTGGACAGGCTGCTACCTCGAAATTGACCATATTCAGGTTTGGGGGTTCAGGAGTAGTAGCTTGAGCACTACCGGACAGGGGTGTTGAGCACGTCCAGCACTTCTTCCAGCTCTGTGATCATCTGTCTGATCAGCTGCTTGTACTGAGAGGTGTCGTCTTTTACCTCGTGGCTACTCAATTTCTGTTTGGCGCCGCCGATGGTGTAGCCCTGATCGTAGAGTAGGCTGCGGATCTGGCGAATGGTTATCACGTCCGCACGCTGGTAGTAGCGGCGGTTTCCGCGACGTTTCACGGGTGAGAGCTGTGGAAACTCCTGTTCCCAGTACCTGAGAACGTGTGCTTTCACGGCGCAAAGATCTGCGACTTCACCGATGGTAAAATAACGCTTACCCGGAATTGCGGGTAATTCGTTGTTATGACTGGGTTCCAGCATACGCTTCTACTTTCTGCTTCAGTTTTTGTCCTGGACGAAACGTAACTACGCGCCGTGCACTGATTGGAATTTCTTCACCGGTTT
>CAZWEP010000084.1:0-9190 GCA_964632565.1 uncultured Marinobacter sp. | reverse complement strand
TTTCATCCGGACCGGCTGAAGACGCTGGATCAGCGACGTTATCGGTCCTGACCCGACTACTGTCACACCAATCCGATGCGGGGCGCCTATGAGGGATCGCTTGAGAACTGACCGCGCTGCACCAGGTAGTCCATCCACAACAGTCGCGCCGCGACCGAGCGCCAGGGTGCCCAGGCTTCAGCTATCCGGCTCTGGGTCGAATGGTCGGGGCGCTCTGGTAGTTGTTTGATGTCCTGCATGGCGATCGCCAGCGCCAGGTCACCTTTGGGCCAGATATCCGGGTGTCTGAGCGCGGACATGTAATAGACATCCACGCTCCAGGGCCCCAGACCGGGCACCCGGAGCAAGGCATGCCTGCCGTCCTCAATGCTCTGGGTGTGAAGGTCGTTCAGTGGCAGGCGGCCATCGCTGACGTGAAGCGCCAGCTCGTGGCAGTAGCGCGACTTCTGCCGGGTGATGCCCAGGGCCCGCAGCCCGGATTCGCCGGCGGCGAGGATGTTGTCTGGTGATACTCCGCCCAGCGCGGCCTCTACCTTTTTAAAGACCGTTTCCGCCGCCTTAAGGGAAATCTGCTGTTCCAGAATGATCTGGATCAATGTGGCGAAGGTTGGCGAGCGTGGCCACAGGGGCGGGGAACCGTGGCGGTGTGCCAGCCGTTCAATGTCCGGGTCGGTGGCTGCCAGTTCGTTCAGGCCTTGCCTGAGCTGTTCGTCATCGAGAGGGGTATAGGTCATATCAGCGCTCGAATGTAGAATCGGATTCCCGTCCTGACCGGAGTTAATTATGGATGTTCCCTCGTTTTCCCGAATCATGGAATTTGCCGCGCACCACAAGGGCGGTGAATCTGCCGTGAAGGCACTGCTTCCCAAGACTGCGCCTGAAGGCACCCTGGAAGCAACCGGGGACGACCGGTATCTGTCCGAGATTACCCGGTGTATTTTCAAGGCGGGGTTTGTCTGGCGGGTAATCGAGCGGAAATGGCCAGGTTTCGAAGCGGCGTTTGAAGGTTTCGTACCCCTGTACTGGCAGCAAGTCCCACCGGAAGTGCTGGAACAGCTGGCCCAGGACGAACGCATCGTGCGGAACATGCAGAAGATCCGAACGGTGCCTGAAAATGCGCGGATGATCGTGGAAGCGTCCCAGGCCCATGGCAGTTTTGGCAAGTTTTTGGCCCAGTGGCCAAGCAGTGATCAGGCGGGACTCTTGATCTGGTTGAAGAAACACGGCGATCGCCTCGGCGGCGCCAGCGCCCAGTATTTTCTCCGTCGCGTGGGATGGGACGGCTTCATCCTCTCAACCGATGTGGTGACTGCGCTGCGCCGGGAAGGGTTGCTGGATGCCACGCCCGGCAGCAAGAAGGCGTTGGTCCAGGCTCAGGCCGCCTTTAACGCCTGGCACGAAGAAACCGGCCTGCCCTACAGTCACCTGTCGAGGATTCTGTCCTTCACTGTGGGTGAGTGAGCGATCAGGCAGTCAGTGCAAGCAGCAGAGCGAGCTCTGACAGCACAACGCTGGCACCCAGGGCGTCACCGGTGTAACCGCCCAGATCCCGTTTCAATTGCCGTGACCAGAGGAATCCGACCAGCGCGATGGCGGCGGCCGACAGGGGCAGCAGCATTGGCAACCAGGGACTGAAAAGCAGTCCGATGACAACTGCAAAACCGGTGGCCGCAAGCAGGCGCTGCCGGGAGAACGTCTCGGCAACCGGTTTGCTCTTGCTCTTGTCCGAATCGCTGACGTAACTGAGGAAATGCATCAGAAACAGCGGCGTCAGGCGCGAAAAGCAGGGTGTCAGAAGGAGTAGCAGCAGGATTTGGCCGCTACTCGCCAACAGTGTGATCTTCAGTAGCAAAGCCATCACCAGCGCGACCGTACCGTAGGTGCCAATTCGGCTGTCTTTCATTATGCGCAGCCGAGCTTCCACGGTGTAGCCGCCGCCCAGAGCATCCACGCTGTCCGCCAGGCCGTCCTCATGAAACGCGCCGGTGATCCACAGATGAAACCCCACCACCAGAATCACGCTCACCCACGGATTCCAGAGTGGCTCAATGAGCGTGAATAACCCGGCATAGAGCCCACCCAGCAGCAGGCCGACCACCGGAAAATACACGCTGCTCTGGTTCATCAATGTCGGTGTATAGTCGATGCGTACCCACATGGGAATGCGGGTCAGAAAACCGATGGCCAGCCAGAATGCCTGCCATTCCTGTTGTAAGCGATGCTTGGGTATCACGGTAATGCCTCCCGGGCCGGAGGCGACATTGTAGTCGGAATGCCAGGTGGTTTCAGCGCTGAGCAGTCTATGAAACCTGATCCGCAGGTAGCCAGATGTGGACGCAAAGCCCGGGCCGGGTATCTGGCCGGTTTCGCAGTTCCAGTTTGCCGTCATGCAGTTCCGTGATCCGTCGCGCGATAGCAAGACCAAGGCCAGAGCCCGAGCCGGCGCGTTGGTCGAGGCGTGTAAAACGGCTCAGAGCCCGGGCGCGCTCTGATTCGGGAATGCCCGGACCTTGATCGCAGATCGAAAGCTCATAACCCCCTTTCTCGCGTTTCAGGAGAATCGATATCTCGCTGTTTTCCGGGCTGTACTGAATGGCATTGGCAAGTACCGATCGCATCAGCGTATTGATCAAAGCGCTGTTGCAGCGAACCGGTCCCGCGCCCACCCGATTATCCAGAACCGGCTCTATGTTCTTGGCCAATGCGAGCGGCGTTACGTCCGCCACACTCTGCGCCACGATTTCTGCAAGGTCGCTCCGTTCCAGTTCAAAGTCCTTGCCGGCATCGATGCGGCTCAGTGTGAGCATCTGCTCTACCAGGTGCGTCATGCGGTCCACTGATTCGATGAGTGTTTCCGACTCTTCGTGATGTTCAGTCCCCAGCTTTTCCAGATTCAGGCGAAGTGCAGCCAGAGGTGTGCGCAATTCGTGGGCAGCGTCTGTTGAGAAGCGGCGTTCGCGCTCCAGCGCTTCGTCGAGGCGGGACAACAATCCGTTTACCGCCTGCACCAGGCCGGTCACTTCCCGGGGAGCCGAATGATCATCCAGGGGATGGATGTTTTGTGGCGCCATATGACGAATGGGATTCTCGAGTTGACGTAGAGGGCGAAAGCCAATGCGTATGGCGCCGACAATCACAATCACCAATAGGGGTAACAGTAAGAGGAGGGGAAGAACATTGCCTGTCGCCAATTCCTCACTCAGTTCCTGGCGGATATCCTCACGCTGCGCGGTCCGAATCCAGAAACCGGTCTGTGTGTCCTGCATGGTGAATGTTCGCCACTGAAATCCTTTGGTTTCTGTCCAGGCGTAACCGGGTACCAGCGGCAGGTTGTCACTCGAGTCAAGGGTGTTCAGCAGCGGTGTGCCGTTCTCGGTCCAAACTTCGAATGCAATTTTCTTCTCGTATTTGTGGCCAGAGCCGTCGGGGAGGATTTCATCAAAATCGCCCTCTTGCAGGGCTGCCTGAGGAAGTTGAAGGGTTTGCTTCAGGATGGACGCCAGTTCGGCGGGTGATTGGGTCTCCACCAGGTGTCGAACCAGTCCCTGAACAATGCGTGTACTTTGAGCCAGTTCCGCATCGAACAATTCTTCTAACTCATGGTCGCTTTCGATATAGCTCCAGACGGCCGCCGTAAGTGCGATGACAAGCACGGCGGAGGTTACCAGCAGGGCAAGGGTTCGGGTTAATGACACGATGGCGCCCTGATCAATTCTGCCTCTCGACTGTCGAGCATGTAACCGACGCCCCGCACAGTGCGAATGACGGAACGGCCAATACGGCGACGCAGATGGTGAATGTGGACTTCAAGAGCGTTGCTCTCGGCCCCCTGCTCCCAGCCGTATAACTGTTCTTCCAGGCGTCGTCGGGTCGCGACCTGATCTTTGTGGCGCATCAGGTAGTGAAGTATCTGAAACTCACTGCGGGGCAGAGATATTTGTGTGTCCGCAATGGATACCTGGGCGGAATCCGAAGACAAACTGAGTGCGCCCACCGTCAGGCAGGCTTGAACCTGCCCTCCCGCTCGACGACATACTGCGCGGATTCGCGCTTTGAGTTCGGACATGGCGAATGGCTTGGTCAGGTAGTCGTCGGCGCCGGAATCCAGCCCAATCAGTTTCTCGTCCAGGTCGCTGCGCGCGGTCAGGATAATGATGGGAGCCTGAACCCCGGCTTTTCGCGCAGATCGCAATACTTCAAGGCCATCTACCCTGGGCAGCGTGAGGTCAAGGATCACCAGATCGAAGTGTTCTTCGGGCAGGACGCTCATCGCCTGTTGCCCGTCATCCAGCCAGTCGACGGTGTTGTGGTCATCCCGCAGCATCGACAGCATGGTTTTGGCCAGCAGATGATCGTCCTCAACCAGCAGAATTCGCATAGACGGTGTTCCTGTGTGCGAGTGGTTTCAACGACAACCCGTGTCGTTGATACATGTCAGTTAAGCAGAACAATTATCACGGTGTCATAGAAACCTTAAGGCGGGCTTAAGGAATCTCTGCTTTTCGATTAAGAATGTCTTAAGTGTGGCCGGGTAGTCTGGGCTCAATCTCAAATATCAGGCGTTGCAAATGCGCATCTGAGACTGATTGCCCGGAGGACCTGTTCTGATGTCAGATCTGCTTACCCTGTCAGCCCAATGCGTACCAGACTCCCCGGAACTGACGCCGCTGCTTCAGTCTTCAGGGCGCCTGCTCTGTGATGTCGAACCCGGCACCAGTACAGAGCGTGCCATCACCGGATTTATCCAGCGGCGTTTCCACCAATCCTATGGGGCCGTCCCCACACTGCGAATTCCCCGATTGCTGGCCATGACCTCGGGAACCGGTTTGCTGCTGGCCGCAGTCGGCGTGAGACGGGCAACCGATGAGAGGCTGTTTCTGGAGGATTATCTGCCAGCGCCAGTCGAACAATTGACTGCCGTGGAGGGGATACCAGATGGTCCGATCAGGCGCTGCGAGTTGGTCGAAATCGCGCATCTGGCCGGCGTGGAGGCGGGGGTCAGCCGATTTCTGTTCGCAGGGCTCACACTGTGGCTGAGACAAGAGGGTGTCCGATGGATTGTCTTCACCGGAACCGAACTGCTGAGAAACAGCTTCCAGCGCATGGGTATCGAAACCCGAGTGTTGGCACCGGCAGATCCTCGCTGTTTGCCGGACGGCGGCGCTGGCTGGGGCCGATACTACGATCACAACCCGATGGTAATGGCCGCCAATGTAGAGCAGGGCTATCAGGCTCAGAAAAAAATGGGGCTTCTGCGCAAAACAGCCTGGCTGAACGAGGCCCAGCGTCAGGAGGTGTCCTATGGACACATTGCCTGATCGTCTGGTTGAACTGGCCTCGAGCCGGCCTGCAAGTATTGCCTTGCAGGGAGACGATGGTTGTCTGACCTACAGAGAACTGTGGAAGACCGTCAGCACTCTGGCGCGAACCCTGAAGGGCCTCGGTCTGAGGCGGATTGGTTTATGCGGTGATAACGGCTCCGCATGGGTGGTCGCAGATGTTGCGTGCCTGATTGCGGGCACGGTTTGTGTCCCTGTGCCCGCCTTTTTCTCTGCGCAACAGACCCGGCATCTGACTGAGCAGGCCGGATTGGACGCACTTTTGTGGGCTGGGCACTTGCGCCCTTCTAATCAGGCCTGCGAATTGTCAGACGGTGTATGGCTGGATCGCCTGCCCATTCCGGAAAACAGGGTGCGTTTGCCGGCGGACACCGCAAAAATAACCTTCACGTCGGGCAGTACAGGGCAGCCAAAAGGCGTTTGCCTGTCGATGGATCAGCTCACAGCCACGGTGAACGCATTGGTCGACCGGCTTTCCTGTCTCGAACTTGATGATCATCTGTGTGTGCTGCCCCTGGCAACGCTTCTGGAGAACATTGGCGGAGTCTATCTTCCCCTGATGATGGGCGCCCGAGTCCAGTTGCCATCCCTGGCCCGTTTGGGGTTGCACGGAAGCAGTGGGCTTGATGCGGCCAGGCTGGTGTCTTTCATCAGTCAGGCGCGTCCTCAGTCCATGATACTGGTGCCCGAGTTGGCCAGAGTCCTGGTGGCTGCGGCTGAACATCATCAGTTAGGTACCGAGGGCCTTCGGTTTCTGGCGGTCGGTGGTGGCAAAGTTGCGCCTGAACTGCTTGTCAGAGGGCGTGAACTCGGGTTGCCGTTGTACGAAGGTTACGGTTTGTCCGAGTGTGGTTCCGTGGTTGCGCTGAACAGTCCCATGGCCGACCGACTGGGTTCGGTGGGCAAGCCTCTTGGACACGTAAAGGTGTCCGTTGATCGGGATGGCCAGATTCTGGTGACCGGCAATACCCATCTTGGCTATCTGGGCGATGACGGGCCCCAGCAAGCTGTCCTTGCAACCGGCGATCTCGGAGCGCTGGATCCGGATGGTTTCCTGTCTGTCAGCGGCCGCTGCAAACATCTTCTGATTACCAGTTTTGGCCGCAACATCAGCCCGGAGTGGCTGGAAAGTGAGCTTTTGCAGTCGACTGGCGCGCTGCAGGCGCTGGTATACGGCGATGGAGAGCCCGGTCCCAGTGCGGTGATCACATTTACCGGGGCTCAGTCTCTCCATACGATTTCTGCGGCGCTTCAGAGGTTGAATCAGCGCTTGCCAGACTACGCACAATTGCGGTCGGTGCACTGCCGCTTTGAACCCTTCACTCAGGCCGACGGATATCTCACCGGTAATGGCCGTTTAAGACGCAACCTTTTGCTGAAGGATCTTCCGCAATTGCTTGCGTCCTCCAGCGGGGTCATCCCCAACTCCCTTTTATTTCCCACGAGAGGTAAACCCATGGCTTTTTTTGACACGCTCCAGGCTGAAACCGCCGAGGCTCGGGCCCACGTTATGCAGGCGCCAGTTTTGGCTGCCATTACAGAGGGTCGCTTTGATCTGAATAGTTACACCTGGTTTCTGACCCAGGCCTATCACCATGTCAGGCATACCGTTCCGCTGATGATGAGTTGTGGCGGCCGTTTGCCAGATCATCTGGAATTTGTGCGCAAGGCGCTGGTGGAATACATCGACGAAGAATACGGGCATCAGGAGTGGATACTGAACGATCTGGCAGCCTGCGGCGAAGACAAGGAAACCATCCGCAACGGTAAACCCCACGCTGCCATTGAATTGATGGTTGCCTATCTGTACGACCAGATCCAACGGGGAAATCCGGTCGCGTTCTTCGGAATGGTTCAGGTACTGGAAGGCACGTCGATAGAACTGGCAACGCCTATGGGCGAAAAGATCCAGAAGCAACTGAACCTGCCGGATCGTGCATTCAGCTATCTCTTCTCCCACGGGGCGCTGGATCAGGACCACTTCGAGTTTTTCCGCGATCTGATGAACGCGGTTACACACCGTGCTGATCAGCAGGCCATCATCGATTCTGCGCGCATGGTGTATCGCCTCTACGGCGACATGCTCTGGAGCATTCCGTTACCTACCAGTAAAGAGGGTGCCCGTCATGAAGCTGCGTGAGCGAACGTTTCTGTTGCTGGGCGGTACCGGTGGTATCGGTATGGCCCTGATTGACCTTCTGTTGGCTGAGGGTGCCAGCATCGTTCTGGCCTCCCGTTCGGTGAATCGCCAACAGACAGATCGACTGAAAACGGTGCACCTGGATCTTGCGGCACCCAACCTGGACGAACATCTGGATGCCCTGTCAAAAGACCACCCGGATATCAGTGGTGTGATTCATTGCGCCGGGCAAAACCAGTTCGCAGCTGTGGATCATTTGCCGATTGAAGGGATTGATCAGCAACTGGCGGTCAATCTTCGCAGTCCGCTGATCCTGGCCCGGCACTTTGTACCAAGATTCCGTGCGCGGGGTGAGGGTGCGCTGGTGTTTGTCGGTTCCACATTCGGCAGCATCGGATTCCCCGGGTACACCGCCTATTGTGCCAGCAAGTTCGGGCTACGAGGTTTCACCGAGGCACTTCGTCGTGAGCTGGCGGACACCGGTGTTCAAGTGCTCTATGTTGCGCCACGGGCGACCGCAACCGACATGAATCCATCGGCGGTGAACGAAATGAATCGGGCATTGGGCAACGCCGTGGATTCCCCCGCCGTCGTCGCAGGCCAGATTTTGCAGGCGATGACACATAACAAGAGGCGCCGGTTCCTCGGTTGGCCGGAGAAGTTGTTTGTCGTCATCAATAGCGTGATGCCGCGTATTGTCGATCGGGCGATCCTGAAGCAGTTGCCCATCATTCGGCGCTATCTGAACGAGGAGATTGCGTGATGAAAATGTTTCTTACGATGGCCCTGTTTTGCCTGGCACTGCCTCTGGCGGCCGCTGAAAACAGTCAGGATAGTGAACGATGGACGCCTGAGAGTATGGCTGTCGGGCTGGCCACCATCCAACAACAATGGGCTCACATTCAATACGAAATGCCAAAAGACAAGAAAGAGGCGGCGTTCAAATCGCTGAGCGGTCGAGCAGGCCAACTGGTCAAAGCTTACCCTGACGACGCAGAACCGCTGATCTGGCAAGGCATTGTTCTCAGCACCTACGCGGGTTCCAAGGGCGGCCTGGGTGCCCTGGGGCTGGTGAAAGATGCTCGGGCATCCCTGGAACATGCGCTGGAGATAAACCCGTCCGCCTTGCAAGGATCGGCCTATACTTCTCTGGGAAGTCTTTACTATCAGGTGCCGGGCTGGCCGCTTTCGTTTGGCGATGATGACCGGGCTGAGCAGCTTTTAAAAAAGGCCCTGACGATGAATCCCGACGGCATTGATCCCAACTACTTTTTTGGGGATTACCTGATTGAGCGAGGAAACAAGGAGCAGGCAAAAACGTATCTCCGCAAGGCAATGAATGCGCCTGCCCGACCCGGGCGCGAGGTGGCGGACGCAGGTCGTCGTCGTGAGGCCCAGGAACTTCTTAATTCCCTGTGATTGAAAACGAGATTGCCAGCCCTTATAGTTAAATATGGAATAAGGTTATACCAAAAAGTATTTAACAGCGCGCGCCCGAATCCAGCGGCGCGCGGACAAGAGGTGGCAATCATGCTTTCTCCCGAGGTTCGCTCATTCTTTGATGAGCCCACGAACACGTTCAGCTATGTGGTGCGCGATCCCGAAAGCGATCACTGCGCCATTCTCGATTCGGTCCTGGACTTCGACTACGCCGCTGGCCACACCGATGTTCGGTCCGCCAATCAGATCATCGACTACGTCCGTAGCGAAG
>CAZWEP010000083.1:0-9343 GCA_964632565.1 uncultured Marinobacter sp. | reverse complement strand
AGCGTGTCCAGAAACGCCTGCGTCACGACAAAGAAATGACCCAGCGCTGGCAGAAGATTCTGTATGAGAAAGGCTGGGGCGCCTCCACCTGGCCGGAAGAATTCGGCGGCCCGGGCTGGAGCCCGATTGAGCAGATCATCTTTGAAGAAGAGTGTGCCCTCGCCGGCGCGCCTCGCCAGCTAGATTTCGGCCTGCGCATGGTCGCCCCGGTGATCATGACCTTTGGCAACGACGAGCAGAAGAAGCGCTTCCTGCCAGGCATTCTCAGCGGCGAAGACTGGTGGTGTCAGGGCTACTCCGAGCCGGGGTCCGGTTCCGATCTGGCCTCTCTGCGCTGTTCTGCCAAACGCGAAGGTGACCACTACATCGTCAACGGCCAGAAAACCTGGACCACCCTGGGCCAGCACGCCGACTGGATCTTCTGCCTGGTGCGCACCAGCAACGAGGGCAAGCCACAACAGGGCATCTCCTTCCTGCTGATCGACATGAACGATCCGGGCATCGATGTGAAACCCATCATCATGCTGGACGGTGAGCACGAGATAAACGAAGTCTATTTCGACAACGTCAAAGTGCCCGCCGAAAACCTCATCGGCGAAGAGAATCAGGGCTGGACCTACGCCAAGTTCCTGCTGGGTCACGAACGGACCGGCCTGGCCAATGTGGGCCAGTGGAAAGCGACCATGAAGCGCCTTAAACAGGTCGCTCATGAAGAACAGGACGGCCAGCGGCCGCTGATTGAAAACACCCGCTTTCGGGATCGGCTGGCACAGCTGGACATCGAGCTGCGTGCGCTGGAACTCACCGTGCTGCGGGTGCTCACCGACAAAAAAGGCCCCGGCCCACAGGCATCAATCCTGAAGATCCGTGGCACCGAAATCGGCCAGAAGCTGTTCGAACTACTGATGGAAGCCACCGGTCAGGACGCCATTGCCCACATTCCGGACGCCCTGGAACTGGACTATAACGGCCCCCGCGCCGGCTCCATCGATGCCACGCCGGCCGCTGGCGATTACTTCAACATGCGCAAGCTGTCGATCTTCGGCGGGTCCAATGAGATCCAGCGGAACATCATCGCCCAGCTCGTACTTGGTCTTTAAGGAGGCGGACACATGAATTTTGATCTGACCGACGAACAGCAAATGCTGAACGACTCGTTGCGCCGCTTTGTGTCCAACGAGTACAGCTTCGAAAAACGCAGCACCTTCATCGGCTCCGGCAAGGGCTCGGACCCGCAAACCTGGTCTGCCCTGGCCGACATGGGCCTTCTGGCATTCACCTTTCCCGAGGCCTTCGGCGGCCTGGACGGTAACGCCGTGGACACCATGGTCGTCATGGAAAACTTTGGCCGTGGTCTGGTGGTCGAGCCCTACCTTGCAACCGTGGTCCTGGCCGGCGGCCTGATTCGCAATGTCGGTAACGACGCCCAGAAAGACGAATTCCTGTCAGCCATCGCGACGGGCGAACGAAAGATGGGCCTGGCACATTATGAGCCTGGCGCCCGCTATAACCTGTCATTGGTACAGACCACCGCCCGCAAAGACGGCGACCACTTTATGATCAGTGGTCACAAGTCTGCGGTCATTCATGGTGGCCAGGCAGATCAGCTTGTGGTCTCTGCGCGCACCAGCGGCAACGCCAACGACGAGTCCGGTCTGTCGCTGTTCATCGTCGATGCCAAGGCACAGGGCGTGAAAATTGACGACTACGCCGCCCATGATGGTTATCGAATCGCGGATATCAGCTTCTCAAACGTGGCGGTTAGCGCGGCCAACCTGCTGGGCGAACTGGACAATGCTTTCCCGCACATTGAAAAGGCCATGGACCTCGGCATAGCAGCGGTCTGCGCCGAAGCCGTGGGAGCGATGGAAGCCATGAACGCTACGACGCTGGAATACATCAAAACTCGTAAACAGTTCGGTGTGCCAATTGGAAAGTTCCAGGTCCTGCAGCATCGCATGGCGGACATGTTTATCCAGGCGGAGCAGTCGAAGTCCATGGCAATCCTGGCGGCCAACACCGCGGATTCCGATGATCGCTCCGAGCGTCGCAACGCGCTCTCCATGGCCAAGACGCTGATCGGCCAGGGTGCCCGCTATGTCGCTCAGGAAGGCGTCCAATTGCACGGTGGCATGGGTGTGACCGATGAGATGGCGGCTGCTCATCTATTCAAACGACTGACCACCATCAATCTGCTATTCGGCGACGCGGACCACCACCTGGCTCAGGTGAGTGATAGCCTGCTGGCCGAAAGCGCCTGAATCACCGGAAACACCAAAAGGACCATTGTATGAGCGTTAAGCAACTCCTGGATCTGACCGGCAAGGTCGCTTTTATCACCGGTGGCTCCCGTGGCCTTGGCCTGCAAATGGCCGAAGCACTGGGTGAAATGGGGGCAAAAATCGCGATCAGTGCGCGCAAGCAGCATGAACTGGACGCGGCCAAGGCGCACCTGGAGTCTCAGGGCGTGACGGTGATGACGATTGCAGCGGATCTGGGCGACCTGGAAGGCATTCCCAAGGTGGTCGATCAGATCGTCGAGCAACTGGGCGACATCGACATCCTGGTGAACAACGCCGGTGCCACCTGGGGTGCGCCGGCGGAAGACTATCCGCCTGAAGGCTGGATGAAGGTGATGAACCTGAATGTGAACGCCAGCTTCTTCCTGACCCAGACGGTGGGCAAACGTTGCATGATCCCTCGCAAGACCGGCAAAGTGATCAACATTGCTTCGATCGCCGGCCTGTCCGGCAATCCGGAAGGCATGCAGACTATTGCTTACAACACCAGTAAAGGCGCGATGGTGAATTTCACCCGTGCGCTGGCGTCTGAGTGGGGGCACTACAACATCAACGTGAACGCCCTCTGCCCCGGCTTCTTCCCTTCGAAAATGTCACAGGGTCTGTTGGACGCCCAGGGCGATAAAATGCTCGAGCGCATTCCACTGAAACGATTCGGTGGTGAAGAGGATCTGAAGGGCGCGGCGGTGCTCATGGCCACGGAAGCAGGTCGTCATATCACCGGCCAATGCTTGGCAGTGGACGGTGGAACGCTGGTCAGCTGATCAAGTAGGAATCAGGCCCACCTTCGTCGATTAACGCAAGGCGGGCCTGAGCAAAGCGTCGAATTTTAGAGGTCGTGCTTGGCGAGCTCGTTGTGGCGCATCATGGCCCTGAGCTCTTCAATGTATTCCGGGCCTCTCTCGGAATACTTGCCAAGTCCCGCCGCCAGGGCATAACCCGTAACTGGCTGACCGTTCAATCGCAGAGTGAACCGCACTTTACGAAGGGGCTGGTAGGCGTCGTGCCGATTGAGATTCTGCATGTAGCGCTGGACGGATTCCCTGGGCGAGTCAAAATCAGCCACTTCGTGGGTTTTCCCAGCCGCACGGTTGTTCGGCACAAGCCCACACCCTTTTTTGAAACACCACTGGCCAAAGTAGTTGTTTCCCTCAGTCGCAAAGCGCGACGTGCCCCAGGCACTCTCATTAGCAGCCTGGGACAAAGCCAACGAGGGCGGCACAATATCAACCCGGCTCAGCAATTCGTTCCATGCGGCCTGATCAGACACGTCGAACTCTTCCAGGCCGTATTCCTCTGCGATGTCTTCGATGGTGCCTTCATCCCACCAGCCAATGGAGTCGGGATCTTCATTCCAGGCGACGAGCTCTTCCCGAACTTCGGCGATTTTCGCGTTTTCTTCCTGGATAATCGGCAGAAAATACCCGAAAAACGCCTCTTTTCGCTCTGTGCCCGCTTCGTAATCCTTGAAGTCGGGCGCGTCGGAACTGTCCAACCAGAAGCCCAGCATGATCAGCACAACCACGCCAGCCACGATACCGATGTTTCTGTTCTTCTCTCCTGTACTCATTAAAGCCTCAATCTGTTTTCAGTCGACGCTTTAGACCCTAGCAGCTCTGGATCTATAAAGCTGCCTGGGGCGACAGATCACTATCCGACACCATCCCTGCCTCTACCCGATACTGACGAGCGTCAAATCGACGGGTTTGCTGACGGAATTGCCAGGTGAAGCCCGGCCAAAGCGTCGTGTTTTTGCCATGTTCGTTCACGTACCAGCTCTTGCAGCCTGTCTGCCACACGGAATCTCCGAGCTTGGCGTGAATAGATGCGTTGTACTCGCTTTGCGCATTCTCCTTGACCTCTACGCTCTGCCAACCGTTTCGGTCCATCTTTTTCAATGCATCCAGCACATACTGGATCTGGCTCTCAATCATATAGACCATAGAGCTGTGGCCCAGGCCTGTATTCGGGCCCATCAGCATGAAGAAGTTCGGAAATCCTGCAATGGCAGTACCCTTGTATGCTTCGGCTCCATCTTTCCAGGCTTCCAACAGGTCTTGACCACCGCGGCCCTTCACCATGCCCTTCGGGATCGGATCCTGGGCTTTGAAACCGGTGCCATAAATGATGCAGTCCACCGGACGTTCTTTACCGTTGCGCTCAACAATCCCATTTTCAGTGACCTCGCGAATGCCGTCGGTCAGCACGTCTACGTTGTCCTGGGCCAACGCCGGGTAGTAATTGTTCGAGATCAACACCCGCTTGCAGCCAAAGTGAAAGTCGGGAGTCACTTTTTTACGCAGTTCCCGATCCTTTATTTGATTACGGATGTGACGACGGGCCTGCAGTTCGCCAATCTTGAGTATTCTTGGATTACCCACAAACCCGAGTACGCGGGCTTCGAGCATCCAATAGATACTCTGCCTGAAGGCATTAAGGGATTGAGGGAAACGTTTGAACAGCGCCTGCTCCAGTGGACGGATAGGACGGTCCGGCTTGGGAACAATCCAGGGCGGTGTACGCTGATACAGGTCCAGATGCGCTGCGGTTTTCGCGACTTCCGGCACAAATTGAATGGCCGACGCTCCGGTTCCAATAACCGCTACGCGCTTGCCGCGGAAATCATAATTGTGATCCCAGTTCTGAGAATGGAACTGCTTGCCTTTGAAGTTTTCCAGGCCCTCAATGGCAGGATACGCCGGGGTACTGAGCCCCCCCATGCCGGAGACCACCACATCAGCCTTAAAACTCTTCATTTCTGGCAGGGCGTCATCTGATCTGTCCAGCTCATCGCCCGACACCATGCCTCGCTCTGTCATGTAACTCCAGAGTGCAGGCGCGTCGCAGGTTTCCACTGTCCACTGGTGCCGGTTTTCATCAAACTTTGCACCGGCTACGTGGGTATTCAGCTGAATGTGCTCCAGCAGGCCGTATTTTTCAGCGCAGTTTTTGAGATACGCTTTGATCTCTTCCTGACGCGCGTACATACGCGTCCAGTTTGGGTTCTGCTCAAAGGAAAACGAGTAGAGAGCAGACTGCACGTCGCAGGCGCAACCCGGATAATGATTCTCGTGCCAGGTGCCACCGATGTCGTCACTTTGCTCCAAAATGACAAAGTTATCGTAACCGGCCTCTTTGAGCTTGATGCCCATGCCCAGACCAGAGAACCCTGTACCTATGATGGCCACTCGTACCGACGGTTTCATATTTCCACCTCATTGCATGTTGGCCAGTTGGCCTGTTGTTGTGTGGTAGCCTGACATCTGCAGGCGGTATACACTTGTATACACAATGAGTTCGCGGGGCGTATATGGCAGGAGTCTCTCTTGGCCTCTAACAACCGACGGCTGTCCCATTTGCACTGAGGAATCGATTTAATGAAAACCATGACCGGCGGAAAACTTAAGCTCGTGCAGGCGGCGCTGAGACTGATTACAGAGAGCCGGAGCCTGACCTCGTTAGGCCTGAGGGAACTTGCTCGTGAAGCCGGTCTGAATCCAAATACCTTCTATCGACACTTCAATAGCCTTGACGAGTTTGGCCTTCAGGTGCTGGGTTACATCGCGGAAGATTTGAAAGCCGGAGTCCGACAGCTCCGGCAAATGGCTGATTCTTCTGAACAAGCGAGCCATGACACGGTTTCTTTCGTATATCAGTACTTCCAAAGCAATCCCGCCGCAACCACCGTTGCCGTGAGGGAGCTTCACGGCTCTTCAGTCCTTCTACGCAGGGCTCTAGAGGCACAATTGGAAGCGAGCGCCAGGGAAATGGCAGAAGATATTCTTGAACGCAAACTAGTAGCTGCCTTATCATTCGCAACCATTCATGAGATCTCCCGGATGACCATCCGATATATTCTTTTTCGGGCCATGGACTACATTGATAGGCCAGACCAGCGAGAACAGATACAGCTGGAAACGGAGAGGTTTATCAATCGTCAATTTCGGGGAGCCATGTTTGACGGCCTGACTGAAAGGGAGGTTCAGTCACTCATCGCCAGGAGCGATTCGTAACAGAAAACCGGTAAGTCCGGAGGATGTAAAGACTATGAAGATAGGTATTCCTAGGGAAATTTTTGAGGGGGAACGTCGCGTTGCTGCGACCCCTCCGTCGGTCAAAAAACTGATCGATCTCGGGTATGAGGTGTCCATCGAAAGTGGTGCAGGTGAAACTGCAGACTACGCCGATGGCATGTATACAGAGGTCGGCGCGACCGTTATCGAAGACACCAAGGCATTGTGGCAAGACGCGGACATCATTTTGAAAGTTCGCGCACCGATGAAAAATACCAGCCTCAAGAAGCACGAAGCGGATCTGATGAAGGAAGGCAGCTGCCTGATTTCGTATATCTGGCCTGCGCAGAGCCCGGATCTGCTGGAACATCTTGCCAAGAACAAAATCACCTCTCTGGCCATCGACAGCCTCCCCCGGATCAGTCGCGCCCAGAAGATGGACGCTCTCAGTGCCATGGCCAATATTGCTGGCTATCGCGCCGTCATTGAAGCGGCAAACCATTTTGGGCGCTTCTTCACAGGTCAGGTGACCGCCGCCGGTAAAGTACCGCCCGCAAAAATCATGGTGATTGGCGCTGGCGTCGCCGGCCTCGCAGCCATCGGTGCCGCCAACAGTATGGGTGCCATCGTACGAGCCTTTGATACTCGCCTGGAAGTGAAGGAACAGGTGGAAAGCATGGGCGCTGAGTTCCTCGAACTGGACTTCGATGACGAGGACGGCAGCGGCGGTGGTGGCTACGCCAAGCAGATGAGCGACGAGTTCATCAAAGCTGAGATGGCACTGTTCGCCGAACAGGCCAAAGACGTGGATATCATCATCACAACGGCGCTGATCCCGGGCAAACCTGCTCCGAAGCTGATCACCGAAGAGATGGTCAAGTCCATGAAGCCCGGAAGCGTCGTGGTTGACCTTGCATCAGAGCGCGGCGGCAACTGCGAAGCCACCGTACCCGGCGAAGTCGCGACCAAGCACGGCGTCACCCTGATTGGTTATACCGACCTTCCAAGCCGCATGGCCAAGGTATCGAGCGATCTGTACGCCACCAACCTGGTTCACCTGATGACCGACCTGACGCCTGAGAAAGACGGCAAGCCGGTGGTGAACATGGAAGACGAAGTGATTCGCGGCCTTACCGTAGTGAAGGACGACGACATCACCTGGCCGCCACCCCAGCCCGAAGCTCCGGCGAAGCCTCAGCACAAACCGGGTACCGAGGAGCCTTCACCCGCCGAAGTTCAGGCGGCGAAGGAAGCTGCGGAGAAAGCTGCCCAGAAGAAAAAGCGCATCGGACAGGTTGCTCTGCTCGCAGTGACCGTGTTTGCGCTCTACGGCGTGGGTGCTCACGCTCCGGAAAGCTTCCTGAGTCACTTCACCGTGTTTGTTCTGTCGTGCTTTATTGGCTGGCAGGTCATCTGGAACGTAACACCTTCCCTGCACACGCCTCTGATGAGCGTGACGAATGCCATCAGTGGCATCATCGTGATTGGCGCTATCCTGCACCTCGCGCAGGCGCAAAGTCTGGCAGTGGGCATCATGGCTTTCGTGGCCGTACTGATTGCCTGCATTAACATCGGGGGCGGCTTCTACGTCACCCACCGCATGCTCAAAATGTTCCGTAAGTAGGAGACGCCCAATATGAGTACTGGATTGGTGAGCGTGGCCTACGTGGTCGCGAGTGTGTTGTTTATCCTGAGTCTGGGTGGCCTGAGTCATCAGGAATCCGCCCGTCGTGGCAACCTTTATGGTGTTGCCGGTATTATCATCGCCGTTGGGGCCACCCTGGCCAGCTTCGGACCTGATGGTGCAATTACAGCGATCCTGATTGCTGTTGTCATTGGTGCGGGCATCGGTATCCCGATGGCGAAAAAGGTCGAAATGACCCAGATGCCACAGCTAGTCGCCCTGCTTCACAGCTTCGTGGGTCTGGCAGCTGTGCTGGTTGGTTTTGCCGGCTACATCGAGCCTTTGGTCGAAACCACCGGCGCAGAGCACACCATCAAGCTGGTTGAGGTCTATGTGGGCATTTTCATCGGTGCCATTACCTTCACCGGCTCCTTGATTGCCTGCGGCAAACTGGACGGTCGCATCGACAGCAAAGCCCTGACCCTGCCCGGTCGTCATGTGATGAACCTGATTGCAATCATCGCCTGTGTCGTTCTTGGCGGTTGGTTCCTGGGTACAGAGAACACCGCTCTTGGCCTGACGTATCTAATGATCATGACGGCTATTGCGGCGGTACTGGGTATCCACCTGATCATGGCCATCGGCGGTGCCGACATGCCCGTGGTGGTGTCCATGCTGAACAGCTACTCCGGTTGGGCGGCGGCCTCTATCGGCTTCATGCTGGGCAACGACCTTCTTATCGTCACCGGCGCCCTGGTGGGCAGTAGCGGTGCCATCCTGAGCTACATCATGTGCGCTGCCATGAACCGCTCGTTCATCAGCGTTATTCTGGGCGGTTTCGGCCAGACCAGCAGCAGCGCTGCCGCTGACGGTGAAGAGCAGACAGTTCATGAAACCAGCGTTGACGAAGTCTGCGAAGAACTTCGCAACGCCCGTTCCGTCATCATCGTGCCCGGCTACGGCATGGCCGTAGCTCAGGCCCAGAACGGCGTCAGCGATATGACCAAGTACCTTCGCGACAAAGGCGTGGAAGTTCGCTTCGGCATTCACCCGGTCGCAGGACGCTTGCCCGGTCACATGAACGTTCTATTGGCCGAAGCCCACGTCCCCTACGACATCGTTCTGGAGATGGACGAAATCAATGACGATTTCCCTGAGACCGACGTGGTCCTGGTCATTGGTGCCAACGACACCGTGAACCCAGCCGCTTCCGAAGATCCCAACAGCCCAATTGCAGGCATGCCTGTACTTGAAGTCTGGAAAGCCGGACAGGTTGTGGTACTCAAGCGCGGCATGTCCTCCGGTTATGCCGGTGTAGAGAACCCTCTGTTCTTCAAGGACAACACCCAGATGCTCTTTGGCGATGCCAAAGATAGCGTCGACCGGCTGGTGTCTGGTTTGCGCGG
>CAZWEP010000082.1:0-9357 GCA_964632565.1 uncultured Marinobacter sp. | reverse complement strand
GGTCACGACAAGTTGAATCGGATGGGTCTTCGGATTGACCATAAATCATTGGGTGCACAAATGCGCCAGCTGCCGACCTAAGATCGCTCCTCAATGACTGCGACCTTGGCTCACCTACCCCCCAAGCTAGCCCTCTGTCGCGCATCCAGCGAATGACAGCCCAACCAGGGTCTAATTGACCCTCAAAACCGATGCGAGCTGACTCTGGAAAAGCATGATGGTTGTTGTGCCAGCATTCTCCGACAGTCAGAAGGCCCCAACCGGGAAGATTGGATGCTTGGACCCCGGCTTCTGGAACCAACCAGTGTCCTGGGCCGGGATTATGAGTGATATAGGTGACAATCCAGTGGCCAACGATGCTCAGTATAATGCGGGCAGAAACTCCCCATACCACAAAGGAAATGCCGCCAAGAAGGTAAAGAACTAGCGCAAGCGGGATCTGCTGAAGCATCCACGTGCGCTCAAGAAATCGATACCATCTATTTTGCCGAGTTTTTTCCTCGATCAAAAACGCTGGCGGTCTTTCAAACTCGAATTTGCAGTTCAAATTCCAGAAAGCATCAGTCAGCAAGGATCGCCGATGAGAGAAAAAGTCGTGACAATTGGGCAGGCGTTGCGCCCAGTCCCTGACGTCATGAATTCGAATCACTCCAAACGGGCCTGCCATTCCTACGATAACGCCGAGGTAAATCAGTAATCCATCAATGACGGGACTGGTCCTAAATGTACTGTGTATCAGGCGACGGTGCATTCCAACAGAGTGACCCAACAACAGAGTCACATAAGTCAGAATGAGGCATGTCAGTAGCGCAGGCCACGAGAAGGTTAAAACTCCTCCTACGAGCGCGACGATGAGGTGGAAGGCAAACCAGATTGACTTGACCGGCGCCCAAACGACCTTTCCATTTGTGGCGTTCGCATTGGTGCCATCAACTCTTAGAACTTGCGGTCTCATCGAACCTCATTTCCGCCAATATCATAATACTCTCCTGCCCCGACACGGCACCCGGTGGGAGCCGAAGGACAGAGCAAACTTATGCGCCTTGTTAAAAGGTTTCACGCCGCTATTTTCTCCGACGCCCCCATACATACAGGCGATCTGCTATTAGAGCAGAGCACCCCACAATAGCGATGCCAATTCTTGGCCAAAAGGCAGGGAGCTCCTCCACCCCAGCATGGTAAGCAACCACAAAGAGCAGAACACTGGAAGAAATCACAACCACGAAAGCTAAAAGGGTTCGGTCGGCCAGCATGGACTCCCTTTTATTTGATTCCCTCTCCATGGTCACCTGAACTTTTAACGCCAAGCACAGCGGCCGCCGAAAGCGGTCCGGTGGCCATCGGCCACGTACTGATGCGACTTGTTAAAGCTTGGGCTTGAGAACATGGTCGAGAACCTGTTTAAGCCCACAAATACAGAACGCTAACACGGCGCACACCGCAGCTGCTTTGGCATAGATCACTAACGCCTCGGTAAGGCCGAAAAATTCTAGAAAGCCTGCAACACCGGAATTCCCGATAACCTCGCCCGAGTCACTTATCTCCCTGACTGGCCCAACGTTGACGACCAGAAAGTATGTCCAGGGCAAGAGCAAACCAGTAATCAGGCTTGTGAGGATATTTGATTTCAAACGACCAAGCTTCCTTTTGGTTTGTTGCTATAACAGCTAATTATACGAACGCGTTCGTATATCACCCGTTCGTAAAACTCCGCTCAGATTTTCTAAGCAGGTTCTATTTTTCTGTTTGAAAACATGGCCTTGGACAGAACCGCCATGGCTACAGCCGGAGTTATACCCCCCAGCTACCCTGCTCTTATTGTTCTTTGTGGGCGTATAACTCCAAACGCCCATTTCATCTTTTCAACCCTATCAAATAGTTACAGGCTTTTCTCTGGTATCTTTCGGGAGTTTTGCGAACGCGTTCGTATAACTCCGAAAAACATCGGCAGTCAGGTTCATGGCTTTGTGGGAATGAATGATTACGCACCACAGAGTTCTACACTCACGTGGTGCGCAAGGGTGGGTTCGGCGTTCGCAGCCCGGTGGATGAGGGGTTTTAAGCAGTCATCGCCGGGCTATCCGGCGTTGTAGGCTTCGTCCGTTCTGGCTGCCATAACGAAGTCGTTCTTGTGCAGGCCGTGTATCGCGTGGCTCCACCAACGAACGGTGGTTTTGCCATATTCAACAATCACCACCGGATGATGGTCCACCTCTTCGGCCAGGTCACCGACCTGATTGGCGAATGCCAGTGCCTGAACGAAGTTTTTGAACTTATAGGTACGCCGAAGCTGCTCTTCTCCATCAAGCGTGACCACCTGCCAGTCGGGGATTTGCTGCCCAAGCTGGCTCTTTTCTTCGTCAGTAGCTTTGGGGGTGTCGGAGCCGAACGCTTCGAAAGACTCTTGTGCAAGCTTGCTCATGTTCTTCTCCTTCAATACGTGTTCTACAAGCGTGGTGCCCTGAGGCGTCTTTATCAACCTGAGAGTTGAAATTCATGCCTGTTCAGAATACTGTATATTTAAACAGTATTCAGGATAAAAACCATCATGAGCGAACTGCTAAACACCCTTATGCAGGATGCCCGCGTCTGGCAAGGGCACCGTCATCGCCGGACCTCTCAGCCTGCAGAATCAACTGGTTATCAGGTGTTGGATAATCAGCTTGGCGGCATTGGCTGGCCCTGTGGCGCGTTGAGCGAGTGCCTGCTGGATACGCCCGGCATTGGCGAACTTCATCTGTTACTGCCTCTCATGCGGCGGCTTTCAGACGCCGGCCAAACCATCTTCTGGATCAATCCCCCCTACACGCCCTATGCGCCGGCTCTGGCCCGTGAACGGGTCAATCTGGATCAGGTGGTAGTGATTCATACAGATAACGCCTCGGATGCACTCTGGACGCTGGAGAACTGTTTACGCTCACCGGTCACCGGGTTGGTGATGGCCTGGCCAGACAAAATGGCATCCCGGGATGTTCGGCGCCTGCAACTGGCTGCAGAAGCCGGCAGCAATGTGTGCGTGCTATTTCGTGAGCGGTGCCATGCCGCACAGAATTCTCCGGCTGCATTACGCCTGGAACTGGAGGCGGGGCTTGATCAGGCACTGAATATCAAGGTATTGAAACGTCGTGGAAGCTGGCCGGGACAGTCCTGTGCTCTGCCCCTGAGTAACCGCGCAGGCCTGGCATTTCAGGAAGCACCCAAAGTAGTCCAGGGCCCCTGGTCCGTTAAACAACGATCGCTTTAACCCATGCTGTGGCTGTATCTGCATTTTCCGCATCTGTTACTGGACCACCTGCATCGCTCCCGCGAGGATCAGGGGGCGCTGGTCATTGTGGAAGGCTCCGGACACCAGGTGATTCAGGCGTGCCCTATTGCACAGGCAGAAGGGGTGCGTGCAGGCATGCGCCTGAAAACCGCTATCAGCCTCATTCCAGAACTGGGTATTGTGCGGGCAGATAACGCTCAGGAGTCGCGGATACTCGAGGAGCAGGCCCGCTGGCTCTACCGCTATGCGGCGCACATTGTGCCCTTCCCGCCGGACGGCTTGCTGGCAGAAATTGGCAGCCTGCAAAAACTGTATGGAGGTTTGCCTGCAGTCTGGCAAACGATTGAACAGAATCTGAATGAGCGGCAACTGACCGCCTGGATAGCGATTGGTCACACCCCCATGGCCGCCCGCCTGATTGCCCGCTCGGGTCGTGGCGAGTGTACAGCTGATAAAGGCCACATTCTCCGAGCCGTCGGCCAGTTGTCACTGAAGGCAGCCGGATTTGATGACAAAACCTGCAAGCGGCTTCAGCGTCTCGGGCTGAGTCATCTGGACGCCGTATTCGATCTGCCAGCCCGGGAGCTGGCCCGACGGCTGTCGCCGGATGTGCTCGCGTGGGTTCAGAAAATCCAGGGCACCCGACCAGACCCACAAACACCCTGGCAGCCACCCCATCGTTTCCATCAGCAAGCCGATTTTGTTCAGGAAATCGAACAGTCGCAGGGGCTGCTGTTCCCCCTCCAGCGCATGTTATCGGAACTGGAAGAAGACCTGTGCTGGCGCCAGCAGGATACCGACAGCCTGCTGTTAGTTCTGCAACACAGGCATCAGGAGCCCACGCGTCTCAGGGTTCGAACGTCTGGCCCGGAGCATCGGGCAGAGGCCTTTCTCAATCTGGTCCGCATCCGATTTGAACAGAGCCCGTTGCGGGCGCCAGTGACTTCCCTGAGTCTCTCGGTCAAGCGCTTCCTGAACCGGGACGATCCGGGTGGACAGGATTTGCTGGGTGACAGCCAGGATCTGACCGAAGCCTGGCACACATTGATCAGCCGACTTCAGGCACGGCTGGGCGAACAGGCACTCACCCAGCTCTCTCCACAGGCCGATCACCGGCCGGAACGGGCCTGGTCTGCGTCTGAAGTACTTCGGCAAACCCACTATCAGGCTGAAGATCATGCAGGTTTGCCGCGTCGGCCTTTATGGTTACTGAAAGGCCCGCAACCTCTCACCGAAGCGCCGGCAATCTGGTTCTCCGGCCCGGAGCGAATCAGCGGCGGCTGGTGGGACGGCGAGCGTGTGCATCGTGATTACTACATTGCCCAGTTGCACAGCGGGCAACTGGCCTGGGTGTTTCATGATGCCCGGTCCGGCTGGTTTGTTCATGGATGGTTTGGCTGATGGAAAACGTGGCTTACGCGGAACTGTTCTGCTTCAGCAATTTCACGTTCCAGACCGGAGCATCTCACCCTCACGAGTTGTCCGAGCGTGCTGCAGCACTGGGGTATGAGGCCCTGGCCATCACGGATGCCTGTTCGGTAGCCGGTATTCCCAGAGCCTGGGCTGCGGTAAAAGACCACCCTATCAAGCTGATTACCGGTAGCTGGTTTTCACTGGACGATGCCCCGCCCAGTGCCGCAACACCTCGTTTCATCCTGCTGGCCAGAACCCGCGTCGGGTATGGCCAGCTTTGCCAGTTGATCACCACAGGCCGCCGCAGGGCCGAAAAGGGACAGTACCAGCTCTTCTACCGCGATCTGGAGACTCACAATCTGGATGACTGCCTGTGCCTCTGGTTGCCACCCTCCCCGGTTCAGGCCGACGCAGACGAAGCGCTGGCCTGCGGCGAGTGGCTGCAGCGTCTGTTCGAGCCGCGTTTCTGGGTGGCAGCCGCACGGCCATTGGAGTCCGTAGAAGACCAACAACTGACACGGGTACGCTGGCTGGCAGAGCATCTGCGATGCCCCATCACGGCGGTGGGCGAAGTTCATATGCACAGCCGTGAACGACAGCCACTGCAAGATGTGCTGACCGCACTGCGCAACCACGTCAGCCTGGAGAACGCCGGGCACTGCCTGTTTCAGAATGGGGAACGCTATCTGCGTCCTGTTCCGGTATTAAAAAAACTGTTTCCTCTGCAATGGCTGCGGGAAACGCAGGTGATTGCCCGCCAATGCACCTTTGAACCTGGCAGTCTGCGTTATGAATACCCACCGGACCTGGTTCCCGACAACGAATCTCCGGCCGCTTACCTGAAACGGCTGACACAGGAAGGCGAACGTCGCCGCTACCCGGAAGGCACACCCCTGAAAGTTCAGGGGCTGATCCGCAAAGAACTCGCCCTGATTTCAGAGATGCGGTACGAGCATTACTTCCTGACCATTCAGGACATCGTCGCCTTTGCCCGCAAACAGGGCATTCTGTGCCAGGGACGCGGCTCTGCGGCGAATTCCGCCGTGTGTTACTGCCTGGGCATTACCGAAGTAAATCCGGCGCGGGTGGAATTGCTTTTCGAGCGCTTTATCTCAAAAGACCGCAACGAGCCGCCAGACATTGACGTGGATTTCGAGCATCAACGCCGTGAAGAAGTCATCCAGTACATCTATCGCCGCTACGGTCGGGAACGTGCTGCGTTGGCAGCAACCGTTATCCGCTACCGGCCACGCAGCGCCATACGGGACGTGGGGAAGGCACTTGGGTTCGACCCTGCACTGGTTGAACAGCTACTGGAAGGCATCGATTGGCGCGACAAAGCCACCGACTGGCGCAAGCAGATCCTGGATAAGCGACTAACCCGCAATCCTGAGGTCGCCGACCAGTTTTTTACACTGGTGAACACCCTGCTGGGGTTTCCCCGCCATCTGTCTCAGCATGTCGGGGGATTTGTGATCAGCGCCGGTCCGTTGGCCGAACTGGTCCCGGTTGAAAACGCCGCCATGGCAGATCGCACCGTTATTCAATGGGACAAAGACGATCTGGAAAGCCTGGGCCTGATGAAGGTAGACGTGCTGGCGCTAGGCATGCTCTCGGCCATTCGTAGAGCACTGGAGCTGATCGGCGAACAGAAAGGCCAGCCATTTCAGATTCAGGACGTTCCTCAAGAAGACCCGGACACTTACGCCATGCTGCAGCAAGGGGACAGTATTGGCGTATTCCAGGTGGAATCCCGGGCCCAGATCAACATGCTACCGCGTCTGAAGCCTGCCACCTATTACGACCTGGTGATTGAAGTCGCCATCGTACGTCCTGGCCCCATTCAGGGCGACATGGTGCATCCCTACCTGCGACGCAAACACGGCCTGGAACCGGTGGATTATCCGAACGATGCCGTGCGTGGTGTACTGGAGCGGACACTGGGCGTCCCCATTTTTCAGGAGCAGGTGATCAAGCTGGCGATGGTAGCGGCAGGGTTCTCGGCTGGCGAAGCCGACCAGCTACGCCGTGCCATGGCCGCCTGGAAATCCCATGGCGATTTAACGCCCTTCCGCACCAAGCTGGTTGAAGGCATGCTGGAACGCGGCCACGACGCCGACTTCGCCGAGCGGCTCTATCAGCAGATTTGTGGCTTTGGCGGTTATGGCTTTCCAGAATCCCATGCGGCCAGCTTTGCGCTGCTGGTGTACGTATCGGCGTGGATAAAACGACATCACCCACATGCCTTCTATTGCGCGCTGCTGAACAGCCAGCCAATGGGATTTTACTCCCCGTCACAGCTGGTTCAGGACGCGCGTAGACACAACGTCAATGTACTTCCAGTGGATGTAAACCACAGCGCCTGGGATCACACATTGGAGTACGATGGCGACGAATGCCATTTGCGCCTTGGCCTGAGACTGGTTCAGGGGCTGTCACAGGAAGGCGGAAAGCGCGTTGATGAAAGACGCCCGGAGCATGGCTACCAGAGCACGGCTGAACTTCGCCGGCTGGCCAGCCTGAACCAGCGGGATATCGAACTTCTAGCCGGCGCTAACGCCATGCCGGATTTCACCAGAGACCGACATCAGGCCTATTGGCAGTTACTGGACTATGAAGAACCCGCCGAACTCTTTGCTGCTGACACGGCAGCGGGCTATCACATACCGGAGCATCACACAGAACTCTGCGAACAACTGCCCTCCCCAACCGAAGGCCAGAATATTCTGGCCGATTACGACAGCCAGGGCCTGACCCTGCAACGTCATCCACTCGCCCTGCTCCGTGAACAAGGGCATCTGCAGTTCTGCATGACGTCGGAACAACTGAAAAGCACCCGCGCGGGTATTCCCGTTCAAGTCGCTGGCCTGGTAACCGGCCGGCAACGACCCGGCTCCGCCTCCGGCGTGACCTTTGTCACCCTGGAAGACGAGACCGGCAACGTGAACGTCGTGGTCTGGCTGGCCACGGCTCGCAAGCAGCGCAAACCTCTGCTGACCGCCAGGCTGTTGCATGTGAAAGGTGTGCTGGAACGGCAAGGCGATATCGTGCACGTGATGGCCGGCAAGTTGTCAGATCTGAGCCATCTGATTCAAACCCTGCCGGTGCACTCAAGAAACTTTCACTAACCCACAAAAAAGCCCCGCACTGGGCGGGGCTTTTCTGGACTGCCGTGAGAGCATCAGCTCAGCAGCTTGATCATCACACCGGCAGCAACCGCAGAGCCGATAACACCGGCCACGTTCGGGCCCATCGCGTGCATCAGCAGGAAGTTCTGCGGGTTGGCTTCCAGGCCCACCTTGTTGGATACCCGCGCCGCCATTGGCACCGCAGACACGCCGGCAGAACCGATCAGCGGGTTGATCTGCTCTTTGCTGAACTTGTTCATCAGCTTGGCCATCAAGACACCACACGCCGTACCGATACCGAAGGCGACGATACCCAGGCCCAGGATACCCAGAGTCTGTGCATCCAGGAACTTGTCTGCCATCAGCTTGGAACCAACCGACAGTCCCAGGAAGATGGTGGTGATGTTGATCAGTGCGTTCTGAGCCGTATCGCTCAGTCGCTCGACCACGCCACATTCACGCATCAGGTTACCGAAGCAGAACATACCCAGCAGCGGTGCCGCATCCGGCAGGAACAGAACAACAGCAATAAGCACCACCAGCGGGAAGATAATCTTCTCTTTCTTGCTGACAGGGCGCAGCTGTTCCATCTTGATGGCGCGCTCTTTGGTGCTGGTCAGCGCCTTCATGATGGGCGGCTGGATCATCGGCACCATCGCCATGTAGGCATAGGCAGACACTGCGATCGCACCCAGAAGATGCGGAGCCAGCACGCTGGATACGTAAATAGACGTTGGGCCGTCGGCACCACCAATGATACCGATGGCAGCTGCTTCCAGAATGTTGAATTCCAGTACACCAAACCAGTCCAGCAAGGCCGCACCAAGTACTGTACCAAAGATGCCAAACTGGGCTGCCGCGCCCAGAAGCATGGTCTTGGGGTTGGCCAGCAGCGGACCGAAGTCCGTCATCGCACCCACACCCATAAAGATCACCAGCGGGCCGATGGTGCTGCCGATAATTACTGAGTAGAAGTTGTACAGCATGCCGTTGCCATACCCGAAATCCTGTGCGATGGAATTCGCAGCGGCCATTTCGGAGTAGCTAGCTTCCTTGAACGCAACTTTAAACGCTTCTTTCAGTTCGGGCGTGACTGCCTGACCTGCCTGATAGGCCACGTCCAGAGGCGCAGCTATAGCAGCAAGAATCTGCGTCCCACCGTCCTTGAGAGCAAAGTGAACCGCGTTTTCAGCTGCAGTCAGAGCAAGACCTGCCTCAGGAATATTCGCCAAAATGCCGCCGAACCCGATGGGAACAAGCAACAGAGGCTCGAAACCCTTGCGAATTGCAAGGAACAGAAGAAGCAGGCCAACGGCGATCATCACCAACTGACCGGGTTCCATATTGAACAGGCCACTACCTGTCCAGAGTGTCATCATTTTATCCATGGAATGCTGGCCCTTATCCGATTGTCAGCATTTCATCACCAACGGAGACGGCGTCACCGACCTTGATGAAGACTTCGCCGATGGTACCGGCTTTCGGTGCACGCACCTCGGTTTCCATTTTCATAGCCTCGAGGATGATCATCACATCGCCCTCTTCAACGGC
>CAZWEP010000081.1:0-9410 GCA_964632565.1 uncultured Marinobacter sp. | reverse complement strand
CAGCACGGTTTCAATGTCGAGCAGATGTTGTCTGCCGCCGGCATTTCGCCGGACCTGCTGCGGATTGAGATGGCCCGCGTCAGCAGCTCTCAGTACAGCCGACTTATGCAGACCATCTGGAACGTGATGGGTGACGAGTTTATGGGTATGGGGCCGCGGCGCTGTCGCAGCGGGACCTTTGCCACCATGTGCGCATTAATTATGGACTGCCCTAACCTGGCCGCCGTCTATCGTCAGGCATTCGACTTCTGCCGATTATTTGAGCCAATGGTCGGCATGCAGTTAGAAGAACAGAAAGACGCCGTCAGGCTTGTCACGGTCGTCGAGGGCGAGCTTCACGATCCCATGTTCTTTTTCCGGGAAAGCATTCTGGTGATCTGGCACCGCCTTGGAAGCTGGCTCATTGGCCAACCGGTCGAGCTGATCAAGGCAGAGTTCAGTTATGCCAAACCGCCTCACGGTGACGAGTACCGGCACATATTCCATTGCCCCCTGTCCTTCGATGCTCCCGAGACTGCGCTGACTTTTGAAAAGCGATTCCTCGACAGCCCAGTGATTAGGGATAAACCGGAAATGCGCCAGTTTTTGAAAACGTCTCCAGCAGACCTGCTTTCCCGTCCAGATGAGAGCAATACGTACACCGGTCAGATCCGGGCATTGATAGGGCGCGACTTTAGCCAGTCACTGCCGGATTTCGAGTGGATCGCATCAGAACTGCATACCAGCCCCCAGACTCTGCGCCGCCGTCTAAAGCAGGAAAACACTTCTTTTCAGGAAATCAAAGACCTGCTCCGCAGAGACATGGCCATCTACTACCTGTCGCGACCGGAACTGGCGATCAACGATATTGCATTCAAAGTCGGGTTTACCGAGCCGTCCACTTTTCACCGTGCTTTCAAAAAGTGGACGGGAGTCACCCCTGGGGCCTACAGAGAGGGAGAACGAGGCAGTCTTAAGGATTAGTCCGGAGACTGCATGTGTCGGATCAAGCGCCCCAGCGTTCGCGCAATCTCTCTGGCATCCGACCGACTGTTGTTGAGCTGCAGGAGTCGTGAGCCGTCTCTTGGATCGTAAACCCAACATGCTGAAGCCGCAGGCTCACAGCCCCATTCGATTTGCGGATTGATGCCGAATACGCTGATGGACTGAGCCGTTCGAACAATGCGGTCGTCACTCTCACGGCGAGCCTGCTGAATGCTCAGCGAATCATTTTTGCGGTTAACCTTGTAGGTGATGTCTGCTGGCTGATCCAGACGGATAACACGCTGCTCTTTGCGCCAGGCTGCATCGTCCAGAAGCGTGTTCAAATGAATGACCAACGCTTCGCTGTCCGAATTAACCAGGTAAAGTTTGCGTAGCTGATCAAGAGTGGTCTCTTCTGCAGGCTTGATGATCGCGACCGGCTCAGACTTCTGCGCAGCGGCTTTGCCGGCCGCCGAGCGCTCTTCGTTTCGCGCTTTCTCAACTCGCGTCAGTAGTGTTAGGGCCTCGGTGTAATGCTGCCCGTCGGCGCCCGCACTGGCCACATACCCTTCAAGTGCAGACTGGGCTTCGTTCAATTGCCCGGCTTCCAGCATCACCCGGCCCCGGTAATACAGGTAGTCGGTTGGCTTTTGCTGCTCCATCTTCTGCAGTCGATTCAGGTATCCACTGGCCTCGACCCACTGCTCTTTTTCAACCGCCGCTTCGGTTGCAAGCATCAGCCGGCGCATTTCGTGTTCTGCTTCCAGTGCCTGGGCTGACCCCGCCAGAAACATCATTGCAAAAAGAAAACTGACCAAAAGATGGCAGACTACACGGGAATTTCTCAGCATTTTTTACTCCTGCTGGTCCTTACCGACCGCATTATCAGATTCTTCAGGTGCGTCCTCTACGCCATCGGCGCCAACTTCAGCCTGATCCATAATGCCCTTGGGCAGTTCTTTTTTTACCCGGACACCCAACTCCACAAATCGATTCGCCTGAGAGATCAGATTACCACGACCCCGGGTAAGGGTGTTCATTGCAGAATCGTAAGTTCCCTGCGCAGTGTGAATCTGAGCGCCCAGCTTTTCCATCGCTTCAGCGAACACTCGCAGTTTATCGTAGACTGCGCTCGCCCTTTCCGCGATTCTGCGGGCGTTCTGACTCTGTCTCTCATAGCGCCAGATATTTTCAATGGTCCGCAGCGTCGCCAACAAAGTGGTTGGCGTCACGACGATAATTTTTCTTTCAAACGCCTCTGCAAACAGGTTCTCGTCTTGCTGAAACGCTGCCACGAACGCTGGTTCAATAGGCATAAACAACAGCACGAAGTCAGGAGAATGCAAACCGTGAAGCTGGCTGTAGTCTTTTTCGCTTAAAGCCCGGATGTGATTGCGGACGGCTTCCACATGCTGCTTTAGCGCTTCCTGGCGTGCCGAGTCATCCTCCTGTGTTGCAAACTCCTGATAGGCAACCAGTGACACCTTCGAGTCGACCACCAGATTGCGGCGGTCAGGCAGGTGGACAATCACATCCGGCCGCAACAATTGGTTGTGGTCATCGCGATAACTGCCCTGGGTTTCATACTCAATACCTTTGCGCAGCCCGGAACGCTCCAAAACCCTCTCGAGAATCAGCTCACCCCAGTTGCCCTGAATCTTTTTGTCGCCTTTCAATGCCTTGGTAAGGTTTGAAGCCTCCTCGGTGATCTGCCGATTCAACTCCTGCAGAGACTTGATCTCACTGCGCAGAGCCTGACGATCCCGGGTTTCCGTCGTGTAAACGTCTTCTACCCGTTTGCGGAAGTCCTGCAGCTGATCGCGGAAAGGATTCAGGAGTGTATCGAGACTGGTTCGGGTCTGCTGGCTGAAACGCTCGCTCTTTTGCTCAAAAATCTTATTGGCAAGATTTTCGAATTCCTGCTTCAAAGCATCGCGGTTTCTCTCAAGCAACTCCAGCTTTTCTTTCGTCGCCCTCCGTTCTTCCTCTAGCGTGACCTCCTGCTCCTTAAGCTGAATCCGTGCCTCAGAGAGCTCGCGTGCATTTTCTTCGGCCCTGCGCCGCTGAACCTGACGCTCTTCCTCAAGCTCTGACAATCTGTATTCGCGGGATTTGCCCTCCGATTCGAGACCGGCAACACGATTTTCAAGGCTTGCTGCTCTTGACCGCCACGATTCCTTTGCCTCTTCCAACTCAGCAATAGAGCGCTTCTGATCCTCGCAAAGTGCTTCCAGCTGAGACGCGCGTTGCTGATCAAGCGCTCTGGCATGGGATTCACGGGTCAAATCTCCGGAAATGGAGGCGCGGGACCGGCGTTCTGCGGCCAGCCGATAGCCCAAAAAAAACACAGCCAGCAACAAAGTTGCCAGAATCCCTGCCAGAAGAGGGTTATCCGGCCACAATTGGTTCAGCGGTTCTGGCACGCGGAACTCCTTGTTCAATCAGGTGAATATGGGAATTGGTCGACAGTTTATCGCATATTCGTAGTGACTACTTGGCAAAATCCCGTCAACCGTGCATCTCGCTCTGGACTCTTTGCGTAATATCATCTAAAACTGAATAAACGGGTTCTCGAGGCGACATATTCGCTTGTAGTAGCCCCTGGAAGCGAGAAGGAAGATGCTTAAAGAATTGTGGCGCAAGCTGGGATCTGAGTTTTCCCTTTCCGAGTGGTCTGATACAGACCCCTCCCAAGCATCTGCGTCCTGGAAAAAAGCTGCGCTTGGCGACTCCCGGATCATGCCTCACATGACTCACACCGGTGAGTTTCATCTCGAGCGTCTCGTAGCCCTGGTTGAATCCCGATATGGCAAGTCGTTCAAAAACCGCGGAGACGAGTCGATCCGCGAACTGATTCACTTTGCGTCCCGCATTCAGGATCAGGATGCGCAACGCGAACTTCTGTTGTTTTACCTCAATTGCTCCCCATTCATTCAGGAATACCTCCGATCTGAAGAAGTTTTGGACGGCGACCACTTCCTATCGCAGACATCGAACCGGAAATAGTTCTCGGCGTTACCTATCCGTAAACCCAAACTGTTGCAACGATGATGTATACTCCTGCGACGTGATTTTCTGTTGCCTGGCCAACAGACTTGTCGGACCGACCAGAGCCCGCAGCTCTGGTCACACAACCCAGGGGTTAAGGTTTGTTTGCGCGCTCATCTTTCAGAACAATAATGGCTTTGGCAGTCGGGCTCATTGCGCTCACAGGTTGCTCAGCCAATCAGTACTTTATGGTCGAAAAACGGGAATTGTCTGACCTGGATCAGGCGATTTCCTATCAGAGGGACCAGTTGGAGACGTTTGCAACGATAACTCAGACCGAGATTGACAGCGTTATCAAGCAAAACAAGACGTCGACCGACCGCATTCTGTCTGCTTTCAGCGAGCAGGTGTCGAAGATGAGCTGCCCGCCTGCCCCCGCTCAGCCAGCTTGCCCTTCGAGTGAGGCAGCCCAGAAAGCTTCCGGCCGAGCCGATCGCCTCAAAGGCAAAGTTATTGTAGGCGAACTCGAGAAATTCTATCTGGTCAACCCGGGCCTGGTATACGAAGCACGGATTGACAGTGGCGCGGAAACTTCATCGCTGGACGCCCGCAACATCACGAAATTTGAGCGAGACGGCAATAACTGGGTTCGCTTTGATGTTCCAGTGCCAAACTCCGACAAATTCGTCACTCTTGAGAGCGAGATATCGAGACGCGTCAGAATTATTCAGTCCAGCACGGATGAAAAAGAGCGGCGGGTCGTCGTCGAATTGCAGTTTATGATCGGCAACCATCGGCAGCAGGCAGAGTTTACGCTGACTGATCGCGGACACCTGTCTCACTCTGTGCTCGTTGGCCGTAACATATTGCGGGATGTCATGTTGATCGACGTTGGAAAAGAGTTTGCCACTGACCTGCCCTCACCACTGCCCAACAAAAACGAGAACGACGGAACATGACTGCTCGCTCCAGAATTCCGTTTTTCATCGCGATTCTTTTGCTGATCATCGCGGGCATTTCTCTCGCAATCTGGCGACACATGGAGCTCGGCATTCCCTGGACCAGCGGTGAAGAACGCCCTGTTTGGATGGTCGAAGCGCGCATCGATTTTGAAGCGACAGGAAGACCCGTTCTCGCAAGCCTGAATGTTCCAGACCAGCCGCCCGGCTTTCGCCTGCTGTCCGAGCAAGCGGCGTCCCCCGGATACGGATTTTCCATCGTTGAGGAAAGCAACAATCGTCGAGCCGAGTGGTCAAAACGCGAAGTAACTGGCCCTCAGACTCTTTACTTCAAGGCTCAGTTTGTCCCTGAGGATGTCCTGCTTCGTCAAACCCCGCGTCGCATTCCCCGTCCCGACCCGGTTTTCTGGGAAGAGCCAGAAGCGACCGCAGTGGAAGAGATTCTGGAGCAAGCCCGCGCCCGATCGAGCACCCCTGAAAGCTTGACCCGGGAACTCATAAAACTGCTTCAACCTGACAACGACAGCGCCCAGAACACCACTTTGCTGGTGTCTGAATCGAACTACATGAGTCTGTTGTCGAGAATGATTAACCACGCCGGCATTCCAGCACGAACAGCCGATGGACTTGCTCTTGAAGATGCCCGCCGCCGACAGCAACTCAGGCCGTACCTCCAGATATTCGACGGTGAAAGCTGGCTTACCTTCAATCCCCGCACCGCAGAACAGGGGCTGCCAGAAAATGTTCTGCTGTGGCGACAGGCCGCCGTTTCTCTGTTGGATGTTGTTGGCGGAGACGATTCCGAGGTGAGTTTTTCAATGCTGAGGCAGACAGTGCCGGCCCTGCAGCTGGCACAGGCAGAATCCAGCGACAATGGCCTTGGCTTTATGAGCCTCTACCAACTGCCGATCGAAGAACAGGGCATGTTTAGAATGCTGCTGCTTCTGCCACTGGGCGCATTGATTGTCGCGTTCATGCGCATTGTGGTGGGCATTCGCACGTCGGGCACATTCATGCCCATACTCATTGCCGTAGCGTTTGTGCAGACCACACTGGTGCCCGGATTGATTGCGTTTATCTCCGTCGTCGCCATTGGTCTTTTGATGCGGGGTTATCTGTCGAGCCTGAACCTGCTTCTGGTATCACGGATATCCGCGTTGATCATTCTGGTGATCTTCATTACCGCGGGCCTCAGCATCGTCGGATATCAGATGGGATTCAACACCGGCATGACCGTGACTTTCTTCCCCATGGTGATCATTGCCTGGACCATTGAACGGATGTCGATTCTCTGGGAAGAAGAAGGTGTACGAGAAGTTTTCGTTCAGGGTGCAGGCAGCCTGTTTGTGGCCGTTTGTGCGTTCCTCGCGATGAGCACGCCACTGGCCAGCCACCTGACCTTTAATTTCCCGGAGCTGCACTTCGTGGTACTTGGCCTGATTCTGCTGATGGGACAGTACACCGGCTACAAGATCAGTGAGCTGCGCCGCTTCAATCCAATGAAGGTGTATAACTGATGGGCTGGATCTCGCCCTTCAAACTGAACGAGCTCGGCATGCTGAACATGAACCGGCGAAATGTTGATTACATTTCCCGGTTCAACGACCGCTCGGCGTATCCGCTGGTGGACAACAAGCTGAAAACCAAACTGGTTGTTGCTGAGTATGGCGTGCCCACCCCAAAGCTTCTTCAGGTGGTGCGCCAGCAACACGAAATATCCGGTTTCAGCGACATGGCCGAGGATATGGCAGGGTTTGCCGTAAAGCCTGCCAAGGGCTCTGGCGGCAAGGGCATCACCGTCATCTCCGGCAGAGACGAGGGGCAGTTCGTAAAGGCCTCTGGCGCACGGGTACCACTGTCCTATCTTGAGAGGCACCTTTCCAATATTCTGGCAGGCCTTTATTCTCTGGCTGGCAGCCCCGATGTCGCAATTGTCGAAGACCTGGTGGAATCCATTCCCGGGTTGGCCCGGTACTCATTCCAGGGCGTTCCTGACATCCGCATAATCGTGTTTCAAGGCTATCCCGTAATGGCAATGCTGCGTCTTGCCACAAAGGCATCAGACGGGAAAGCAAATCTTCACCAAGGCGCTGTGGGCGTTGGATTGAATGTTGCCAACGGACAGGGTCTGAACGCCGTTCAGTTTAACCGCCCGATTGAATTACACCCGGACACCGGTCTGACCCTGAAAAATATCGCCATTGATGATTGGGAAATCATTCTGGATATCGCCTCCCGCTGCTACGAAGCCACGGGCCTTGGTTACATGGGTGTCGATCTCGTCGTGGATGCACACAAAGGGCCGTTGCTATTGGAGCTGAATGCCCGGCCGGGACTGGCCATCCAAATGGCTAATGGATGCGGTCTGTTACCACGCCTTAAAACGATCGAGAACCTTCGCCGTCCCCACTTCACACCCGGCGAACGTGTCGCCTTCTGTAAAGACTCCTTCGGCGCCTGACGCCGGGGCACACGCCCCGGCCGGCCTCAGCTTCGGCAAGATCAAAGGTTGCCTTCTGCAATCAACAACCTGCGCTCGTGGTGAAGCCCTTTGAATAGGCTGTAACTCATGACCAGCAGCACCAGCGTGAAAGGCAGGCCCACACTCAGCGCTCCCGCCTGCAACGCATTCAAAGCTTCCTTACCACCCACGAACAAGAGCACGCCCGCGATGGTACCCTCAGTGACAGCCCAAAAAATACGCTGTCCCTTGGGCGCATCTGTCTTGCCACCTGAGGTAATACTATCGATGACCAGAGAGCCAGAGTCAGAGGACGTCACAAAAAAGGTCAACACCAGAGTGATGCCAATGAACGACGTAATTGCCGACAATGAAATATTTTCCAGCGCCTGGAACATGGCGAGCGACACCTCAGTCAAGCCTTCCTCGGCAAGCACGCCGATGTCATTTTGAACCTGCTCGAGCGCCGTACCACCAAAGGTACTCATCCAGAAGAGCGTGATGACAGTCGGAATAATCAGCACGGCCGTCACGAATTCCCTCACGGTTCGCCCTCTGGAGACGCGCGCAATAAACATCCCGACAAACGGTGACCAGGATATCCACCACGCCCAATAGAACACGGTCCAGCCGTGAAACCAGTTGGTATCCTCTTCCCGGCCAAAGGGATTGCTGAGCGCCACCATATTGGATGCGTATGACGCCCCGGCATCCCAGAGCCACTGGAAGATAGCAAGGGTTGGCCCAGCGAACATGACAAAAAGAAGCAACAGCCCCGCCATGATCAGGTTCGCGTTACTCAATACCCGAACACCGCCATGAATACCCCGGATAACAGACAGGGTTGCAACGGCCGTCACACCGGCAATCACTCCAACCTGAACGTTGAGCCCGCCATCAATACCAAACAGATAGGAAATCCCCGAAGCCGCTTGTTGGGCGCCAAAGCCAAGCGATGTCGCAAGCCCAAAGATGGTCGCCAGTACCGATACGATATCAATGACATTTCCGGGCCAGCCCCAGACTTTGTCGCCCAGCAGAGGAAAGAATGCCGATCGAATTGTCAGTGGCAAACCTTTGTTGAACGCAAAGAACGACAGAGACAGGCCAACAATGGCGTAAATGGCCCAGGGATGGAGTCCCCAATGATACATGGTCGCGCCCATTGCGAGCTGGGCGCCCTCTTCAGTGTTGGGCTCAACGCCCAGGGGAGTGCCATACCAGTCCGTAAAGTAGGCGACAGGTTCTGCCACTGACCAGAACATCAGCCCTGTGCCCATACCCGCGGCGAAAAGCATCGCAAACCAGGACAACAGGGAAAATTCAGGCCTGGCATCAATGCCACCGATTCGGATTTTGCCAACCGGCATAAAGATCAGCGCCAGACACAAAAGCACGAACAAATTGGAACTGAGAAGAAATCCCCAATCAAAAACGGCGATTGCGCCGTCCTTGGCACTTTCCAGCAGTTCTTTCGCACCGGCAGGAAAAACCAATGTCGCGACAACAAAAAGGACGATTAATAAAGAGGTTAAGGGAAATACGATGTTGTGAATATCGAAACCGAACTTGGCAATATTATCCTGTCCAGCCACATAATCGGTTTGGTAGTCATCTTTAACGACTTCACCCACTGTGAGGCCTCCTATTTCTAGAAAGTTTGGGGCTCCGCCAGAGATCTGGTTACTGTGACGTCACTCGCGAGCATGCTAAAAGTTTGGACTTTCAGAATCAAAGGCCGCGAGGTTAGAAAGAAGAAACGATTAGTAACCGACCATAAAAAAACCGGGGCAAGAGCCCCGGTTCTTTTTTTGCAGTTCAGGTTGAGATTATAACTCTCCCTTCGCCATGAGCAGCTTACGCTCGTGGGACAGGCCTTTGAGCAGCCCCCAGGTCATGACCAGCAGGATGACCGTGAATGGTAAGCCGGCGCTGATGGCAGTCGCCTGAATCGCGCCCAGAGCATCCTCGCCACCGCCGAAAATCAATGCAGCGGCGATTGCGCCCTCCATCACTACCCAGAAAACGCGCTGAGCAGT
>CAZWEP010000080.1:0-9733 GCA_964632565.1 uncultured Marinobacter sp. | reverse complement strand
GGGACACGCTGCTGCTGGAAGCCAGTCACCAGTTTGTGGAGCAATACCGGTTCCGTCGGGATTTTCTGCTGGTGAGCGCCCTGAACGATTCCACGCCTCCGGACTTTCACCGTGCGCCGCGCGCGCTGGGTATTCTTCTGTTAATGGTGCTGGCGAGCGCGTCCGGCTTGCTGCAGATTATGGAAGCTGCGTTTCTGGCGGCCGGCGCCATGATCATGAGTGGGTGTATCACCGCCAGCCGGGCGCGTCGAAGTGTTGATCTTCCGGTACTGGTCGTGATTGCGGCATCCTTTGCATTGGGCAACGCCATGACTGAAACCGGAGGCGCAGAGTGGGTCGCCAATGGGTTGCTGGGGCTGTTCGGGCCGTTAACGCCCTGGTTGGCCCTGGCGGTGGTATATGTGCTGACGGCCGCGTTTACCGAAGCTATTACCAACAACGCAGCCGCCGTGCTGATGTTCCCTATTGCTCTGGCAGTGTCTGAGCAACTGGGTGTTAGTTTCCTGCCTTTCGCCGTGGCCGTGATGTTCGCCGCGTCCGCTTCGTTCATTACCCCGCTGGGCTACCAGACCAACCTGATGGTCTACGGCCCCGGCCGTTATCAGTTCACGGATTATATTCGGTTAGGTTTGCCATTGAGCTTTTTGGTGGGTGCCGTGGCCATCTTCCTCATTCCGTTTGTCTGGAAATTCTGACCTGCGATCTTATAACGCCGACCTTTTTGCACTACTCTCTGTTTATCCAACTCGAATAAAGAATGCGGTAGGAACAATCAATGTTTGATGACCAGTCAATTCTGATCACTGGAGGCACGGGTTCTTTCGGCCACACGTTTGTGCCAATGCTTTTGGAGCGATTCAATCCCCGGAAGGTGATCATTTTCTCCCGAGATGAAATGAAGCAGTGGGAAATGGCCAAGAAGTTTGATGGCGACCCACGGGTGCGGTTTTTTATCGGGGATGTCCGGGATCGGGATCGGCTTTACCGTGCACTGGACGGCGTCGATTATGTTGTGCATGCCGCAGCCACCAAAATTGTGCCTACTGCTGAATACAATCCCTTCGAGTGCATCAAAACGAACATCAATGGCGCGATGAACCTTATCGATGCGTGCATTGATAAGGGCGTAAAGCGCGTCGTTGCCCTGTCGACGGACAAAGCCAGCAGCCCGATCAACCTATACGGTGCCACCAAACTGGCGTCCGACAAGGTCTTTGTGGCGGGTAACTCATACGCAGGCGGGCACGAAACACGCTTTGCTGTGGTGCGCTATGGCAATGTGATGGGGTCTCGCGGGTCTGTCCTTCCGTTTTTCATGTCCCTCAAAGACAGGGGTGAACTTCCCATTACCGATGAGCGAATGACCCGGTTCATGATTTCGCTGGAGGAGGGTGTGGAGCTCGTCTGGCATGCGTTTGAAGACATGGAGGGTGGTGAGATCTATGTGAAAAAGATCCCCTCTATGAAGGTCACGGACCTGGCGCGTGTGGTTGCGCCAGAGGCGAGCCACAAGGTCGTTGGGATACGTCCCGGGGAGAAACTGCACGAGCAGATGATCGGGGCGGAAGACTCTCACTACACCTATGAGTATCCGGAGCACTTCAAAATACTTCCAGCCATTCATGATTGGAGTTCGGATGCCAATCGGATCAAGAATGGGAAAAAAGTCCCGGAGGGCTTTGTTTATTCCAGTGATAACAACACAGAGTGGATGTCGCCCGAAGAGCTGCAAAGCTGGATTGATGAGAACCGGGAAAAGATCGGGAGTATCTGATCGATGATCCCCTACGGCCGGCAGGAAATCACCCAGCAAGACATCGACGCAGTGGTCGACGTCTTAAAGTCCGACTTTCTCACTCAGGGCCCGATGGTGCCAGAGTTCGAGCGAACGGTGGCCGAGCATGTGGGCGCCGCGCGCGCTGTGGCAGTCAATAGTGCAACGTCAGCCTTGCACATCGCGTGTCTTGCCCTGGGGCTTGGTAAGGGCGATTGGTTGTGGACCTCGCCGGTGACCTTCGTGGCTTCCGCGAATTGTGGCCTGTACTGTGGTGCGCAGGTGGACTTTGTGGATATCGATCCGCAAACCTACAACCTATGTCCCCGCGCATTGGAAGCCAAGCTTGAGCAGGCACAGGTTGACGGCACCCTGCCAAAAGTTGTCGTTGCGGTCCACCTGAGCGGTCAGCCCTGCGATATGGAAGCCATCTTCAAGCTCAGTCTGCGCTTTGGCTTTCGCATTATTGAGGACGCTTCCCATGCCATAGGAGGCAAGTACAAGGGTGAGTTCATCGGTAATGGCCGCTTCAGCGACGTAACGGTGTTCAGTTTTCATCCGGTGAAAATTGTAACTACGGCCGAAGGCGGCATGGCGGTGACCAACGATCCGGAACTGGCTGAGAAGATGAACCTTCTTCGAAGCCATGGCATCACCCGCGACCCCAATTTGATGACCCACGAGCCCGACGGCCCCTGGTACTACCAGCAGGTCGAGCTGGGCCTGAATTACCGAATGACTGAACTTCAAGCAGCGCTTGGCGTGAGCCAGATGGAACGATTGGATTCGTTTGTGGCTCGTCGACACGAACTGGCGCGGCGCTATGATCGCTTGTTCGCCGATCTGCCGCTGAGTACGCCCTTGCAGCATCCCGATAGTTATTCCGGTTTTCACTTGTACGTAATTCGCCTGCACCTGGGTGCCATTGGAAGAAGCCATCGTGAGGTGTTTGAGTCGCTTCGGGAGCAGGGCATCGGCGTGAATTTGCACTATATTCCCGTGCACACCCAGCCTTACTATAAGGCTATGGGGTTTGTAGCAGGGGATTATCCCGAGGCAATGGCCTACTACGGTGAAGCGATCAGCCTGCCCATGTTCCAAGGCATGACGGACGATCAGCAAGACGAAGTGGTAAGGGCAGTGACGTCCGCCCTGGGCATCGAGACGGAATCATGAACCGGTTGGCCATCATTCCCGCTCGCGGTGGCAGCAAACGGATTCCACGGAAAAACATCAAAGAATTCTGCGGAAAACCCATGATTGCCTGGTCAATCGAGGCTGCTCTCGAGTCAAAGTGCTTCAGCCATGTGATTGTGTCCACCGATGACCGTGAGATCGCTGAGGTTGCCCGGCGATACGGGGCTGAAGTTCCATTTCTCCGGCCCAAGGAATTGGCAGATGACCACACTGCAACAAGGCCAGTGATCAACCACGCGATTAAGGAGTGTGCTTCCCAATGGGGCATGCCTGACTTCGTCTGCTGCATCTACGCGACGGCGCCTTTCATAAAGGCAGACGATCTGGGCGCAGCTTTCCAAATGCTTGAACAGGAGGCGGCCAATTTCGTTTTCTCAGCGGGTCGATTTGCCTACCCCATCCAGAGAGGCTTTCGCATTAACGACGCCGGGCGAGCCGAAAGGCTGTGGCCAGAGCATCGGTATACGAGGTCTCAGGATCTAGAGGAAGCGTTTCACGACGCCGGGCAGTTTTATTGGGGTAGGGCGAGCGCTTTTTTAGACTTCGAAGACCCGATGTCAGACAACGGAATCGCTTATGTGCTCCCGGGCACCAGAGTACACGACATCGACACCCATGAAGACTGGGCCATCGCGGAGCTGACGTTCAAAGCACTAGGCCAATGATGAGTGAGAGTGAGACCCGGAATGCGCCACCAACGGTTGTCATACGCGTGGACAGCGGACATGACATCGGGTCCGGCCATGTCCGCCGCTGCCTTTCAATGGCGGCCTTCCTTCAAAACAATGGCTTCAGGCCGGTGTTTATCTGTCGACGCATCGCCGGAGCCATTAACCAGGCTATCGAGCAGGCTGGTTTTGATCTTGTTCAGCTGCCTGAGGACCAGACTCTGGCGTTCAGTGTGTTTCGCCCCGACTTCAGGCCAGCGGATTTTGAAAGGATGGAGCGGGACGCTGAGGAAAGCGTGGACGCCTTTGTTCAGCAGTACCCGGGAGTGCAGATCGCGTGGGTGGTGACAGACCACATGCTGATTCGAAAGCCCTGGCAAACGGCCTTTGCAAGCAAGATGAATTGCAAAGTACTGGCGATAGACGGTCAGGCGAATTTTGCACATGACGCGGATATACTGCTTGATCCTCAGATGCACGAAAACCCTGAACATAAATGGGCAGGCCTGCTTCCTCAATCCTGTGCCCTTTTCAGTGGTCCGTCTTGCATGCCGTTGTCGCAAGCCTTTGAAGCCGCACGAAATCAGGCGTCAATCAGACGTGCTCCGCCGACGCGGATTCTGGTGTGCTTTGGTGGAACCGACCCGGAAGATCTCGTCTGTCGAACCGTCACCACTTTGTTGGCCAATGCAGGCCACAGCATGAACCCGGGCATCGACATTGACGTTGCGGTCCCTGGAAATCTTCCCTCGCTCTCGAGGCTGGAAGCGCTCACCGAGAACAAGCCTGGCGTTCACGTACACGTGGGCTTGAACGACCTTTCTCCGCTGATGTTGAATGCAAGCGTCGCAGTGGGTGGGGGAGGCATCATGTTATGGGAACGGTGTTTGCTCGGCTTACCAGCGATTGTGGTGCCTCTGGCTCAGAACCAGGAAAAACCGATTGAAAGGCTCGAAGGGCAAGGCGCGGTGATTTCGGTAAAATCACGTGGTGAATCCTACGAGCCGGCCTTGATCAAGGCCCTACAGGAACTTTCGCAAGATTCAGACGCGCTGGGCGCAATGTCGAAAAATGCGTTCAAGGTCATGTCAGAGTGGCCCAAAACGGATGGCTGGTTAACGCTTATGAAAGGCAGCAAGCATGAGTGAGATCAAGAGAATCGCCATTGTGGGTGGCAGCGGAAATGGTCGCGTTGTCGCTCAGGTGGTCGAGGACATGGCGAAAGCGGGTCACAACATTGAAGTGGCTGGTTTCCTGAATGATCATGAGCCAATCGGAAGCATGATCGGCGATTACGAGGTGATAGGTCGCCCCAGAGAATGGGATGCGCTGGGTCCAGAGGTCCAGATCGTTTTCGCCCTCCTTAGCGTTGGTAAAATGAAAGAGCGGAGTGAGCTTCTGTCTTCGCTTGCGGTGCCGGAAGCCAGGCTTGCCACCCTGATCCATCCGACAGCCGTCGTTGGTGGTGACGTATCCGTTGGCAAGGGAACGGTCATCTTTTCTTATGTGACTTGTCAGCCCGGTAGCTCGGTGGGAAGCAATTCGATCGTGAGAGCCGGAGCCAATCTGGGGCACGACGCTCAAGTGTCTGACTTTGTCGACATCGGACCGAACTGCACGCTCTGTGGATATTCCCGGGTGGAAAGGGGGGCTCACATTGCGCCGAATGCGGTGGTTAGGGACAGTGTCTCGGTCGGTGAGTATGGCGTTCTGAGCGCAGGTAGCGTGGCGTTAAAAGACATCGAGCCACACACTGTCTGGATGGGGAATCCAGCCAGAAGAGTGAAGTGATACGCTGAAAATCTCTGTGCATTCGACAGGATCATAATAATGATAGGCATCAAGAACATTGCATCTTTCATTCCGGAAAACGCTCTGGACAACCTCCAGAGAGTGGAAGCGTTTGGAGAATCACAAGACTTCATCACGAAAAAAATCGGTGCCCTGAAACTGCCCCGGAAAGACGAAAACGAGGAGACGTCAGATCTGTCGGTCAAGGCGATCCAGCAACTCATTGACGTTTCCGAGGGCCTTGAAAAAAGCGCCATCGATGCATTGATCATCGTCACCCAGAATGGAGACGGTGAGGGGTTGCCTCACACAGCTGCCATTGTTCAGCAGAAAATGGAGCTGCCCAAAAGTGTTGCCGCGTTTGATGTGTCCCTGGGGTGTTCTGGATACGTTTACGGATTGCACATTCTGAAAGGGTTTATGGAATCGGCCGGGCTGAAAAACGGCATACTGGTCACGGCCGATCCCTACTCGAAAATCATTGATCCAGACGATAAAAATACGTCCTTGCTGTTTGGTGACGCGGCAACGGCCACCTGGTTGGGCGACTCTCCTGCCTGGAACATTGGTCCTGCGTTATTCGGAACAGACGGGGAAGGCGAAGACGCACTCAAAACACGTGGTTCCTGTTTGACCATGAATGGCAGACAGGTTTTTGATTTTGCGGCCAGGAACGTTGCGCCAAACATCAAGGCTCTTCTGGAAAAAGCGAACGTCGAGGAAAGTCAGGTGGACGCCTTCTGCCTGCACCAGGGAAGTTATGCAATTGTTGATGCGATTTCCCGGAGGTTTAAGGGCAATCAGGAGAAGTTCATTCGGGACATCGAAGACACCGGTAATACGGTGTCCTCCAGTATTCCGTTGTTGCTGGAAAAGCATGTACTGGGTTCTGAGTATAAAAACGTTATCATCAGCGGGTTTGGCGTCGGATTCTCATGGGGAACCGCGCTGCTCACCGCAAACCTGAATTAAGTCATTTACCCATTCAGCCATTGAAAAGAGGGATCCGATGATCACCGAGCAGCAAGTCAAAGAGGCAATCGAAGCCGCAGGAATTGATGTCGACGTCAGCGCAATTGGTCCGAAAGACAACCTTGGGGACCACGGCGTTGATAGCCTCGATTTTTTTAATCTGTTCCTGGAACTCGAGGACATCGGCGGCAAGAAGATTCCGGACGAGGACATCGATAAGATGAACACGATTGAGGCAATCATCGAGTTTTACGCAGACTGAAGGCAAGATGGCAAAACCAAAAGCGCTCATCGTAGCGGAGTTATCCGCGAACCACGGCAATGACCTTGGGCTAGCACTCGAAACTGTCGATGCCTTTGCGTCGGCGGGCGCTGATGCCATCAAGGTGCAAACCTTCCGGCCCGAATCATTGTGTATGAATATCAACAATGACTATTTCGGCCCCAGGAAGGCGGGCCTCTGGAAAGGCAAGACCCTCTGGGAAATCTACAGCGAGGGCGCCCTGCCTTACGATTGGCACTGGAAAATTCAGGAGGCGTGCCACAAGCGTGGCATAGAGTTCTTCTCCTCGCCCTTTGATCACGAAGCCGTCGATTTTCTGAGTTCCATGGATGTGCCCAGGTATAAAATCGCCTCAATGGAGATCAACGATCTCCCTCTGATCAGGAAGGCTGCTTCTCAAGGCAAGCCCATGATCATTTCAACAGGCCTTGGTGAGATTGAGGATATCCAGAACGCGGTCGACGCCTGTTTCGAGGTAGGCAACAAGGATGTGACTCTGCTCAAATGCACATCCAGCTATCCGGCGCCTTTGGAAATCGCCAATCTGAGAACCATTCCGGACATGGCTCAAAGATTTGGTGTCGCTGTGGGCGTGTCGGATCATACCCTTGGTTTTATCGTGCCCGTCGCTTCAGTGGTCTTGGGGGCCAGCTTTATCGAAAAGCACGTGGTTCTGGACAAGGGCCAGGAAACATTGGACGCCGCCTTTTCGTTAGATCCAACAGAATTTGCTGAAATGGTCCGCCATGTTCGGGACGCTGAGGAAACCCTGGGTGAGGTTTCTTACGAGGTAGCTGACGAAGACAAACTTCGCCGGCGTTCGTTGTTCACCAACGTAGCGATAGCGAAAGGTCAGGTGGTCACTCAGGAAACGCTCAGGTCTGTTCGCCCGGGACACGGCGCAGCACCAGACTCGCTAGGCGATTTTGTTGGCAAACGCGCCAGGAGAGACATCCCGGCGGGCACCCCGGCCCGGCTGGAAGATTTCGAATAGAGACTGATTGAGGTTTTGGATTTGTCGGATTTAACAGCATTGCCCGAGTTCAGGTTCAAAGGCAACCGGACATACATCCACGGGACGGACCTGTTTCAGGGTGTGTGTGATTTTATGGGAAGCCGATCCGCCGGTTACCTGAAAGAGATGTCGTTTCGTCTGTTCGGCGACAAGCAGTGCGCGATCCAGTTCTCGCCACCCAACAGTTCAGAGGCCAGGGTGATCAGCCAGGGGCGCTGGCACGACACCGGCGCTGGCTCTGATGTTAAATTCTGGGTGATTGAACAAGGCGATCCTGTCGAGAATCGATATGAGTTTGACGAGGATGCCCTATGCGCGGGTGCCAGCATCGACGAAGACAAAATTCAGCATTCCTGCAACCCGGCGTTTTTGTTGATCGAGAATATCGTCGCGCTCACCAAACTGTTCCACAATTCACAGCTGCCGCTCGACTCGGGAAAGTGGGTGTTTGGGCAGATTATCTTGCAGGAGCCGCTGCCAGAGTCCTGCGAAACAATACAGATTGAGAATTACCAGAACATCAAGAATCGATTCAGTCGCAACCGTGTCCTGCTCGATGGTCAACAGGTGGGTGAGATCCGGTTTATTGTGGCTTAGCTTCAACAAGGAAAGTTGAATGATATCCATCAAGCATCACGGTGCCGTGACCGGAGTCACGGGCTCTTGCCACGAACTTGTGGCTGGTCAGGCAGGAATCCTCGTTGATTGTGGCCTGTTCCAGGGTGAGGAAGAGGGCCGCCGTGCCGGTGCTGAAGACCTCACCATCGACTTTCCCATTGATCACATTCGTGCCCTCGTCGTAACCCATGTGCATATCGATCATGTTGGCCGTATTCCTTACCTTCTGGCAGCAGGGTTTGACGGCCCGATCATCTGTACCGAACCTTCCGCTATCATGTTGCCTGAAATTCTTCAGGACGCCCTCAAAATCGGTTTTACGCGGGACAGGGCATTGATCGAGCGGGTGCTGGAGCTCCTGAAGTCTCGTCTTGTTCCAGTCCCTTATAACCAATGGCACTCCGTGTTCGAGGGCCAAGACGGCTCTTTGAGCATACGGCTGCAACGAGCCGGCCACATTCTTGGGTCCGCATACGTTGAGTGCGAGGCGAACTGTAAGGCCAGCTCAGAGCGCATTGTTTTCAGTGGGGATCTGGGCGCGCCTCATTCACCTCTGTTACCAGAGCCGGAATCTCCGGAGAAAGCCGATCGTGTCGTGATCGAGAGCACCTATGGCGACAAGGATCACGAGAGCCGGGCGGACCGGCGCTATCGCCTGAAAACGATTCTGGAAAAGGCCCTCGAAGACGGTGGAACCGTTCTGGTACCAGCGTTCAGCATTGGGCGAACTCAGGAATTACTCTATGAGATCGAAGGGCTGATTCATGAGTTCGGGCGCGAGGAGATTGCTCCGCACCTTCCGTGGCAAGAGCTTGAAATCGTCGTCGATTCGCCGCTGGCGGCGTCCTTTACCAACATTTATCGGGAGTTGAAGCCATTCTGGGATCATGAGGCACTGGATCTCGTTGCCCACGGTCGGCACCCGCTTTCGTTCGAGCAGCTGACCGTGATCGACAGCCATGAAGATCACCTGAATGCGGTGGATTATCTGGCACGGTCCCACAGGCCCTGTGTCGTCCTGGCCGGGTCCGGCATGTGTGCGGGCGGGCGAGTGGTGAATTATCTCAAGGCCATGTTGGGCGACAGCCGAAACGATGTCCTGTTTGTTGGCTATCAGGCGGCAGGTACGCCAGGCCGGGATATTCTTGCTTATGGTCCCCGGGGTGGTTGGGTCGAACTGGATGGCCAGCGTTACGACATTCGGGCACGAGTTCACCAGGTGGGTGGTTACTCTGCCCACGCGGGGCAATCAGATCTGGTTCGTTTCGTAGCCGGGATTCATCCCTCTCCCGCCGAGATTCGAATCGTGCACGGAGACTCGTCTGCGAAAGAATCACTGAAAAGCCAATTTCATTCTATAGGGCTTACAGGGATAATGATTCCCGGTTTGGGGTGAGCCCGCTTAATGTTCAGTA
>CAZWEP010000079.1:0-10115 GCA_964632565.1 uncultured Marinobacter sp. | reverse complement strand
TAGGCGTCTGCCGCGCGCTTGAAGAACGGGATGTCCTCCGGGCTACGGCCGCGTGTCCAGGCATCTGCCTTGCGCTTCGAGGTGAGTACCATTGCGCCGCGGTAGCCGATGGTGATCATCAGCAACAGTAATGTCCATGCTACGTAAGCTGCCAGGGCAGTCAGGGAAGTCGTCATAAGTAGTCTCGTTTTTATTGGAGTGAAGATTAGGGTTGTTCAGACAACAGTGTCTGGCCGTTCAGTGTAAGCCCCATCTCCCATAAATCGATATGTAAGCCGAGTTCTGTATCCAGAATGGCCTGTATGGCAGCCTTGATAACGTCACCCAGCGCATGATTACAGATGACGACATGCTTTTTGGGGTACCGGTTTTCTGGAATTTGGCCAATAAAAAAGGCAGCCCAAGGCTGCCTTTTTCATCACGTATCGGCTGTTATTTACAAGCCGATGACGTTCTCTGCCTGAGGACCTTTCTGGCCCTGAGTGACGGTGAACTCAACTTCCTGGCCTTCGGCCAGAGTTTTGAAACCGCCGCCTTGAATCGCGCTGTAGTGAACAAAAACGTCTGCGCCGCCTTCACGAGTGATAAAACCAAAACCTTTTGCTTCGTTGAAGAACTTAACGTTACCGGTAACTGTAGACATAAATAATTATCCTGAGATTAATCAATAAAGTGCCGCCAAATGATCGTTGTGATCATTGATCAGCGATATGCGGGAAAAAAATTGCGGGATCAAAAACAGGACAAAAGGTGTGGTAACACAAGAGGTCTTATTCGTGAAATGCTTTGCTAGATCTTTCCAACAGTCTCGACAGTACGCTAATTGAGAGGCCCTGCATAGCAAAGTTTCGGATATCTCGAAAATAGCGGAGTTGAAGGTAGGAAACCCGGGCTTTTCTTGTCGGGCTGGCTACTCCAGGAATGACGGTGGCAATGATGTTTTGTTTCCGTCAACGACAGCCGTTTGATTGAGGGGCGTGCTAAACTTCATGTTCCGTTAGCGGCTGTTACCCCTGTCAATGTACGTCACCTACATCCAAAACAAGCTCTTACCTCCTCAGTCGAAATCCCTCATCTGCAGGCCATCGGTGTTGGCCGATTTCACTTGGGATGCGGATACCACTGTGCTGGCGGTGGTTGCACCGTCGGGCTATGGCAAGAGCTGTCTGATTGAACAATGGTTGGCGGAGCAGGGCGATTTGTTTGCCTGGGTGCGCTGGGACAGCCATGACAACAGTGCTCGGACGTTCTGGAAATACGTGTCTCTGGCGCTGGGCCGGTTGGTTCCGGACATCGAACAGGACATTGGCAGGCTGCTGTCTCAATCCACGGAGTTGAATTACGACGAGTATGTGGATTGGTTGTTAAATCGGCTGGATGCGGTTAGCCGTCGGTGGGATCGCCCGTCGCGTTTCACCGTCGTTCTGGATAATTTTCATCACCTGACCCACCCGGATATTCTTGCCTCTTTTTCCCGACTGCTGGCCTACGCGCCCCATTGGTTGAAGTTCATTATCGGCAGCCGCACGTCGCCTGATCTCGGATTGGTGGAAATGCTGAGCAAGGGCCGCGCCGTGTTAATTACCAGGGCGCGGCTGGGCTTTACCGACGCGGAGACAAGGTCCTACATGCAGGCTCTGTTGGGCACGGAATTGTCAGACACAGAGCTTCAACGCATTCAGGCCAAAACGGAAGGTTGGCCGGGGCTGATCCATATTCTCTGTATATCGATGAAATCGGGGCTGTCTCTCGAGGAAGCGCTTTCTGCCTCCGAAACGAACCTGTCGGAGTTCCTGTTGCAGCAGCTGTATTCTCACTTGTCCGCGGATCAGCAGGCAGCCTGCAATGTTTTGAGTATTCCGGGAAAATTTAACGAAGCCTTGGCCCGTTTGTTGTTCGGCGAGGCAGGGGGGCAGGCGTTCCGGGAGCTTACCCGGCAGGATTATCTGGCCAGCGCTTCCAGCTTTGAAAAGGGATGGTTTGTCTTCAATCCCTTATTCCGGGAATGGCTCGCCAGCCGCTTTCGGATAGCGGCGGCGGACCGGGAAAAGCTGGATCGGATGATCGATTTCTTCGTGGAGTATCATCAGTTTGAAGAGGCGCTCTCCGTTGCCACCCGGACCCAATCCTGGGAGCGCGCACTTCAGATCATTCAGGCGGCCTACCCGAACCACTTGCAGCTTTACCAGTCCGGTTCGTTGCCCAGGGTGCTGGAATTGTTCCCGTCCGATTTTGCGGAACGTCAGCCTTATTTGTTGACGGCCAAAGCGCTGCATTGCTTCAGCCTGTTTCGATACGACGAGTCGAAACGGTATCTGGAATTGTTGGAAAACACGTTCAAAGAAGCGCGTGACTCAAGCGAGTCGCTGCACATCGGCGCCCATTTTTTACGCAGCCACATGTTGCGATTTACCGGGCAGGTGGCGGAAGCCACCCATCATACCCGGCAGGTTCTGGACGCATTGAAAGAGCAGAGTTCGCCCTTCCTGTGTTGGTGCTATTGCGGCCTGACCGCGGACAGTTTCCTGAACGATCAGATGAACGACTGTGTCGACCACGGCTTTAAAAGTGTCGCCCTGGCCAAGAAGGCCGAGGATGGCGCTTGCCTGATTGCCTCGCTCGGATGGTTGCTGCCGGCACTGTTGCTCAACGGCAAATTGTCGTTGGCTGAACAGGTGGCTGAGGAGAATCTGGCCTGGTTGAAAGATCGGAGCCTGGACTGCCTGCCGGATATGGTGATGGTGTATTCGCAGTTGGTCACGATTCATCGTGAACGGTTTAATCTACAGACGGCCTGGCAGCATTATCGGCACCTTCAGACGCGGTTGGATTCCCATACCGACCCCCGCAACATCATCCACGCCAAATATGTGGTGAGCTTTGAGTTGCTCTTGAGTTCAGGTCATCTGGACGAAGCACAAAAAGTCGTCACCGAGCTGGAAGCCGAGGTGAGAAGCAATTACACCGAGCAGGACTTTGTCGGTTTCTTCGACCTGGAGGCGATGCACGCCGTGGTGGCTTTAAAGCGCGGCCAGGTGCAACCGTTATTGGCGTGGTACCAGCAGCGACAGCAATCCCGTTCTGGCCTCACGCATCCAGAGCGCAACCTGGCCTTGCTCGAGTGCGTGGCCGAATTGTTTCTGCAACGGGATTGCTCGGAAAAACTGGCCAGCATCCGCGCTCAGTCGCTGGAGAATGGTGTCCTTTACCGGGTGGTCAAGGCGGATATATTAATGGGGATGCAGCTGTCTATGCAGGGGCGGCCAGATAAGGCTCAGCAGATCATGGAGCAGGCCCTGTCTCTGGCTCAATCGGCGGGCTTTGTGGGTGTCTTCGCAGACGACCTGCAACAGTTTGAAGTCTTCATCAAAAAGGCACAGCAACAGGCGCCGCTCTCGCAATACTGTCAGCAACTGCTCTCTCTAAAATTTGCCGTGCCTTTCTCCTCCGAGGTCGATAGCAAGACGCTAACGGGGGAGCCGGAAGAAACCCTGGTTGAAAAACTCACGCCCAGAGAGCTCCAGGTGTTGCAGATGCTGTGCGAAGGCAAGTCGAACAAGTGGATTGCCGAGCAATTGACGGTGTCGTTATCCACTGTCAAAAACCACGTGAGTAATGTGTTCGGCAAGTTGCAGGTCACCAGCCGTACCGAAGCGGTGTCGGTGGCCAGAAAATTCGAATTGTTAGAGAAGTGAAGGCTTTCCAGCCCGCAACTCCCACAAGGCTGCGTGCGGCAATCTCGCGGGAATTGAAGGCTGGAGCCAGTAGTGCTTAGTGACCGTAGATGTTCAGGTTCGCTTGCATGGACAGGTCGGTCAGGTAGACGTTGCCAATGGCCGGCGCGTTACCCAGCGTGATGTTTGTCAGGTCGATGTCGCCAGAAGCATCGGTCAGGTTGATGAGCAGTCCCTTGCTGGGATCGGCACTGGGGCTTAGCTCTGCCTGGGCGTGGAAATACGAGACGCTCTCACCTGAGGCATTGTTTTCATAGATCAGGACATCTTCGCCCCGTCGGTTGTGGAGGGCGAAATCCATCGACGTATTCGTCAGATCCACGGTGACCTCTCCGTCGGCCTGCAAGTAGCTGTTGATATTCATGGTGTTGTCCTGGCCATCCACAACGATATCAATGGGGCCCACATAGCCGTGTACCAACACGTTGGACATCAGGACGGTTCCTGTATTCGAGGCACCTTCTCCCGCACCCAGGGTGCTTGATCCCAGGCTGACCCGGTCAGTGTAAGCGCCGAAGTCGATCATTTCCGCCTCATCCATGGCGCCAATCGATATCACCAGGTCACCGTCGCTGATTGCCACAGCCGTTTCGCCGTGATCACCCACCGAAGCTGCCGAGAGCGTCAAACCCGTTCCGTTGATTTTCCCCAGGCCCCACTGGCTTTGCAGCGCGGCGGCATCGGCGCCGTCACCGGCAACGTCAATCGTCATTCTTACATTATCGAGGCTGTCTCCTCCGGTCACCGTTAATCCACGGCGCGCCTGGACAACGCCGGCGCCTGTCAGCCCGGTGTTTTCAATGAAAATATTACCCTGGTCTTTGTAGTTGATTTCTCCGATGGTGACCTGTGCTTCGGTCAGGTCAATGGTGATACCGGCTTGCCCGGTCACGGCGGACATGGAGTTGTCGTCCAGTAATTTCAGTTCGGCATTTGCCGCTAACGGAAGGGTCAGCGTCAGGAGCATTGCCCCCGTTGGTTTCAGGCCTTTCATGATGTTCTCCTTATAGTCGTTTCACGGATAACGAAAACAGTTACCCGAGGCTCTAATTAAGGAGAAAAAGCGAGTGCCAGTAGAGGCCCATAAGTACTGGTTGGCCAATTAAAAGGGTGATCGATTTCACAGATGGAAGCCGGGAGGACAGGGAGCGGGGCCTGAATTATCCGACGCAACGCTATTGTTTGAACTTCGCCTTGCAATTCCCACTCATACACATCGTGCAGTAATGCTCACGGTCTTCGTGCTTTTTGCCTTCAGCGATGAGGACGCCGCAGCCGTTGCACAGCAGCATGCCAACGTCGCCTTTGAATTTTACAATTGCGTGTTTGTACCGCATAAAGCGTCTCTTGTCGTTGGCCATTGAGTGAATTACTTTTTCAGCGTAACACACAAGAAAAAGGATAGGCTGTGATTAGACAATGGCTCAACAGATGGCGCGCGGAGCCCGTCGATCCACTGACTCAGAACATCACAATCGCAAAGCAAAATCTTTTAGACCTTGCGGAGGAAAGCGACGGCCCCGAGCTTCGAACGCGCTTGGATGAGATTATCCACTTCGTCGAAAACTACGATAAGCAATCCCTGATCACCACCTACCGGTCTCAGCTGGATGCATTGTTAGCCGAGATTTCGTGCCTGGAGGCCTGCGCCAATGTGGAGGCGGTTTTTATTGAACACGATCTCTGGAGCCAGGAGGCGGTGATGGCCTGCTTCGGGGGAGGGGACTACTCACCGATGGATGGGTCGGACTATCTGGCTTCCGACGCCTTTGGTGACCATGTGTATACCTCCACCGGGCATTTCGATTATTCCGCGCTCTGGTCCGTTATTGATGAAGATGAATTGTCGGAGTTTGAAGAGCGTCATTGCCCGGACAGCGGATTGTTGGGATTTGCCAAAGATTATCTCGCGGCGGTTTCTTTCCTCTACATGAGTCGGGCGCTTGGGGAGTTGCAGTCTGCTCATACCGCTGCCCACCTGGTGAATCGCGTCCACGTGTACGCGAACGAGCATGATGGAGAACACGTTTCTCTGTCTTATTGAGGCGGGTTACATCTCTTAATGTTATGTAACCTACTGAAATATAAATAAAACGTAATGGGTTTGGGCCCGTTTAGTTCTGATATTCTCGAGTGGTTCGCATAACTGACCAATGAGTGATGGGACGATTGAGACAGAGGTTTCCTTCCCATCTTGATGGGCAGGTCAGGCCATCTGAACCATGGGAGTATTGTTTATGAAAATGAAATCACTGCTCGTTTTTCTGGCTCTGAGTACCACCTCAATGGTTGCAGTTGCAGGTGACACAGCGGACGCCGCAATCGGTGGCGGTATTGGCGGGGCGATTGGTGCGGCTATTGGTAACGAAGTCGGTGGTAGAGATGGTGCGATTCTCGGCGGTGCCGTTGGTGCCGCAACGGGGACTGCCGTGACCACCAGGGATCACAGAGACAACGATCGTTACCATGATCGCCGTCGCCATGATGTCTACTACGAGGATCGCGGGCCTCACCGCAATGCCCGTGGGCATTTCTGCCCGCCGGGTCAGGCAAAAAAGGGCAATTGCTAAATGGCCACAAGTGTGTGGTTGCGCTTTGAATAGCCTTCCTTTCGAGGAGGGCTTTTCTGTTTTGGTCACAAGGCCAGCACGAATCCACCGGCAATCACTCCGGCCAATACCACCAGAAAGATAATCGCTCGCCAGGGAAAGGGGGGCTTGGGCGGCTCCACCGCCAGTTGCGTTTCCAGGTACTTCTGCAGCAATTCGGTGTTGCGGGTGTTGGCTTTATAGGCGGCATCGAAGACATCGCCGAACACTGGTAACAAACCACCCAGAAAATCGATACCCACGTTGCGCAGCATGCGCAGTTTTACGTCCCGGCTGGCGCCTGCACGCTGCGCTTCCAACAGCACATACCCGGACATAAGCAGGCCGGCAAAATCCCCCACCACTGGAATCAGGCCAATGATGGAATCGGCACCGATCCTGAATCGGGTGAAGGGAATGCCAATGCTGCTGTCGGTAAACCGGCTGAATTTTTCCAGCCGCTTGAGGACGGACCGTTGCTGGGCTTCCGTGGGTTTGGTCATAGAATCCTATTATCTGAAGTCACAGGCGCCGATGCCTTATAATGCCATTTCGTTCATTGTCTCAGAGAAGTCTATGCCCATCGAAAAAAATCAGGTTGTCCGATTCCACTACAGCGTTCGCGATGAGGACAACCAAGAAGTTGAAAACTCCCGTGGTGGCGAGCCCAATGCCTATTTGCATGGCCATGGTGGCATCATCAAGGGGCTGGAAGAAGCGCTGGAAGGCCGGGAGGCGGGCGATACGTTCAGTGTCACCATCACGCCAGACAAAGCCTACGGCCCACGCCAGCCGGACGCCATTCAGCGAATTCCAATCAAGCATCTGGTGGGCGCCAAGCGCTGGAAGCCGGGTATGATTGCCCAGGTGCAAACCGAGCATGGGCCGCGACATGTCATGGTTGCCAAAGTCGGCCACAAGTTTGCGGATGTGGACACCAACCATCCCATGGCCGGCAAAACCCTGACTTTCGATATCGAGATCATCGAAGTGCGCGATGCGGATGCCGAAGAAATTTCACACGGCCATGCTCACGGGCCCGGGGGGCATCACTGACGGCTCGAACAGTCAGTCCGTCAGTGATGTGCTTTCGAAGACCCAGTTGTTAGAGGCTCTAGCCGCCTGCCACATTCTGTATCTGGTCCATCGGGCCGCGCTCCGTTTCAGGGGCAATCTCGAGCAGTCGACGAGACCAGCGCCCGGCGGTTTCAGTATCGCCGGCCAGATTAGCTGAGCGCGCTGCGCCTACCAGTGTCTGATAGCGGTTCGGCCAGGTCTGGTCAGACTGCCCGTAGGCGGCAAGCGCCTCGGTTGGGCGATTCAATGCCAGCAGCAGATCTCCAAGCGCCTCGTAGGGCGGTTTCAGGGTGCCGGGGCTCACCGGATGCTTCTCGACGGTGGCTTCCAGTTGGCCTGCGGAATCCATTAGTTCGATGGCGCGGTCCGGGTCACCGTCTGCCTTGGCAATCCATCCGGCCAGGATCCTGCGGTCCACCTCAATGTAGGTCGAGAAGCGCTGGTCGGCAGCGGATCGGGCGGCTTCTGCCAATGTTTTCAGGCGCTGCTCGGCCTCGCGGGCTCCGGCCAGGTCACCGGTGTGGACTGCCCCAAGCCCGCGTGCATACCAGCTCAACGCTTCTGGCCAGGCGAACTTGTCCCAGTCGATGTAGTCCACAGAACGTGGTGCAATGGCGGCGGCCGCTTTCCAATCCTGTGTCTCTACGGCCAACCTGGCGGGAATGGAGGCCAGGTGAAATGCACCGGGGAAATTGGCCTGGTGTGGCCCGTTGGCCTGGGCGGTTTCCCAGACTTTGCGAGCCGCGCTGTCTTCACCACGCTGCAGATGGCCATACACCAGATAGTCCAGCGCATGGATGTAGTGGAAAGACGTCGCGCCATTCACCTTGTGTTCAACCGCCACCTTTGCGGATTTCTGATTCCAGTCAATCATCCTTGGCCAGTCACCCAGCCGAACGTAAATGTGAGACGGCATATGCAGGGCATGGGGGACGCTCGGAGCGATGCCAGTGTAGGAGTCCACGATTTCGGTAGCGTTACCAGCGCGGCCATCGGCATCCGTGGCGTGGATGGAATAGTGGACGGCGCCGGGGTGACTCGCCTCAGTCTGCCAGACGTCACGTAGTACCTTTTCTGCCTCGTTATGCAGGGCCTTACGGTTGTCGGCGGATCGCGCCAGGGTCAGGCGAGACAGGGCATACAGGGACGCGACGTTGGTATCGTTCGGGTAAGCCTCGTAGGCCTGCTCCATTCCTCTGATCCAACCGGCCAGCCGCTCGCCAACCTTGTCGGTATCGGGTTCGAAAAAGGCCGCGGTCGCACTAATCAGCCGTCGCTCGCGCTCATCCTTCGCAAGGCTGCTGGCCTGTTGGATGGCGCGTCGGCCTTCGGTGATATCTTCGGCACTCGGTGTGGTGCCCCAGAGTGGTTGAAACAGCGTTGTGGCAACGCCCCAGTAGGCCATGGCACAGCCGGGATCTGCCTGGGAGATGGCCTCGAACTCGGCGCGAGCCTGGGTGTACATCATGTGATGCATCATGGCCAAAGCGTGATCGACGTCGGCCTGAACATCGGCGTTGCAGTTGGCCTGAAAATCGACCGTGCCGACGTTGTCAGGATAGCCATCGTTCATGGCGCCCTGATCCGCGAAGGCGTTAGGGACGACACTGAGGGTAAGGGAAAGTACCAGATAATAGAGTGTTTTCATGACATGACTCCAAACAGACCGTGTGGCTTAAGGAGCCGGCATGTCTAATTCGGTCAGTGTCTGAAAACAAACGACCAGCCGCTGGCCTTCCATGCGCAGCATACAGTTAAAAATCTACTCCTATCTGGAGCGTTTGAACACATTAAACACTCATAGCTCAAAGTTCATGGCCACTTCTGGAGCTTGAATAAAGTGACCCTGAAAGTGGCGAATGTTGCGCTCCCAGAACCAGGAGAGCGCCTTGGCGTTTTCAACATGAGTGGCAACGATGGGCTGTGTTGAACCGAGGATCGCACTCAGGCGGTTGAGAATGTTTTGTAGATCGACGGTTTGCGCCTTGGATGAGCCGTACTGTGGCGCGAGTTTGACAAAATCCGTGGACGGCAATTCTCTGAGCAGTTCGACCGAGGCGTCAGAGGCCTCCACATGCTCGATGACCAGGCCGCAATCCATCTCGTGGAGGGTGTCGAGAATAAGCCTGGCGCTTGCAACGTCTTTAATCACAGTTTTCATCGAGAGGGCAAGATACATCCCGCGGGCCTCACCAACGGGGCGGTTACCCAGACATGTGCGGATGAAAGGAAGCATGTTGACCACGTCTAACATGGGAGACGAAAGCTTGATGGCGATGGAATGACTCGTCGAAGCGTTGCCCCCATGCTCTGAGAACTCGCCGAGCGCATGTTGTATGACCCATTCATCCAGCTCTCGCAGTGACACGCCGTGGCCCGCCAGGATGGATGGCATAAACTGGTTGGGGAAAAACACCGTTCGATCTTCGCCGATCAACCGCACCAGGGCTTCGAAGAGGGTTTGACCAGAGTCCATGTTGACGATGGGTTGGTAATGCAGGGCGAATGAACGGTCTTCCAGGCTTTCACGAATCCGGACATCGACTTTCCCTTGCCCGGATTGCTCAGGCGTTTCACACAAAACAATCCGATTGCCCCCAGCTTGCATGGCTTCGCTGCAGGCGAGCTCAACCTCCAGAAGCGCCGTATCTTCGTTCATCGCCTGAGACAGCAACAGAAGGCCTGCACTGATCGTGACCGATTGAGGCGGTTTTCC
>CAZWEP010000078.1:0-10242 GCA_964632565.1 uncultured Marinobacter sp. | reverse complement strand
GGCTTCACGCCGGAAACTGTTAATAGCGTCCCAGGCGGCCAGACTGTTGGCAAAGGTCGCCTTGAGTTTTTCCATGTCCAGTGAGGCCTGGGAAGCCTGCTTATGAATCTCAACACCCTGCTCTTGCAGACGCTTGGATGTTTGATAAAGAAGCTCCGAAGCCGTTTCGTTCGTGGCATTCAGCGCCTCGAGCTGCTTCTTCTGCCGCTGCAGTCCCAACGCAATGTTCGAGGCAATCGCAAGGGCCTCGATTGTTACGTCCAACGCCCGCTTAATTCCCCGGATCAGCTCTTTGTTATTGCCAATCAGTAAATCGGCGGACTGGACTCCCTGCTGATTGACTGCGAGCCGTTGCTGAAGATCCATGATTCGCTGACGAAGGGCGAATAGAATCTCTTCTTCGAGAAACTTTCTCTTATTATCGTCACTCTCGTTGGCAATCTGGGCAACCAACTCCGCGTCAAGGAGCTGACCAAAAGCCACGTAATCCTCGAGGTCAAAGATAAGCTCTCGCATACGGTCACGGTCGGTGGCCAGCTCAATGTTATCCTGAGCCAGCTGCTGCATGCCCAGGCGAAGGGAGTTCGCAATGTCTTCGATGACAGAGCTTACCGCCTGATACCTGGCGGCCCAGCGTGATATCGGAGTCCCGACAAACGGCAGCTTGGATACCAGGCGACGAACAAATCCCATCGAGAAATCGATCTCGTTAGGGTTCACTTCCCGGACTTTGCCCTGCAAAGAAAGGAGGGCCTCGTCGACATCGCTCCCTTCCTCCGCCGCCTTGGCCAAGTCCTGCACGGGGCGCTTGAGCAGGGCGCTGGCTTTGCTGAGCTTGTATTCGGCGTCTTTCCCCAGCGTTTCAACCTCAAGCATCATCTCCCGCTTTTCGCCGAGATCACGCTCTTCTAGAGCAACCAGTCTGCCCACCACTTCGGCGGCCCTGGCCTGAATGGCTGGCAGCTTTTTCTCTTTTTCTTCAGGAGACTGTACTGATTGGGCGGAGTCAGGTGTGGACTGGAGCGGGCGTAAATTCAGGTCATCGGCCATAAAGTAGTTCCTTTACAACATGGAGGCGGAGCAGCGGCAATCACGCCATGGGGTTTGTATATATCCTGCACAATTGAAGCTGAAGTTACCATTTTCTCCCACTAATGCAATCAGTTGAGCCCGTTTCGGAATTCCCGGGCGACGAGCAGAAACCGGTTGGTGTCGCTCAGAATTCACGGTTTGGGCTCTGTTTCCCACGGGAGAAAAATAATTTTGTCAAAATATCGGAAGTTTAATAGTGTCTGTAACACTGCAGTGTGTGGGTAGCAAAAATAAACACACCCACACAATAAAATCGCATGCACATGCGTTAAGGTCATAGACGACTAAACGAAAGGAATCGGTCAACAGCGTCCGATACGTGTTTTTTCATGGAAAGAAAAGGTCTTTGCACCCATGAATACGTTTCTTCAGATCTCATTTGGATTTCCCACCCTCATCTGGACCGCATTACTGCTCTTCAGCGTGCTGTATTGGTTAGTTGCAATGATTGGCATGGCTGATTTCGATGTCGTTGATCTCGATTTGGACATCGCCGATGGCGGCGGTAGCGCACTGACCGGTTTGATGGCGACCCTCGGGTTGACCGGGGTTCCTTTCCCAGTCGTGTTGACGTCCGTCACACTCGGCGCCTGGGTAACCTCCTACTTTGGCGACCTTCTGTTACTCAACCTTTTGCCAACCGGACTGCTCGTGTTCGTCGCCAGCGCTCTACTTTTCATTGTCTCCCTGCTGGCAGGCGCCAAGCTCGGAGCTCTCATGATCAAACCTCTGAAGGGGCTTTTTAAATCGACTCGGGCATGCAGCAGTGACGTGCTCGGTGCCACAGGCACGGCCGTGTACGCCATATCCAGGGACGGCGGCACGATGGACTGCACGGTAAACGGAGCTCAATTACGCCTGCAGGTAAGGAGTGTTGACCCTATTGCTCCGGGAGAGAAGGTCGTCGTCATCAGATATCAGAGCGACCTGGAAGCTTACCAGGTTGTCTCCGAGGCAGATTTCATTGCCGGCGTGATCCGGTAAACACCAAGAAAGGAGAAAGGGACTTATGTTGGAGTTAATCATGCCGGCAATGACGGTCATTGGGGTCATATTCCTGACCACACTGGCCATCCTGATGCTGTTCAAGGCCTTCTATCGAAAGGTGGACCAGGGTGAGGCCCTGATCGTCAATACCCTGGCCAAAACGCCCAACGTTCATTTCACGGGTGCAATGGTTTTGCCGGTCATCCACCGTGCTGAAACCATGCGAATCAGCGTGATTCCCCTGCAAATCGATCGCCGGGGCAAAAATGGACTCATCTGCCGAGACAACTACCGGGCCGACATTTCAATAGGCCTGTATTTGCGGGTGAACGAAACTCCGGACGATGTTCTCCGGGTGGCCAAGTCGGTAGGCGTTGCCCGAGCCTCTGACAAAGGTGCCGTTGACGAACTGTTCAACGCAAAGTTTTCCGAGGCCCTCAAGACCGTTGGCAAGAAATTCAATTTCGTGGAGCTGTTTGAACAGCGCCAGGAATTTCGTCAGGCGATTGTTGAACTCATTGGCAACGATCTGAACGGGTATGTCCTTGAAGACGTAGCGATTGATTACCTTGAACAAACGCCGGTCGATCAGCTTGATCCGAACAACATTATGGATTCGGACGGTATCAAGCGCATCAAGGAGATCACCGAGCGCAACCGTGTCGCCACCAACAATCTCGAACGTGATGCGGAAGTGGCGATTGCCGAACGCGACACAACGGCTTTCGAACAGAAAGAGGCTTTGCGTAAAGCCCAGTCGGAGACGGAAGCCCGCACCAATCGCGAAATTGCAGAGATCGAATCACGGGAGACCGCCCGCGAAAACACCGCGCATGAAGAGCAGCGTCGCGCCTCTGAACTCGCCAAAACCGAAGCTCAGAAAGCCATCGATATTGCCGAGGAAGAGCGGGAGCGAGAGAAGCAACTGGCGGCAAAAGCCCGAGAAAAGGCGATTTCTGTTGAAGATGTGGCCATCCAATCGGCCACGGAACTTGAGCACATCAACCGCGAACGTCGAGTTGAAGAAGAACGCATTGAGAAAGACAAGGTTCTTGAGGTTAAACGCAAAGAAATAGCCGACATTGAAGCTGAACGAATTCAGGTTGAGTCCCGCGTTGCCGAGGAAGAGGAGAATATTCTCTCCATGCGCAACCGTGAAGATGCCAAGCGCAAGCGGGAAACGGTTGTTATTGCTGCAGAGGCAAAAGCCGAGCAGGGCCGGATCGAGCAGGTTGAAGCCGCCAAGGCCGAACAAACCTCTGCCGAGCTGCGCAAGAAGGCGATGGTCGAGTTGGCCGAGGGTGAGAAAGCCAAGGCTGCTTCCAGAGGGCTCGCAGAAGCTCAGATCCGCGAAGCCAACGCAGCCGCTTCACGTAAAGAGGCCGAAGCTGACGCATTCGCCCGCTCAGAGGCTGCCAAAGCGGAGCGCCTCGAAGGCGAGACCCGAGCCAGGAACCAGGAAGACATGCTGTTGGCCGAAGCCAAGGGCGAAGAGGAGCTTGGCAATGCGAAGGCTGCAGCAGCACTCAAGATGGCCGAGGCTGAAGCAGAAGGCATCACCAAGAAGGCCGAAGCGTACGAACGGATGGACGAGTCCAGCCGAGAATTTGAAGTCATGAACCGCAACCTCGACATCCACAAGGAAGAAACCATGTCGAGAATCGATGCAAACGTTCGCATCAGCGAAGCGCAGGCAAAAGCCATGGGCGACGCTTTGGCGAATGCCAAGCTCGAGTTCATTGGTGGTGACGGTGACGTCTTCAACAAGGTCGCACAAGGTATCGGCTACGGCCGCGCTACCGACCACTTCATGAAAAACGCCAGCAGCATGACGCCCTTTGTCAGTTCCGTCATGGAGAAAATCATGAATGGTGGCATCGGTGGAAAACTAGCCTCGGACAGCCAGTCAGCGGATACCACTGACTGAGCGTCTACAGGAGGTGGGGCTGACGTAGCCCCGCCTGCTTACCCCAAGCCAGATTGAAGCAATCAAGGACAGTAAGCGATGGGATCTGCAGACACCCTCACCACCGAGGCTATCATTCGGGAAGGTGGCACGTTTGCCACACTCAAGAAACGGCTCACCGATAACGGCGATGCACTTCACGAAGCGGTAAAAGCTCTCAATGAGAATCGCGAGACGAAGTTTGGCTCGTCGAGCATGGATATTCTGGGCCGGGTCCGGGCCAGAACGCCGCACAACTGCGTAGCAAGGGACATCGTCCGGATTGGCGAGTTTCTGCTGTTTGGGTTCAACACCGAGCATGGCCTCAAGCAATCTGTCGAACTCGAAGACATCTTCAGCCTCTACCGCCTTGAAGAGAGTGATGGTGCCTGGGAGATCACCCAGTCCAAAACTGACGGGTCGTTTCTGCAGAACGACAAGTTCCAGACAGATTTTGCGTCATTGTTCCGGTTTCACAAAGAAGCAAAACTTATTCAATTGGTGACCGCGGACGGTCGTCTTTTGATGGCTTTTCAGATCGGTGACCGAGGTGACCACCTCAAGGTATTTCGTTGGTCACTGAATCATGACGGTTCGGTACGCGCTTACATCGACGACCGGGGTGCCGAAGACTTCCAACTACCGGACCGGTTCGATTTTGAGTGGACCCGGCTTTCCAGGGAGCACATGATCCAGGGGGTATCGCCGCACTATTCCATCGAAGACCGACTGTTCGTTGACAACACTGGCGGCAACATTACCTTCAAAGTTGAGAACAACACCACAACTGGTGAAGGCATCTTCGAGGATCCCGTTGAAGTCGCAAGCCAGTCACTGAGTGACGGCACCTTCGAATACGCCAAGCGCGGCGACATCTTTCTGGTCCGGGTGCGACCGTACAACGAGAAAACCAACCGCTACTATGTGTTCAATCCGATGGAGAAAACGCTTCATCGAATCGACGCGCTAGCGGATTCCGTGCGATGCCTGCCACAAGATCATGGCCTGGTCTTTCCCGGTGGTATCTATCTGTACAGTGACGATCTCAAGATCGTGGACGTGCCTGAAGGGCTTCGTTTCCAGCGAATGGTGGAGTCGCCGAACGGCGAGGACGTGCTGATCGTCTTCTATGCGCCTACATCAGGCGCAGTGACCCTGCTGCGTTATAACCTGATTTCCCGCACCACAGCGCCACCCATCACTGGTCACGGCTATGCCCTTTTCGATGGCGGAGAACTCGCGGTCTTTACTGCCGACGAAAAGCCATCACAGGTGCATCCTATTCAGTTGTGGCAAACACCGTTTGAGTCTCAGGCTCACCATGCCGATAACGCCGCCGCTGATGAGTCGGAACTGGGTCGCATCGGTAATCCGGAACTGGTCAGCGGAATCGCCGACCTGTACGAAGTGGTCAAACTTGCTGGCCTGGAAGAGGCCGCTGTCCGTCATTTTGACACCCTGATCAAGCGTGTCGACAAACTGCTCGACCAACGTTTCTGGCTCCATGAAGTCTACTTCGAGGCAATTAACGCAGCGCTGCATCAGGTTCGCGCCACGGCAGAACTGGTGGTGGACGAGTATGAAAAGGTCGAGAGTGTACGGCAACAATCCAACCTGGCACTGAAAGACGCGGAAAAGACACTGTCGCTGCTTATCCAGGAAAGCCGTCCTGAGGCCTGGCGGGAACCTCACCAGTTTGTGAGCCACCTGAAAAAGCTTCAGGACCATCGCGGACTCATTCGATCGCTTGCCGAACGTCGATATATCGACCGGGGCCAATTAGAGCAACTTGATGACCGGGCGCACGGCGCGGTGGACAAGCTCGCCGATCGAACCCTGGCGTTTCTCGCCAAGCCCGAAGCGCTGACGAAGTACACTGAACAGGTCGATCACCTGAGGCAAAACGTTGAGAATGCCAGTGACCGGCGCGAACTTGGGGATCTGGTCAACGACTATCATGAGATTACGGATGGCCTTGATTTCGTACAGGAACTGCTATCCTCACTGGCCTCTGACGACACCGAACAACAAGCCACCATCGCCGATAACCTATCGTCGCTCTACGCACGGGTGAATCAGGATAGGTCCCGAGCGGAAATCAAACTGAACGAATGTGGCAGAGAGGAGGCCAAGGTTCAGTTTGGTTCGAAGCTGCGACTTTACGAGCAGAGTCTGGCCAACGGCGTGCACACGGTCAGCGCGCCTTCAGAGTGCGATGGATTGCTGGCGAAGATGCTCAACCAGTTGCAGGAAATCGAAAGCCAGTTCGGCGAATACGACGAATTTCTTGCAGCACTGATTGAGCAACGGGAAACCACCCAGGAAACCATTGAGGCTCGCCGCCAACAACTGTCTCAGGAACGCCAGAGAAAAGCGTCCTCCCTCAAGGAGGCCGGCCAGCGTATTCTCGATAACCTGAAGAAGCGAACCGATCAATTCGACGACGTTCAGCAGGTTCATGCTTATTTTGCCGGCGACGCCATGGTTGCAAAAGTACGCGACCTGGCAGCCCGGCTGCGGGAACTGGATGCCCCGCTGGAAGCGGATGATCTGGAAGCACAGCTCAAGGCCACCCAGGACAACGCCCAGCGATCTGTCCGGGATAAGGCAGACATGTATGAAGACGGCGGAGCCATCATCAAGCTCGGTCCGCGCCACCGATTTTCGGTTAACCGGCAGGATCCTGCGTTGACCCTTGTGCCTCAGAAAGACGGTTTGCGACTCCACATTTCGGGCACACAGTTCTTTGAGGACATCACGGACGAGCGACTGGAAAACCTCGAGGATTGCTGGAGCCTTCATACTCCATCCGAAGCACCCGATGTCTATAAAGCGGAATACCTGGCCTACCGCTTCATGGAAGCGATCGAAAGCGGCAGCGTTCCCGCTCCGAAATGGCCCGACCAGGACGCACTCGACCAAGCAGTTCGGCAGTTCGCAGGCCCCCGATATCGTGACGGATATGAGAAAGGCATCCACGACCACGACGCGGCGAAGATCATTGCCAAACTGGCTCCGGCGAAGGCTCAGGCTGGTTTATTGCGGTTCTCGCCGCTTGTGCGCGGCTCGGCGCTGATGTTCTGGTTCATGCAGGACGAAACCTACAGACAACGGGTGACCGCTGAATGCACCAGCGCTGGTGTGTTGCAGTCGCTCATGCGAGCTTCCGGGTTAATGGAGCGAACTCGGGATTCCGTCCGCAAAGACATAAAAGCTTTCTCTGAGCACCATGATCTGGACTTCGAGCCCTGGGTCATCGATCAAGCCGCCGATTACCTGTGCCAGGCGCTCGCCGATAACCCAAAGACGTTCGACGTATCCAGGCCCGGCGAGGAACTGCGGGACCGATTCACTGAATACCTCGCGGAGCAAAATCATCAGGCAACGTTCCAGCAGGCCCTGGAAGAGTCCAAGTGCCGGGCCCACGGTCTCTGGCATACCACCGTAGCCTGGCTCAAAGCCTTCGCCCTTCAGACTGACGATGAACTGCTGGTGCACTTCGCACCCGAAGCCGCAGTAATGGTTCTCGCTGAGTCCCTGTCGCTATCCATACAGTTTCAGCCAAGGACCGTCGAGCTGACGTTTGTGATCGAGGGGCTCCTCGGGCGGCACGAAAGATTGGAGGGCCAGCGGCTCAGCCTGGCTCTGGACGAATTCGAAACGCGATTGCGGCGTCATATCAACGACCTGTTGCCGCGCTGGGAAAACCTTCAGAAAGTCCGCCATGAAATTCTGGAAGAGCAGAAAGACCGTTTGCGCGTTGAGGAATTCATCGCCAAACCTCTGACATCATTTGTTCGCAATAAATTGATTTCTCAAGTCTATTTGCCCCTTGTAGGAGACAACCTTGCGAAGCAGATGGGGACCGTGGGCGATGATCGCCGCACCGACCTGATGGGGCTGCTGATCATGATCTCGCCCCCGGGCTATGGTAAGACCACTCTGATGGAGTACGTTGCCAGCCGTCTCGGGTTGATTTTCATGAAGATCAACTGCCCGTCACTCGGCCATGACGTGACCTCACTGGATCCGGAGAAGGCCCCCCACTCCACCGCCCAAATGGAGCTGGTCAAGCTGAACCTTGCACTGGAAATGGGCAACAACGTCATGTTGTACCTGGATGACATTCAGCATACCCATGAGGAGTTTCTGCAAAAGTTCATCTCACTGTGTGACGGTACACGACGGATAGAAGGCATCTGGAATGGCAAGTCCAAAACCTACGACATGCGTGGCAAACGATTCGCAATATGTATGGGCGGCAATCCATACACTGAGTCTGGCGAGGTCTTCCAGATACCCGACATGCTGGCAAACCGGGCGGATGTGCGAAACCTGGGTGACCAACTGAGCGGGATGGAAGCGGTTTTCGCCCTTTCATACCTTGAAAACAGCATGAGTTCAAACCCGGTCACTGCACCGTTGGCTTCCCGGGGAATGGACGATTTCTACCGGTTTGCCGACATTGCTGCCGGAAAAAAGGTCAATTCCACCGAGTTTGATCATGATTACAGCGCTGCCGAACGAGAAGAAATCGTTGCAGTACTCACGCGCCTTCTTCGCGTTCGTGACGTGATATTGCGCGTCAACGAATCCTACATCGCCTCGAGCAGTCAAGACGACTCCTACCGGACCGAGCCGCCGTTCAAGCTCCAGGGCAGTTACCGGAACATGAACAAGTTGGCCGAGAAGGTCACAGCGGTCATGACGGACGTCGAGCTCGAAAAACTGATCGACGACCATTATCAAGGTGAAGCTCAACTCCTCACCAAGGGTGCCGAGGAGAACCTTCTCAAACTGAAGGAAATTCGCGGGACACTTTCAGACGCCGAGTCGACTCGCTGGAACGATATCCGATCTGCCTATCGCGCCCGGGTTCAAGCCGGAGGCGAGGGTGATACCGGTGACAAGGTGGTTCACCAGCTTGCGAGCATCGGTGAGCAATTAAAGGCCCTCGGGAAGGCCGTCAGCGATTCGAAAGCCCATGGGCCAGCCGAGGGAATGGACATAAAGCCTTTGATGGAAGGGATTCAGCAATCCCTCGGGCAACTCAATATTGAACCTCACGTAACTGTTCAAGGACCGGATGGTCTCAAGGAAGCACTGATATCGCTGGCTGAAGTATACGAGCGCTCAATTGGCCCTCTTATCAAAGTCTTGCGAATCAAGACTGGCATGGACCTTCGGACCTACAAGACCATGTTCCAGATAAAGGATCAGCTACTAGCCATCGAAAAGCAGTTACTGGACAAAGCTGAAACACTTGACGAATGAGACCGGGTATCGGTCTCCGGCCCGGTGCCATAGCATACCGGGCCGGGCCAGTTTTATACGCCTCAGCTTTCGACGGACAAGGCCGACATGTCCATGACATACCGATGGGCAATGTCGCCCTTGGTCATTACCTCGAAGGCGTCGTTGATCTGATCCGGGCGGATGATTTCACAGATCGGGTGAATGTCATGCTCGGCGCAGAAATCCAGCACTTCCTGGGTTTCCTTGACACCACCGATCAGGGAACCGGCGACGCGGCGACGCCCCATGATCATGGGCACGGACATGAACCCCTTCATCGGCCCGACCTGGCCCACAATCACCAGGGTCCCGTCCACGTCCAGCAGCGGCGTATAGGGAGTGACGTCGTGCTCGACCGGCACGGTATCGATGATCAGGTCCATCGAAGCGGCAGCGTCAGCCATGGCGTCTTCGTCGGTTGAGGCCAGAATGCCCCGGGCACCGATTGACCGGGCTTCGTCCTCTTTCTTCTTCGAGCGGCTCAGTACGGTCACCTCGGCGCCCATTGCCACTGCCAGTTTGACCGCCATGTGGCCAAGACCGCCGAGGCCAATGACGCCTACCCGGCTGCCTTTTCCGATATTCCAGGTGCGCAATGGTGAGAAGGTGGTGATACCGGCACACAGGATCGGCGCAGCACGCGACAGGTCCAGTGCATCGGGAATCCGCAGCACGAACTCTTCCCGCACGACAATGTGCTTGGAGTAGCCGCCCTGGGTAATGTCACCGGAGATACGATCCGGCGCACCGTAGGTGGGTGTCATGCCGTGGCGGCAGTACTGTTCCTCACCATGATCGCACTGATCGCATTGCTGGCAGCTATCGACCATGCAGCCCACACCCACCTGGTCGCCGACCTGATACTGGGTGACCTCCGGACCAACTTCCAGCACGCGGCCAACGATTTCATGGCCGGGCACCAG
>CAZWEP010000077.1:9166-10806 GCA_964632565.1 uncultured Marinobacter sp. | reverse complement strand
GTGGAAGACGACGGCATACTGGTGTCCACCATTACCCCAGGATTTATCCGCACCGACATTTCCCGCAACGCGCTGGCCGCCGACGGCTCCGCCTTCGGCAAAGAAGACGACAACATCGCCGGTGGCATGGACGTGAATGAATGCGCAGAAGTGATCGTGGACGGCCTGGCCAAGGCAAAACGGGAGATCCCCGTGGGCAAAGGCAAGGAAATGGCCGCGCTCTGGGTCAAAAGAATGGCGCCGGAGTTCATGTTCAAGTTGGCAAAAAAGCAAAAATGACCACAGATGCCGTCCCGCGCGGCATTGGGGTCAATGCCTGAACAGGCGAATGTTGTGATTCTCAAGGTCCCCATTGTCAGACCGGACCGACGATCATGCATACGATGAAGCCACGGACGCTGCTTCCAAGATTCGCCCTGTTTCTATTCCTCGCACTGACCCTGCCCCTGTCGGGATGCTCCGCCATCGGCGCGTCCATGGAAGCCACCCCCACCATGAGTCACTGGGGTGGCCTGCTGGACATGTCGATGGAAGACCTGGAGAGCCGCTACACCAACCAACACTCGCAGTTTGTGCACGTAAACGGCTATGACATTCACTATCAGGATCGAGGCGCGGGCGAACCGATCATTCTCATGCACGGCATCTTTTCCGCCCTGCAAACCTGGGACGGCTGGGCCGATGAGCTGTCCAAAACTCATCGCGTGATTGCCCTCGACATGCCCGGGTTCGGTCTGACCGGCGCACCGTCGGATCTGGATGAATTCACCGAAGCCAATCTGTTGCGAACGCTGGAAGGATTTGTGGATGAGCTCAACCTCAGCCACGTCTCACTGGCGGGCAATTCTCTGGGTGGCTACCTGGCGGCGGCCTATGCTGCCCGCAACCCTGGGCGGGTGAAGCGACTCATCCTGCTGGACCCCTTTGGCTACCCTCAGGACACCCCCTGGCTGCTGGGCGTCGGCACCTTCCCTCCGGTCGCCATGATTGGCAATTACGTTCAGCCGGCCTGGGCCGTCACCCTTGGCGTTGCCTGGGTGTATGGCGATTCAGACCGCATCACGCCGGAGTCCTACCGCCGCTACGTGCACATGAACCAGCGCCCCGGCGCCAAGCCGGTCTACATGAAAACTCTGGAACTGATCGAAGCACGGGCCGACAGCCCTGTGCCGCCGGACTTTCGCAGTATCACCGCAGAAACCTTGCTGATGTGGGGCGAAGAAGACACCTGGGTGCCACCGGCTCTGGCGGATCGCTGGCGCCAGGACGTGCCCCACGCGGGCCTGGTGGTTTACCCCACCGTCGGCCACATCCCGATGGAAGAGCTGCCCAGAGAGACTGTTCGGGATGCCGCGATATTTCTAGAGCATGGCCTTGCGGGCGCCTGTGACGAGGCCGCCACCCGTCAGTCCACAGCGCCCTACTGGTCCTGTCCCGACGCGGTTCCGACACTGACATCTTCTGCCCGATAGTTGGCCCGGTCTGCCCTCTGGCTGCGACCGCATGATGGTTACCCTGTTCCCATAGCTAACAACAGGACGGGTAACCATCGTGAGCAGTCAACGAAAACACTGGGTCACCAGCGGTGATGTGATCATTCATGCCGTGGCAGAAGGCGATCCCGATGCCACGCCTCTGGT
>CAZWEP010000077.1:0-9066 GCA_964632565.1 uncultured Marinobacter sp. | reverse complement strand
AACTTCCTGCCCCGCCTGCTGCGCCCAAATCGGCGCAAAGCTCAGTGCCCGGTGCAAGTCATCATCCCCAAGCAAGATGCCTATCTGAAGCCACAGCTGAATGAACATCTGGTGAGCTGGACCGGCAAGTTGACTCTGCAAACCCTGGACTCACCGCACTGGGCACCGCTGACTGAGCCTGAGGCGGTTTCACGTGCGGTGCGCGACTTTGTGGCGGCGCATCCTTGATGCGTCATGGGTTCACGTTCAAGCCGGGATTCAACTGCTCGAACTGAAGTTGGAGCTCAACCTGGCTCCCCGCTTGTCCGGTCACTCTGAGAAAGTCACGAGCATGAGGTGTGGATAGCTGTGTGCCTGATTGCAGCTCCTCTTCCCAATTGATCACCGCGAAATCATCGTAACTCACGATACCACCGTCAATGTCAGGCGGAGACTGACGAAAAAACAACCTCAATGCACGCGCGTTTTCCTCCCCTGGGTCAACGCCATCCCCAACGGGCTCATCTGCCGGCATATTCAAGTTAGCGGAAACGGCTTGCCATCCATAAGTTCCGGGGTCGACGGATATTGCCACTTCCTCTCCGAAGGTTTGGTCTCCTGAGCTGGCATAGTAGGCACTGATCAAAGAGACCTTGCCTGCATTCTGGCCTTTTACATAGCCGATCAGACTCAAGTCCTTGTTCGGTGTGTCATCGGCATCTCCCATGACTCTGACCCGGTTTCCAAATGAAATCAGAGAGTCACTGGTGTTGTCACTTGTCCTCACACTGCACAGCGCGCTTACACCGCGATAACGCTCGGATAAACAAACCTGGCTGGAAGAACCTGCTGGACTCCAACGAGGCGCTTCGACAACGGTTCCATCTGTATCCCAGTCTTCCATGTCGCCAAACATCAGAATATCGCGCCCAATTGAAAGCGTACTCTCACCCGAAAATTGGACAGCAAGAAGTGACTCCGAACTATCAGAGAGCTGCCTTAAATCGACAATGAGCTCTCCGTTATCCGGGATAGTACGCGTTTGGGTGACTTCGCGAATTTCATGTTGCGCGGGATCTTTTTGATCGAATGCCCACCCCTGACCATTGTATGGTGCTAAATACATACCATAGTCGCTCGAGTATTCACCGATTCGCCTGAGAAACCGATCGGCTAGCTCACCGCCGATTAAACGCGGTCGATAGTCTTTCAAATAGACCGGAATCATCCGAATGTCGCTGACTTGATCAGCCTGCATATCGACGCGACCAATCTGACTTAGCATGGTTTCTAATCGCGCTTGATCAAATGCCAGATTACCCAGGCCGTGCAATTGGTAGACGCCATTACGTTTGCCCACCCCTTGAGCGACATGTGGATGATGGGCAACCACCAATGCGGCCCCAAAATCTGCGGCCTCATTAAGCTTGCTTAGAGCGAAAGAAGACGGCTCAAACGTATACTCTTTACCCGTGTGCAATTGAACAATCGGGGCATTTCCCAAACCCCTCTCCTGCTCGATTACGCTTTGCAGCGTTGAAGTTTCTCTCAGGTCTGCCGCTCCACCTTTCGTGTCACTGGCGACGTAGTTATCCTCATATCGGTCTCCACTCACCGACGTAGCTGAAATCAGGCTGTAAGCGGTGCTTCCAAGCACGGTTTGGTATGGCGCGAAGGCATCGTCACTGGAGAATCCAGCCCCACTATGGGCCATCCCGTAGCTATCGAGGTAAGTCAATGTGTCTGATAAACCTTGCTCAAGGTAATCGTAAACGTGGTTATTGCCCAACGAGACATAGTCAACGCCGAGCCACTGCAACCCTTTGACCGAGCCAGGCAACGTGAAAAACAGGAAGGGCTTTTCTGGATGTGGCGTCGTGGGTTGAGCGGTGACAGGGCTTTCAAAGTTAACGACCGAAAAATCGGCAGCCTCGTAGTGTGGTTTGATCCACTGCAAGGCTTCTCGCGTTCCGGGTTCCGGGTCACTTGCCTGTATTAAGGCCTCAGGGTTATCTGCCGGTACTTGATCGACCGGCGTTGTTTCATCGGGGTCTAAAAAGCGTCGTCCAAAGGCTGTATCGCCACCAAACACCATCCGGTTTATCGAGTCATCGGGCGCCAAAATGATACTGGGTAAGTCAAACTGTTGGGTCGCCTCATCCCGCTTGAGGTCGACGATGACCGTCTCTGAAAGATAACCCTCAGACGTGACCTTCAACGACACCACGTGGCGCTCTAAATTAGCGAGGCTAAACCGACCGCTTTCATCAGTCGTTGTGACAAATGAAGAGTCTTGTACTTCATCCGTCACAGTCAGCTCTGCTGACGCAATATCCACATTGTTAGTGGAGACGACCTTGCCGGTTAACGAGATTGGTTGGGCAAAGAAGTTGTCTTGAAATGCCTGCTCATACTCATTAAACGCATTGCTGAAACTCTGCGTGGATCCTTCTTCTGTTGTTCTCTGGGGCCCCGGACCGCACCCCACTAGCATGACACTTGCGAGAAGACTGAGAAGCTTAAAACGGCCCATAAATTCCTACACATTTATGATTAGGCACAGCAGACTAACATTCGGCCACAGATCCAGCCATCAAGAAGCATGGCAAAAAAGGCCTGTATGCAATGGAAACACACGCCTTAACAGATGGCTTTCAGATGCTGGGCTCAGGTGCCAGGCCTGCGTCAGAGAGCGCCTCGGCAATTCGGTCAGCCATCTGGCGATAGCCCCGGGCATTGGGGTGAATTCGGTCCGCTCGAAGGTCTTCGTTGGAAAGCACCTCTGAGACAACATCGTCGATCACCAAAATGCGCTCTTCTTCGCCCAGCTCCTCATAGATGGGTGAGTCTGAGAGGCTCCCAAAACTGGCTCGCAAGACAGAAACCTCCGGTACCGCTACCAGCACTGGGACGGCCCCGAATCCCTGAACCTCTGCGAGAATTTCCCTGAGGTGCTCCTTTACCTGACTTGCCGACCGGTTCCGCAGGAAATCATTTCCTCCCAGTTCGACAATCACAAGATCCGGTTCATGCTTTTTGAGCAGCCCAGCAAGTCGGCTCCGAGCTTCATTTGCGGTATCGCCAGGCACGCCAGCATTGATGACCACCCAGCCGGTTGCCTGTGACAGCAGCGTCGGAAAGTCTTCGCCCTCGCCGGCTCCGGTACCATGGGTAACGCTGTCGCCAAAGGCCAGCACCACGGAATCTTGTGGGAGGGTCTGATAGCCACTCGGCGAATCACTGCAGGCGACAATCAGAGAAAAAAACGCCAGAGAAATGAACAGGCGCAATCGCGATGCCGCGCTGGCCGTGACGTGCTGGGTATTCAAAGGTGGGCTCCCCTCCAGGTCACTGGCTCCTCACGCATGGCACGAATATCAGCGACATCCACGGGTCTCGAAAGCACCGATTTATATTGGATCAGATCTTCCTCAAGCATAAGCGGAAGCTCCAAACCCAGCAATTTGACTCTCATACAACGCGAGAAATCCACATCGAGTGGAACCCATGCTTTGCGCCAGACATCGTAAATTTTTGGACCGTCGGCGTTGCCAACCTCTATTTTGACTCCGCCATAACTGAACTGAACGTAAGTTAAGTCCCAGCCTTCCTCTTGATAGTGATTGGGGGGCTTGGATATGTATTCACGGGCAGCCTCAACCACTGATGAAAAATGTTCACCGGGGACGAAAAGATCAATATCGTTGAGCTCACGTCCGGAACCGTATCCCCTTGCTGCAAGTCCTCCGCAAACCAAGTAAGGGATATTTCTTTCTTCCAGCAACCCCACAATCCATCGGGCCGCAAGTCCATGAGGGCTCTCACCGTTGACCCTCTGAGGACTCTTTTTAAAGCGGTGTGCAATGCGAGTGACCGAACGAACCAGAAAACGCCAGGCTGATCCGTAGAAGCGTGAAAATACAGCTGCACGAATCTCCGCGTTCTTCTTCTCGATCTTCCGCAGTTTGGGGTCCGGATTGTGAAACGCCATAGATGAGGCCATTCGATCAATTACATCGTTTCGAGCCGCAGATGCTACCTACTCCACTGGACGGCACTCTCAAGGAAATGATTTCTCATTTTCTTCTGTTTCACATTACCGATATTAAGAATTTTGAGCCAGGAATTGGTCATCAGAGGTCGCAAAGCGAACATTCGAATGGGAGCGAGCCTGGGTGAAACGCAAAACGTGATCAGCTTCTGCACTCGCTCATCCTGTCCTTCTCACCAAAGACGGGAGAAGGAACAGGAGAAGCCGTCACTTGAAGGCGTGGGATCTCCAGAGCTCCTTAAAGGAACTCTGGAAACCCTTAAGGCTTGGGGGCCTCGCGCAATAGTCCGGCGGGCACCACCACGCCGTCCGGATTATTGTTAATCGCAGCGCTGGCGGCCAGGGTGCGCTCCCAGGTGCGCAGATAGGCCTCGGCCGAATTAAACAGGTCGTGCATATCTTGAGCGCTGCCCTCCAGACGCATTTCCTGCACCAAACCGCTGAGCATGCCGTAGTGCGCACTGCCGTCCACATCCAGGCTCCAGGTGCGCCCGCGTCCGTCCGGCGCGGTAGTGCGTGGCTGCTCGAAGGTTACAGCGGCGATGTTATTGAACTGGGTAAGCTGGTTGAAAACGTCACCCTCAAACAGCCGATAGGGATAGACCACCTCGCGCCCTGGCGCGATATCCCCGCGCGGCGGAGACTGACTGGAAAGGCCGTTGGTGTCTGTGCCAAAGCCGAAGCCAAACACGGGGCGCTGATTCTTGGGCAGGTCCTGCACCGCCTGCTGGTAAACGCCGCGCAATTCTTCCATTCGGCTAATGTGTTGTGGGCCATTGCCCAGGCTCGGATAAATCAAGCCGCCGTTGCGCAGAATACGTCGCGCCTGATCATTTGAGGTGCCACCAAAAGTGCCGTGGGTGGAGACGAAAGGATAGGCAATCGGCTGCGCCTCGGCCAATTCCAGGGCCTGGGTTTTCATTTCCAGCTCCAGGTGGTCGATGTCAAAGATCATGCCCCGTTCCATGAGCTTGCTATAGGTATAGAGGCCGATAGGAGTAAGCCAGCGCGCATTGCACTGGTTCTGAGCCGGATAGCACAACGATGGTCCGCCGGGGCGCCCGCCCTGGCCGAGGAAGGTACACAGAGGCGGGTTTAACCCCTGCAGGTTGCTGCCGCCGCTGTCGCCGAACAGATAGCCGCTGAAACCTTCAGTTTCACCTTCGACGGGACAATCGTAGGTCGTCCAGAACTCGCCGGTGGGTGTCTCTGGACCATCGCTGGCGAGGCTTCCCAGCGAATCGGTCAGGTTGTCGGTGGATTCGGGCGTCAGAACAATCAGGTCGTCGGCTTCAGGGTTTGACGGGTCATTGAGCCGGGTACCGGAGCCCAGCAGACTGGTGATGCCGGCCAGGTCGCCTGACGGAATGCCGCCGGTATTTTCGCGGTTGCCGGCATTGAGTACCAGATCGTCAAAAATACCGTTGCCGCCAAAGGCGTTGTCGAATTCATGGATGGTAATAATTTGCCTTACACCGATATCGTGCAGCCGGTCGAGTTGCGTGAGTATCGAATTTGGCCGGCCCTCCTCCATGGTGCAGCCGTAGCTATTCAACTCCTCGGCGTCTAGCTGGCTGGCGGTGGGGTCGAGCAGGCGCTCGGGATTGTAGGTGAGCTTGCAATCGAAAAGGTTGGAGATTTCGATGCCGAGCACCATGGCTAGCTTGCCGTTTTCGATTACCCTGCGTGCTTCTGTGGGGTCAAACACGATGCGGAGCCAGCCTTCGCCACGGCCGCCGTATTGCGCATCGATGTAATCCTGCATGGCGAACATGGTGCCAACCTGGTCGGTGGCATTGTTCATGGGGTTGCAGTCTTCACCTGAGCTGATCGAACCGTCGGTATCGGAAATATTGCGCTGCAATTCGCACAGGGTTTCGTTATCCACCAGGTCATTTACAACGACACGCAGGCCCGATGCCCAGCCGCGTTCCAGCCATTTCCAGTAAATCGCCTCGTGCGTCAGCTGGTCGCGCGCGGGCCATTCGGAGAAGGTCGGCCAGCCGTCAGTGGCGTGGCCGTCGGTGTCGCCGGTGAACAGACTGCCGACGGCATCCAGTGTGCCGTTGGGACCGTGCTCGACGGCGCAGTCACCCATGGCGTGTTCCACGCCGAAGCGGTGGAAGGGGTAACCCCACTGTGCGCCGCCGAGAAATGTCGTCGCGCTGATATGCACATGCACATCCGCCATGCCGAGCACATTGCCGTTGGGCTGGGTACCGCTGAACGTGGTGCCGACGACGTTGCTTTGCGCCTCGGGGAATATCGCGCAGCCGGTGGCCGGTTCAAAACTGAAGCCCTCGGCTGTGCCATTACTGCCGGGCGCTACGGTGGTCAGCATACCGGCATCGTTCACCGCCAGAGTGGCGCCATTGCTCTGCGAAAAGAGGGTGAAGTTTTTGTATTTGGTGTTGGGATCGTCGAAGCCGCGATAGGCGGCGATGAATTCAGGCGTGGGTTCCTCATCCACAATAGGTGTTTGCGGATAATTGGTACTGTCACCGACGCCGGTCAGGGTCCACTCCGAGCCATCGACCGCGCTGGCCAGGGCCACATTCGACACCCCGGATTCGGTGGCGGATAGCAATTGCCCAGCGCTGTTGTAAATCAGATATTTTCCGAGTGCGGATGGGCGCATGAAAAACGGCTCGGCATTAGCAATATCTGCGCTGTTGGCAGCGTAACCGGCGCCGTCCTGAGTGACGAACTGACCGCTGTCGTTAGACTGGATAGCGAAGCACTGGTTATTCAGCTCATAGCGGGTTTTCGCGCCGGACCTGCCTGTTGGCGGCGTGTTGACGCCATTGGTCCTCATGTTGTCGCCGCCGGGATTACCGGCGTTTTCGCCAATAACTGCATCTCCTTCACCGGTTGAGCCACTGCGGCAACCGTAAAGCGCCAGACACAGACACACTCCAAGCACTGCTAGATTTGTTTTTGTTTGCATGGTTTCCTCTCACCCCGGGTATCGGGAATATCGCGCCTGTACGATTGCAGCGCATTTGCGTTCTTGTTGTTTGATGGCGATGTGTCGTATTACTGTATGCGCTGACGGGCCTTTGGCCAGAGTCATAATGAGCCATTCTGGAAAATCGTGAAGAAACTGAATCTGTTTTTTGAAGGTCTTACCGTCTCGATTCTGATCGTGATGTTCTGGGCGATTAAGCTGCGATGACCGATAACCGATCGTGCTTGCGCCCACGGCTTGTTGGCGCCCTCTCATTCATCTTTGCGCTGGCGCCAACGCCTGCGCTGGCGCATTCCTTTGGTCAGGTTTACAACCTGCCGGTGCCAGTTTGGATGTATTTGTACGGCGCAGCCGCCGCGCTTGCCTTGTCGTTCCTGGTGGTGGCTTTTGTCGTTAGCGCGCGGCCCCGGGGTGATGCAGGACGCGTCGTTAATATCAGCAACAGCGGTGTGGGTAGATTGACGCGGCAAACACTGCCCGGCCTGCAGGCATTGAGCTTTGCCGTGCTCGTCTTATGCATTGCCACCGGCCTGTGGGGCACGCGCAATCCCTATGGCAATTTCAACATGACCTTTTTCTGGGTCGTGTTCGTGCTGGGCTTTGCCTACCTGACCGCGCTACTGGGTAACGTTTACGCCGCAATCAATCCCTGGCGAGTGCTAGCGCGGAGTATTGGCCGCCTCTTTCACGGCTATGGCCAAGGCTGGCTGAGATATCCGCCGGGCTTGAGTCAATGGCCAGCGCTGCTGCTGTACATGGCCTTTATCTGGATCGAATTGTTCGGCGGGACCACGCCCTACTCGCTGGCTTGGCTGTTGCTGGGGTACACAGCCTTAAATCTGATGGGCGTCGGTTTGGTCGGCGTCCGTGCGTGGTTTACCCATTGTGAGTTTTTCAGTGTCTTTTTCAGGCTGATCGCCGCGATGGCGCCGCTGCGCTACACGCGCTCAGAAAACAGTGGCTTCCAGGTTGGCCTGCGATTACCGTTCGCGGGGCTGCTTACAGAACGCGTCGCGTCGCTTTCCCTGCTCTTGTTCATTCTGTTCATGCTCTCGTCGACAGCGTTCGACGGCCTGCGCGAAACCGAGGTGTGGCGGCGCCTTTACTGGGTAGATTTGTATCATGCCGGGCTGCAGGACTGGTTTGGCCGCAACCCGTTCGCGGCCTTTCCCCGCATGAATTACTGGTATAACTATTGGCAAGGTCTTTGGCTGTTGCTCTCACCGTTTTTGTATCTGGCGGTGTATTGGCTGTTTGTCTGGCTAAGCAAACTGGCCGCTGGCGGCCGCTTGTCCGTGCGCGAGCTAGCCTTGCGGTATGCGCCGACACTGCTACCGATTGCGCTGGTCTATAACATCACCCACTACTACACGCTGATTCAGACGCAAGGGGTGAAAATCATCAGCCTGGCATCAGACCCGTTCAGCTGGGGCTGGGACTTATTCGGCACCGCGGATTGGTTGCAGCGCACGATTATTCCCGATGCGGTTTTCGTGTGGCATGTGCAGGTGGGGCTGATCGTGCTTGGCCACGTCATCAGCGTGTATCTGGCCCATCTGGTGGCCTTGCAGATCTTTGAAAGCCATCGCCGCGCGCTATTAAGCCAACTGCCGATGCTGGTACTGATGGTGATTTTTACCACCGTCGGATTATGGATTCTGGCGCAGCCGATAAGCGGCGGTTGAAAGCCGCCCGGTGGCCGAAGGCCACCTTCTGCTGCGACTTGTATGGATAGCCGAGCCCCCGCAGCTAACCACTAACCTTACGCCACGAATACATGTCGTATTGGCCAAAAAAATTGAGAGCATAGTAATCGGGATTTTCCTTATCCCCACCGTTGATGTGTATCACGTGAAAATTCCGAGGCCGAGCTGGGTTTTGATCAATTGCCAAGTCTCGAATCTCAACAACTTCAACCGTTCCATCCGGAGACTTCATCTCATAAACACCCTCTTTCTGAGGTGCTGAAGTTGACCATCCGTCACCCGTCATCTCATCTCCTTCTCAGTATCCATAACGCCCGCCATCACCGGTGACAAGACCGCAGCGAAGCGGAGGGTTTGGCATC
>CAZWEP010000076.1:3044-10967 GCA_964632565.1 uncultured Marinobacter sp. | reverse complement strand
GAAAACACGATGTTTTCCTCTCGCCCATCGACTTCTTCGGGCACGTTGCCACCAAGCTCCCGCAACCGGGAAATAACATCATTGACCAGAACCTCAGGGGCCGAAGCGCCTGCGGTCACACCAACTGACTTTTTATCAACAAGCCAATCGGGGTCGATCTGCGCTGCTTCATCAATCAGGTAGGCCGGGGTTCCCATTCGTTCTGCGAGCTCCCGCAGCCGATTGGAGTTGGAACTGTTCGGTGAGCCAACAACCAGCATCAGATCGCAATCACCGGCTAATTGCTTAACCGCGTCCTGGCGGTTTTGCGTGGCGTAACAGATGTCGTCTTTGCGGGGGCCCTGGATCTCGGGGAATTTGGCACGCAGGGCGTCAATGACCCGTGCAGTGTCGTCCATCGAGAGTGTGGTCTGGGTGACGTAAGAGAGCTTGGCCGGGTCTTCGACCTTAAGATTGGAGACGTCCTTTTCATCTTCGACCAGATAAATGTTGCCGCCATTGCTGGCGTCATACTGACCCATTGTTCCCTCAACTTCTGGGTGGCCATGATGGCCAATCAAAATGCACTCGCGTCCGTCGCGGCTGTACTTCATGACTTCAAGGTGAACCTTGGTGACCAGTGGGCAGGTGGCGTCGAAAACCTTGAGGCCACGGCGCTCCGCTTCGTTCTGGACCGCCTGGGACACGCCGTGGGCACTGAATATGACCAGAGTGTCGTCCGGAACTTCCTCCAGCTCGTCAACGAAAACAGCCCCGCGTTCGCGCAGATTGTCCACCACAAACTTGTTATGGACGACTTCATGGCGAACATAAATAGGAGCACCAAACACGTCCAGTGCGCGGTTTACAATTTCAATGGCACGGTCCACGCCGGCACAAAAACCACGGGGATTGGCGAGTCTGATCTGCATGAACTTGGCTGCCTTCTTTACTAGACCATTACCTGGCCTGAATTCCGCCTTCGCTTCAGTGCGAGGCGCCTACAGGCTCTACGTCGATGATTTCAACTTCAAACGTCAGTGTACGCCCCGCAAGAGGGTGATTAAAGTCGACCTCGACTTCGTCTCCCTCAACGCGACTGATGACCCCCGGAAGCTCGCTCTGCCTGGCATCGGCGAATGAAATCATCACACCTTTCTCAACAACCATGTCAGCACTGAACTCATGACGCTTGAATGTTTGAACGTTACTGGGGTTATGCTGGCCAAACCCCTTTTCCGGAGGAACCTCAAAACTTCCGGTTTCTCCCGCTTTCATGCCCATCAGATAGGCCTCAAAGTTCTCTGGCAGGTTTTCATCGCCGATCTCTAGGGATGCGGGCGCCTTATCAAACGTTGAGTCGATGACACTACCGTCGCTGAATTTCAGTGCGAAATTCAGGGTAACCCGCGTTTTTTGGTCTATGGGAAGCTCTTTCATGAAGGGTATGACTCCTGAAGTTCTGGCTCAATCAGCCTGAGCGTCAGACTCCGGCTGCTTGCGGAAAATATCAATGATCATCAATCCGGCACCGATGGTGATCGCAGTGTCGGCGATGTTAAACGCCGGGAAATGGTAGTCATTCCAGTAAAAATGCAAGAAGTCCACGACATAGCCGTGCACGATCCGATCATAGACATTTCCAACGGCGCCACCGAGAATCAATACGATGGCAACGGCAGAAAGGGTTTCATATGACTTCAACGTCGCCAGCCACCGAATCAGGAAAATGCTCACGCCAATAGCCAATGCGACAAAGAACCAACGCTGCCAGCCAGACTCGCCTGCCAGAAAGCTGAACGCCGCTCCGGTGTTGTGAAGCAGAGTCAGGTTGAACATTGGCATCACGGGCACAGGATCGCCATAGGTCAGCATGGCTGTGGCCATAGCCTTCGTGGCAAGGTCCAAAACAACGACCAGGACGGCAAGCCAGAGCCACTTCAACTTAGATCCTGCGCTTTCCGACTTGGCCATCACAGCATTCACCGATTCCGTTGTATCAGGCAAAGGAGCGTACCTCGCCTTCACCGTCGATGTTGGTCACACAGCGACCACACAAATCCTCATGCTCAGGATTGCTACCGACATCGACCCTGTGATGCCAGCACCGTTCACATTTCGAATGGGCTGCAGGCGTTACTTTCACCATCAGTCCCTCGTAGCCGGTTTGTTCGGCCTGATCTGCTTCGGATGCCGGCGCGACAGTAGCTTCCGATGTGATCAACACGAAGCGGAGTTCGTCACCCAGATGATTCAGGTCCTTGGCGAGCTCACCGCCGCAATACAGAGTGACTTCGGAACTCAGCGACCCTTTGATCTCTCCTTTTGCGCGTGCATCTTCGAGGCATTTATTCACTGCCTCTTTCACACCGGCAATACGTGCCCAGTAATCTCGGCCCAACTCAACCGTATCCGGGAGTTCCGTCAGCCCCTCGTACCAGGTTTCGTAGAACACCGTCTCGCCGCGCTTCCCCGGCAAATGCTGCCAGATCTCGTCCGCAGTGAAGCTCAGGATGGGTGCGATCCAGCGCACCAGGGCTTCTGCGACATGGAAGAGTGCCGTTTGGCAGGAACGACGCTCACGGCTGTTCGCCTGGGTGGTGTACTGCCGGTCCTTGATGATATCGAGATAGAACCCGCCCAGAGTCGCTTCACAGAAGTTGTATACCTTCTGATAAATCCTGAGAAACGCGTAATTCTTATAATCCTCATCCAGTTCTTTCTGTAACTGGAGCGCCTTGTCCACCATCCAGCGGTCCAGGGCAATCATATCTTCGGGCGCAAGCGCATGCTCTGAGGGCTCGAATCCGGTCAGGTTACTCAGCAGGAAACGCGCGGTATTCCGGATCCTGCGATAGCCATCCGCTGTCTGCTTCAGAATGTCCTTGGAAACGGTCATCTCGCCGCTGTAGTCGGTCGCTGCGACCCAGAGCCTCAAAATGTCCGCCCCCAATTCATTCATCACTTCCTGAGGCGCAATCACATTACCCAGAGACTTCGACATCTTGCGGCCTTTGCCGTCCACCGTGAAGCCGTGGGTTAACACTTCCCGGTAAGGCGCCACGCCGTTCATCGCGATGGAGGTTTTCAGCGATGACTGGAACCAGCCCCGATGCTGATCCGATCCCTCCAGGTACATGTCTGCAGGAAACTGCCCGAGCTCTTCCCTCGGCCGCAAAACCGACTCGTGAGTGACACCGGAATCGAACCACACGTCCAGGGTATCGGTTACTTTCTCATACTGCTCTGCATCGCTTCCCAGCAGTTCCGACGCGTCGAGATCGTACCAGGCGTCAATGCCGTGCTTTTCAATTTCCTTGGCTGCCGCCTCGATCAGGTCTTGCGTCTGGGGATGCAATTCCTGCGTTTCTTTGTGGATGAACAGGGTGATAGGCACGCCCCAGGTTCTCTGCCGGGAGATACACCAATCAGGAGACTGACGGAACATGGCCTCAATACGATTCTGGCCCCAGCCGGGGATCCAGCGCACGCCTTTAATCGCCTCGAGCGCATCGTCGCGGAGATTTTCCTTGTCCATGCTGATGAACCACTGCGGAGTCGCCCGGTAAATCAGGGGCGTTTTGGTCCGCCAGCAGTGGGGATAGCTGTGACTGAACTTTTCGGCGCGGACCAGTTTGCCCTCTCGTTCGAGAGCGGCACACACAGGATCATCCGCTTTGTATACGTGCACGCCAGCAAACTCGCCGGCAGCCTGCGTGTAGGTACCGTCGGCTTTCACCAGACTCAGAGTGCCAATGTCGTAGGCTTTACCTACTTCAAAGTCTTCCATGCCGTGATCTGGCGCGGTATGAACGGCGCCAGTACCGGCATCCGTCGATACGTGATCGCCGAGAATCAGTGGAACCTGCTTGTCGTAAATCGGATGTTTGAGCGCCAGATGCTCAAGCTCAGAACCGCCGATTCTCGCAAGCACTTCATATTGTTCCACGCCCCAGCGGGCCATGATGCTCTCGACCATCTCAGCCGCCAAAACGAGGCGCTCTTTTCCGTGACCACAATCGAGCTGAACCAGCGCGTATTCCAATTCACCATTTAGAGACACCGCCTGGTTGGCAGGAATGGTCCAGGGAGTCGTTGTCCAGATGACCACCGAAACATCACCCTCGCCTGCCTCAGTGCCAAACGCGTTAAGAACCTTCGCCTGATCTACAAACGTGAAGCGAACATCAATCTGGACAGACACCTTGTCCTGATACTCAACTTCCGCCTCCGCAAGCGCAGACTGGCCCACAACACTCCAGTAAACGGGCTTGAACCCGCGAACCAGGTGGCCCTTGGCGACGATTTTACCGAGCGCACGTACAATACCCGCTTCCACTTTCGGGTCCATCGTCAGGTAGGGTTTGTCCCATTCACCCATCACCCCCAGACGGATGAAATCTTCCTTCTGGCCCTCAATCTGCTTGGCAGCGTAGTCCCGGCAGGCCTGACGAAACGTTTTGAAGTCGACCTTCACGCCGGCCTTTCCGATCTCCTGCTCGACCTTGTGTTCGATCGGCAGACCATGACAATCCCAGCCTGGAACGTAGGGCGCGTCATAGCCCATAAAGCTGCGGGATTTAACGATCATGTCCTTGAGGATCTTGTTGACCGCGTGACCAATGTGAATGCTGCCATTCGCGTAGGGAGGACCATCGTGCAGAATGAACTTGTCTTCGCCAGCCCGCTTCTTGCGCAGGTTGCCGTAGACATCAATGTCCTGCCAGCGCTTGAGCATGTCGGGTTCACGCTTGGCAAGATTGCCGCGCATCGGAAATGCGGTTTCTGGCAAATTCAGTGTGTGCTTATAGTCACTCATGGTCGTAACACGTAGCTCAAGTTAGTAAATGTTGTTCAGGTGTCTTCTGTCGGGTTGTTACGCGCGGAAAAAACGTTAGAAAACCGACCAATCTGGCCGATACAGCGCCGCGCGTCTTCGAAATCAAGGGCAATTTGATCTTTCAGCTCATCGACGGAGTCGAACTTCACTTCGCCCCGCAGGAAGTGCCGGAATTCAACGCTGATTCGCGAGCCGTAAAGTGTGCCAGCAAAATCCAAAAGGTGCACTTCAAGTGAGGGCCGTTTGCCATCAACCGTTGGCCTGAGACCAATATTTGCGACGCCGTCCTGAATCCTGCCATCCGCAAGGGTCACACCCACGACATACACACCTCGCAGGGCGGGCATTTTCGGCAGCAAGACGTTTGCGGTCGGTGCACCAATCTGCCGACCGAGTTGCTGGCCATAAACCACCCGCCCCTCGATGCGGTAAGGATGACCCAGCAGCTGCTCAGTCCCGGCAAGATCATTCTCGGCCAGACTCTGGCGAATCCTGGTACTGCTGATGCGATCCCCGTCAACAGTCACCGTCAGGGTGTTTTCCACGGAAAAATCGCGCTCGGCGCCAACCTTCTGCAGCAACGCAAAATCACCGGCGCGGTCACAGCCAAACCTGAAATCATCGCCAACAACCAGATGACGAACCTTGAGTCCGTCAATCAGCACGTCCTCAATAAAGCCCATGCCTGAGTAACTGCGGAAAGTGTCGTTGAATCTGAGGCACAGTACGATGTCGATACCCGATGACAGCAGCGCCTCGAATTTCTGTCGAAACGACATCAGGCGCGGGGGCGCGTCAGAACCCTGGAAAAATTCTCTCGGCTGCGGCTCAAACACCATGACCACAGAGGGCACCCCGAGTTCCTTCGCTTTATCGCGCACCTGATCGATAATGGTCTGGTGTCCCCGATGAACACCGTCAAAGTTCCCGATGGTCGCAACACAACCTTGAGCCAGAAGCGAGTTGCCCTGCTCGGAAAGTCGTTTTAGGTTGGTCAGGCCGCGAATCAGACGCATGAAAAGGCGAACTCTCGATTACCGTCAGTGCTTGAATGCCAATGGCGTCGGCAGTGCCCGCCACTGGTGAGAAAACGCGCGATTATAACCTACCTGAGGCGGAAATGTCTTACCCGCACGCCCAGGATTGCCAACGCCAAAAAGTAGACAGCGACGCCAGCGCCGACCATGACCGCCATATCCAGCGAGCGCTGATAGCCGTCTGAGGCCAACCATTGCTCGATGGGCGGCTGCAGCCAGACAATAATCGCGGCGAGCGCCGCATTTGCGCCGACTATTTGCCCAAGGAAAAGCGGCCATCCGTTCTGCCAGTGCCAGACTTTATCCCGAATCAGCCCGCGCCAGAGCAATCCGGCATTCAACCAGGCAGACAGCGCAGTCGCCAGCGCAAGGCCCGCGTGCGCAAGCGGGAAAACCAGCGCCAGATTGAACACCATGTTTGCCACCATCGCCAAAACAGCGATCTTTACTGGCGTTTTGGTGTCCTGCCTGGAGAAAAAGCCAGGGGCAAGGACTTTGATCAGCATGAACGCCAGCAAACCAGCCGAGTAGGCACGTAAAGATTGAGCGGACATAAACACGTCTCGATCCGTCACCTCTCCATAGTGGAACAGCGTTGCAATGAGGGGCTCTGCCAGCAATGCCAGCGCCAGGGCGGCGGGCAGACCAATCAACAAAACCGCCCGGACTGCCCAATCCAGGGTGGCCGCAAACTGATCTTTAGATTCATCGGCGTGCTTGCGGGAAAGGCTTGGCAAAATGACCGTTCCGATGGCGATGCCGAACACCCCCAGAGGCAGCTCGGAAAGCCGGTCTGAGTAATACAGCCAGGAAACGCTGCCTGTCTGCAGGAAAGAGGCCAGAACTGTGTCCAACAGCAGATTGATCTGGCTCACAGAGACACCAAACAGGGCGGGCAACATCAACGTCATGATCCGACGCACGCCCTCGTGGCGATAATCCACTTTTGGACGCGGCAGCAGCCCCAATCTCATCAGAAAAGGCAACTGAAAGAAAAGCTGGATAGCGCCGGCAATAAACACTCCCCAGGCCAGCGCGATGATCTTTGTCTCCATGATAGGTGACAGGAAAACGGCGGCACAAATCATGGCCAGATTGAGCAGAACCGGCGTAAAGGCCGGGATCGCAAACCGGTCGTAACTGTTCAGGATCGACCCCGCAAAAGCAGTCAGCGAGATCAGAAGCAGATAGGGAAAGGTGATGCGCAGCATGTCGCTGGCAAGCGCAAACTTTTCTCCATCGTCCAGAAAGCCCGGCGCGAAAATAGCGGTCAGCAATGGTGCGCCCAACACCGCCGCCAGGGTCACACCCAGTAATACCAGCCCCAGGGAACCGGCTACCGCATTTACCAGACCACGCACTTCACTGACCGTTTCCTGCTGCCTGTATGCCGACAACACAGGCACAAAGGCCTGGTTGAAAGCACCTTCCGCAAACAAGCGACGCAGAAAATTGGGGATCTTAAAGGCCACGAAAAAGGCATCGGCCGCCTCCCCAGCACCGAAATACCGGGCAATCACCATGTCCCGGGCCAAACCAAGGACACGGGACAGCATCGTCATGGCCCCGACAACTCCAGAAGAGCGCAGTAATCCGGGCGCAGCCGGCGGATTTTTAATCGGTTCAGATTGTTCTGACTCGGAAGACATGCGTCGCTCGTTTCGGTATTTCCGTAAGCCCGTTTGCGGGCGCTCTGACAGTGAGCCGCGAGTTTAGCACAGCCCCTGGCAGGACTTGCATGAAACAGGTTTTAGCCTTGACATTTAAGGGATCCGGCGGCATAGTTCCGCGTCATTTATTTCGACGCGCTGGTTTTGGCGCGCCTGCGATTTTTAAAGTCGATTCACAACGAATTTTCAGGAGTTACACTGTGGCAAATTCCCCACAAGCCAAGAAGCGCGCACGTCAGAACGAGAAGAACCGCAAGCACAATGCAAGCCTGCGTTCCATGGCGCGCACCTACATTAAGAAAGTCCAGTCCAGCATTGATGCCGGCAAGGCGGACGAGGCACAAGCCGCGTTCCAGAAGGCGCAGCCAATCATGGACAGCATGGTTAACAAGGGCAT
>CAZWEP010000076.1:0-2944 GCA_964632565.1 uncultured Marinobacter sp. | reverse complement strand
AAGCCGCGTTCCAGAAGGCGCAGCCAATCATGGACAGCATGGTTAACAAGGGCATTTTCGCCAAGAACAAGGTTGCCCGCCAGAAGAGCCGCTTGGTCGCTCGCATCAAGGCCCTGCAGAACGGCTGAGCCTGAGTGGTAGAACACAAAAAACCGGCCTGATTGGCCGGTTTTTTTATGGGTCGAGTTCGCCTTCTGGGAAAGCAGAATCAGACCAGGATCATATTGTCCCGGTGAACCATCTCCTCGTCTGATATGTAACCAAGTCGATCGGAAATCTGATGGCTTGGGCACCCGGCAATGGATCTGGCGTCTTCAGCATCATAATTTACCAGGCCGCGAGCAATCTCTTTACCCTGCTCGTCAACGCAAGACACCATCTCACCGCGCCGAAACTGGCCGGATACCGCTTTCACGCCGACTGGCAGCAAGCTCCGCCCGCCCCGACATAAAACCGCCACAGCACCCTCGTCCAGAGTTAGCTTTCCGCGAGTTTGCAAATGACTGGCCAGCCACTGCTTCCTGGCGGCCATTCGACCCTGATCCGGTAACAGCAAGGTTCCGACCTCCTCCCCCTGCCGAAGACGGGAAAGCACTTTCTCGATGCGACCACCCGCAATCACAGTAAAAGCGCCCGAGCGCGCGGCCAACCGGGAGGCACGCACTTTAGTCTGCATGCCTCCGCGCCCCAGGGCACCGGATCCGCCGGCTGCCATGGCGTCTAGCTCAGCGTCGCTCGCCTGGCGCTGATCAATCAAAGAGGCATCTGGATGCTTGCGTGGATCCCGATCAAAAAGGCCCAATTGATCAGTCAGAATAATCAACCCATCCGCTTCGATCAGGTTCGCAACCAGGGCTCCAAGTGTGTCGTTGTCGCCAAACCGGATCTCATCGGTAATCACGGTGTCGTTTTCATTCACAATCGGCACCACACCGAGATCCAGCAGCGCCCGCAGCGTGCTGCGGGCATTGAGATACCGCTTGCGATCAGACAAATCATCATGTGTCAGAAGGATTTGCGCGGTGTGAATATCGTGCCGGGAAAACTGTGCTTCCCAGGTTTGCACCAGGCCCATCTGTCCAACAGCTGCGGCGGCCTGGAGCTCGTGAAGCTGCTCGGGACGGACAGTCCAACCCAGCCGACTCATGCCCTCTGCAACAGACCCTGATGACACCACGACAATTTCAACGTTGTCGTCAATCAGTTCGGCAATCTGATCCACCCAAAGGCCCAGAGAAGCGACGTCCAGACCTTTGCCGTCATTCGTCAGCAGGGCACTTCCGATCTTGATCACCAGGCGACGTGCCTGGCGCAACTGGGTTCGTTTGCTCATTGCTCTCGCGGGGTCCTATCGAATCTCGTTATTCCGGAGCGTAAACCACTTCCACATCGTAATCGTCGTCGTCAAAATCATCATCGTCGTCATCTTTCGAGGCACGTCGGGCCTGACGATCAGACTCAATTTTGTTCCTGGCCTCTTCATCCATCTGACGGCGGCGCTCGGCTTCACGTTGCGCGAAGTCCGGATTCTCGGCCTCTTCCTGCGCCTGATCCTCGATCCAGCGCATGACAGCCTGGGTCAGGGGCTTGGTGCCCTCTCCGCTCAGTGCGGATATCCAGAACACGGGACCTTTCCAGCCAAGTTCATCAACGATCGCCTGACAGTGAGATTCCCGGTCCTCCTCTGAGACCATATCCACCTTGTTGAGCACCAACCAGCGTTCACGATCTGCCAGGGTTTCACTGAACTTTTCCAGCTCATGCTCAATTGCCCGCACGCTCTCCACCGGCGATGAGCCGTCGTAGGGCGCGACGTCAACAAGGTGCAGTAAAAGACGGGTCCGCACCAGATGTTTCAGAAAGCGAATCCCGAGACCTGCGCCTTCTGCCGCCCCTTCAATCAGGCCGGGTATGTCCGCAATGACAAAGCTTTGATGCGCCTGGACACTGACGACACCAAGGTTTGGCACCAGAGTCGTGAACGGGTAATCCGCCACTTTTGGCCGCGCGGCGGACACAGAGCGGATAAACGTGGACTTACCAGCATTGGGCATGCCCAACAGGCCCACGTCCGCCAACACTTTCAGCTCCAGGCGAAGATTCCGAAGCTCACCTTCGGAACCCTTGGTCGTCTGCCGAGGCGCACGATTGACGGAGGATTTGAATCGCGTATTACCCAGGCCGTGAAACCCACACTGGGCAACCATCAAGCGTTCACCGGCATGAGTCAGATCGCCCAAAACCTCATGGGTATCCATATCGACCACGGTGGTTCCAACCGGAACCGGCAGAATCAGGTCTTCACCTTTGGTGCCCGTGCAGTTACGCCCGGAACCAGGTTCGCCATTCTGCGCCTTGTGTTTGCGTTGGAAGCGGTAATCGATCAGCGTGTTCAACGCGTCATCCGCCTCCAGATAGACCGAGCCGCCGTCACCGCCATCACCACCGTCGGGACCGCCTTTGGGCACGTATTTCTCGCGACGAAAGCTCAGGCAGCCATGGCCGCCTTTACCCGCTTCTACGATGATCGTGGCTTCGTCTACAAATTTCATGGATCAACCCTTCGCGCTCTGCGCATATACCTTGATGGGCACAAACTAAAAAGCCCCGCAGCCTCAAAGAAGCAGTGCGGGGCTCCGGGTCGCTCTGACAGACTATCCTATCAGGGCCACCCAAGGTTCGACAGAACCTGAGATCGCCGCGACTTACGCCGCTGGAACGATGCTCACAAACTTACGGTTGTCGGGACCTTTCACTTCGAACTTGACCTGACCAGTCGCAGTTGCGAACAGGGTGTGGTCTTTACCCAGGCCTACGTTGTGGCCAGCGTGAAAACGAGTGCCACGCTGACGAACAATGATGCTGCCTGCAGAAACTGTTTCGCCGCCATAGCGCTTCACACCAAGTCGTTTCGACTCGGAATCGCGACCGTTACGGGTACTAC
>CAZWEP010000075.1:0-11337 GCA_964632565.1 uncultured Marinobacter sp. | reverse complement strand
TGGCGCTTTCGGTAAAGCTGCCTCGGTCCGGGAGGGGCTCAATGCCCCTCCTTGCCCTTGCTGATTTGCCGGGTAAGTTCTTCTAGCTGTTGCTGCACAGCCGTCAGCTGTTTCGCGATCTCATCCCTCTCATTGTGGGCCTTCTGCGCTTCTTTCGCGTTTTCCTCTTCGCTCATTACCTCCAGAATCGCGCCGATCATCATGTTCAGGAACACGAACGCGGTCAGGAATATGAAGGTCAGAAAGAATATCCAGCTCAGCGGAAACTGTTCCATGGTCGCGTACATCACATCGGTCCAATCCTCGAACGTCGCCACCCGGAATAAGGTCAACATCGAGATCGCGACGTCACCCCACAGCGCCTCGTCCACGCGGGCGAAAAACATCGAGCCCATGGCGGCATAGATGTAAAAGATGATGAACATCAGCAGGGCGATGTAGCCCATCCTTGGAATGGCCTTGAGGAGGGAGTTAATCAGGAATCTCAACTCCGGCACGACCGAGACAAGTCGCAGTACTCTGAATACCCTCAACAGTCGACCGAGCAGCACCGCTTCGGAATTGTCCAGCGGTATCAGGCTGCCAATCACCACCAGGGTATCGAACACGTTCCAGCCGTCCATAAAGAATCGCCGCTTTGCGGGGCAGGCAGCGAATCGGAAAAGAATTTCGACCAGGAAGAAGATGGTGATGGCCCAGTCCAGGGAGACCAGGGCGCTTTCAACCAGCGGTGGTAACTCATAGGTCTTGGCACCGATGGCCAGCGCCGAGAGGATGATGATCGTGATCACCGCCCCCTGGAACAGAGGGCTCTGCTCAATCCGTCTGAGCTTATTGAACGTGGTGTTATCGTTTATCGCCGGGACCATGGCACTCCGCTGCCCTTTCAAGAAGTGAGGGCAGGAAGTTTATCGGTTGCGATAACTGTTGGGTAGATTCAGGCGGTGTGCGGTAATACGCCGTAATAGATCGCACTGAAATGCAGCGCGCTGCCACCGATGACGAACAGGTGCCAGATGGCGTGCATGTAAGGCACGCGATCGGCCAGATAAAAGGCCACTCCTGCGGTGTAGACCACGCCCCCGGCAATCGTGAGATGCAAGGCCTGCTCGCTGAGACTGGCAACCAGATCAGAGGACGCAAAGGTAATCAGCCAGCCCATGGCGATGTAAATGCCCACCCGAACCAGTTTAAACCGGTTCTTGAAAATCACTTTCAGCACCACGCCGCTGATGGCCAGCGACCAGATAATGGCAAACAGCGTCCAGCCTGTTGTGCCCCTCATGTTCACCAGCAGGAAGGGGGTGTAGGTCCCGGCGATCAGCAGGAAAATGGCACAGTGATCCAGTGTTTTGAACGCAGCGCGGAGTCTGGGATGACGCGCGCCGTGATACAGAGCCGATGCCATGTAAAGAAGGATCAGCGAGGCGCCAAAAATACTGAAGCTGACAATCTTCCAGGCATCACCCAGATGGCTGGCGGACAGGATCAGTGCCACGGTGCCAACGATGCTCAAAACGGCGCCGATGCCATGGGTTGCGCTGTTCAGCCACTCCTCAATGGTGTGGTGGATGGAGTTGGGCTGTTGACTGTTGTCTGTCATGTCTGTTTTGCCTGCGGAAGTCATGGCGCCACGTTACTTCAGCGTACACGTGTACGCAATAGAGAAAAGGTGACGATTCTGTGAAATTCCGCAACGCTTCATCAAAAAAACTGATGAAGCCGCTTTAAATCTTCCGTTTTTTTATTTTTTTCGAACGACTTAGGCTTTGGTCAAGTTCACCAAGTTAACCCGGAGGATTGAACGATGGCAAAAATACTGGTTCTTTATTACTCAATGTACGGTCACATGGAGACCATGGCGAAAACCGTGGTTGAGGGTGCTCAGAGCGTCCCTGGAACAGACGTAACGCTAAAACGTGTCCCCGAAACCATGCCGGATCAGGCATTCCTGGATGCTGGCGGCAAAGCAGATCAAGGCGCTCCGGTAGCCGATCCAAAAGAGCTGGCAAATTACGATGCCATTATCTTTGGCACGCCAACTCGATTTGGCAACATGGCGGGCCAGATGCGAACTTTCCTCGATCAGACAGGCGGGTTGTGGGCTGAAGGCAAACTTCATGGAAAAGTGGCCAGTGTTTTCACCTCGACCGGCACAGGGGGAGGTCAGGAACATACGATCAGTTCGTTCTGGACCACGCTGGCCCACCACGGCATGGTGATTGTGCCTCTGGGCTATGGAATCCCGGATTTCTTTGACATTTCTGAGGTGAGTGGTGGTACGCCTTACGGAGCTTCGACTATTGCCGGTGGCGATGGTTCGCGGCAACCGAACGAGAAAGAGCTGAATATTGCCCGGTACCAAGGCAAGCACGTGGCCGAACTGGCGACGAAGCTGCACGGTTGATTCAGTTCCAGCCCCTCGGAAGAGGGCGTCTTTCTGCCTATGGCAGCGAGGCGCCCTCGCGACTAAACTACGCGGCTTGTGTTCTCCTGATTCTTTGTCGGAGCTGGCATGGCCGCTGCCCTCGCACTTCTGATCAAGCTCCTACCCCTCTACGTCACCATCGGTCTCGGCTGGATCGCCGGGCGCTATCTGGAGGCCAGCGGTCGCCAGCTTGCCGGCATCATGCTGTACATCGTCACGCCATCGGTAATTTTCGCCGGGGTTATGGCGGCGCCGTTGTCTCTGGAAGTCATCTTGCTTCCGGCCCTGGTCTTTACCTTGTGTGCCGTCCTCGGCGTGCTCCATCTCAAATTAGGCCGTCGCATTGGGCTGGGGCCTTCGGCGAGCCTGATGCCACTATGTGTCGGAACCGGGAACACGGGCTATTTTGGCGTCCCGGTTGCACTGCTTATTTTCGGTCAGGAAGGTCTGGCGCTTTACATTGTTTGCATGCTCGGAACCACTTTGTTTGAGCACTCGCTGGGCTTTTACCTTGCAGCCAGGGGCAAATTCAGCATTGGCGAATCTCTGGCTCGGGTAGCGCGGCTCCCATCTGTCTACGCTTTCGGGCTTGGGGTGGCCCTGAATCTGACAGGTTTCGGGATACCCGATGTCTTTCTGCCCCTGTTCGATAATCTTCGCGGAGCCTACAGCATTCTCGGCATGATGATTATTGGTATGGGGATTTTGAGCGTGCGAGGTCTGGCTGGCGATGTTCGGTTCACCGCTCTGGCATTTTTCGGAAAGTTCGTCGCCTGGCCGACCGTTGCTGTTCTTTTCTGGTGGCTGGATGCCACGGTATTCGAGATTTACTCACCTCAGGTGCATCAGGCGTTTTTCCTGATTTCGATAACGCCCATCGCGGCGAACACGGTGGTGATCGCCACATTACTGGGCAACCACCCCAAGCAGGCGGCGGGTACCACCTTGCTTAGTACGCTGTTTGCCCTGATCTTCATCCCGCTGATGGTTGCAATCGCGTTTCCGTGAACACCAGGCCAATGCCGGCGACAAGACCGGTCAACGTGCCGAACCAATGCGCCGCAGAGATGACGGGCGCACCAATCAGCCCCGCTGTGTCACCGGGATAGAAGTATTCCAGAATTAATTTGAGGCACAGGGCCGCGAGGGTAAGGCCGGTCCAGCACGGGGAATGACGAAGATTCGCAAAAGCAACCAGAACGAATAGACCGTGCAGGCAGCCCGAAAAACCGCGATACCAGTCCAGTGTCGGCTCTGCCCAGAACAAAGCAGCGGATATGAACAGAGGGGCGACCAAAAGATAAGCCCAGAACCAGGTAGGTGGAGCGGGACGATTGAACAGCAGCCCGATCAGTAAAAGGCCCGCCAGGTTCAGGCCCAGGTGCACAGGCCCCAGATGTATCCAGTGGCCCGTTAGTAGGCGCCACCATTGTCCTTCGATCATTGCCGATCTTGACCACTCCAGATGATGCAACAACGGTTCGTAGGCCAGGCCTGCTGTCTGGATCAGTGCCAGTAGGAGGCCGCTCACCAGGAGTGGCACAGAATTAATTAACAAAGGACCGAAGGCCGCTATTCGCATCGAACATTCAATTTGTTACGTAGTAGATTAGATTGCACCGCTAGTATTTTGCTAGCGTCTTACGGTCTAGCGGTAACAGGGGCGATGTAATGAGGTTTGATTGTATACGGGTTGTAGTTGGCTTGCTCGTCGGGCTTGCTTTTTCATGGGCTTCTGGAGTCACAGCATCAAACCTCGAAATGACCCGGGATTTGTGGATTGAAGGACAGGCGCACACGGCGCATCTGGAGGCCAGTCATGTGAATTCGGTGAGCCAATCTGGTGACAATGTTCACTACAAAGGCTTTTTCCCGGATTACCCGGAAAGTTGGATCAGGGTTTCTCTTACTGAACGTGGCTGGCAAGGAATTGCTCAACTGGATGGTCGACTGCATACCATTCGCAGCGGCGGTTCCGAAGAGCCCGTCAAATCCTATAGTTTTAGCCATCAAGAAGCGCCGCAATGCGGCATGGACCACATGCATGGTGATGCTGCAATCACCATGAACAGCATGGAAAGCGATGCCGCAGTAGAAGCAATCAGTGACCGATACAGCGAGTTGTGTGCCGAACGCGTGGACGGCGCCTGCCTGATGTTGGAGCTGGAGCTGGCTTTTGATCAGCAGTTTCAGGCGCGATATCCCTCCGATTTCCGGACCAGGGCCGGAGCAATCTTGAACATGGTGGAAGGCTTTTACGAGGCGCAATTTGGGATAGTGTTCGACACGCTCACGCTTACCTATATGGACAGCCAGCTATTTAGCACAACGACAAATGCCGGGGATTTGCTTGACGACATCGCAACGAAACGCAGAAATGGCGACGTCCCGTTTCTGAAAAGCGGACGGTCCATCTTCCATTTCGTGACCGGCCGTCGTTTTCAGGACGGCATTGCGGGCGTGGCGTATCTCAGCACGCTCTGTGAGGGCGGTGGTTTTGCGTCCGGTGTTTCCCATGCGCTCGACGACGAGACGCTGATGGCTGTTGTCGTTGCCCACGAAATCGGACACAACTTTGGGGCGGTGCACGACAACCTTGATAACAACAATTGTCCGTCCGGTCTGAACATCATGAGTCCGACGGTTCAGGCCTCCTATGACAGTTTTTCAACCTGTTCCGTAGACGACATGACCGATACGATTTCTGCCTTGAGCAATGTGGAGCAGTGTTTCAATTTCCCAGCAGACGCCGGCATTTCCGAGGTCGACGGTAATCCGTCCGAGGTTCCTGCCGGGGAAAGCTTTCAAAGCTTCTACGATGTCAGCTATGCAGACGCGTCTCAGCCGGCAGAGGGACTGGCAGTTGAAGGTTCTATCGGTTCCAACGAAGGACAGTTTCAATCGGTGACACTGAACGGCGCGGCCTGTGAGCTGCTTTCTGATACCCGGTTTCGTTGCCGGGGGGCGCAAACTCCCGACTCGCAGCGACTTGCGATTGAGGGGACCACGGGCACCGCGACTTCGCTGAACCTTGTTCAGGGCGTAGCCTTAATCAGCGGCAGTGGAGAGGTTAAAGACATCCGGCCAGCCAACGATACGGCGATGGATCAGATAATTGTTGCAGGAGGGACGGAGCCCCCATCGGACCGGGAAGAATTCAATGAGGACGTTGAGTCCGATGCGCCTGCTCCGTCCGGATCTTCGGGGTCTGGCGGCAGCAGCGGCGGTGGCGGTGCTCTGGGATGGTTCTGGTTATTGCTGGCCTTGCCGGCCGTAGCGCGTCGTTCCTTGAGGTTTCGCTGATGGATTCCTGGAAGACCTTGTTGGCTGTTCTGCTGCTGGTCCTGCAAGGTTGTGTCACAGCCGCGCCCAACAATGACAAGGTTGCCCATGCACCCGAAAGTCTCGAGGCGGCTCGGCAACTCTGGCAGGAAAAAGGGGTAGCAAATTACACGGTGACCGCTCAAATGTCCTGTTACTGCTCCCCCGATCTGGTTCAACCGATCAGGCTGGAAGTCAGGCAGGGTGACGTTGTTGCCGCCACAGGATTGGAGCAACCCCTGCAAAACCTGACCAGCGGCGGCAAACAGCGTCTCACGGTGGAAGGGCTGTTCCGATTCATCGAACAGGCAGCGGCGAAAGAGAATCACCAGTTGGAGGTTTCTTACGACCCCGAATTCGGCTTTCCAGCCTCCGTTAATTACGGGGGCCATCCCAGAATCGCAGATGATGAACGCAAGTTCCGTTTAACGAACTTCGTACCCGGACTCAGTCGTTGAGTCAGCCTTCGCCTGAAGGATGTCGACACGGGCATGTCTGACCACACTGATCCCGGCTGAAATTGCCAGCAACCCCATGACCGTCGCGACGATCAGGTCGGGCCAGGCCGTACCCGTACCGAAAACCCCTAGAGCAGCGACCAGCACGGCAATGTTGCCAATGGCGTCATTCCGACTGCATAGCCAGACCGAGCGCATGTCCGAGTCGCCCTGTCTGAACCGAAACAGGGTGATGGCAACCGTAACGTTGGCAGCGAGCGCCAGCAGGCCGACCGCTCCCATGGTAACGGGTTCTGGAGTGATGCCGGTTTGTTGCACGTAGAGCGCCCGGCCAAGTACCGCGAAGCCAAACACTGCCATTGTGAGGCCTTTAACGAACGCGGCCCTGCCGCGCCACAGCATGCCCATGGAAAGAACGCTTAACGAAAGTATGTAGTTGGCGCTATCACCAAAGAAATCGATGGCGTCCGCCAGAAGGGATACAGACCCTGACTGCAGACTGGCAAAACCCTCAATGAAAAACATGGCGAGATTGACCCAAAGCGCAAACCAGAGTGCCTTGCGAAATCGGGGATCTGGTTCTTTGGGTTCTGGAGCTGTGCAACTGCAGGCCATGATTACCTCCTGTTATCAACTTGCTAACAGTAAAAAGCCTGTAGTGGCTACAGAGTCAAGCCGTTTCAGGAATTTGGACCGTGAGTGCCGGGGATGTGATTGTGGCTGTCGGTTTCGGGCTCTGGCAGTGTTTCTGAGGACAGTCCGCCCAGAATGCCGCATTCACTGACGGTTCGGCCCTGAGAGCAGGCGGTCTGGAGCTGGCTCAGGGTATCTTCCAGCCGCTTGAGCTCCTCCAGGCGCTGCCGCACGTGAGTGAGATGCCGGGCCAAAAGTTCGTCGATCTGGCTACAGTCGGCGTCTGGCTGGTCTGCCATCGCAATCAATTCACGGATTTCTTCTTGCGCCATATCAAGGCTGCGACAGCGGCGGATGAACAGCAGGCGATCGAGATGGTGTGTCTGATACGCCCGGTATCCACTGCTCTCACGCTCCGGCGAGGGCAGCAGACCGATCTTCTCGTAGTAGCGAATCGTTTCAACGGGAATGCTGGTGATCTTTGAGATCTCACCAATTTTCATAACGAATGCCTTTTGGCAACGAGACTCTGGCTTTGAGCCCACCGGCCGTGCTTCTGGTAAAGCTCATTGAGCCACCATAGCGTTCAGTGACCTCACGGGCAATGGCGAGCCCCAGACCATGCCCAGGGGTCTGTTCGTCCAGCCGTGTTCCCCGGACTCCGAGCGCTGAGAGAAGGTCCTCGCTCACGCCTTCTCCGTCGTCGTCCACAACGATGTTCAGAGAGTCTTCAGTTTCGGACAGGGACAGTATCGCGCTTTGTCGGGCCCACTTGCCCGCATTGTCCAACAGATTGCCCATGAGTTCATTTAAGTCATATTCTTCAATGGGCCAGCGGGTTTCCGGTGGCAATTCCGTTTCCAGTTCAAAGTTTTTGTCGGGGTGTAGACGCCCCTGCATCCAGAGCAAATCACGGGCCTGGCTGATGGGTTGGGCAATTTTGCCTGCCTGGGGGCCCGCAAATCGGCTTCGGCGAAGCTCTCTCTCCAGTTGCTGATCAATATCAGACAGGCGTTGTGCCAGTTGTTGGCGGATTTCAGGATCCAGTGCCCGGGTATCGTCTTCCAGAACCTGACGGACTGCCGATACTGGTGTCTTTACGCTGTGTGAAAGGTTTGCCAGCGCATCACGGGAACGGGTCAGTCGACTGTCGAGGGTATCCATCAACTGATTTAGCTGGGCAACCAGAGGCTGAAATTCGGCTGGAGCGCTGACGCTCAGGCGATTTTCATCACCATGCAGCAGAGATTTGAGTCCCTTTTGAATCTGGGTAACAGAACGAAGCGACAGGCTGATGGCGAACCAGATGGCAAAGACCAATAGCAAGAGCAGAATGGCCGAAATGACAGCCGTCCAGACATGCAGTTCCTGCTGGCTCTCCTTGAAGTTGCTTAAATCCTCTGCAACCACGATCACCACCGTATTGCCATCAATGGTCATGGATTTCCGGTAGGCCAGGAAATTTGCAGTCGCATTGCCTCGTTCGTTGTTGGCTTGACGCACAAAACCGGTGGATGCCTCCGAAAGAAGAGGCTCAAGCGTCTGCGACCATTTCGCTGGCGAGCTGTTGATCTGGTTGCCGGCCCGCAGAGCAAAGGCGTGGTGGAAGACCTCTTCAAAGTAATCGCTTTCCGCGATGTTACGGATTTCTTCTGGCCCGGACTGCCGAAGTTGATGCTCTAGAAAAGCCACCTCATCCTGCAAACGGTCTTCAACAAAGCCTCGGGCCATTCGCTCCAGTAGAAGATCGTGGACACCCCAGGCAGCAACCATCATGGCAATGGCCGTTGGTAACAGAAGTGTCAGCAGACTCGTGCGAATCGAACGCCCGGTACTAGTCCAAGACATGAAACACGTACCCCTGTCCACGGCGTGTAACGATGGCTTCAGCGCCGGTGATTTTGCGAAGACGTCGGACGTACGCCTCGATGGTGTTGTCGCTGGGACTCTCGTTCAGGTTGTAAAGCTGTTCCAGCAATTGTTCCTTCGAGAATAGCTGGCCTGGGCGGCTCATCAGGCAACGCAGCAAGCGAAACTCGGTGCCGGTCAGGGAGTGTTCTGCGCCATCGGGTGTGGTCAGGCGCTGGCGGTATTCGTCCAGCTCGAACCCGCCGACCGATAGTTTCGCTTCGACACGTCCTTCGCTGCGTCGGATCAGGGCATTTAAACGAGCCAGCAACTCCTCAGTCTGGAAGGGTTTGGCAAGATAATCGTCTGCCCCGGCTTTCAGCCCGTTCACCTTGTCCTGCCAATCTCCCCGGGCCGTGAGAATCAGCACTGGCATGGTGAGGCGATTGGCGCGCCAGCTTTGCAGCACATCCAGGCCGTTTCCATCTGGTAACCCGAGATCCAGAACCACTGCACGGTAGCTTTCCTGCTTACCCAGAGCGCTTGCCTGTTTGGCGGTGCGGGCTTCATCAACGGTGAAGCCCGCGGCGGTAAGCTGACGGTTCAAGCTTTCAGCAATCAAGGTGTCGTCTTCCACCAGAAGTAATCGCATGTGGTATTCCGTCGTTCATTGTATTGAGAAAGTCGAAGCGCAGTTTAAAGTTCAAGGCTGAATGTAACCTGAAAAAGGTTTCACAAAGAAATTCAGCAAGAATTCAGGTTGCTGGGGCAGAGTACGACTCAACCTGGCAAAGATCCATGTCACTCAGGAGATAACAATGAACTCTTTTCTCAAGAACGCTCTGATGTCTGCCACGATCGTGGCTTTTTCTGCCGGAGCGCATGGCGCGGGCTCACACGGAGGCGGTCATCATGGCAGCGACGCTATGGGCAAGCCCGGCAAGGAAAAAAATGTGTCGCGCACCATTGATGTCACCATGCACGACAACTATTACGAGCCGGAGCACATCTCGATCAAGGCGGGTGAAACCATCCGTTTCCGGGTCCAGAACAAGGGTGCCCTGGTGCATGAGTTCAACATCGGCACCGCCAGCATGCATGAAGCCCATCAGGACGAAATGCAGATGATGGTTGAACACGGCGTCCTGAAAGGTGATCACATCGATCACGAAGCCATGAACATGGATATGGGCGATGGCCACTCCATGAAACACGACGACCCAAACAGTGTGCTTTTGGAGCCCGGTCAGAGCCAGGACATCGTCTGGATGTTCACCAAGCCCACCGAACTTGAGTTTGCCTGCAACGTTCCCGGTCACTATCAGGCGGGCATGTACGGCGACATTGAATTCAAATAAGCAGGTCCTGACATGACCAAACACATTCTTGCCGCCGTTTTCGGTGGTTTATTCTCACTGGCGGCCAGTGCCGCCGAATACAACCTGACGGTAGACCGGGTCCAGATCGACACCGGCGATTTCGTCAAGGAAGGCATCGGCTATAACGGCGCGTCGCCAGGGCCGGTGCTGCGCTTCAAGGAAGGCGAAGAGGTCACCATCAACGTGACCAACAACCTCGATGAAATGACGTCTATTCACTGGCACGGGCTGATTCTGCCTTACCAGCAGGACGGTGTGCCGGGCATCAGTTTTCCGGGCATCAAGCCGGGTGAAACCTTCACTTACAAGTTCCCGATCGTGCAGGCGGGTACCTACTGGTTCCACAGCCATTCCGGATTCCAGGAGCCCAATGGCGCCTATGGCGCGATTGTGATCGAACCGGAAGGGCGTGAGCCGTTCCGCTATGACCGTGAGTATGTGGTGCAACTGACAGACAAGCACCCGCACTCCGGTGACCGCATCATGCGCAACCTGAAAATGTCGGCGGATTACTACAACCGGCAGCAGCAGACTGTGGGTGACTTCATTGAAGAGTCCGGTGATAAAGGCTTCATGGCGACCTTGATGGATCGGATGATGTGGGGCGACATGCGGATGATGAAAGCCGACATCGAAGACGTGCAGGGCTTCACCGGTTTGATCAACGGCATGGGACCGGAGCAGAACTGGACCGGACTGTTTGAAAAAGGCGATCGTGTTCGCCTTCGATTCATTAACTCCTCTGCCATGACCTATTTCGATATCCGCATTCCGGGCCTCGAAATGACGGTGGTTCAGGCTGACGGCAACAACGTTCAACCGGTCACCGTGGATGAGTTCCGCATTGGTGTGGCAGAAACCTACGATGTCATTGTCCGCATCAAGGACGAGAAAGCCTACACCATCTTTGCCGAGTCCATGGGGCGGTCAGGCTACGCCAGGGGCACGCTTGCGCCTGAAAAAGGTATGACAGCGGAAGTGCCGGAACTGCGGGAAGCGCCGTTGCTGACCATGTCCGACATGGGCGGTCATATGGACCACGGTGGCATGAACCATGGTGATATGAGCGATATGGGTGGCATGGATCACAGCGCAATGACTGATGACACCATGGACCACAGCGCAATGAGCTCAGGTGAGATGGACCACAGCAGTATGGCTGGCATGGATCACAGTGCCATGGGTCACGGCAGCGGATCCTCGCAGGATGAATTTTATGCAGCTGGCAGTGGGCTTGCCCCGACGGCGTACAACGGCGGCAAATTCCTGT
>CAZWEP010000074.1:7204-11586 GCA_964632565.1 uncultured Marinobacter sp. | reverse complement strand
TGATTCTCATCGCTGCACCGGCGGCGAATTCTTACTATGGCCAGATTGGCTACACCCACAATGATCGCTGCTGGGTGTTGGAACCGGAGGAGACGATTGGCAACTAAAAGATTCGGTAAGGACCATCCCATGAATCCCCGCATCTATCATTACTCACCATCCAGCGAGTTCTACCTCGATGAAAACTGCTACATCACCGAGCTGCTGAATGACGATGATGACCCGGCGGTTTCCATTGCCCGCGCACGGGTGATGCCGGGGCAAACGACGCGGTGGCACAGCCTGAGCGGCACGGTTGAGCGGTATGTGATTGTGGAGGGTGAGGGCTGTGTCGAAGTGGGCAGCGAGCCTCCGACAGATGTGGGGCCGGGCGACACCGTACTCATCCCGGCAGATTGTCCTCAGCGTATCGCCAACCAGGGACCTGCCGATCTGGTGTTTCTTGCTGTGTGCTCACCTCGCTTCGATCCCGCAAACTATCAGGATCTTGAAGATCAGATACAAGGCAACGGCGAACAACCCTGAATGGGACGACCTGCGGCCATTAATGGCTGTGACGACCAATAAACCCTTTCAGCGCCTCGGCGGATTTTCTGGGTCTTTCAAGCATTGGCAGGTGCCCAACGCCCTTGAAGACGTGAACCTCCGCCTGCGGAGTGGCAGCGCTGAACCAGTTAACACAGCGAGTGGGGGTAATCACGTCCCGATCGCCCCACTGAACCTGCATCGGCGGGGTGTCGGCGCTCAGGTAGCGTGCCGGCGCGAGGGCGTCTGCCACCATGTCGTCAAAAATGTGCCTGAGGGCGTCGGTACGGCTCAGAAGATCCGGCCCGAGCAGGCCTGCCATAGCGAGTCCGGATACGGTGGGCTTGCCTGCGCCGACGCTGTTAAACATGCGGTAAACGCCGCTCCAGTCTTTTGGGATCAGAATATCATCACGGTCGGATTTGAAGGGCGCGTGGATGTCGACATCTGCATGCTCGGGAATTCCGGCGCTGTTCAGCAGGGTCAGTGAGCGTGGTGCTGGTTCCAATGTGTGGGCCATGACGGCGGCAATGGCGCCACCCATGGAACTGCCCACCAGATGCAGGTTTTCCGTATCAAAGCCCTTCAGCCATTCACCCAGTCGCCGCGCCTGAGTCTCGTACTGATAACAGGCGTCCGGCCGATAATCACTCTCTCCGAGTCCCGGTACGTCAGGCGCCAGCACGTGCCAGTGTCGGGGTAACAGTTGCAGCCACAGCGCCCAATTCTCCTTCATCGCGGCAAAGCCGTGAATCAGCACAACGGTCGGGGTTCCTGCGCCGGGTTTTCCGCGCTCGAGATACACCAGCTTGTGGCCGTCCACTTGCGCCTCGCGGCGTCGGGCGTTGAGAAGAAATCTTTGCCCTGTACGGGCAGCGGGCCAGAGATTGGGGGCTGGGACTTTCATGATGATCAACTACCGGTTGTGAGACTGTTCGTCAGTCTACCGGGATCGGGCCTTTGGGCCTTGGCCACAACGCCTTGTAGCGCGGGCGGATGGGCAACCGGTGGTTTTTTTACAAGCAATGCCCGGCTAAGATTCTGGTTCCAGAAACAGGAAACAGCGGATGCCAAAAGACTGGAAAGGCGACATCGTTTTCTCCGACAGCATGGCCATTTTTCGCGGCCATGTGGGCGAGAACAGAGCCCACAGCCATTGGGCGTCTCAGCTCACCATTGCGTTAGATGGTGAGCTGGAGTTCGACACCGGCTCTGGTCTGCAGAGATCCCGGGCGGCGTTTTTCGCGTCGAAGGCGGAGCATCGGCTGATTTCTGGATTCGTCTGCTCAATCTACTTCGATCCGATGTCCGAGTTCGGTTTTAAACCTCCTGCACATGAGGCGCACCGCGGCTGGTACGCGCTCGCAGAGGATGACCTTCCCGAAGTTCTGCGCAAGGTGACAGCGGCCACGAAACTGAGAAATTTATTGTCGGCTGAGGTTTTCAGTACCACGCGGTCTGCCGATCAGCGTTTGTCACGGGTTATTCGCGAGATCCGGGACCATGTTGCCGACGGCGAGGACATGGATCGGGACTCTCTGGCAAAGATCGTACACCTGTCACCCACCCGTTTTTCGCATTGGTTTGTCGAGCAAACCGGCATTCCTCTGAGAAGCTATAAAAAATGGCTGAAGCTTCGCATCGCGATGGATGCGTTGCTCGACGGCACCCCTCCCACCGAAGCGGCCATGCTGGCTGGCTTCAGCGACCTTGCACACATGAGCCGCGCGTTCTCCGAGTCCTTCGGTCTCACGTACCTCGACGCCCAGAGAGCCTGGGAGCAATCGCTGCGAACCTAGCTCTTTTGTTCAATGCCGTGGAGTCCCCGAACGTTATCCTTTTGAACGTTCGGATTGGCCGTGGTGGCAGGAGCAGAAGGATGGATGTCAGAGAAGGATGGGTTGAGTCACAGGGCCACCGGCTGGCCTATCTGGCCGTCAACGAGCACTTGGCCCATGAGGGAGAACCGGCAATCGTCTTCATTCACGGTGTGCTGGCATCGGTGAACTTCTGGTTGAACTGTGTTCCGCCGGAATATGCAAAAAATCGAGCCTGGTATTCGCTCAGTTTGCCTGCTCACCATCCTTCGACCGCGCCGGAAGATTTCAAGCTCGGAGACGTCGACGACGAGTGGTTTTTTCGAATCATGAGCGGCGCGTTGAAAGACCTTCTGGGTGAGCAAAAAGCGATCCTGGTGGGGCATTCCACCGGTGGCTTCTGCGCTCTGAATCTGGCTGCTCATAATGCCCAGAACCTGGTTGGGGTGGTGAGCGTCGCCGGCTTTTACCGTGGCCAGTGGGGAGGGGTGGAAGGCCTGCTGCTGCAACTGGCCAGTTTGGGAAAATGGGCCAGGGGCCTGTTTGGCTTCAACATCGCCGTGTCGCAACAGAGTACATTCGTGAGACGTCGTTTTGCTGAACTTCTGGCCCATGATCGAAAAGCGTTTCGGCAGAATCCTCTGAGCCGGCAGATGTTAGAAGACATCGAACCGGACACAGTGGCCCATTGCCCTGACGCCTTGTTTACTCTGTTCCACGGTATCGCATCGCTGGATATCCGGGACCGATTGCGCAGGGTGAGCATACCCTGCCATGTCTTTTTCGGTACCGATGACCCGGTCGTGCCAGTAAAGCAATCACGGACTTTAAGGAATGACATCCCGGGCGCCAGATCGGTGGAGTTCAGGGGCGTTGGCCACATGCCTTTCCTGGAAGATACTGGCGAATATTTCAAAGCACTGACACAGTCACTGGACCAGATAAGAGAACAGGTGAGTCACCATGAGTTATCCGGAATATAAAAAGGATTTGCAGAACATTCATGAGTCGGAAGTCTACGGTCTGGCCGTATTCGATTCCGCAGCCAGACTGACCCTCAACAAGCAGCGCAAACAGAAGTGGCTGACTTTGAAGGCGCTGGAACAGCAAACGCTAGACCGCTATCTGGACTACATGGAGGCTTCCGGGCAGGCTGTGGCAGAGCCCGTGGGTTGGGGGCTGAAAGGGCGGGGTGAAGGTGCCGCGCTGGGCCTGATGCCCTGGAAACTCGCCATGAAAATGTTGCGAGATGGCACCCAACCGTTCCAGGAGAAGTTTCTGCGCCTAAAGAAAAACGCCAACGATGAGGAACAGGCGTTTTTCTCGTACATCTACGCCCACGAAAAAGCGATTGAAGCGTTTGCAACAAAAGAGCTATCGGGACATCAGGACAGCTTGAAAGCTGTACAGGAATTGCTGAATCGGTAAGCTCTTCGAGTCGCCTTGCCAATTTAACCCACACGAGGATCAGCGAATGAGTTCTAGCCACATTCTGGGGCCTGTTTTGGCACAGGTTTTCCTGACCTTCGTCATGTTTATTGTTCTCGCAGTCAGGAAGGCCCGGGCCGTAAAAGCTGGTGAGGTCGATCGGCAACAAACAGCCTTGAACAACCGGTTATGGCCGGATGATGTGGTGAAAGTGTCCAACAACATCGCCAACCAGTTTGAAGCCCCCGTGTTGTTCTATGTGCTCTGTCTGGTGCTGAACAGTCTTAATGCTGCCGGGACGGTTGCCGTGGTTCTGGCCTGGTTGTTTGTCGCGAGTCGCTACGCCCATGCATACGTTCACGTGAATTCTAATTATGTCCCGGTGCGAATGAGGCTATTCATGGTTGGTTGTAGTGTGCTGCTAGCCATGTTGATCCTTGCGGTGTGGGCCTTAGTGCGCTGATCCATGAAATACTTCGCCTACGGCTCGAACATGTCCCTCCGACGGCTGGCGGCCCGAGTTCCGTCTGCAGAATTTCACTCGGTAGCGCAACTGCAAGGCCATTATCTGGCCTTTCACAAGAGGTCGCGAAAGGACGCTTCGGCTAAATG
>CAZWEP010000074.1:0-7104 GCA_964632565.1 uncultured Marinobacter sp. | reverse complement strand
AAGGCCATTATCTGGCCTTTCACAAGAGGTCGCGAAAGGACGCTTCGGCTAAATGCAACATCGCTGAAACCTCGAATCAAAACGAGATTGTGTGGGGCATTGTGTTTACTATCGATGCCCATGAAAAACCCGCCCTGGACCGCGTTGAAGGATTGGGCTTTGGTTACGAGCAAAAGCAGGTCAACGTCCGCGCAACGGACGGCGCTGCGGTCAGCGCGTTTACCTACTATGCCACGGATATTGATGAGTCGTTAAAGCCCTATTCCTGGTATCGGGAGCACGTGTTGCGTGGCGCGCGTGAGAACGGTTTGCCAGAGGAGTACGTCTCATTCATTGAGGGCGTGGCGTCGATGATAGACCCGGATTCCGAGCGGCACGACCGGGAGCTGTCCATTTACAATCAGGAAAATTAGGCGGCGATCCCTCATTTGGTGGATGGCAGCGGCCGATGATCCGGCTAAGATAGTTAAAAAAATAACGGTAGGCCGTTCATGAAGTCCGTCATTCCCTTCCTGATTCTTCTCTCCATAGCTTCGGGTGTTTTTGCGCAGTCTGATGCTGGGGTCATCGACTTATCAGAATTTTCAGATGGCACCGTGGGTACACACATTGTGTATTTTCAGGAGCACGGCCAACCACTGACCCTCGACCAGGCGACGCAGCGGTTCAAACAAAGTCCGGTTAAAGTCGGCCAGAGCCAATCCATATCGCTTGGCATCGGCGTGGCGCCGGCCTGGCTGAAGTTTTCGGTATTCAATCCGGGCAATGAAGCCAAAGAGTACCGCATGGCGATCGAAACCCCCTGGCTGGATTACATCGATACCTACCTTGTCCACGACTCCGCCACCATCGCGCATTTCCCCGGTGGCGATGGCCGGGCTTTCGGTCGCGAGCCGATGCCTTATCGTTTCTATGCCTTCGAGACGGCTTTTCCTCCGGGGCACACGCAGGTGTTCATCCGCGTTGAATCCCTTGGGCCCATGGCCATTCCGGTGCGTTTGAGCACGCTGGACGCTGCGGCCAGTCGGGATGTGGCCTCTGCCTATCAGTACGGCGTGTTGTACGGGATCATTGGCGCCCTGGCGCTGTATAACCTGTTTCTGTTTCTGATTATCCGGCAGCGAGAATACGGGTTTTACAGCTTTTACCTGTTTGGCTTTCTGATCAACAGCCTGTCTTACACAGGCCATCTGCATGCCTGGTTCGTCACCGATATCGACGTGCACTTTCAGGATTGGCTGGACGCCTTCCTGATGATTACCTACAGCGTGGGCGGCCTGCATTTTGCCCGGTACCTGCTCAATACCGGGGACTATGCTCCGGCTTTGAATACCCTGGTCTATCGGGTCGCCACCTACATTCCCCTCGCCATGATCGTGACCGGCATTCTGAACCAGCTGGTGATCACGTTGATTCTGGCGTTCATCCTTAATTCGGGCTTTGCCATTCTGTTCGTAGCCATGGGCGTTGCGGCGTTGAGGAACAACATCTACTACGCATTGCCGTTTTTTATCGCGTCCGTGACGGCGGCGGTGTGTACCGGTATATCGACCATGGCGGTGGCGGGCATCGTGCCCTATAACGACGTGACCTTTAAGCTCATCGAAGTGGGCATGGCCTTCGAGGCGATTGTGCTGGCGGTCATCCTGGCAAGGAGATTCCGGTTGGCGCAGCAGGATAAGCTGGTGGCCGAGAAATACGCGCGCACCGATATGCTCACCGGTTTGCGCAATCGCCGTGGCTTCTCCGATGGCAGCGCAGCGTTGTGGCCGGGACTCGAGCGCAACGGAAGGGACGTGTCCCTGATCCTTTTCGATGTGGATGATTTCAAACAGGTAAATGACCAATTGGGTCACGATGTCGGTGATCGGGCCCTGAAATACATTGCTCAATGCTTGAACAATTCGGCCCGCAAAGGCGATGTCTCGGCCCGATGGGGCGGTGAAGAGTTTATTCTGCTCTTGCCGGAAACGAATGTTCGAGAGGCAGCGGTATTGGCCGAGCGCTTACGCAAAACCATTGCGGACACCCCTGCATGGACTCAGGAGAGCAGCCTGAATATCACCGTTAGCATTGGTGTCGCAGGCTCTCAAAATGGCCAGTTTGAGGGTGTCGAATATTCCGAGATGACGGTTGAAAAACTCATCAAGCAAGCTGATGAGGCCTTGTATCAGGCCAAGGCCGAGGGAAAGAATCGCGTTACGGTGGCGGCGCTGTCGAGTTTTCAAGCCTGCACGTGAGCCATCAATGTCAGTGTTCAGTCTCCGGTGGGCTCAGAAAATCGGTTCGCCGGTCGCCTTCACGGCGTAAAACAGGCAATCACTCTTGGCAATGACCGGATTGGTGGTAATCATGAAGGTTTTGATGGCTTGCGCGGGGTAGATCTGCCCATCGATAACACGAAGAATTTTCTCCATGTTTTCGATTCGGTTGTGACCGATGGCGGTCAGGATGCTCAACCCCTTATTGCCTACCCAGCCCAGAGGTTCGTGGGGGGAGACAACCCCAAAATTGCGGTGCTCGATGTCGGGAGGAAAGGTCACATCGGCGCGCCCCGTGGGTTCAGGGCGATATTCGATGGTTGCCTCGGGTGCCAGCTCCACTCGAATCGGATTCCGCAAGACCGCGACCTCCCAATCCGCTTTTTCCAGGGAGAGCACGTCTGGCCTCGAGGCATAGCGAACGAGGCCCTCGTACGCCAGTTGGTGAGCCTGCTCCTCTTGCGAGCCTCCGCATTCGATGGTGACGGTGGGCACCTCCTGCTCGGAATATTCCATCAATGCGCCGAGGCGCAGGTCCGTCATGATCAGCCGGTCGGTGAAGAGTGAGGCCAGGGCTTGATGGGCGGCGTCGTTGGTAATGGTCACTGCAAAGGCCGGGCCGACTCCGGAGGTGTTGTGCATGTCCAGCAGGCATTCCGGATTTTCGTCGTGAAGCTCAGCCAACAGCGCTTCGGCGATGGCACCTTCCTCTCCCTCGAAGGGTTCCCTGAAACAACGATTGAGGTCACGGCCGTCCGGTAGTTGGCGCAGCGTGAATCGGGGCGACACTTTCGCCGGGTAAATGCCTCCCAGGAGAAACAGCATGTTGACTGCGGGGGTGTGTTGCTCGAGAAGCCACCGATGCAGCGCAAACAGGCCCGATGGCTCATTGCCATGCAGCAGCGTAGCCATGGCGCGACTTCTGGAACGATCGCGTCCGGCCACCCGGACCACTGTGGGCTTCTGCAATCGGTTCAGCCACTCCAGCGGCGAGCGACCGAGCGTCTGTGGGGACGGATCGTTCAGATACTCAAGCAGGTGCGAATTGCTCACGGCGACAATGTCCATTCATGAAGCGGTTTGTTCGTTGCCTGATTGGCCTTGTAGAGGGACAGCATACTCTGGAAAGCCTCATCCCGACCAAGGGATCGGAAAAACGATTCCGTAATGCGGCGCTGCCAACGGGCGCCGGACATGTGAGTGTCCATTCGGCCCTCAATGATGCCCAGCAGACGATCAATTTCTGCTTCGTCAACGTCTGTCCTCGACAGCGCTTCTCTCGCCCGGGGCAGCAGCTCGCGGGCGATGGTCAGCAACGGCACATCCTGCAACTGAACCTGGTCTTTGTGTGGCCAGATGATTTCCGCATCGATGCCGTATTTGGCGGCGCGATAGAAATTATGCTCGGTGTAATGGAAAGGCAGGATGGACGTCAGATGACGGATGTCATCCATAACCGCCAGGGCCGCCCCGATAATGAACATTCCGTTTGCGCACATATCAGCGGCGGTCGGACCCGCCGGCATGGAACGTATTTCGATGCGCAGATGTCCACCTTCGGTGTGATCAAAGATGGCGCGATTCCAGGGCCAGGTGGTGCCCTGATGAAGCCTCAGTTCGGACAACGTGGGAATCTCTCCACGATCAATCAGATCCATGGGATCTTCCTCGGACATCAGCGGGATGATCGGCGGATACAGCGAAGCGGAGGCGGCGAATAATTCCCAGGCATTACGTGCCCAGCCGTTTCCGTAATAGACCCGCGGCGGATGGCGCCAGGTCTTACGATTTGGAGACCGGCTGTCGATGGATTGTTTGAACAGTGCAATGCGGGTCTCGTCCCACAGGTGGTGACCAAACAGGCTGGGCGAGTTGCTGGCCAGAGCCAGGACGATGGGTGTGACCAGTTGTATGGCATTGAAGTAGTCAGCGTAGCGGTGAGCGGGCACACGCCAGTGCAATTGAAACGAGGTGTTGGCCCCTTCCATCGTGACGTCATCGGCTTCCAGATCGATCACATCATTGCCACCGATGTGAATGCTGAAAGGTTCTCCCCGCTGTTGAAGCAATGCCTTGGACAGGGCGTGATACCGCGGTTCGTCGGTCATCACTTGCGGGCCCATATCGGACCGTCGAAGGGTCGGCAGAATGCCGATGGCAATCAACTCGGCATCCAGCGACGCCGCCTGCTGGTTAATCCGTTGCGTGGCCGCAAGCAATTCCTGTTCGCTTCTGGAAAACGGATCGCCTCTGAACGCCTGCGGGCTGAGGTTGTATTCCAGGTTGAAGCGATTGAGTTCAACGGTGAGCTGGGGATCTTGCACGCTGGCGGCGATTTCGGTGTTTACAGGCTGGACCCGCAGGTCAGGATTCACGATGTAGAACTCGACCTCTGCGCCAATGGAGCTCTTACCCTCACCAAATCCGGGTTGGTTCAGCAGACGATTAAGCGCGCTGAGGTCTGTGCGAACCTTGGCTGCAAAGCGCTCAAACTCCTCCGCCGAAAACTCCGATTGCCTGATCGACAGTCCCACTCTATCGTTGCCTCCAACGACCTTTTACCTAGATAGTAGTGGAAGATGTCCAAAAGAAAGAATCCAGAACATGTCGCATATTGAGATTAAAGCTCATCGTCCCCGCGTTGAAGAGCTACTCGCAGCCTATGAAAGCGAGATTGGCCGAGACTTCCCGGCCTATCGGAATCACGTGTACCGTACGATCACCTACGCGATGCATTTCCTTGGCAACGCGCCGGAGTACGAGCAACTCGTCGAGACGGCGTTCGTTTATCACGACATTGGCTTGTGGACCGCTCGTGACCTGGATTACCTCGAACCCTCCGAGACCATTGCCCTGGCGGAAAACGAAAAACACGGTTGGGGACTGGACCCCGAGGCGTTGCGGGGGGCGATACACTGGCATCACAAAGTGACTTCCTACAAGGGGCCACATCAGCGTGTGATTGAGGCCTGCCGTAAAGCCGATTGGATCGACGCCTCAAAAGGTCTGGTGCGCAAAGGTGTCAGTAGGGCGAGCATCGCGAAAGTGAACGCCGTATTCCCAAATCTGGGATTTCAGGAAACGCTGTTGAGGCTGGCAAAAGATTACGGTGGATCCACTCTGGCCGGCGGTATCAAGGTCTCACGGGCGATCGTTAAATGGTGAACATCCAAACTCGCAATTCCTGAGTACCCACTATACTTCGAGGTGAAAATCGAGAAGGAGAAGGTGACATGAATAAAATCGCATTCACTCTGGTTTCAGCGTTATTGTTAAGTCCCGTCAGTGCGTTGGCCGACAGCATGATGTCGGACGCCCCGGCAAACGCCTCCGCCTATTTCGTGGAACCCCGCGATGGCGCCACGGTGGAAGGGGAATTCAAAGTCGTGTTTGGCCTCAGAAATATGGGCGTTGCGCCTGCAGGCGTGGAAAGAGCAAACACGGGACATCATCATCTTTTAATTGACACCGACATGCCTGCTGACATGGGCAAACCGCTCCCATCAACGGATCAAGTCAGGCATTTTGGCGGTGGACAGACTGAAACCATGCTGAAGCTGCCGCCGGGTAAGCACACCCTGCAACTTCTGTTGGGTAACCATGCCCACATACCGCACAACAAGCCGGTGGCTTCGGAGAAGATTACGATCACCGTTGAGTAAGTGGCACTTGCTCCGAAAGTAGATTCCATTTGAGACTTCCGTTGTATGGAGGATCCGATGAATCTCTGACAGGTTCAAAGTGAACTTCCTTCGGAGCAAGACCATGTCGGATCAGCACGTCTCTCTGACATCACAACCGACCACGCCCGGTTTTCGCCGCATGTTTGCATCTGGAAAGCTGACATGCGGCCTGTTCTTCCCGATCGCTGCCTACACCGCTGACATGCCGGATCTGGACGACCAGACCGCACTCGCTGAAAAAGCGGATGAGGGCGGGTTCGCTGCTTTGTGGACGCGGGACGTGCCACTGCATGACCCGAATTTCGGGGACGTCGGGCAAATTCTGGATCCCTGGGTCTGGATGACCCACATGCTGCCTCACGTTAAACGCGCGGCGCTTGGGACGGGGTCGCTGATATTGCCGCTGCGACACCCGATTCATCTGGCCAAAGCCGCTGCCTCGCTGGATCGACTTTCTGGCGGACGGCTGGTGCTGGGAGTCGCCTCAGGAGACCGGGCCGTTGAATTTCCAGCTTTCGGCGCTAGCCATGAACACCGCGGAGAACACTTCCGTGAAGCCTATCGCTACCTGGAGGCGTTGCTTAACGAGACCTATCCGGTGTTGCAAACCAATCTGGGCACCCTCTCGGGGGCAGATCTCGTGCCCAAGCCGGAGCACGGTCGACTTCCATTCGGAGTGACGGGCAGCTCGCGTCAGCCTCTGCCCTGGATCGCCGAACACACCGATTTCTGGCTCACCCATCACCGGCCGTTGCAGGATATGGCCCATGTGATGGCGGATTGGCGCCGTGCCTGCTACGAGGCAAATTCCAACGTTGATAAGCCGGTTGCCAAGTCCATGTATCTGGATCTGGCCGAGAATCCGGATGAAGAACCGAGAATGGTTCATCTGGGTTATCGATTGGGTCGAAAATGGTTGATTGACTTGCTGGGTGCGTACCAGCAGATCGGGGTCAATCACATCGGATTCATGCTACGTTACAGTCGCAGGCCGGCCAGTGAGGTGATGGATGAACTGATCGAGGAGGTGCTGCCGTATTTCCCATCACATGCTTCATAGGTTCGACTGCGACAGATGCCGGTTCCGGTTGTTCATCATCCAGAGTACAGCTTTCCATTTCCGGACAACCATCGGTTTCCGATGGAGAAATTTGGCCTGC
>CAZWEP010000073.1:0-11918 GCA_964632565.1 uncultured Marinobacter sp. | reverse complement strand
AAGCCCTGCTGCATGCGCACCTGACCCATGCCATTACAGGTGCCACAGTTCTCGGGCCGGGACCCTTTTTGAGCGCCGCTGCCATCGCAGGTTTCACATTCGCGGTGTCCCGGAATACGAATCTGAACGGTCTTGCCTTTTACTGCCTCTTCCAGATCCAGTTCCAGGGTGTAGCGCAGGTCCGCGCCGCGGGTGTTGCGGCCGCGGCCACCGCCGCCACCAAAAATATCACCGAAGACGTCGCCGAAGATGTCGGAGAAGCTGGCGCCTCCGCCGCCTCCGAAACCACCACCTGCGGAACCGTCTACGCCGGCATGACCGAACTGGTCGTAGGCTGCACGCTTGGAGGAGTCCTGGAGGATCTCGTAGGCCTCGCTGGCCTCCTTGAACTTGTGATCGGCATCCTCGTCGTCGGGGTTACGGTCAGGATGATACTTCATTGCAAGCTTGCGGTAGGCTCGCTTGATCTCTTTTTCATCCGCATCCCGGGACACCCCGAGAATCTCGTAATAGTCGCGCTTGGCCATTCTTTAAACCCTGTTTTTAAAACGCGGAAAACGCGGGGCTTACCCCGCGTTTTCCAACTACCTGATGTACGTCAGTTTTATCGCTTGTCGTCGTCTTTGACTTCTTCGAACTCTGCGTCGACAGCGTCATCACCGGTACCGCCAGATGACTGAGCTTCCTCAGCTCCGCCGGCCTGCTCGGCCTGGTCTGCGTACATCTTCTGGGCCAGCTCGGAAGACACTTCGGTCAGCTTCTGAGTCTTGGCTTCAATGTCGTCCTTATCAGAACCTGCCAGTGCTTCTTCCAGATCCTTGATGGCCGCTTCGATCGACTCTTTCTCGCTGTCAGAGACTTTGTCTCCGGCATCGGTCAGGGTCTTGCGAACGGTGTGAACCATTGCGTCACCCTGGTTACGCGCCTGGACAAGCTCTTCGAACTTGCGATCTTCATCGGCATTCGCTTCCGCGTCCCGAACCATCTTCTCGATTTCGTCGTCGTTCAGGCCTGAAGACGCCTTGATCACGATGGACTGCTCTTTACCGGTCGCCTTGTCTTTCGCAGACACGTTCAGGATACCGTTCGCGTCGATGTCGAAGGTGACTTCGATCTGCGGCGTGCCGCGCGGTGCCGGCGGAATGTCTGCCAGGTCGAACCGTCCCAGTGATTTGTTCTGGGTCGCCTGCTTGCGCTCACCCTGAACCACGTGGATGGTCACGGCCGTCTGGTTGTCCTCGGCTGTTGAGAAGGTCTGCGACTTCTTCGTCGGAATGGTCGTGTTCTTCTCAATCAGCGGCGTGGCAACACCACCCATGGTTTCAATACCCAGGGTCAGCGGAGTTACGTCGAGCAGGAGCACGTCCTTTACGTCGCCTGACAGAACCGCTGCCTGAATGGCCGCACCCATGGCTACCGCTTCGTCTGGATTGACGTCTTTGCGCGCTTCCTTACCGAAGAAGTTCTTCACCTTCTCCTGCACAAGCGGCATACGAGTTTGACCACCGACCAGGATAACCTCGTCGATTTCGCCGATCTTGGTGCCGGAATCGTCCAGCGCGGTACGGCACGGCTCAAGGCTCCGCTCGACCAGCTCTTCAACCAGAGACTCCAGCTTGGCGCGGGTCACTTTTACGTTCATGTGCTTGGGACCGCTCGCGTCCGCCGTTACATAAGGCAGATTCACGTCGGTCTGCTGGCTGCTGGAAAGCTCGATCTTCGCTTTCTCGGCCGCCTCTTTCAGACGCTGCATGGCCAGTGAATCGCCGCGCAGGTCGATGCCGCTGTCCTTCTTGAACTGATCGGCAAGGTATTCGATCAGCTTCATGTCAAAGTCTTCACCACCCAGGAAGGTGTCGCCGTTGGTCGCCAGCACTTCGAACTGGTGCTCGCCGTCCACGTCGGCAATCTCGATGATGGAAATATCGAAGGTACCACCACCCAGGTCATAAACAGCCACGGTGCGGTCACCGCTCTTCTTGTCCAAGCCGTAAGCCAGAGCAGCAGCAGTCGGCTCGTTGATGATGCGCTTCACGTCCAGACCGGCAATCTTGCCCGCGTCTTTGGTGGCCTGGCGCTGGCTATCGTTGAAGTAAGCAGGGACAGTGATAACTGCCTCGGTCACTTTTTCACCGAGATAGTCTTCCGCAGTCTTCTTCATTTTCTTGATGACTTCGGCAGACACCTGCGGCGGAGCCATCTTCTCACCTTTTACTTCAACCCATGCGTCGCCGTTGTCCGCCTTGGCGATTTTGTAAGGCACCATCTTAATGTCTTTCTGAACCACGTCATCTTCAAAACGACGACCGATCAGACGCTTGATGGCGTATAGGGTGTTGTCCGGGTTGGTGACCGCCTGGCGCTTGGCAGACTGACCAACCAGTGTTTCGCCATCTTCTGTATACGCGATGATCGACGGCGTGGTGCGATCACCCTCTGCGTTCTCAATTACCTTTACCTTGTCACCATCCATGATGGCTACACAGGAGTTCGTCGTTCCCAGGTCGATACCGATAATCTTGCTCATCTATACCACTCCAATTCGTTTGCTCTGTTCAATTCTGGCTGGGCTTTTACTGGCCCCGCGAAACCGGTGCGCCGCCCGTTTACTGGCTATATTGGCGCGTTAATTAACTTTTCAAGCCTGTTCGTCGATTTTTGGACCACTCTCGGCTTTGGCCACCACAACCATCGCGGGGCGGACCAGACGATCGTTCAGCGTGTAGCCCTTCTGGACCACTGCAACCACACTGTTCGGCTCGGCATCCGGTGCCGGCACCATGGACATGGCCTCGTGCTTTTGTGGATCGAACGGTTCGCCAACCGGGTTCAACTGTTCAACGTTGAACTTCTTCAGGTTGTTCAGGAAAAGGTTCATGGTCATTTCCATGCCTTCCAGAATGCTGGACACCACATCGCTGGACTCCCCCTGCTGCTCTGCGGTGCTCTGAGCACTTTCCACACCTTTTTCCAGGCTGTCCGCAACGGGCAGAAGCTCTTTCACAAACTTCTCCAGCGCAAACTTGTGCGCCTTTTCCACATCAATTTCGGCCCGACGACGGACGTTTTGCATCTCCGCCTGGGTACGCAGGACCTGATCTTTGTACTCCTGCACCTTGGCTTCCAGCGCCTCTAATTCATTGCCGGAGTCGCCTTCGTTCTGCTCTGCGTCGGCGGCGTCAGCTTCAGCCGCCGCTTCTGCTGCTTCGTTCAGCTCTTCTTCTACCTGTTCGTTGCGATTTTCATCAGCGCTCATGGCTACTCCTGATTCTTCCGCGGCGGAAACACCGCCCGTTAACTGTTCATCCCGCCTGCGTGGCAGGAACAATCGGTTTGCCGTTCGATATGGGGCCCCAATTCAGCGTTTCAACCGTTCGCGGAAGATTGATGCGCAAAAATCCAACCGTCATTTGCAAAGCACCAAAACCCTGTATATATTCACAGTCACTGTATGTATTCACAGTTATTGCACAGCGGAGGTAATCGGCATGCTTACACAGCTCACGGTGTCCAACTACGCCATCGCAGAACGGGTCGAACTCCAGTTCAGCCAGGGGATGACCGCGCTTACTGGTGAAACCGGCGCGGGCAAGTCGATCGTGCTGGACGCGCTTGGCCTGGCCATGGGCGGCCGTGCCGACGCAGGCGCCGTGCGACACGGGGCAAAGCGCGCCGATATTACCGCCACTTTTGATGTCTCCCGAATCAGTGAAGCGCAACAATGGCTGGAAGATCACGAACTGGATGACGACAACGACTGCATCCTCCGCAGAGTGATAAGCAAAGACGGTCGGTCCCGTGCCTACATCAATGGACAGCCCTGCCCTCTGGCGCATCTGAAAGATCTTGGCAGCACGCTGATGGACATCCACAGCCAGCACCAGCACCAATCCCTGCTGCGCAAGGAAACTCACAGAAAACTGCTGGATGAATTTGCCGGAGCAGAGTCCCTGGCTGACGACACCAGGTCAGCCTGGAAGGCTTGGCACAGCACACAGCAGAAGCTGACCCAGCGACAGCAAAACGCCGACGAAGCAGAAGCCCGGTTGCAGCTGTTGCGCTATCAGGTTGAAGAACTGGACCGCCTGGCCCTGGAAGACGGTGAACAGGAGCGGTTGGAAAAGGAGCAAGAGCAGCTCAGCCATGCAGACACGGTGTTGCAGAACTGCCATCAGGCGACCCAGCTGTGCACGGAAGATGACAACAGTGCGGCTGCGTTGCTACGCCAGGCTCTGCAGCAGTTGGAGCAACTACCGATTGAAGTGCCTGCTCTGTCCGAAACCCTGGAAATGTTGAACGAGGCGCAGATCCAGATCAGTGAAGCCGGCGATAACCTGCGCCATTTCGTTGAAGACTATGACGCTGATCCCGCCCGCCTGGCGGAAGTGGAAGAGCGACTCAGCGCTATCTATCAAATGGCACGCAAACACAGAATCACGCCGGAGCAACTGCCAGAGCTGCACCAGTCACTCAGTGAGGAACTGGCTTCCTTGGATGATGGCGAAGGCAGTCTTGAGCGCCTTGAGGAAGAACTGGCATTCCAGCGCCGTCAATATGACGAGCTGGCAAACGCACTGTCGAAGGCAAGACAACAGGCCGCCGTGAATCTGGATCAGCGCATTGCCGAAGAGCTGGCTCATCTCAGCATGCCGTCGGTGCAATTTGTAACCAACCTGAATCAGGATAAGGCGGACGAGCCTACGCCTCATGGCCGGGAAGACATCGAGTTTCTGGTCAGTGCGAACCCCGGTCAGCCAGCGCGGCCACTTGCCAAAGTTGCTTCCGGCGGCGAGCTCTCCCGTATCAGTCTGGCCATTCAGGTGGTGGTCGCGCAAACCTCCACAACACCAACGCTGGTCTTTGATGAGGTGGACGTGGGCATTGGCGGCGGCACGGCGGAAGTTGTCGGTCGCTTGCTGAGAAGTCTGGGGGACAACGGCCAGGTGCTGTGCGTAACGCATCTGGCGCAGGTCGCCGCCCAGTGTCACCAGCACTTGTTCGTCAGTAAGTTCACGGAATCGGAATCAACCTTTTCACGCATTGAAACCCTGGATGACGAGGGTCGCATTTCCGAAGTGGCCCGCATGCTGGGCGGTGTGGATATGACGGAGCACACCATTGCCCACGCCAAAGAAATGTTTGTGAAAGGACAGGCGACCCATCACTGAGTCATGGTCGTAGCGGATCTACTGAAAGCATTCCCCTCTCGATCCTGAGAGACCGTTGGGCGGGTACTTCCCGCCCTTTTTTTGTGACGCGAGAAAAGTCCGGTGAAGCCGGGATTACTTTTTCATTGGCTTCACATAGAGAATGAGGCTGTGGTCCACCAGTTCGAAGCCGTGCTCCTCCGCAATCTTACGCTGACGCTCTTCAATGACCTCGTCCACGAACTCGATCACCTCGCCAGTTTGCGCACACACCATATGGTCGTGATGATCGTCCCCGGCCATTTCGAACACAGCGTGGCCGCCTTCGAAATTGTGGCGAAGCACCAGGCCCGCCGCCTCGAATTGCGTCAGCACCCGATAAACCGTCGCCAGGCCCACATCGTCACCCTGATCCAACAGCTTCTTGTACACATCCTCAGCACTGAGGTGATGCTCCTCCTGTGCGTTCTCCAGGATGTTGAAGATTTTCACGCGAGGAAGGGTTACTTTCAGGCCGACTTTACGGAGTTCAGAGTTTTCGGAGGACATGTTTACGATTCGCTCTTTGGTGTGCTTCGCGGCTTCCGGTATAGTAGTGCCGCACTTACGTTAAAACGTGCATAACCCGTGTGACGCCTGCCACTGTCAGGCGTTTTCAAGATAGAGGATTTCCCCTGGCGATGCAAAAGCTCACGGCCCTGGTACTGACCCTTCTGATGGCAGGCTGCGTTTTCCCCGGCGTGTACAAAATCAATGTACAGCAGGGCAATATTCTGACCGACGAAGAGCTGACGTCTCTGTCCAAGGGAATGTCCAGAAGTCAGGTGCATTCGGTACTGGGTTCTCCGCTCATGATTAACCCCGTTGATCTGTCACGTGAATACTACGTGTACACGTTCCAGCGCGGTGGAGGGGAAATCGAAGAGCAGCGCGTAATTGTCTATTACGAGAACGATCGCTTCTCCTATTACGAGGCTCAACTCCTCGACGAAACACCCGCCTACTGATCAGCCTTTTTTCTTGGCGCGATTCAGTCTCGCCTGCTTGGGGTCAATCTTGAGCGGGCGATAAACCTCTACCCGGTCGCCTTCTCGCAATTCGTGAGCGCCAGGATTCTTAACCACCTTGCCGAAAATGCCCATGCTGTCGGTTTCCGGATCGATTTCGGGAAACAACTCGATGATGCCCGACTGGATCACGGCGTCTTTGGCGGAACTCCCCTCGGCGACTTCCAACTCGACGATTTCCTGCTTATCCGGACGTGCAAACGCAACCTCGACACGTATCACTGGGCGCCTCCTTTATAAAGCTCATCCGCTCGGCGACAAAATGCATCGACCATGGTGTTTGCAGCCTGACTAAAAACCTTGCCGAACGTCATACGGGACAGGGAGCCCGAGAATTCGAACTCCAGTGTCAGAATGACTTTACAGGCGTTCGAATCCAGCGCTTTGAAGTGCCAGCGGCCGCTAAGGTTCTGGAAGGGCCCGTCAACAAGCTCAATGTCGATCGTGTCGGGCAAACGGAGTTCATTTCGCGTCGTAACACGATGACGGATGCCACCCTTGGCAATGTCCATGGACGCGGTGATTTGCTGATCGGTCGATTCATGGATTTCTGTGCCGGCGCACCAGGGCAAAAACTCGGGGTAGCGTGCAACATCATTAACCAGATGGAACATCCGCTCTGCGGAGTGCAACACAAGTGCGGTTTTATCGATCTGATGGGCCATTTACAAAGACAGTCCTGAACCTGAAATCGGTCATTATAGTGATGAGGCGCCCAAGGTACACTGCCGAGTGCGAATCAGGCACTCTGATACCGAACCTCTTCGCTTCCCGGTTCGCCTGGCTCGCGGGGCTCTTTGGATTCTTCTGTCGGATCAACTTCTCTTGGCTCTGGCTTCGACTCTGCCGGCGCCGCTGGAATTTGATCATCTTCAGAGGACGGTCCGGCGCCTTCGCCATTATCACCTGCACTTTCGTCTTTCGACTTTTCAGTCGCCGGGCTGTCTGGATCGGGACCGGGAGTATCTGCAGGGAATGGAGCGTCTGGCGACGGTGTTTCGCACCAGATCGCTTCCGGCGCACGTTCACACATATCCATCAGACCCGTGCTGGTGTACTGCACACCAATAAAAGCCACCACCAATGGCAACATCCAGCGCATGTTCCAGTACCAGATTTGCCCAAACAGCCCTGGAGTATTTCCCAGCATTTTTCGGGAAAACGTCCGTGTCAGATACCAGCCCGCGAAAATAGCCAGAAGAATGGTGACCAGAGGTATCAGCAGGCCGCCGGTTAGCAACTCAAGCCAGCGGAAAAATGTCCCACCAGTCAGCAACGCGTCATTCCAGATATTGAAAGACCAGAGAGAACACAGCCCCGCCAGCCAGACGCTCACGCTGATGATCAGCACCGAAAGAGCCCTGGGCGCACCTGTCCATTCACGGAACCAACCAACGACGGGCTCCATTAGCGCCAGCGATGTACTCCACACCACCATCACCATCAACAGGAAAACAGCGGTCAGGAGAAACTGACCTCCGGGCAAGTCGGCAACCGCCAGCGGAAGCGACAGAAATAACAGCTGAAAACCACGCTCCCCCTCCATACCATCGCCACCGGGCACCAGCGAATAGATGGCAAGCCCTGCAGCGATAGCAACCAGCGTATCCATCAGCACAACGGCCAGGGAAGAGCGTTTCAGCCGGGTACCAACAGGGGTGTAGGCACCCAGCAAAGTCCAGACCCCCATACCAAGCCCCAGAGTGAAGAAGGCGTGGAAGAGCGCAGCCTTAACACTCTCAAAATTCAAAGCCATCTGGTCAGCGCGCAGAATCAGGTCGGCTGCCTGCGCAAAATCGCCATGCCATACGGCGATCGCCAGAAAGGCCGTCAGCAGAATCAGCATGATCGGAACGACTGCACGAATTGTGCGCTCGACTCCCCGGACAACCCCTTGCATGGATACCCACATAACGAGCAACAGGAAGAACCCATGCCACGCCATGAAGCCACGATAGTTATCTGGCGAGGACACCAGTCGGGCCAGCACACCCGCGGCTTCGGCGGACTCGGCGTTGTTGAAAAGGCCAATTGCACCGTAGAACACGTACGCAAGGGCAATGGCGCCAAACACCGCTGTAAAGGACAGCACCAGAAACGCCGCAAGTACAGCCAGCCGTCCCGCCCACATCCACAGGCGAGAAGCACGTGCGCTGCGGACAAAGCCGTCCATCGCCAACACGATGCCGTGACGGGCATAACGTCCCATTACGGATTCGGTGACCATCATGGGCAGTGTAATGAGTAGCAGGCAGGCGAGATAAAGAAGGATGAAGAGCCCACCGCCGTGCTGACTGGCGAGGTACGGAAACTGCCAGACGTTGGCCAACCCGAACGTCGCGCCCAGAGCCGCCCAGAAAAAGGTGGTTTGTCGGGTCCAGGACCCGATTGGCGTTTCGTAAGGGGTAGGCATTCAGAACCTTATACATCTGGTGACGCCCACATTGTAGCGGACGTATCCTTAGCCGTACGACACAAACCGGCCGATCTAAGCCATTTTCGTGACCGGTCTGGCACTCCTGAGCTACAATGCCGCTTTTCCAGCGACCGCAACATGCGGCTCCATTTTAAAACGGCAGTCTATCGCTTCATGAGCAAGAAAAAACCCGGCGCACCCAGTGCGACCATCGCCCTCAACAAAAAGGCCAAACACGAGTACCACATCGAAGAACGCTTCGAGGCGGGCCTGGCCCTGCTCGGCTGGGAAGTAAAATCCTTGCGGGCTGGAAAGGCACAGCTCACGGATGCCTATGTGTTGTTGAAAGATGGTGAGGCCTGGCTGCTGGGCTCTCATATGACGCCGCTGATTGCGGCGTCGACTCATGTGATTGCAGATCCCACCCGCACACGCAAACTTTTGCTGCACGCCAAAGAAATCGCAAAGATTGTGGGCAAGGTGAACCAGGACGGTTACACCTGCATCCCGCTGGCACTTTACTGGAAGAACAACAAAGTGAAGTGCGAGATTGCGCTGGTGAAAGGCAAGAAACTCTTCGACAAACGCGCCACTGAAAAAGAGCGCGACTGGAATCGCCAGAAGCAGCGCATTCTGCGCGAAGCCAATGTCTGAGGCTTCCTGGCAGCCTTAAAACTGCGCGTTGCGGCTTTATAATTATGTCGCATATGCATCCTCTTTCAGCCCACACCTGATCGGCCTATACTGAATTTCTTGTCGTACGTCAGAGCCACGGTCTGGCTTTTCCAAGGAACACGACATTTTCAGGGAGCAGGTGATGCCACTCAGTCAAACACCAATGTCTGCAGTAGACCGGTCATGGTTGCGCATGGAAAGCGCCGAGAATCCGATGATGATTTCCGCCGTGCTGATCTTCGAACAGCCCTTGGCAATCAGTCGCCTGAAGCAGATTCTGAATGAACGATTTCTGACCTTCCGTCGCTTCCGCCAGCGCGTAGTTCACCACGGCGAGCGGGTTTACTGGCAAGACGATCCTCTGTTTCACATCGACAACCACGTCCATCGCATCGCCCTGGCGGGCAACGCCGGCAAAGAAGAATTGCAGGCGCTGGTCAGCGACATGAACAGCACGTCCCTGGATTTTCGACGGCCGCTCTGGCAGATCCATTACATCGATCAATACGACGGCGGCTGTGCCCTACTTGTCCGGATTCACCACTGCATTGCCGATGGCATTTCACTGGTTCGGGTTCTGCTTTCACTGACCGATAGCTCCGCCGAGTTCGAGGTGCGGGAACTGCGTCCCGGCGACGCGACCCCGAAACCGAAGCGCCCGGAAGGCTTCTTCACGCGCACCGCAAACCGGCTGATTCGCACCGGACAAACCGCCCTTGATCAAGCCAATCTGTTTGTTCAGTCCGTGCGCAATGAGCCTGACTACGCCATGAAATTGGCCGCCACCGCCGGTGACATTTCTATCGACTTGCTCAAGCTTGGGCTCGCGCCTGCTGAACCAAAGACCTGCCTGAACCCGAAACTCAGCGGCCGCAAACAGGTGGCTTGGGCGGAGCCATTGAGCCTTGCCGAAGTAAAAGTGTGCTCCCGGGCGCTGCGAGGCACAGCGAACGACGTCCTACTCTGCGCGGCAGCCGGTGCTTTGCAAAAACACTTTGAAGCCTCTGGTGAAACACCGCCGGAGTGCGGCATCCGAGTTGCGGTGCCCTTCAACCTGCGGCCACTGCATCAACCGATCGAAACCCTGGGCAACCAGTTTGGCCTGGTGCTGGTGACGCTGCCGGTTGAAGTCAGCCATCCGATCATGCGATTCCGCCAGGTGCAGGACAACATGAACCGGCTGAAGCAGTCCTACCAGGCGCAGGTCACCTACAGCCTGCTCGATCTGTTCGGACGCGGCCCGGATGTGCTTGAACGACGCGCCCTTTCCTTGCTTAGCAACAAGGCATCCGCGGTGCTGACCAACGTACCCGGCCCCAAAAAACCCGTCTATCTGGCGGGTGCCAAGCTGAAACAGCCCATGTTCTGGGTGCCCCAGAGCGGCAACATCGGCATTGGCATGAGCATCTTCAGCTACGCCGGCACTGTGCAATTCGGCATCACCATCGACAAGAGCATTCCGGTGGACCCGGAGGCCGCGATGGCGTATTTCAGGGAGAGTTTCCAGGAACTGTACGACGCGGCTCTGCAAAAACAGGCGCAAACCGACGATAAGGAGATCACAGCGCTTGAAGTCGGTTGAGCCGGCCCCATATACTGTGAGTAAGGGGACGACATGGCTTCGACGCTGGTGGCGAACCCTTGGGTGCATGTCGAGATGGCAGCCAATCTCGTAAATCCAAAGCTGCAATTAAATAGTCGCAAACGACGAAAACTACGCACTAGCAGCGTAAGCTGCTAGTCGTCCTGACTGGGTCGCCCGTTGCCCAGAAGCAACATCTCAGGACGTCATCGCTAACGGGATGCTCCTTTAACCAGATCTCACTGGCTAAAGGCTAAGATTTAAAGAGATCGGTTCTTGCACCCTGACTCTCGGGTCGCTTGAACTTAAATCAATAGAGAGAAGCTAAGCATGTAGATCTCAAGGCTGAGTACTGGCGGACGCGGGTTCAATTCCCGCCGTCTCCACCAAACAGCAAAAGCCCCGGACTTCCGGGGCTTTTTTACGTCTGATTGATCACGCGGCCTCAGCCACCTTACCCTCTGATTTTTCAGACGGCTTAGGTTCCATTTTGGCTTTAGCCTTGGGCTTCACTCCACCACCCGGCATGTACTCCCGCACATCCCAGAAGAAGTACCGCTTCAGCACGCTGTTGGCCTCTTCGTCTTTTTGCCGCCAGCCATACACCTTGGGTTTCTCCTTTTCGATCGCGAGTGTGCCAAACAGTAGCCAGTCGTAAAGGGCCAGTGTCGAGGTGACATTCTTGGCGGAGTTGGGGCCACGGGCGTGGTGATGATGATGCTGGGTCGGAAAGGTAAGGATGTGCGCCAGCGCCCACATGGTCTTGCGTACCCAGGCCCAGGGGTGGTTGTGGAAATACAGATCGTAGTTCCAGTTGACGTGGGTGTGTGCTGCCCAGAGACCTTTGAACGCAGTAGCAATCAGGAACACTTCCACCAGTCCCAGGTACAGACAAACAAGCTGGAAGGTGTAGTTGGGCATGATGAACCACCAGGCCCAGCCATTCACGAAGGTCTGGGTGACTGACAGCTGCCCCTTGTTGTCCTGCCCTCCTGCCAGGTGGTGCGGGCGATGGCTCATTTTGTAGAAGG
>CAZWEP010000072.1:10524-12011 GCA_964632565.1 uncultured Marinobacter sp. | reverse complement strand
TACAGCTTTCCATTTCCGGACAACCATCGGTTTCCGATGGAGAAATTTGGCCTGCTGGCGGATTATGTCCGGAGTAAAGGACTGCTGACGCCAGAAAACAGCTTCCGCCCCGGGCCTTGTCGGCAAGCCTGGCTAACCCAGACCCATTGCCCTGACTATCTGGCGCGGTTTTCGGAAGATCGCCTGTCTGCCCGTGAAAAACGTCAGATGAACCTGCCCTGGTCTGATGGACTGGTCAGGCGAACCTTTCTGGCGCCGTCGGGGACGGTCCTGACCGCGCAGCTTGCGCTGAAACATGGCATTGCCTGCCATCTGGCTGGTGGAACCCATCATGCCCACTTCGATTACGCCTCTGGCTTCTGCATTCTCAATGATCTGGCCATTGCCGCCAACGTGCTGCTGAAGCAGCAGGGCATTGAGCGGGTGTTGATCTTTGATTGTGACGTGCATCAGGGCGATGGCACCGCTTCATTGCTGGCCGATGAGCCGCGAGCATTCACCTGTTCCATTCACTGCGACGGAAACTTCCCGTTCCAGAAACAGCGCAGCGATCTGGATGTCGCCGTGCCAGCCGGCATGGACGACGAAGCCTACCTCAAGGTGGTGGCTGATACTTTGGATCAGGCTATTGCCCGATCGACGCCGGATATCGTGCTGTATGACGCCGGGGTCGACGTATTTCAGGGCGACCCTCTGGGTAGGCTCGATATCTCGGAGGATGGGATCCGGCAAAGGGATCACCTGGTGTTGAGCGAATTGAGGCGCCGGGCAATCCCGGTAGCGACGGTCATTGGTGGGGGCTATGACGATGACCGGATGAAACTGGCCAGACGGCACGCGATCGTTCTGGAAGAAGCCGTCCGTGTTTACGACAATGTTTGAGTCATAAACGAATTCAATGCAGGCGTGCCTATGACCAAGATCAAGGTGATTGAAGGGGACATTACGTCTCTTGATGTGGACGCCGTAGTCAATGCGGCGAATGAGACATTGCTGGGTGGCGGCGGCGTTGACGGCGCCATCCACAGATCGGCCGGGCCCGAACTGCTGGCGAAGTGCCGGACGCTCGGCGGTTGCGCGACGGGCAAAACAATTGGAACCTCCGCCCTGGTTAATCCGTGAACAATCTCCGAATAACAACAATTCGCCAACTGGCTGCGGGATTCGTCCGCATGGCGATTAATCGGAGATCATCGAATGCGCAGTTCTGTCTACCTGAGCACCCTTTGTTTTACGCTCCTACTGGTTGGTTGTGGACCAGAGTCTAATTCGAGTTCCAGTGACACTGCAGCCATGATTAGCGCAAGCAACGTCGATTTGCCCGATCCCGCCGTCGGCCGGTGTGAAACACCCTTGCCCCCTGAAGTGCGGGAATTTGTCGTGGAAAGCCCGCTTCCCAACACCTTTGATAGGCCCCGAACGCCGGATGAATTGGAAAGTGACGTGACTCTTTTCAACGTTGCTGTCATGTTGCCGGAACGCTGCGA
>CAZWEP010000072.1:6977-10424 GCA_964632565.1 uncultured Marinobacter sp. | reverse complement strand
GACCGCGTTGACACCATTGTGCCGAACGGTACCTGGCACAGCCTCCTATACAGTTTGCTGCCCAGTAACGCCCTGAAGCGTTCATTCACCGGTTTTCTCTGCCTCCTTGCGGATACCGGGAATACCATTAATACGCCAATTTTGGCCCACACGTGTGAGCTGGTGGGTGCAGACAGTGCTCAGGCGAATGTGATTCGAACCCGGGAAGATCTGATCGCAGCGCTCGAAGCCGATGGCTATGGTGAAGCGGAAGTGGTGGAACTGATTGACCGCCACACCAGGCACCTCCAGCGTTCGGAGGAGCAGGGACAGCCGTGGTGTGAACCTGGCCAGTTGGGCTGCTCATCCAATGGCGACGCGTTTGAAGCGCGCTCCGTACCAACGCTGCTGCTGCAGGGTAATCGTGATGCACTGTTCAACCTGACCGACGCTTACTGGAACTGGAAGTACTTCCGGAATGCCGCAGATGAGGGCGTCGCAGTATCGGTTCTCACAACGGAAGGCGGCCACATGAATCCGCTGGCGAACCAGACCGAGGGCAGCGCCAACTGTGGACCTCAGGCAAGCACTGACCTGATTCTGAGCTGGTTCGATTTCCATCTGAAAGGCAAGGATTCGGAGCTTTACGACAGTATCCCGGACGTATGCATTTCGGTGGCAGATACCGCTGGTGCAGAAAATGCGACGCCTGCGGGCTTGGTGCTGGATGATTTTCCTGTTGGGGTCCAGATGTCGACCGGCGGCATTCCGGTTCGGGCCGAGACCCTGTCAGTAACACGGCTAGCCGGCGAGACTGCGCCTACCTTTTTGCCCCTGCACGAAGTGACGGGTGACCAGGAGGTTCTTGCGGGTATACCCCGTATCGATCGGATTCAGGTGATTGATGACGACGCGGGATTGCCGGGTGACGTCACCGCTATCGCGATCATTGGCGTGGGTATTGAACGGAACGGCCAGACCTTCCTGGTTGATGAGCAGGTGACGGGATTGGTGGCTGGTGATTACACCAGTAACCCTGCAATCGGTGAGCCGGGTTACCTTATGGTCGGTATCGGTGAGCGTTTGCAACCGGGTGATCGGGTCGGCTTGATGGTGTATTCCAGCCAGGTCCAGTTCAGCGCGGTATCGAACCCGGGGGCTCTGGAAGCGCCTAACCCGTTCTCCCTTGAAATGGAGGGCGTCGAGCTGCCAGTGCTGGACCTGGCCACGCACCCAACGGCGCGCTTAGATACCACCACTGACTGAAAAATCGCCCGGTGTATTCGGCCGGGCCAATTTCCGTTTGTCTCTGACTGAGCTAGTCTGCCATTGCGAACAATGAGAAAAGCTCAGACAGCGAGAAACGGGATGAACCAGCAACATCAAGACGTATTGATCATCGGCGCCGGTGTTTCCGGTATCGGGATGGCGTGCCACCTGCGGCGCGAGTGTCCCGGCAAATCCTTCACCATCCTCGAGCGTCGAGATTCGCTGGGCGGAACCTGGGACCTGTTTCGCTATCCGGGCATCCGATCTGATTCGGACATGTTCACCTTTGGTTACAACTTCCGCCCCTGGACAGGCAGTCAGGTGCTGGCTGATGGGCCGTCGATCAAGCAATACGTGTCTGCGACTGCAGAGGAATACAACGTCACGCCGCACATCCGCTTTGGTATGGCCGTACAGCGCGCGGAGTGGTCCAGTGATGCGAGATGCTGGACGATCACCGCCCGGCACGAAGCCAGTGGCGAGACCCGGCAATTCACCGCCAGTTTTCTGATCGGCTGTACCGGCTACTACAACTATGACGCCGGGTATAAGCCAGATTTCCCAAACGAAGATCAATTCAAAGGCCAGATGATCCATCCCCAGCATTGGCCGGAGGATCTCGATTACGAGGGTAAACGAATCGTTGTCATCGGCAGTGGTGCCACAGCGGTCACGCTGGTGCCAACGCTGGCGGAAAGGGCCAGCCATGTCACCATGCTGCAGCGGTCACCAACCTACCTGATGCCGTTGCCGTCTGACGACAAGGTTGCCCGTTTTCTTCAGCGCACATTGCCGGCAAAGCTGGCGTACCGGGTGACCCGGGCACGGAACATTTTTATTGCGCGCCTGCTTTACAACCTGTCTCGCAAACGGCCGAAAATGATGCGTAAATGGATGCTGGGTACCGTAAGCAAGCAGTTGGGTGGCAAGGTCAGCATGCGTCACTTCACGCCCAGCTATAACCCCTGGGATCAGCGTTTGTGCGTGGTTAAAGACGGCGACCTGTTCCGCTGCTTGCGGCAGGGCAGTGTGTCCATGGCCACGGACCACATCGAATCGTTCAATGAGCAGGGCATCCGGTTGGCGTCCGGCGAACAGCTGGACGCAGACATCGTGATTCCCGCCACCGGTCTGGATATTCAGATGCTTGGGGGCATGGATATGCTGATTGATGGCGAGCCGGTGCAACTGCGGGATAAGGTTGTCTATAAAAATGTCATGGTTGAGGGCGTGCCCAACGCGGGCATGATCTTCGGGTACACCAACCTGTCCTGGACTCTGAAAGTGGACATCGCGGCGGAATACCTGTGTCGGCTGCTCAACCACATGGATGCGCGGGATCAGCAGGTGTGCGTGCCAAAAGATACCAAAGGCGAGCGAGCTAGCGATACGGTGATGGGCGGACTGGAGTCCGGCTATATTCAACGTGCCGACGACCGGCTACCGCGCCAGGGGCTGGAAGATCCGTGGCGGGTTACCCAGAACTACAAGGAAGACGTAAAAGCCTTGCGGTTTGGTCCGATTGAGGACGGTTATCTTCAATTCCAGCCATACCGATCCGACGCTCATTCAGCATCATCCGGTGGAGTGTCCGGTGCTGTACCATCGGCTCAGATGGGGTCGTAAGGCCTTCATTCCATACTCATTCGAGACAAACTGTGGCAGGATCAGGTTTTTTCTCAGGACCTGATCTATGTCCAAAAAAGCACACAAGAAAAACCGACCACTCTGGCATCCGGCCTATTGGGTTTCGTGGTTGCTGGTCTCTCTGCTTTACCTGCTGTCACTGCTGCCCATGAGCGCCAAACAGTCATTTGGTGCATGGCTTGGCAGGGTGTTGGAGCGAAAGCTGTCTTCCCGGCGGAAAGTGGCAGATCGCAACCTGCAGGTCTGCTTCCCGGAATTGACCCAGGAACAAAGAGCGCAATTGGTGCAGGACAATTTCGTCGCCTGCACACGGGGGTTTCTGGAAAGCCTTCATTCCTGGTGGCGGGACGTGTCCGGATACTGCCAATCGGCAAGAGTGGAAGGCCTTGAGCACTTGCGGGAAGCGCAGGCGCGGGGCAAAGGTGTGCTTCTGATTGGTGGCCATTACAGCATTTTCGACTTTGCCCTGCCGTTGATCGCCTGCCATCTCGACAAACCCGGCTACATGTATCGCCCCAATGATAATCCGGTGATCGACTGGATGATCGAGCG
>CAZWEP010000072.1:0-6877 GCA_964632565.1 uncultured Marinobacter sp. | reverse complement strand
TTGCCGGATGGCAACTACCGGATTCGCTTTTCGCCCATACAAGAAGGGTTTGGTGAGGACACCGCGGCCGATGCCTTGGTCTGGAATCGGGCCATCGAAGAGGCGATCCGGGAGTACCCGGATCAGTACCTTTGGCTGCACAAACGGTTTAAAACCCGTCCGGAAAACGCCGAGCCTGTTTACTAAACGGGCTCGGTATCGTGGCTTATTTTCCCAGATAGCGGCTGATCGTCGCCTGCCAGGCATCCTGCTCCGTGACGTTCAGAATCTGCTCAGACAGCGGTGCTCTCAGTGGGCTCTTGTCTGGCAGTGCCAATCCGTAAATCTGTTTCTGAAAAATACCGGGTAGCAAAGTCAGTCTCTGGTCACCCATTTGCAGATTCCGATACTGCAGCAATGCGCGATCATAGACGACGGCGTCCGTTTCCCCGCGCGCCACAGATTGCATGGCCTCGGTCAGGTTTGGATAGACCTGGTGCCTGATCCGCTGGTCCAGCAGATACTGCTCGCTGGCGGTGTTGGCAATGGTCGCCACGTTGGCACCGGGCAAATCGTCCGGACCTTGAATCTGGGCCTGCAGGTTATTAACCGTCAACGAAGACGTGATGGCTGCTGTGAAGCTTGCCACCATGATCAAGCCTGCAAACATCCAGACCAGGGCGATGGCGCGGCCCACGAAGGACACGGGTGCCTTGTCGCCGTAGCCGACGGTCGTCATGGTGACTGCCGCCCACCAGAAACTCGAACCAATGCCTTCCGCGGCGCTGCCGCCGAATTGTTCCGGGTTGTGCCTGCGTTCAAACAGCCAGAGCACAAAACCAACACCCAGCAACAGTGCTGCAAGGCTGACCACCACGCTCAAAAACTCCCAGCTGAGCAGCCCAAGCAGGCCAGCGATGATGCCCTGATCCGGCGAGCCTGGAATCGCGATGGACATACCCGTCTGATAGAACGGGTGGGTGAAATCGAACACCGCCTCCCGCTCCGCGGTCATGGTGAGTGCGCCGACCGCAACGTCGATCTCACCGGATTCAACCTGGGCCAGTAAGTCACTGAAACCCAGAGGCACGTATTCGTATTGTTTGCCGGTGGCGTCTGCCACCTGCTGCCATAAATCAATGCTGATGCCTTCCCACTCGCCGTTCTCGCCTTCCATGACAAACGGCGGCACAGAGGTTATTCCTACTTTAAGGGGCTCTTCCTGAGCCTGTGCGTATCCAACATTGACCAGCAATAGCTGACAGACAGCGATTAACAGGGTGGCAAAACGCGTCATCCAGTTTGTTCCTTTTTCTTACATTTGCGAATTATTCAAACGCATCGTCAATCACGTCACGGTAGTTACGGATGCGCTGCACATAATGTACCGGCTCATAACCTCGCGCGTAACCGTAACGAGTGCTCGGGTAATAGCGCTTGTCGGCTTTCAGCGGCAGAACCTCTTTCATATCCTCCCAGGAGTCCGGATTTTTGCCCAGATCTCTTGCCAATTGGCGGGCGTCCAGCAGATGGCCGCGGCCGATGTTATAGCTGGCCAGTGCCAGGAAAGTGCGATCCGGCTCAGGAATCGTCTCGTCCAGACGCTCGTGGCGGTCGGCCAGATAGCGAGCACCACCATCAATGGCGGCCACCGGGTCCAGCCGGTCGGTCACACCCAGGGATTCGGCGGTATTCTGGGTGAGCATCATAATGCCTCTTACGCCCGTCGGAGACACAGCCGTTGGGTCCCAGTGGGATTCCTGATAGGAGAGTGCCGCCAGAAGGTCCGCCGGCATCCCCGTCTTTTCCTCGGCCTTGATAAACTCGTCCTGATACTTGGGGAGACGATCATCGATGCGACGGTTCAGCTCACGCAGATCCACAAAGTCGAACTCTCCGATGTAGGAGTAGAATTCACTCTCGACGGCTGCAATGGCCTCATCACCCGCCGTACTGTTCATCCACTCGCGAGTCTGGTCTGCGAGTTCGTCAAATTGCTTGGGGTGATACCAGCCCAGGTTTTTGCCTTCAGTAAGATCCATCGCCACCTGAAGCACCGGGAAGTGGCGACGCATCACGCGGACAATGTTGGAGTCTGCCACAGTGCAATCGACGTTCTTTTCAGCCACTCTCGACAGCAGCACTTCCGTGGTCCGGTCTTCATCCTCATTGAACTCAATGCCCGGATGCTTGGCAGCCAGCTCGTTCAGCGTTTCGATGTAGCTGGATTTGGCGGTGACAGTAATACCCACGCCGACAAGGTCTTCAGGCTTTTTCGGACGAGGCTTGAACTCCTGATGACAAACCAGCTGCTCTTTAATTTCGGTATGAGCCGGGCCTTGAACATATCGCTCATTTCGAGATGGCAGGTGGGTGAGTCCGGCGGCTGCAACGTGGGTTTCGCCCGAGTCGAGCGCGTCGAGGACTTCTGCCGTGGAGTCGTACATAGTCCACTTCATCGTCCACCCTTTGCTTTTGGCAAACGCAGACATCAATTTGTATTCAGGACCGATGGGATTCTCGTGGCGGTCAAGGTAATAGGTGGTTGAGCCATTACGGGTGGCGATCAGAAGCTCACCGGTTTCTTCGGGGCTTTTCAGAGAGCTGGTTTCAGGGGCTTTTGATTCGGAGGAATCCTGGCTGCAGCCAGCCATTATTGCGAAAGAAAAAATCAATGCGCCGGTGGTGGCACGTTTGATAACGTGAGTCATAGCTACCCTCGTTGTCGAATTTATTTTTTGGCCATAAAGCCTTACGAGTTGTTCATCAAAACGTACCACTTTTGTGGCAAAGTAAAGGCAACTCGGATGTGGTGTGGCCTAAAATGCACAATAATTCGACTACTTCCTGAACAGGAGTCAATGGATGAGCGGTTTCTGGAAACGATGTCTGCTGCTGGTGTGTCTGAGCCTGACATTCACAAGCCATAGCCAGGCACAAGAAGGCATGGTGGTTATGAAAAGTGTCCATAACTTCTCGGTAACCGCCAATCGGCTGGTCGGGGTTCTCAAGGAAAAAGACATGACGGTGATGAACCGTATTAACCACTCTGCCAACGGGAAGACGGTAGGACTTGACCTTCGCCCGACCGAGGTGGTGATTTTTGGTAACCCGAAAGTGGGCACTCTGCTGATGCAGTGCGCACAAACGGTCGCGATTGATCTTCCCCAAAAAGTCCTGATCTGGGTCGATGACAAGGGAGACGTGTACCTGGGCTATAACGATCCGCTCTATCTCAAGGAACGCCACGGAATGGAAGGCTGTGACCCGGTGTTGGAAAAAGTGTCAGGAGCGATGAGAGCGTTTGCCGAGGCAGCTACCCGCTAGCGGCGAAACGGGTTCAAAACTTAAACACGGCTGACAGGGATGCGGCCTGCCGGTCATATTCGTAGCGTTCAAGATTGCTTTTGTTATCCGAATAACTCGCCGTTGCCTTCAAGCTGAACAGACGAGTGAACTGATACGCACTGCTCAATGACACCGTGGTCCGAGCATCTTTACGAACGTCTTCAATGGTGCCGCGTTCCGTCTGGAAGCGGTGAGGGCGGTCGTATTCACTGAAGCGGAATTCTGCTTCTGTCTCGATCGACCAAGCGGGCGTTATGGGGTATTCAATGGTGCCACGTATGTCGTGTCTCACAGGGGAAAGATCAAAGTACTCATCTCCGAATGTGAGGTCTTCTCGATCATTCTGTTCCAATCGGTACCTTGCCCCCAGAGTCCACGCGCCTAATCGGATTCGATAATCGGTTTCGAACCGGTACATCTCACCACGGTAAGGTTCAAATTCCTCTTCCGGGTCAATGTCTATGGCCTCAAGCTTCAATGCGCAGCGGGATTGCTCGCCGGGACAGGCGCCCAGCGTGAGCGTGGTAAACAGTCGCTTGCGCTTCTCCCGTTGTTCACGATCCCGCCAGATGTTGCTGCCACCTGCGCCAATGCCGATGTCACCAATGCCGGTGCGCTGGCTCCAGCGGGCACTGGCCTTGGCGACCTGAAGATTGAATTCTTGGGCCGAGGGATAGTGCCTGTTATAGACACTGAGGTTCGTGCGTAATCCAGAACGGGCCGATCCAATCAAATACCCCGAGGCCGCTGCAATCACTTCCACGAATTCACTGTCGATGGTCTCGGGTGCGGAGCTCGGAAACAGAGCAACGTTGTTCTGATAGCCACCGCCGGTGGACACCAGGCCAATCCAGGAAGAGCGCTTTTTCTCTGGAGGCTTCTCTGGCGCGAGTCTTTCCAACTGGGCGTCAGCAAGGGTTTGAAGGTTTTCCGCAGGGTCAGATGCGAGTACCTGCTCAAAGGCGGCTTTGGCCGCCGCAGAATTCTCCAATGCCAACTCAACCAGCCCGATGTTGTAGTAGGCGAGTGCTTTCTGCTTGGTTGGGATCAGCTTCTGGAACGTGTTTCTGGCCTTTGCATATTGCTCAAGCTTGAAATACACCACGCCGAGATTGTAGATGAGCGAACGTGACGTCGACCCCAGGCGGACCGCTGTCTCAAAATCAGTCTTTGCCTGCTCTAGATTGCCTGCTTTGAATGCTTCAATGCCGGATTGTTTCGCGGCCCTGGCATTTTCCGGTGACGCCAAAGCTGGAACCGGGCTGATCAACAGCAGGGAAAACAGAACCAGCGTTAGAATTCTGAACAAACACGTACTCCCACCTGAACTTCGGGACTGTGAAGTGTAGCAGGAGTAGTGGCAAAACTGCGAAAGAGTTGTGTGATCGGTCGTTACACTGAGTTAAAGCAGGGGCAGGCTCATTCTTCGGTGTTCAAGGTTTCAAGCTCTGGAGTGCTCAAATCAGGTAAGCCGAGATCCGGATTTTCGAGATCCGGATCTTCCAGCTCGGGTGCTTCCAGTCCCGGCAAATCCGTTTCCAGCTCGCCGGTCAGCTCAAGATCCAGGGCATCCCTGGTTTCGCGAGATTGCTCCCCCAACGTGCTTTCCAGGTCCAGCATTTCATCTCGCACATCACCGGCAACGTCTTCAATGCCCGGCTCCAGCCCGTCGCTTCCAAATTCGGATTGATCTTCTAGAGAACTCGGAATTTCCAGCTGGTTGACGAACTCTTCATCCAGTTCCTGGTCATCCTCAACAATCCGCAGAGTTACACCCAAATCGTCTTGGGCTGCGGCAAAGGATGGCAGTGCCAGCATGACTCCGGCCATCACAAGGGCCAGCCATGGGCGGGGTATCAGTTGTTTCATAACGTCGGCTCCGTTATGTCGGATATCGGTGTTTTGAATGTCTTGCGGCGGGTGCCATCATCCAGGTGGGCCACCAGTTCCCCAGAACCCGGGAACAGCACATTCACTGGCAATTCGAGAACGTTATCACCGGCCTTGAGGTCTACCTTCCAGCTAACGATATGCCTTCCGGGAAACGGTGCCAGTTCAGCATTGGCTGGCATTTCTAATGTCAGCGTCACGTTGTCCATGGCGGCTTGGGAGTTGAACGCAAGCCGGACCGATTTCGATTGCGGCGCGAACACATCGGTTGAATCGTCTTGCGTTGTGCCCGTTGCTATCACGGAGGAAGGCTGTTGGCCGTCTTCCGCGTTCATTTGAATACCGAAAAACAGGCCCATGGCCAGCGTTGCTGCCACGGCAGAACCCACCACAGGTTTTGCCCAGTTGGCCTGGTTGGCTGAAGTCTCGCCAGTCAACGCCATATTCCGAATCCGCGATTCGAAATCAATGGATGGCTCGGGGACCCGTTGCTGAGCCATTCCAGCGTTCAGATGCTTTTCCATCTCCCACAGCTCGGCGCAGTCCGCGCAAATAGCTGCGTGGTCTCTTAATTCGCTCTGCTCCTGCGGTGGCAAGTCACCGACGACCAGACGATCTACAAGTTGATGGAACTGACGACATGTCATGGCATTCACCTCTTTAAGCGTCACGGACTGAGTTTCCGAAAGGTTCCAGTTTTCTTGTCAGCCGTTCCCGCAAAAAACTCCGACACCGATGCAAGCGGGATTTTATCGTGCCCACAGGCAAGTCCATCACTACCGAAATGTCTTCCTGCCGCCAGCCGTCCGCGTCGTGCAACAGTATGAGCGTTCTCTGATCCGGAGGCAGTGAACTGAGTAGATCATTCACAATTTTCCCGACACGCGCCTGATCAATTTCTACCGATGCATCGGGATTGGATTCACTCAGGGACTCCATAAAAGCGGCCTGATTGTCCGAATCCACCAATGTGCTGGCGTTGACTTCGTACTGATTAGAGCCCTTGCGGGTTTGATCCACAAAATGGCGGTAAAGCACCCGATTCAGCCACGGCTGCAACTGTTGCACGTCTTCAAGTTCATCGAGCCGGGGGTAGAGCTTGAGGACAACATCCTGCACCAGGTCCTCTGCATCCTGCTGCTGGCCAGTGAGGCGATAGGCGAAATGATACATGCCACGCATATAGGGAAGGATCAGCCGATCAAATCGCTTGGTTGGAGAGGCGCGAAACGGGAGCAATGCCAATCTATATCCCTCAGTCCAAAGACGGCGTCCAAAACAACACTCGGAACCCCTTATTAGGACCTTGATTTAAAAAGTGTACACGTCCGAGTTATGGCCTATAAAGATAGCATTATTGCAATGTCCGTACGAGTCGTTTTATAGGAGTTGAGACCAGTACCCAATACCTCCTCCGTGCAGAGATCACACAGACGTTATTTTTTTGGAACCGTGTTCGGAACCGTTCCGTGTAAGGCCCAAAGTCACAGGAGGTGACGCAAATACAAAAACACACTGAGGTACATAGGTATGTTTACGAATAAACCCAGGCTTTTAGTGCTAGCGATGGCGGCAGTCGGCCTCACAGGCTGTCTCGACAACGCAGAGCAGGGATCAAAAAACGCCGATCCTGACTATCTGATTAGCAACCCGTTTGTAG
>CAZWEP010000071.1:8959-12234 GCA_964632565.1 uncultured Marinobacter sp. | reverse complement strand
AACTCCATGAAAGTGGCCGTTTTCAGCACCAAGCCCTATGACGAGCAATTCCTGAATCAGGCAAACCAGGCAGGCCTTCACCATCATCTGGTGTTTCTGGAACCCCGGCTGAATTCAGCGACCGTGGCGCTGGCGAAGGGTTTTGACGCCGTGTGCGTGTTCGTCAACGATCAGGTGGATGCAAGCGTCGTTGACCAGTTGGCCGAGGGTGGCACACAGGCGATCGCACTGCGCTGTGCCGGTTTTAATAATGTTGACCTGAAAGCGGCCGAGCGACGGGGCATTGCGGTGGTGCGGGTACCCGCGTACTCACCCTATGCAGTCGCGGAACACACGGTGGCCCTGATTCTTACCCTGAACCGGCAAATTCACCGGGCTTTCCATCGCGTTCGCGATGGCAATTTTGCCCTCGACGGTTTGCTGGGGTTCGACCTTCGGGGGCGGGTCGTTGGGGTGATTGGCACCGGCAAGATCGGCGTTGAGGTGGTGCGAATTATGCGGGGCTTTGGCTGCCGAACCCTTTGCTACGATGTGAAGTTCAATCCCGAGGCCATAAAGCTCGGCGCAGAATACGCGAGCCTGGATGAGCTGTTCCGCGAGGCCGACATCATCAGCCTGCATTGTCCTCTAACGCCAGACACGCACCACTTGATTGATGCCGCTGCCCTGGCCCGCATGAAAAAAGGCGTGATGTTAATCAACACCAGCCGGGGCGCGATCATTGATACCGTGGCCATCATAAACGGCCTGAAATCCGGTCAGATCGGCTATCTGGGACTGGATGTTTACGAAGAGGAAGGTGACCTGTTTTTTGAAGATCTCTCCAATACCGTGCTGAAAGATGACGTGTTCGCGCGACTGTTAACCTTTCCGAATGTGGTGATCACCGGCCACCAGGGCTTTTTTACCCGCGACGCCCTGATGAGCATCGCCAACACAACCCTGGGCAATCTGTCTGACCTGGAAGCCGGCAGGCACTGCGCTAACACGGTGACCGCTGCCAACAACTGACGGCGGCGTACATCAAGAATTGTCTGACATAAGTCTAGCTAGGCCTTGAGCAGAAGCTGCAGCTTTTCCTGTTCCTCTGCCCACAGACAGTCGAACAGACGCGCACAGCGCAACTTCAGCTCGGGGTCCTGGCTGGTGAAAGCCTCCTTCAGCAGTTTTTCCATATCAGCAGCGCCACTGACCTTGTAGTGACTTCCCGCCGTTCGCCTCAGATAGGTATTAATTGAGGCCAACTGAAACATGGCCGCCTGGGTAAAATTGATGCGTTCCATCTTGCTCTCCGAAATCTGATTAAACAGTGATCAAACACGCGGGTGCGCCTGCAACGGATGCCCGCCATTCTGGTTTTGACGCACAAATTCAGTGCCTTACATTGATTTGTGTACCAGTTCGGATCGTCAGCCGGCGATCCAGGGCAAGGAACCAATCAAGGTGATGCACAACGCAAACGGCGCGAACACGATGGCCGCTTCGGCTGTGAATCGATCAGAGAAGCGTTTGTTAGAGAGGGAAGAATCGGGGAAATGAACGTTTTTCATGACAATAACTCCTGAAAACAGAAACTTATCCAATTTAAAGCCCTGAGATTTCTCTGCAGGACACAGCATAAAAAGGGACTGTTACGTTGTTATTGTCATGGTCCAACCAGGGTGATTCCGGGGAGTGACTTCGGTGGAAGGCGCACGCTCCGGCTACCGGCAATGAATAACGATGCAGCATCCGTGCCGCCCTGAACCGAATCAGTCCGGCAATTTTTGCTCAAAACGGTTATTATTAAGGGACCAAAAGGAGAAAACGATGAGCAAAAAACCAGCACAAGCCACACTGAGCAGTGCCACGGTCGCAGAACAGACCGAGGCTTTTCTGAAGGCCGGCGGCACGATTGAAGTCGTTGGAAAGGGCCAAAGCGGTCAGGGTTCCGCTGATGCATCCAAGAGGCTGAACACCAAGGCACGTTAATGGCCGTTTGGCGGGCCGGGGTTCCAGACAACCCTTGTCAGGTCACACGGTCCGCCATCAGTTTCACACATCTTTCGAAGAGCTCACCTGCAAAAAAGCTCCCGGCCTGCGCCTCTCCGGCCACCAGGAGTTCGCCTCCGGAATCCAGGACACCGCCCTCAATCATCAGGTTATCGGCCAGGTCGAAGTCCTCGATCACATGTCCGAATGCATCCACTGGGGCGCCCCCGGCACGTTCATAATACCGTCGCGTGTCCAGGGTAAAACCCACAGCCGGCTTGCCCTGACCGATCATGTAACCCACTTCAAAGACCGTTCCCGGATCCGCGCTGATGCCGCGAAACGGCGTGAGGTTGGCAATCAGGCCGTCGCAACCATCCATCAACGCCCGGTTCGCCCGAAAGATCTGAAAACCCTGCTCCCGCTTTGACAGGTCAGGGTCCAGAGTCAGCTCGGAATCCAGCGGATCGACCCCCACCATGCCCACTGCCGAAAGCAGCCGCTTCTTTTCGGCGACAATGTCGCGATGCTCCGACGACGGGAAAAAGACTTCCGGTCCAGCAAGGTAGATGCGTTTGGGGTTCGGCATGGTGCTGTCCTTCTTGAAACGAGCGTCAAAAGTAACAATAAAGAATAGTAAGAGCCCAGCGCCACAAGCTCTTTGAAAAACCGCCACGGAGGGACGCCAAGGTGAACACTCTGGATTTCAAAATCCCACCCCTTGCGCTGTTGTTGATGTCGGCGGCCATCATGTGGGCTATTGCTTTGGCGTTTCCTGATCCATCATTCAACGCAAAAGGCGCTGGACAGATTGCCATGTTCCTGGCCATGGTGGGCCTTGGTACGGCGCTGCTCGGCGTCATGCAGTTCCGATCCGCCGGAACAACGGTCGATCCGAGGTTTCCCGATCAGTCTGCGTCGCTGGTTGTTGGCGGCGTGTACAAATTAAGCCGCAATCCCATGTATGTCGGCTTTCTGTTGGTGCTGGCAGGCTGGGGCGTCTTTCTGGGCAGTGCGATAGCGTTGGTCATACTGCCCGCCTTTGTCATGTACCTTAACCGCTTTCAGATCCTGCCCGAAGAAAGATTCCTGAGCGAAAAGTTTGGCGAAGAATATCGCCAATACATGAGACGCGTGCATCGCTGGATTTGATGCACGCTCTATAACACTCAGTTCCTCTGCAAATGCAGCTTGAACTTGGGCCGGGGCGGCACGCGGGGGAATTCACTGGAAGCGAAGCGGCTGCTACCACCAGACATGCGGATGAGCAGGCCCTTATTCGTGGTCTCATCGCACACCCACTG
>CAZWEP010000071.1:0-8859 GCA_964632565.1 uncultured Marinobacter sp. | reverse complement strand
CCGAAGGACTGGGCCGTTGGCTTGTCACCAGGGATTAACAGCGTGCCCCAGTCGGTTTCGGTTTTGGCGAGTGTGGTGTCTGTTGTGCCCGAGTAACCGGCAAGGCCATCCTGCAACACGACCTGCTTGGACACCGCGACTTCAGCTTCGATGGCCGCCAACCGGCTATTGTTGTCGTTGATTGCGGCCTGAGCCGCCTGGAAGTTTTCGTTCACTTCCGATGCGTAGGCGGGCGTACCGGACTGGAATTCGTGAGGCGTGTTCATCTCACCGGCCAGAACGGGCGCAGTGATGGAACCGAGCAGGACGAAGGAAGCGAGCTTATTCAGTTTCATTGCCACTCTCCCTTACCCCAGGTCATATCCCCCCAGTTAGAACTGCTTTCAGCACTCGTTTCCGAATCGCCACCGCCGGAACCACCACAGGCTGATAGCGACAGCAGTACAAACAAGACAACGTACTTTTTCATGAGACCTCCCTGACCACATGTACTGTTTACAATTTGATCATTTTACGCCGAGAGGCCGTTCCAAAGATAAGACAGGCGTCATGTTTGGCGGGTTTCATGGCAACAAAGCGGGAGCCCGGGCAATCCCGGCTCCTACGCCACGCGTACGTTACACTTTATGCTGGTGATATCACGGCGGATAAACGGAGAGGCATGATTACGACAACATCAACCCACGGCCAGTCTGAAGTACCCGGCCCACTCAGCGGCATTCGGGTAATTGATCTGACGGCGATGATCTCCGGTCCCCTGGCCACTCTGATGCTGGCCGATCAGGGCGCGGAGGTGATCAAAGTGGAGAACCCCGCAAGTGGGGATTTCACCCGTTTGGCCGCCAATCGCCAGGGCGGCATGTCGGCGTCGTTTCTGAACAACAACCGCAACAAGAAGTCCATCGCACTCAATCTGAAGAATGCCGACGGCCTGGAAGCGCTGCGAAGGCTCGTCGCCACCGCCGATGTGTTCGTGCAGAACTTCCGGCCCGGTGTGATCGAAAAGATGGGGCTGGGCGAGGATGATCTGCGTGCGGTAAATCCGGGGCTGGTTTATGTGTCCATTAGCGGCTTCGGCGACACCGGCCCCTACGCGCAGCGCCCCGTTTACGATCCGCTGATTCAGGGTTTGTCGGGGCTTGCAACGGTGCAAGCGGGTTCGGACGAGCGCCGCCCGCAGCTGGTCAGAACCATTTTGCCCGACAAGCTCACCGGCGTGACGGCGGCCCAGGCCATTACCGCTGCGCTTTTCGCCCGCGAACGCACCGGAGAAGCACAACACGTCAGGCTGTCTATGCTGGACGCTATCATCGCGTTTCTCTGGAGTTCGGACATGGGCAGCCAGACCTTTGTACGGGGCGAAGTCACGCAACAGGAAGCCGCCAGCTTCCAGGATCTGATCTACGAAACCACCACGGATTACATCACCATCGCGGTCCAGAACGATCGGGAGTGGGAAGCCCTGATCAAGGCCCTGGAGCGCCCCGAGTGGAGGGACGATCCGAGGTTTAAAACCGCCGAACTACGGCAGGAAAACATCGACGATCGATTGGCGCTGATTCAGTCGGTCATCAGGACAGACTCTGCCGAACATTGGCTGGCCAAACTCGAGGCGGAGCAAGTGCCCTGCGCGCCGGTGCTCACACGCACCCAGATGCTGGACCACCCTCAGATACAGGCCAATGGCCTGCTGCAGGAATACGGCCACCCAAACGCAGGACAAATCCGCCAAACCCGCGCGCCTGCCCGGTTTTCAGCCTACCCGGAGCAGAACTGGCAGGGAGCGCCGGAACTGGGTGAGCACACTCGAGAACTGCTCCTGGAAAGTGGTTTTTCTGAGCAGGTGATTCGGTCAATGATCGACGCCGGCGCCGTTTCCGCGCCCAATCCAGACAAACCTGATGCGTGAGGAATGACCATGCCCCAGAAGACTCCACTGCAAGACTTACTGGACACCCTGCCACAAAAAGGCCGGCTGGAGTGGATTGGCATACGGCCGGGCAGGGGCGAGCCGGTGCAGTCAATTGAGCAGGCATCCATCGCACCCGGGACGGGCATCGACGGTGATCGCTTCAAAGGCAAGGAAACCAGCAAGCGCCAGGTCACGCTGATTCAGCAGGAACACCTGCCGGTCATCGCTTCCTGCGTTCACCGAGTCAGCCTGGACCCGGCCATTGTAAGGCGCAACCTGGTGGTGTCTGGTATCAATCTGCTGGCCCTGAAAGGCAAAAGGTTCAGAGTCGGAACGGTGCTGCTGGAATACACCGGGCTTTGTCACCCCTGCAGCAAGATGGAGGAGTTTCTCGGGCCGGGTGGCTACAACGCCATGCGGGGACACGGGGGCATTACTGCCCGGGTGCTGGAGTCCGGCGAAGCCGCCATTGGCGACGTCGTTTTCAGCCTGCCTGTCGGATAAAAAAACGCACCCAAAAGGGTGCGTTTTTTACTTCAAAATATAGGCTCAATACTGCACTGGCCTTATTCTTTAAAACGTCAGGCGGCCTGACTCCTACGACGCCGGGCGAGCCCCAGTCCGGCAAGGCCGAGGCCGAGCAGAGCAAGCGTGCCAGGCTCTGGAACCTCTCGTCTCTCGAACGTGATTTTACTCACATAGAACTGCTTGTCCTCATAACCCAGCGTGAAAAAGCTATTGGCGGCAACGAAGAAGTCAGCGGTGACCAGCTCGTTGTAATTCACCGCGGAACCGTAGGTTGTGACTGAGGTTTTGGTGCCGTTGAGATCCACGCCCTCAGTGCCGGTAAAGTAATTCAGCGGGTCATGGTTGGTATTTACATACAAACCGGTGACCCATGTGTCTTCCGAGAAGGTGAACGTCAGGTATTCGCCCCGCTGGACGTTATCATCACTGGAAGGCGTGCATTGGTCTGAAGCAGTCAACTCACCACAAACACCGAGGCCTGCATTACCTGAATCGAGGTACGGATTTGCCGCATTTCCATCTTTCGTTCCGGTAATCGTCAATGCGCCGTAAGTCAGGCTGGTGGCGCCATACTCACCGCCATTAGCGATGGTCAGAAAGTCGATCATTGTTGCTTGAGCGTAGGAGGCAGACAAAAGCAGACTGGCTGCCGCAATCTTCAGAAAGTTCATTGTTGGCTCTCCCTTTCCGTAGAGAAAGTGGCGACTTGGCCCCAAGCCACCTCCCCAATCCAATGCAATACCTGCCCCACACTTCCGAATTCCTAACCGAATCAAACATCGCCACAAAAGTTAATTCTGAAGCTACTCCACAGCGGTGTGATACTCAGGTTTCATTGTAAAAATTACCGACGCCGAAACCTGCATCCTATATGCCTATTTTGTGGCCAGTCCGGCGCCCCAATCCAGTTTCACATTCATTGTGATCTCGGCCGTAAAGACCTTTTGTCCATCCGTATCAAACACTTCAACAGGGACAAGCTTCTCTCCAGCGGTTGACCAGTCGATGCCCTCGCCGGAGGAAACCCCGCGCAGGTCCGACTTGGCCTTGGCAAGATAATTGACACTCATCGCCCGGGGAATCCAGCGGGCATTGTCGGGCACACGCGCTGTTTCGAATCTTTGACACACCCTCAAGTTATTGCCAACCTGAAAGTACAGGGGCATGTCCTTCCTCATTCAACGAGAGGAGTGAAGTCATGTACAGCAAGATACTTGTACCCGTTGATCTTGGCCATCTGGACAAGATCCAGAAGGCACTGAACACCGCAATCGACATTGCCAGGCACTACGGTGCCACCCTGTGTTACGTGTCGGTGACCAACAGCGTCCCTTCCGGCGTAGCCCACAACCCCGCAGAACTTGCAGAGCACCTGAGAGCCTTTGCGGCTGATCAGGCTGAGCAACATCATCTGAATACAGACAGCGTGGTGATAGAGTCCTGCGATACGGCTGTTGAGCTGACGGACAAGCTGGTGGATGCCATTCACAGCACAGGCGCGGACCTGGTGGTCATGGCGTCACACGAACCGGGCATTGGCGACAGGCTCCATATCCTGCATTCCAATGCCGCGAACGTTGTGAAGAACAGCGACGTGTCTGTGTTTGTCGTTCGCTAGGACGACTGCTCGCTGCGGAGTTTGGCCCGGACGTTCATCAGGACACGTCCATAGGCGTTCTCGCCCCGACGGTCACGCCCGCAGCCCCAGAAATAGTCGAAGTTGCTGTTCTCCACGATTTTCTGGTCGCCCGTTGCAAGCAACTCATCGGCGAGATCCGGATGGGTCCTGCAACGGGTGTAGACGCCCCGCGTCATCACGGTTTCCCGCACTTTTTTCCAATCCTTGCGAAAGCTCTTATGCCGCTTTCGGCCCAGTTTTCTGGCTTGCTGGGGCGTAGGCGCGTTGCGCACTTTTTCCTGCTGGGTTTCGTCGGAGAATTTCATGCCCTGGAAGTAATGCTCAACCGTCGGCCACCGTTTGCCCTCTAACTCAAAGCTCAGAGACGCATGGGTGCCAAACCGGTTTTCAGGGTCTGAGCGGGAGAGAAACAGGTCATTTTCGCCGCTGTCGGCCGGAAAAATAGACATAATCAGAGTTACCAGAATGAAGCGTTTGTCGCCGGGTTGTGATGAGGTCAGTGTAACCAAACCCATGACGCAGATCACTGGCGGTGTTCCATGCGCTGACCCTCGATCAATCTCATCACGCTTTGACGCCGTAGATCTTTTGACACTTACAAAGGCTCGGCAGGAAAACCAATGGCATCACTGCTCTCGCAGGTTCAATCCGTTTTGCAATCGACCCATCCCCGCGACACCGAGTTCCAACAGGCGGTCACGGAAATCATTGAAGATGTGGCAGAGCTGTATGACGCCAACCCCGATTACGGGCGATGGAACATCATTGAACGCCTGATCGAGCCGGATCGCATTCTGCGTTTTCGGGTCTGCTGGGAAGACGATGACGGCAATGTGCAGGTGAATCGTGGCTGGCGGGTCCAGCAGAACCACATGCTGGGCTCGTACAAAGGCGGCTTGCGATTCGACCCGGGCGTTTCCGAGAGCGTGCTGAAATTCCTCGCCTTCGAGCAGTGCTTCAAAAACGCCCTCACCGGCCTGCCGATGGGCGGCGCCAAGGGCGGGTCGGATTTCAATCCGAAAGGCCGCAGCGAGCGCGAGGTGATGCGTTTCTGTCAGGCCTTCATGCAGGAACTGTATCGTCACATTGGCCCAGACATAGACGTGCCCGCCGGCGACATTAATGTAGGACCGCGTGAAATCGGCTTCCTTTACGGCCACTACGTCAAGCTAACCAACCGCTGGGAAGGCGTGCTGACGGGCAAATCCCCGAATTTCGGTGGCAGCTGCGGCCGAGTCGAAGCAACCGGTTATGGCGTGGTTTATTTTCTGGAAAACATGCTTCGGGCCCATGATCGAAAGCTCGACGGCATCTCGGTCATGATTTCTGGCTCCGGAAACGTCGCGCTTCACGCCGCCGAAAAGGCCATTCAGGAAGGTGCCCGGGTGGTGTCTCTTTCGGATTCCGGCGGCACCCTGATCGCTGAAAAAGGTCTGTCTGAAGAGGACCTTGGCAAGATTGGCACCCTCAAACAGCAAGAACGCAAATCCCTGTCAGAGGCGCATGTTGGCAAGTTTTACAAAGGCCAGAAGCCCTGGGACGTTGCCAGCGCGGCGGTTCTCCTTCCCTGTGCCACTCAGAACGAAGTGGAAGAAGAGGGCATCAAATCCCTGTTGGAAGACGGTCTGATTGCAGTGTGTGAAGGTGCCAACATGCCCCTCACGGCCAAGGCACAGGAGGTATTGCTGGCCAGCGACGCGCTTTATGGTCCCGGAAAGGCCGCCAATGCTGGTGGCGTGGCCGTCTCCGGGCTGGAACGCTCGCAGAACGCGATCATGGAATCCTGGAGTTCGGCCGAGGTGGACGAAAAGCTGAAGGGCATCATGGCCTCCATCCATGACCGCTGTATCGAGCACGTTGAGCGTGACGACAACGGCAACTACCCCTACAGCAAGGGCGCGAACCTTTACGGGTTCCGCCGTTTGGCCGATGCGATGGTGGCGTTCGGATTGCACTAGAGCGCTCCCCGGAAGAAGCACTCTGCGTCAGTTCGCTAGTCCTCGGATTCTGGACGGTAGAAACGCTGAATGCTGGAAAAATCCAGCTGCCCGTTACCCTGCCCCGCATGGAACTCGAACAGGTTCCGGGCCAGCGAGCCCATGGGTATTGGTGAGTGATTGGCGGTGGCGTTTTCCATTGCCAACCCCAGGTCCTTGGTCATCAGATTGACCAGAAAACCACCCGCGTAATCCCGCGATGCCGGCACACCTTCCATTACCCCGGGCCAGGGGTTGTAACCGTTCAGCACCCAGTTGCCACCAGAACTCTGCTTCATGATTTCCGACAATACCGCCGGGTCGAGGCCGTTTTTCACGCCCAGCGCGAGGGCTTCGCTGGTACCCGCCATCTGAATGGCCAACAGCATGTTGTTGCAGATTTTCGCAATCTGCCCCGAACCACTGGGACCGGCGTGGAAGATGTTCTTGCCCATGTTCTGAAGGATAGGCTCGGCCCGTTCGAAGGCCTCTGGCTCACCGCCGCAGATGAAGGTCAGTGCGCCCGCCTTGGCCCCCGCGACGCCACCGGAAACCGGGGCATCGAGAAAGGTGATGTCAGCCGATCGGGCGGCATCTGCCACGCTGCGTGACGTTTCCGGCGCAATGGTGGACGAATCAATCACCAGGGTGGCCGCCGGCAGGTGAGCCAGCAATCCGTTCTCTCCCAGGTACACCGTTTCAACGTGTTGCCCCGCCGGCAACATGGAGATGACCACTTGCGCATCCTTGACCGCGTCAAGGACTGTTTCTGCGGTTTTGGCGCCCTCGTCGGTCAGTGTTTTAACGGCGGATTCAGACAAATCAAACACCGTGAGATCGTGGCCGGCTTTCAGCAGGTTGCTGGCCATTGGCCCACCCATATTGCCCAGGCCGATAAAGGTGATCGTTGCCATGATGTGCTCCTTATTGTTGTTCTGTTCTGCGTGTTTTAATCCGTAAAGAACTGATCTATCCACTCGGAGTCGACCTGTTCGAGGCTGGAAAATCGCCAACGCGGTTTCAGGTCCTTGTCGATCAGCAGCGCGCGGACACCCTCGGCGAATTCACCCATGGTCAGGCATTTCAGCGACATCTGAAGCTCGTTATCGAAGACCTGTTCCAGGCTGTCCCGGGCGCTGCGGTGAAAGTGCCGCCAGTGCAGGGTCAACGACGTGGGCGACGCTCCGGCGACGGTTTTGAGGCCTTTCTGCAGCCACTCATCATCCCCGGCGTAAGCGGCCAGGTTATCCACCACCTCCATCAGGGAGTCGCCGTCCGTGAGGGCATTGATGACGTCCAGATGATGACGGACTGGGGACTCGGGTTTCAGCCGTTCACCGGCGCGCTCAAAACGACGAAGCACCTGGGATACGCCGGCGTGGCCATCGTGGCGCAGGTCCTTCACCAGCAGAGCACTCTGTACACTGGCGCGTTCCTGATGCGGAATGAACCGGTCGGCCAACCCGACAAAAAGCGCATCTGACGCATTCATGCGAATGCCCGTCAGCCCCAGGAACAGACCAACGCGACCGGGCATGCGATTAAGAAACCAGCCAGCACCCACATCGGGATACAGACCAATACCGACTTCCGGCATCGCCAACCTGGAATGCTCAGTGACCACCCGGTGGGAACCACCCACCATTAGGCCGAGGCCACCGCCCATCACAATGCCGTTGCCCCAGACCACAATGGGTTTGGGGTAAGTGTGAATCAGGTAGTCGAGCTTGTACTCGTCTTCAAAAAACTTCTCACCTTCGCTCTTGCCTGAACCCGCCTCGCCGGATTCGGTCATCGAGCGGTAGAGGGCAACAATGTCTCCTCCGGCACAGAAAGCTTTGTCACCGTCGCCTTCCAGCCAGACTGCTGCGATGTTGTCATCGTTGGCCCAGCGCTCGAGCTGCGGCTGAAGACGATGGATCATGTCCAGCGACAGCGCGTTCATGGACGATGCCGCGTTCAATCGTGCGACTCCAAGGGTCCAGCCGTTATGGCCGGGTATTTCTTCAAAAATTACGGATTCTTCGGTCATAGCCTGTCGGTCTATCGGTTTTTCCACTGGGGCGCGCGCTTCTCCAGAAACGCATTGACACCCTCGCGCTGATCTTCGGTGCTGAACAGGTCAACAAACAGCTCTCGCTCCATACGCCAGCCATCGGCATGACTGCGTCCGTCGCGGGCACTCATGATCAGGGTTTTGCATCTAGCCACGGATGAAGGGCTCTGGTTTTCGCTCATCTGGGCCAGCGCCATGGCCTTATCGAAGGACTCACCTTTCGGCACCACTTCTTCAACTAAACCGATTTCAAGCGCTTTATCTGCCTTGACCCGCTCTCCACACAGAATCATTCGCTTGGCCCAGCCTTCACCCACCAGCCAGGGCAGGTTCTGTGTGCCGCCCGCGCAAGGCAGCAAACCAACGGTCGCCTCCGGAAGGGCCATCTGCGCCTGTTCTTCGGCTATGCGGATGTCGCAGGCCAGGGCACATTCGAGGCCACCGCCCATGGCGTAACCGTTGATCGCGGCGATGGACACGCCCCGGAACCGGGTCAGAGTGCCGAAGGCCTCGCCGAAGGCCTGAGCCATGGCATTGGCACCGCCGGGATCACCGTCGGCAAAGGTTTTTAGATCGGCACCGGCAGAGAAGAACTTTTCACCCTGCCCGGTCACCACCAGGGCAAAGATGTCCGGGTCGGCATTCAAGTCTTCGACAACGGTTTTCAGGTGCCGGAGGGACTCAAGCGTCCAGGTATTCGCTGGTGGGTTGGTGATGGTGATCACGGCCACGTGATCCCGTTTTTCCA
>CAZWEP010000070.1:5894-12306 GCA_964632565.1 uncultured Marinobacter sp. | reverse complement strand
AAAACTGAGAACAGACTGGTCGTTGCTCTGGTCAGTCATTAAGAACCACGCCAATATTTTCTTAATTCTATCTGGGCTGGGTTTAGTGTTCGGCTTTGTAGGAGGGGGGATATTTGTTAGCGGCGCAGGCGAGTTCGGCGCCACGGTGACTGGCGCGCTGTTTGCGCTGATTGGGTTGGCGATGGTCTGCGCGTCTTTCGTGACCGCCTACTCAAGTGTGGGTCACTACTATGGTCAGGCCTTATTGCGAAAATATGGAGTCGATATTGATGCCGTGCTGACGAGAAAGTCGGCTGAATGCCATTTTCATCAGGATTACGATCATAACAATAGGCCCGTGGGAAAGGGGCATTACTTGTGCAACTTGCTCGTCGAGTATGAATTTCAGTTCAACGGGAGCCCCCATAGTGGCGCTTGCTATCTAGGAAAGACGACGGTGTTTGACAGGCTGAAGGAGGGTGACTCATTGCCTCTGAGAGTGCTACGGCTTGACCCGTCGGTTCAAAGAGTCAGGGAGCGTCGACTTGCTAACATGCTTGAAGGTCGTGCACCTGAAAACCCTTCCCAAATCCCTTTCGGAGCCAAAATAAGCCAATCGTTGTAGCGAAATCTCGATTCGTTGTCAGATGCTCAGTGTGGCGGTTCGGATTCCCTGGTTATTCATCGAATAACCTTCAGTTAGCAGGCGTCCCCTTCTTCCGCTAAAATGCCGGAAATTTGTTAACAGGGAGCGCCTCGGCTATGAGCGAAACACCTCCAGATCTGAAATACATCGAGACTCATCAGTGGGTCAGGGCAGCGGACGATGGCACTGCGACTGTGGGAATTACGGATTTTGCGCAGGAGCAACTCGGGGATGTGGTGTACATAGGCGTTCCGGAAGTTGGCGCAACGGTTAACGGTGGTGAAGAAGCCGGCGTTGCCGAGTCAGTGAAGTCGGCCTCTGACGTGTTCAGTCCGGTTTCTGGTGAAGTGATAGAGATTAACGAGGCGCTCGAAGATGAGCCTGAGCTCGTCAACGAAGACCCATACGGTGACGGCTGGTTGTACAAGGTACGTTTGAAAGATGAGGGCGAGTTGGAAGGACTGATGGACGCCACCGCATACGCGGAGCACGTGGCGGCTGAAGAGTGAAAGCACGCCGACACAAAAACAGCCCCCTTTTAGCAAACAGGCCGCGCCCATGAATTTTCCGGTTTTATACCTGCGCAAGGGCGCAGAGCGACGCCTTCGGTCCGGGCACCTCTGGATCTACAGCAATGAGGTCGATACACGGCGCTCTCCACTGACGGCTTTTGCTGCTGGAGAACAGGTCGAGGTCAGGGCGGCAAACGATAAGGGCATGGGCGTGGCGTTCGTTAACCCCCACGCCTTGATCTGCGGGCGGCTCATTAGTCGCGATCCTTCCCAGGGCATGACGCCGCAAAGACTCACCCAGCGAATTGAATCTGCGCTAAAGCTTCGGGAGCAGCTTTTTGATAAGCCGTTCTATCGTTGGGTGTTTGGCGACAGTGACGGTCTTTCCGGCTTGGTTATTGATCGCTTCAGTAACACTGTGGTCGTGCAAATATCAACGGCGGGGATGGAATCGATGAAAGACTCGATTGTCAGAGCCGTCGAACGACTGATTCATCCGACCAACATCGTGATAAAAAACGATGGGAAAATGCGAAGGGTGGAAGGGCTCGATGACTATGTTGAACAGGTGTCGGGTGCTCCCGAAGACTTCGTCGGCGTCGAGGAAAACGGTGTGCGCTTTGAGGTGCCTCTCGGAGGTGGTCAGAAAACCGGCTGGTTCTACGATCATCGGATGAATCGACAGCGTCTTCAGGCGTATGCGCCTGGTAAGCGAGTTCTCGATGTATTCAGTTACGTCGGCGGCTGGGGTATTCAGGCGGCTTGCGCCGGCGCAACTCAGGTCACCTGCGTCGACAGCTCCTCGTCCGCCATTGAAGCGGTTCATCACAATGCCCGCCTGAACGGGCTGGACAATGTCGAGACCATTGAAGGTGATGCCTTCGATGCCCTGAAGGCGTTGTGTGACGAGAAAGAAAAATTCGACATTGTGGTGCTCGACCCACCGGCGCTGATTCCGCGTCGCCGAGATCAAAAAGCCGGTGAGCAGGCCTATGCGCGGCTCAATCAGCTGGGCTTGAGGTTGCTCGAAAGGGAGGGAATTCTGGTGTCTGCCTCCTGCTCCATGCATCTTTCACAGGAAAAACTGACGGATATCATCCGCAGCAGCGGCCGGAAAATTGATCGGTTTGTTCAACTGCTGGAGCAGGGCCATCAGGCGCCAGACCACCCGGTCGTGCCGGGTATCCCCGAGACGGACTACATCAAGTCCTGCTTTGTGCGGTCGCTGACAGGTTTCCTCTGATCAATCGCGCAACGTCATGATCTTCCATCCCCGGGATTGAGCATGCTCTGCAAGGTTGGGGTCCGGATCAACCGCAACTGGGTTGGCGACTTTCTCGAGTAGGGGTATGTCGTTGTGTGAGTCGCTATAGAACCAGGCTCCGTCCAGCGATTCTCCCGTACTCTGCAGCCAATCATCGAGACGCTCGACCTTGCCCTCCTGAAAACTGGGCGTGCCAGCAACGGCGCCCGTGTAGCGACCGTTGATCAGCTCTGGTTCAGTAGCAATCAGGTGTTCAATACCCAAGAGCTCGGCTACGGGTTCGGTCACAAAACGATTGGTTGCAGTGATGATCATCAGCGTGTGTTCCTGTGCCCTGTGATGATCAAGGAGTTCGGCCGCTTTAGGCAGCATCATTGGCTTGATTTTCGTATTGATGAAATCATCCCGCCAGAGCATCAGCTCATTGAGTTCATGGCGCGCCAGCGGTTGGAGTGCGAAGCTCAGATAGCGCATGATATCCAGCTCGCCGTTCAGATAGTCCTCGTAGAACCGGTCATTGGCGCGTTTGTATTCCTCGGCGTCGACAATGGACGCCTCCACCAGAAATTCACCCCAGGCATGGTCGCTGTCACCCGCAAGTAGCGTGTTGTCGAGGTCGAAGATTGCAAGTGTCAAAAAAGGGCCCTCCGGCGCGTGGGGTCGGTCATCAAAGGGCCACAGTTTACCATGACATGCCGCTAACAGCTGCGTTTGCCGTACCCTTGGGTTTCTGTAAGAATGAAAGCAACTTGGATAACTCCGGCCTGTTGATAATGTCAGGCCGGCCGACTTGATAAGGACTGTGCCGTGATTGATTCAGACGGTTTCAGACCCAACGTCGGAATCATTCTTGCGAACCACCGGGGGGAAGTCCTCTGGGCTAGGCGAATAGGGCAAGACTCCTGGCAATTTCCGCAGGGTGGCATCAATCAGAACGAGTCACCGGAAGACGCGCTGTATCGGGAGTTGGAGGAGGAAATCGGCCTTGTGGAGAGCGACGTGGAAATCGTCAGCTGCACGCGAGGCTGGTTGCGTTATCGGTTGCCACGACGGATGGTACGGCATAACTCGCACCCTGTTTGCGTAGGTCAAAAGCAGAAATGGTTCCTACTGCGGATGCTTTCACCAGATGCGCAGGTGCGCGTCGACTGCACGGACTCGCCTGAATTTGATGGCTGGCAGTGGGTGAGCTACTGGTACCCGTTGGGCCAGGTTGTCTCATTCAAACGCGAAGTGTACCGGCGAGCGCTGAGAGAGCTGGCCCCAAGGCTGTTCCATGACATGGAACAATCCCATCGCAACGATTCGCCAAGGCGGGTCAACGACCACCAGAGGTGACGGATTAAAGCCACCATGTTGAGCACCCTGCGAAATATCGTACAAGAAGTGAACAGTGCCCGCGATTTGCAAGAGGCACTGGACGTCATTGTTTCGCGTGTTCAAAGGGCGATGGACACCGAGGTGTGCTCGGTTTATCTGCTGGATCCGGCCACCAATCGTTACATCCTTATGGCGACGGAAGGCCTGTATCAGAAAGCCGTCGGGCAGGTCAGCCTCGGGTATTCAGAGGGTCTTGTTGGTCTCGTCGGTTCTCGTGAGGAGCCGATTAATCTGGAAGATGCCCCATCGCATCCACGATATCGCTATTTCCCCGAAACAGGCGAGGAGCGGTTCCGATCCTTCCTCGGTGTTCCGATTATTCACCACCGGCGCGTTCTCGGCGTGCTGGTCGTGCAGCAGCGAGAAAGCTCGCGAACATTTGATGAAGGTGAAGAGGCGTTTCTGGTCACAGTGTCCGCGCAGTTGGCGGGGGTCATTGCCCACAGTGAGGCAACAGGAGCGATTTCAGGTCTTTCACTGACCGGTGAAGAGGCCAAAGACGTCAGTTTCAGTGGTGTTCCCGGTTCGCCCGGAGTGGCAATCGGCCAAGGGGTGGTAGTTTATCCTGCCGCCGATCTGGATGTGGTGCCGGAAAAGCCTACTGATAATGTGGATGGAGAGCTGGAACTGTTCAGCGATGCCGTTCGCGCCGTCCGCGAGGACATTGAGCGAGTGGCTGAAAGGCTCGCATCACAGCTTCGTCCGGAGGAGCAGGCGCTTTTTGATGTCTATCTGCGGATGCTGGGCGACGACGCAATGCCCGGCGAGGTGACCAACAGGATCCGAGAGGGAGTCTGGGCTCAGGGCGCTTTGAAGCAGGTGGTTCAGCAGTACGTCCGGCATTTTGAAATGATGGACGATCACTATCTGCAAGAACGTGCTGTCGATATTCGTGATCTCGGTCGTCGCCTTCTGTCCCACCTTCAGGAGGGCGAACAGAAAGATCTTGTCTATCCAGAGCGAACGGTGCTGGTGAGCGAGGAGCTCACTCCTGCCATGCTGGGCGAGGTCCCAAAAGGACAGCTTGTTGGTCTGGTGTCGGTTAAAGGTTCAAGTAACTCTCACGTAGCCATTCTGGCGCGGGCCATGGGTGTTCCCACAGTCATGGGCCTGGTGGACATTCCAGTAAACCAGCTCGATGGCCGTGAGTTGATAGTCGATGGCTTCGAGGGCCAGATCTTTGCTTCTCCCTCTGCAGACCTGCTCGCCTTTTATCAGGCCATCTGCGATGAAGAGGACGAGTTGATCCGTGGCCTCGAAGCGCTGCGGGACTTGCCCTGCAAGACAACGGACAATCATCGGGTTTCGCTGCTGGTGAACACCGGGTTGATGACCGATGTGGTGCGTTCGCTGAGTCACGGTGCCGAGGGGATTGGTCTTTACCGCACTGAAGTGCCGTTTATGATCAAGGACCGGTTCCCTTCTGAGCAGGAGCAGCGTGAGTATTATCGCGAACAGCTGGAAGCGTTCGCGCCCAACCCGGTGACGATGCGCACACTCGATATTGGCGGTGACAAGGCGTTGACCTATTTCCCAATACAGGAAGAGAATCCCTTCCTTGGCTGGCGCGGTATTCGAGTGACACTGGATCATCCTGAGATTTTTCTTGTCCAGGTGCGGGCCATGCTTAAGGCCAGTGAGGGCCTGAATAACCTTCAGATTATGCTGCCGATGATCAGCAACATTTCTGAAGTAGAGGAATCGTTGCACCTGATTTATCGGGTTTATCACGAGGTCAGGGAAGAGGGATATAACATCCACATGCCAAAAGTGGGTGTGATGGTAGAGATCCCCGCCGCGGTTTATCAGATCCGCGAACTGGCAGACCGCGTGGATTTCCTGTCAGTGGGTTCAAACGATCTGACACAGTATCTTCTCGCGGTCGACCGAAATAATCCCAGGGTGGCTCAGCTTTACCATTCTTATCATCCAGCCGTGTTGCAGGCGCTGGTGAGGATCGCTCAGGACGCACACTCGGTGGGCAAGCCAGTCGGAATTTGCGGCGAATTGGCCGGTGATCCGGGAGGGGCTTTGCTACTGATGGCCATGGGATACGATTCGCTGTCCATGAACGCGGCCAGTCTGCCAAAGGTCAAATCGGTGATTCGTAGCGTCAGCCGGGAGTGGTCTGCGCAATTGCTGGAGGATGTTCTGCTCCTGGACTCCCCCCATGTCATCAAAAGCTGTGTCGATCTAGCCCTTCGCAATGGGGGGTTTGGGCGCTACCTGCGACCGGCGAAGTCGGCAGCAGCAGCGAGATCCGAACAGTCTGGATCCAACGAGCCCATCGTATAACGCCTAAAGTAGGGTGTTAACTCTAACTGCGCCTGCTAACGTAATAATAACGATTCAACAACGCCCGTAGGGGATCGGAATGACGGCAAAGACCACAACAATCAAGCCCGGCCCAAGAATTGGCCTCGCCCTCGGTGGCGGCGGCCCTCTCGGTGGGATCTACGAGATCGGGGCTTTGAGAGCGCTGGACGAGGCGCTGGACGGTCTTAATTTCAACAATATTGATGTCTATGTGGGCGTGAATGCGGGATCTTTTGTGGCGGCCAATCTGGCAAACCAGATGACCACAGCCCAACTCTGCCGCATTTTTGTGAGGAACGAAGCTGAGGTTCACCC
>CAZWEP010000070.1:3439-5794 GCA_964632565.1 uncultured Marinobacter sp. | reverse complement strand
ACCAACGATTTCCGCCAACTGCGTCGAAGCCTCTACATAGTTGCGGCCGACGTGGAGAGTACTGAAGCTGTTTGTTTTGGTGCTCCCGGCTTCGATCATGTCCCTATTTCGCGGGCGATTCAGGCAAGCACGTCGTCTCCGGGACTCTACGTTCCGGTGAATGTTGACGGTCGTTACTACGTGGATGGCACTTTGCGGAAGGGTCTGCATGCCTCGGTGGCTTTCGAGGATGGCGCGGATCTGGTGTTTGCCGTGAATCCCCAGGTGCCGATTGATGCAAGCTCTGCGGTCCGTGCGGGCAGTATGGCGCCGGGAGACCTGACACGCTCGGGAATGCCGAATCTGCTTTCGCAGATGTTCCGCACCATGGTGTATTCACGGATGCAGTCGGGTATTGCCCAGTACGCCAGGGATTATCCAGACAAGGACATCCTGCTGTTTGAGCCAACCCGTGATGACGCCAAGCTGTTCTTCTCCAACGTCTTCAGTTTCCAGTCACGCCGTATGGTGTGTGAGCACGCGTATCAGATGACCCGCAGGGATCTGCTGAACCGTGCGGATGAACTTGAGCCGCTGCTGGCCAAATACGGTATTCGCCTGCGCCGTGACCGTCTCGAGGACGAACAGCGCACGATCAGCACGAGTTTGTACGGCGAGATGCTGCCGCTGTATGTGGCGAAAGGCAGGAAGAAGCGGGCGCAGAAGGGGCGCTTCGCATCCGGTCTGGAAAACGTCAGCGATCTGTTCAGTAAAGCCCTCTGACCGCTAACGCTGTCTGCCGTTCCGAGTGGGTGACGCTTGCGCCGGAATGTTTTCCGGCGCGTTTCGGTCTTACAGAATGTAACGGCTCAGATCTTCATCTTCGGCCAACTCGCCGAGTTTCTCCTCGACAAACTCCGCAGTGACTTCAAAGTTGTCGGTCACCTGGTCGCCAGCCTCATATGAAAGACTTTCAAGCAGCCTCTCGAGCACGGTGTGCAGGCGCCGGGCTCCGATGTTTTCCGTAGTCTCGTTCACCTTCCAGGCCACTTCCGCGATGCGAGCAATGGCATCGTCGGAGAACGTCAGCTTCACACCTTCCGTGCCCATCAGTGCTTCATACTGTTGTACCAGAGAGGCATTGGGCTCTGTCAGGATGCGTTTGAAGTCTCCCGGTGTGAGCGCCTGAAGCTCTACCCGAATGGGCAGCCGTCCCTGAAGCTCCGGAATCAGGTCTGAAGGCTTGGACAGATGGAATGCGCCTGAAGCGATGAAGAGTATGTGATCGGTTCTGACCGACCCATATTTCGTGCTTACCGTGCTGCCTTCAATCAGCGGTAGCAGGTCGCGCTGAACACCTTCCCGGGAGACGTCTGACGAGGTGTTCTCAGAGCGTTTGGCGACTTTGTCGATTTCGTCGATAAACACAATGCCATTCTGTTCGACGCTCAGGATGGCCTTTTGCTTTATTTCTTCTTCATTGACCAGCTTGGCCGCTTCTTCCTCACGAACGCGCTTGAAGGCATCTGCTACCTTCATCTTGCGGGTTTTGCGCTTGTCTGAGGACATGCTGGAGAACATGTTCTGAAGCTGGCTGGTCATCTCTTCCATGCCGGGAGGTGCCATGATTTCCACTCCAGCCCCGCTGTTCCTCAAATCGATTTCGATTTCCTTATCGTCCAGTTCGCCTTCGCGAAGTTTTTTGCGAAACAGTTGACGGGTCGAGGAGTCTTCGGGCTTCTGACTGTCCTCTTTAAAATCTCTTGGTGGCGGGAGCAATGCGTCCAGTATGCGCTCCTCGGCGGCGTCCAGGGCACGATGCTCGTGACGCTTCATCTCTTTTTCGCGCAACATCTTGATGGCCATGTCAGCAAGGTCGCGAATGATCGACTCGACGTCACGTCCGACGTAGCCGACTTCCGTAAATTTTGTGGCCTCGACCTTGAGGAATGGCGCATCTGCAAGCTTGGCGAGGCGGCGCGCAATTTCTGTTTTACCAACGCCGGTCGGACCAATCATCAGGATGTTTTTGGGCGTAATTTCATCGCGAAGGTCTGAATCCAGCTGCATGCGGCGCCAGCGATTGCGCAGTGCTATGGCGACGGAGCGTTTGGCTTCATCTTGGCCAACGATGTGTCTGTTCAGCTCATGAACGATTTCTCGGGGGGTCATTGCGGACATGGGAGCTCCAATTCAGTCGCTGGCAGAAAGCGTTTCAAGGGTTCGGTTGTGGTTTGTGTAGATGCAGATATCGGCTGCAATATCGAGACCTTTCTCGACGATATCCCGGGCATTCAGATCGGTGTTTTCGAGCAGCGCTCGCGCAGACGCCTGTGCGAAAGGTCCACCAGAACCGATGGCGATCAAACCCTGTTC
>CAZWEP010000070.1:0-3339 GCA_964632565.1 uncultured Marinobacter sp. | reverse complement strand
GCGCAGACGCCTGTGCGAAAGGTCCACCAGAACCGATGGCGATCAAACCCTGTTCCGGTTCAATGACATCTCCATTACCGGTGATAATGAGGGATGCCGTCTTATCGGCAACCGCGAGCAGGGCCTCCAGTTTTCTGAGAGCCCTGTCCGTACGCCAGTCTTTCGCCAGTTCGACGGCCGCACGGGTGAGATTGCCTTGATGTTTCTCCAGTTGGGCTTCAAAACGCTCGAACAGGGTGAAGGCGTCGGCTGTACCTCCGGCAAAACCAGCTAACACTTTGCCGTTGTACAGGGTGCGAACTTTTCGTGCATTGCCTTTCATCACGGTATTGCCAAGCGACACCTGGCCGTCGCCACCCATGGCAACTTCGTCGTCGCGCCTGACAGAGAGTATGGTTGTCATTCCTGCTCCACTTAACGGTTTGGTAGGTTATCCGTTTGAAGTGGTGGCAGGCGCAGGGTTTTCAAGGGGAAAAACGTGCGGGAGTTGATTAACCTTCTTTAGGAACTTTTTTCACCAGAGGTTCGATGGAGATCGATACCAGCTTGTCGACCGCAGAATTCATCTGACTTCTCGATGTGAAGGGGCCGACATTCACTCGGTACCAGGTTTTGCCATTATCCAGATCGATCTGCTTCACGTGAGCACGCAAACCCTGGAAGGCAATTTGTGCGCGCTGGCGCTCCGCATCCGCCTGAGTCCGAAAAGAACCGGTTTGAACAATGTAATCGAAATCACTTTGTCCGGGGCCCGGAGTGTACTCCTCGACTTCTGGTGGCACGACCTCTGAATCCGGTAGCATTTCATAGAACTTGAAACCAGGCTTCTTCTGGTCTTTGGAGGCGGTTTCGTTTTCCTTTGCAGGTGCTTCAACTTGAGGTTGTTGGGCCGATTCGCCGCCGTTCTGTGGTGCGGGCAGCGAATTCAGATAGGCGATGAATCCAATAAAGCCACCAACGGCAGCAAGGGAAAAAATCCATCGAAGAGACAGCCCACCTTGCTGTCCACGTGTCACCGACGTGCGCGCCTTGGGTCGCGGAGTGGCCGGCTTCTTCGTTTTGCGAGAGGCTTTTGCGCCGGAAGCAGAGTGGCTCTTCTGTGGTTTGCGGGCGTAGTCGCGTGACATAGCCATGTTCCCTGTAAAAAATCAGTGATGAGAACGGATTACTGCTCTCGGTGTCGCCATTTACATCTCTTCAGGCGCGCTGACGCCCAGCAAATCCAAGCCGTTAGCAATCACCTGTCTTACGGCCAGATACAGCGAAACCCGTGCGTCACGAAGTTCGGTGTCGTCGATCAAAGCCTTGTGCGCGTTGTAGTAAGTGTGGAACTGACCCGCCAACTCGCGCAGATAATGCGTCAGGTGGTGTGGTTCCCTTTGCTTCGCAGAGTTCTCGATCAATTCAGGGTAACGGGCGAGCTGATTCGCCAGTTCCTTTTCCTCATCGAGCGTTAGTCGGCTCAGGTCACCGTGCTTTTCGTTTAAACCGCGATCAATGCCCGCATCTGCCTTCAATTTGCGGAGAACACTGCAGACCCGAGCGTGTGCATACTGAATGTAGTAGACCGGATTTTCATTGGTTTGGGAGCGGGCAAGGTCGATATCAAAGGTCAACTGGGAGTCCACCCGACGAGCCGCCAGGAAAAACCGCGTGGCATCGCGACCAACTTCGTCGATCAGATCGCGAACCGTGACGTAGCTGCCGGCCCGCTTGGAAATTTTTACTTCCTGTCCGGAGCGGGTCACCATCACCATTTGATGCAGCACGTAATCAGGCCAACCTTCAGGGATGCCTTCCTTGAGTGCCTGCAGGCCAGCCCGGACGCGGGTGATGGTGGAGTGGTGATCAGCGCCTTGCTCGTTAATCACTGTTTTGAAACCGCGCTGCCACTTGTCCAGATGATAGGCGACATCGGGCAAGAAATAGGTGTAGCCACCGTCCTTCTTGCGCATGACCCGGTCTTTATCGTCGCCAAATTCTGTGGTTTTCAGCCACATGGCGCCGTCGTGTTCATAAGTAAAGCCATTGTTCTTCAGCTTTTCGACGGTCGACTCAACTTTGCCATCCTTATAAAGCGATGATTCGAGGAAGTAGACGTCGAATTGGACGCCAAAGGCTTTCAGATCGAGGTCTTGTTCGCGACGCAGATAGGCGACGGCAAACTCTTGAATGGCATCTAGATCGTCCGGGTCTGCCTTTGCCGTTACTGCCCGATCGTCTGCTGTGACCGTTTCACCAGCGAGGTATGATTTGGCCACGTCAACGATGTAATCACCGCGATATCCATCCTCGGGCCACTGGTCGTCTTCCGGTGTCAGCCCCTTCACGCGAGACTGCACAGACAGAGCCAGGTTACTGATCTGCGCCCCCGCATCGTTGTAATAAAACTCGCGAGTGACATCGTAGCCATTCGCTTCCAGAAGGCGGCTCAGGCAGTCGCCGATCGCAGCGCCGCGACCGTGCCCCACGTGCAACGGACCTGTCGGGTTCGCGGACACAAACTCAATCTGCACTTTGGCGCCATTGCCTCGATTGTTGCGCCCAAACTCAGGGCCCTCAGAGAGGATTTGCTCGACGATCTCGAACGCACTCTCAGTGCTCATGAAAAAGTTGATAAAACCCGGGCCAGCGATGTCGACCTGACGCACGGCTTTTGACTCAGGCAGCTTCTCGATCAGCAGTTCCGCGAGTTTCCGGGGCGGGCAGCCCGCCGCTTTTGAAGCAACCAACGCAATGTTACACGCGTAATCTCCGTGCGCCTTGTCTTTGGTGTTGCCGACCTGAGGTATGAACGTCTGGTCTGCGGGCAGTGTGCCGTCAGATTGGAGGCTCTCAAGCGCGGTAGTCAGAAGGTCGGAAACGATCTCTTTCATGCTGTTGGACGACTCAGGGCTTCAAACTGTGAATTAAAAATTGCGCAGCAAGGGAAGGCGCTGCGCAGAAACGGCGTATTATCACGGAAAGCAGCGGGCGACTCAAATATAGGGGGGTGTCCGTAGCGCAGTCCGAGCAAGGCGTTCGGTCATCCGGTTTCCAACGGGTCGACATCGATGGACCACTTCGTTGATGCGGGAAGCTTCATTTGCTCCAACTGATCGCAGAGTAGGGAGAGTTGGCGCTGCAGCCGGGGCCGATTGCTTGCAACCAGAACCAGTTGCGCTCTGTATCGATCGGCTTTTCGGGCGATGACGGCCGGGAGGGGGCCCCAGCAATGGATATCCGGGTCTGTAATGTTGGATTTCAATTGATCCAGCAGGGTCAGGCTGTCTGCCATTGTTCGCGCATTGGCCCGAAACACGGCCAAAGACCGAAACGGCGGCAGTTCAGAGGCCTCGC
>CAZWEP010000069.1:0-12564 GCA_964632565.1 uncultured Marinobacter sp. | reverse complement strand
TCTGGCTCTGGCTCTGGCTCTGGCTCTGGCTCTGGCTCTGGCTCTGGCTCTGGAGCAGTTTGCGCGAGATCATCTAAGCTATCGTCAATAGCAGACACCCCGGCTACTGGGTCAAAAGGCGCAGCCCCCGGTTCGGGGTCCTCCCGGTTTTCCGATCCGGAACTTGAATCGGCCCCGGGTGTGGGTGGCTGCCTGCGATCAGCACCCGGGCGGAATGCCAACATGCGAAGCAAGGTCATTTCAAAGCCCATACGGGCATCTGGAGTAACCGTCAGATCCTTTCTGCCCATCAAGGCGGCCTGATAGAAAAGCTGAGCATCCTCGGCACTGATTTTCTTTGCCAGAGCCTGAACGGTTGAGGCATCGCCAAGAGCGTTATCTGTGCTGCCCGGTACGACCTGCTCCATAGTGACCCGATGAAAGAGCGAAAGCAGATCGGAAAGTATGACGCTGTAGTCCGGTGCAAAGTCAGAAATTCTTCGAATTTCAGACAACAGAGCAGGCCCATCCTCAGCAACCAGCGCGTCGACCAGCTGGGCAATATCTCTCTGGTCAATTGTACCCAGCATGTTACTGACATCACTGCCGTTGAGTGACTGGTTGCCAAAGGCAATCGCCTGATCCGTCAGGCTCAGCGCATCACGCATGCTCCCGTCCGCTGCCCTTGCCAGTAGCCACAGTGCCGGCTCCTCGAAAGGAATGCCTTCTTGGGTCAGGACATGGCGAAGGTGCCCTGCAATGTGCTCAGGCGTCATCCGCTTCAGGTTGAACTGAAGACAGCGAGACAGAACAGTGACAGGAAGTTTCTGTGGGTCGGTGGTCGCAAGCAGGAATTTAACGTGCTCAGGGGGCTCTTCGAGGGTTTTGAGAAACGCGTTGAAGGACTGATTGGTCAGCATGTGCACTTCGTCAATCAGGTAGACCTTATAGCGCCCTCTTGTCGGTGCGTACTGAACATTGTCCGTAAGCTCTCTCATGTCATCGACGCCGGTCCTTGAAGCCGCATCGATCTCGATAAGATCAACGAACCGCCCTTCCTGAATCTCCTGACAGCTGGAACAGCTGCCACAAGGGCTGGCTGTCACACCGGATTCACAGTTCAGGCATCGAGCCAGTAGCCGACCAATTGTTGTTTTGCCAACTCCTCGCGTGCCGGTAAAAAGGTAAGCATGGTGAAGCCGCTGGTTATCCAGCGCGTGAATCAGGGCCTGCAGGACGTGCTCCTGGCCGACCATGTCCTGAAACGTCTTGGGGCGCCATTTTCGCGCAAGTACCTGGTAGCTCATATCATTCTACGGCCAGTGAAAAACGGCTTAACCTTAGCATGGTCGAGGTTTTATAAGAAGTCGGTTGGAGGCAGCAAATCGCCGTCGCTAAAACATAAGTAAAGCGGCATGTTTCAAACAAAGGGGGGAAAATCTGGGGGTGACTCCACCAGCGACACTCCGGCACACAAGTCCACCGCTTCGGCTGCTCCCTTCCGGGCCTGACCGGGTTCACGGTTTATCGTTGCGGAGGCACCAATGGAGCCACCATAACGCGTTTCTCGGGAAAACCCTCAAAAGCGGCGCGCATAGTAGCAAATGGCCCTGACAACTACAACGACTGAACGCGCCGGATTCAGCCAGAGATACGGCTAGATCGGCAGAGGAATTTCATCTTGCCGGAACCAGCACGCGATGCTGTAGCGAGTATCCAACGCTGGCAATACCTCGTGAGGGATTTCTTCACTGAGGAAAACGGCCATCCGCCCCATTTCAGGGAGAATTCGGCCACAGACTTCCAGTTCGTTGTCCCGATTGTACAGCTGTAAAGCGCCGCCATTGCCTGCCGACCAATCCTGATTAAGATACAGCACAACGCTAATCACTCTCGAAGCGCGACCTTTGAAGCTATCTACATGCTTCCGGTAAAAATCACCCGCGTGATATGTGGCATAGTGCGCTTCAAAACGCTTGAGCCCCAGGAACAAGCTCTGATTGAGATCCATACGTAAGGATTCGAAGAACCTGAACAGATCGGCCTGGGCATCTGTTTGTCCCTGCAACCAGGCAATCTTGTCACGGCGGACGGACCTGTCCCGGACTTTGTCGTTGCCGCGGCCAATTCCAGCCGTTTTGAGACCCTCAGACCGGTCGAGAATATGGATTTCTGTTCGCAATCGGCCTAACAGATCGTCTTCCAGCAATTCACGGGCGTCCAGGCTGACCCAGCCATACTCGCTCAGCCCAACCATCATGTCCTCGCGCCAGTCCCGATGATTAACGACACCAGAGACCGACATGGATCCATGTCGATCAGCGTTTGGAATGGGCAGGACCACAGATTGTTCCATTGCTCGGTTCCTCGGCAGAAACAGAAGATTCAACGATGTGAAGCGACGGTCAATAAATCGATCGAATTCTATGCTGGAATCTCGCCTGCAACCTACTTTTAATTTAGGCTTGCCCTAAGCAATTGCCGAAACTCACATCGATCTCGGCGTCGAGTTAGCATTTGAGAGGAACGTTGTGGCAAATACCCACGGTCAGTGGTCGTTTACACGATGGACAACCATCGGTCAGTTGGAGGCGCTCGAAGTGCGCCACCCGAAATTTAGCGCGACACTTTTTCTTCAGGGCGCCCACCTCACCCAATTCGCTCCAGCAGGCGAAGAGAACTGGCTCTGGCTGAGCCGCGAGGCTGTCTACAAGCCTGGCCATGCCATACGCGGAGGCATCCCGATTTGTTGGCCATGGTTTGGGGTTCCCGATCAGAACCCTCAACCGGTCAAGAAAAACATTCTCACCAGCGCATCCCATGGCTTTGCCCGCAAAGTGCTCTGGTCACTGGAAGACATCAGAGAATCAGCACACGAGGTTGAAATCAGCCTGTCATTACGGGCCAATGAGGACTTTTCCGATGCCTGGCGCGGGAGCGCATTGGTTTTGGCGACCTTCACTTTTTCCAACAGCTCTGTTCAGGTTGCATTGACCACAACAAACCTGGGCGATGAGCCGTTGTCCCTGACTCAGGCACTTCACACCTATCTTCCGACATCCGATGTCAAAAACACCCAAGTACTCGGTTTAGAAGACGCTGGATTCGTAGACACCCTGCAAAAGTGGAGTTACTTCAACCAGAAAGGTCCAGTAGTGTTTAACGGGGAGTTCGATGCCATATATGAAAGCGGCTGCCCTCTAAGGGTTAATACACCCGAAGGCTGTCGGAGACTGAGCCCCGTCGGCAGCGATTCGACGGTGGTGTGGAATCCAGGGCCAGCAAAGGCGGCAAGCCTTTCCGATTTCCCAGATGCCGACTGGACCCAGATGGTCTGTGTCGAAACTGCCAATGCGCTGTCCGACTATCGGGTGATCAACGAGGGTCAGAGCCACACGATTGGCGTGACCATCACCGAATGACAACGGAAACCAGATAACCTATGAGCCTGCTGTCACGACTACGTTCCCGACTTGTTCCCGCGGAATTGGAAGCTCACGTTAATCGCATCAGAAAGCCGATCGGCAGCCTTGGGTACGATCCCTGGGGGTACAACAACGATGCGATGAAGGTTGGATTCTCACTGGCGCGTCAGCTGTATGAGCGGTATTTTCGCGTACAGGCCACCGGCGTGGATAAGATTCCGGCTGAAGGCCCGGTATTGATTATCGCCAATCACAGCGGCCAGTTGCCGATTGACGGATTGTTGATTGGATACGCCCTGGCTTCCCGCAAAAAGAACCCGCGGATTCCCCGCGCCATGATCGAGCGTTTTTTCCCGACGGTGCCTTATCTCGGTAACCTGCTGAACGAATTCGGCGCTGTTTTGGGCGACCCGACCAACTGCGCCAAAATGCTGGCCAATGGCGAAGCGGTCATTGTATTTCCAGAGGGCATCAGGGGGTCGGGCAAACTCTACCATGACCGGTATCAACTCAAGCGATTCGGCAATGGCTTCATGCATCTGGCCATGAAATATAACGCCCCTATCGTGCCCGTTGGGGTTGTCGGCTGTGAGGAAACCATCCCCGCCATTGCCAACATCAAACCTCTGGCAAAAGCATTCGGCATCCCCTACGCGCCCGTTGCCCTGCCAGTGGTGTTCCCGGCAAAAGTTCATCTGAATTTCGGCGACCCAATGCGATTTGACGATTTGGAGATTCCAGAGGAGCAGGTAACAGAGCGGGTTGAGCAGGTGAAGGCCGCCATCAGCCAGCTAATTGACCGTGGATTGAGCGAACGCAAAAGGCTGTTTTAAATGTCAAAGAACCGCAGACAACACATTCTGGTCACTGGCGCCGCCGGCGCGCTCGCGCAACAGGTCATAAACCGGCTCAGGGACACTTGTGATATCGTCGCCGTCGATTTCCGGGAACAGGTGTATCTGGGTGACGACATTCCCAGCTATTGCATCGACTTCAACAAACGCTCCTTCGAAGACCTGTTCCGCCGATACGAGTTCGATGGCGTGATTCACCTGGGTCGCATCATGTCGAGCCAACTCACCCGAATGCGCCGATATAATGCGAACGTTCTGGGCACTCAAAAGCTGCTGGATCTGAGCCACAAATATGGCATTCATCGAATCGTGGTCTTGTCCACCTTCCACGTTTATGGGGCTGTCGCCTATAACCCTGCCCTGATTGACGAGGAAGCGCCGCTTAAAAGCGCCGGCCTCAGCGCTGATCTTATTGATTCGGTCGAGCTTGAGAACCTGGCCAACATTTATCTCTGGCGCTATCCGGACCTGAACATCAGCATCCTGAGGCCCTGCAATATTGTGGGGCCGGGTGTTCGAAACTCTATCAGCCGATTGCTGGGAAGCGAGCGAGCGCCCGTGCTCGCTGGCTTTTCGCCAATGATGCAGTTCATTCACATTGATGACATGGCTGACGCGCTGGTCCTGGCCTATAAAAAGCCAACACGCGGCATTTACAACGTAGCGCCAGAGGACTGGGTGGCCTATCAACATGCCTTGAAACTGTGTGGGTGTCGCCGGATTCCGATTCCGTCCATTCCGCCTATTTTATCGCGGTGGATACTTCAAACGCTGAACCTGCGAAGTTTTCCGTCGTACCTGATGCATTTTTTCAAGTATCCTGTAGTCATAGACGGCAGAGCGTTTGCGAAGGAATTTGGATTTAAGCCCAAGCGGCCGTTGAAAGAGATTTTTCGATTCTACAGAGACAATAAAAAACCGGTTTAGCACGGAGCTCGCCCCGGAGAGCGCCGATGATGCTCCCGGAGTTCACGCAGGACGCGATGGATGTTGAATGATTTGAGTCTGATCAGCCATGCCACGGCGGCGGTTGCTTATACGCTGTTGGCTCTGCTTGTGGGGCAACGCTACCTCAGGCGGGACATTGATCGATCACTTTTTTTGGCGGCGCTGGTTTCCGTTATCTGGGCCTGCTCGCTGGTGGCTCAATCGCTCTGGCAGCAACCGGACTTCTTTGTAAGGTATCTTCTGGAGCTCCTCCGGGACGCTGCATGGGTGACCGTACTTTTCGCCCTACTCCGCGATGCATTCCGCACTGCAAACCTCAGAGGACGACTGCGTAAAACCCTCGCGACGGCGACTATTCTGCTGATCGCCGCACTCGTCGGCGGCGGCACTCTGGAATACATGCTGGACATCACTTTGATTGACGGAAAGACCAAGGTGGTGGGTCAGATTGCGCTTTCGCTCATGGGCCTGTCCCTGGTCGAGCAAATCTGGCGTAACGCCATTTCGTTTGGGCGATCCAGCATGAAATACCTCTGCATCGGGATAGCCAGCCTTTTTGCCTATGACTTTTTCATGTACGCCGATGCCCTCTTATTCGGACAGGTTGCTGAATCGTTCTGGAATGCCCGGGGATTGGTAAACGCAGCCATCGTTCCATTGTTCGCGGTGAACGTCATCAATACCCGCAAACAGCCGGTGGACTTCCAGCTGTCCAGATCGGCTGTGTTCCACGCAGGAGCCCTCGTGTTTGCCGGCGGCTACCTGCTATTTCTGGCGATTGGTGGCTACTACGTCCAAATTCTGGGCGGCAACTGGGGAGACGCACTTCAGATCCTGTTTTTGAGCATAGCGCTGGTGTTTCTGGTGCTCCTTCTGACATCAAGCCGCCTTCGGGCTCGACTGATGATTTTCATCAGCCAAAACTTCTTCGACTACAAATACGATTACCGCGACGAGTGGCTGAAAATGACCCGGGAGATGGCTGACCTTCGAGACAGCCCACCTCTGCCGGAACGAGTTATCCGCATCCTCGGAGGGTTGGTAGAAAGCAACGCTGGCGCACTCTGGGTGAAGGAAGATCGGGGTGATTTTGTTCTGCAGACGTCGATCAACCTGACGCCACCAAGGCACACAACCATCGATGCTAATTCGGAACTCATTCGATTCTTCAATGAGCGTGAGTGGATCGTTGATATGCACGAATATCACGGGGACCCGGTCCGCTATAGTTTGCTCGAGATACCCGACCAGATATCTAAAATCACGGAAGCCTGGTTGGTTATTCCTCTTTACCTGAGCAACGATCTTTACGGAATTGCCGTCATTGGCAACCCCTACGCGCGAGTTGATCTGAACTGGGAAAACTTTGACCTGATCAAGGTTGTCGCCCGCCAGACCTGTAACCTGCTTGCTCAGGCCGACGCACAGGATCAATTGTCACGAGCCATGCAGTTCGAGGCCGTCAGTAAAGCGTCAGCGTTCATGGTTCACGACCTCAAGACTCTGATTGCACAGCTCTCGCTTCTTGTGAAAAACGCGCCCCGACACCGAGAAAATCCGGAGTTTATCGATGACATGATTAAAACCACTGATCATGCGGTGCGAAAAATGTCGAGCCTTGTCGACCACATCCGGAAGCCCGCGGACGAAACTTTGCAAACGGAAGTGATTGAGCTCGGCTCTGTCATTAAAAATCTGGCAGAGAGTTTTAGCGGACGTCAACCTGCACCACGAGTTATTAATAATCCGGAAAAAATCTACGTGCACGCCGACCGTGAGCAACTCGACAGTATCCTTGGACACCTAATACAAAATGCGATCGATGCAACACCTGCGGATGGAGAAATTACCCTGACTCTGAAAACCGCCAAAGGAAATGTCGTGCTCTTCCTCCAGGATACAGGTGCCGGTATGACCGAAGAATTCATCCAAACGCGGCTGTTCAAACCGTTCGAGAGTACCAAAGGGCTCGCTGGTATGGGCATCGGTGCGTACCAGGCCCGGGAATACGTTCGTAACGTTGGCGGTAACATTGACGTGACCAGCGAACCAGGTGTCGGCTCCTGCTTTTCAATTCGCTTTCCAATTGTGAAGCCTCATTCCAGAGAGTCAGGGCCAGAACACAACGGCCATTCAGTGCCAGAGGCCACCAAATCCGCCAACATCAATGCCAAATAATTGACGAAGGACTAATATGAGGTGAGCGACCATTGCAAACTGTCAATGTTCAGTTAAGAATCGTAGTTGAGCAAGGTGTCGCAGAGCTCAGAGAGTAAACAAAAGGGACTTGAAACTGCTGTGAGAAGAAAACTACTGATTGTAGAGGATGATCCAGGGCTCCAGAGCCAGATGCGCTGGTGTTTCAGCGACGACTTAGAGGTTGCGCTTGCGGCTGACCACGAATCTGCACTGACAGCGCTTCGCCGTCTTGAGCCGGACGTGGTGACGCTCGACCTGGGCCTTCCGCCAGATGCCGGCGGCTCTTCCGAAGGCTTCCGATTACTGGAGGACATTCTGCGGTTGGCGCCAATGGCAAAAATCATTGTCGTGACCGGCCGGGAAGAAAAAGAAAACGCGGTCAAGGCGATCGGCATGGGCGCCAGCGATTTCTACCAGAAACCCCTGGATGCTGACATCCTGACCTTCGTGGTGAACCGCGCGTTTCGACTCGTCGAACTGGAAAAAGAAAACCGCGAACTTTCTAATCAACGAAATGGCACCAACATCAAGGGCATCGTTGCGGCCAGCCCCCAAATGCTCAGCATTTGCCGCACCCTGGAGAAGGTAGCACCAACCGAGGTCACCACCCTGATAACGGGCGAAACGGGCACCGGGAAGGAACTTCTCGCGCAAGCGCTTCATGACCTGAGCCAGCGATCATCCGGCCCTTTCGTCGCCATTAATTGTGCGGCCATCCCGGAAAATTTGCTTGAAAGCGAACTGTTCGGCTTCGAGAAGGGTTCTTTTACCGGCGCAACCCAAAGTAAAAAAGGAAAAATCGAAAACGCGAACGGTGGCACCCTTTTTCTGGACGAAATCGGAGATATGCCCCTGGCGTTGCAGGCAAAACTGCTGCGTTTCCTGCAGGAACGGGTGGTCGATCGGGTTGGTTCGGTTAAGCCAATTCCTGTTGATGTCAGAGTTGTGTGTGCAACACACAGGGATGTTCGCCAGCTCATTGAAGAAGAAACTTTCCGCGAAGATCTTTACTACCGAATCAGCGAAATCACGCTGGACGTGCCGGCGTTGAGGGAGCGGGACGGGGATGCCCTCGTAATTGCTCAGTCGCTGCTCAAGTCATTGGGCAAACAAATGGATCGACCCAACCTCTCGTTTACTGAAGATGCGATCGCGGCCATCAAAAGCCATCCCTGGCCGGGCAATGTTCGGGAAATGATCAATAAGGTCAAGCGAGCAACCATCATGGCGGATGGAAAGCGCGTGACTGCTGGAGACCTTGAGCTGAACTGCGGGCAGGAAGGTTCCGAAGGGCAGCTTAATCTCCGTCAGGTGAGAGAGCAGGCAGAGCGCGCAGCCATCCTGCAGGCGCTTCAAAGCTGCAGCTTCAATATGGCACAGGCATCCAGGTTGCTCGGTGTCACCCGCCCCACGCTGTACAACTTGACGGACAAATATCGCATTGAAACATCACCGGAATCTTCAGATGTCTGAAATTCGGTCAAGGAAATCAGAATAAGACCCGAAGAAAGAAGGAACTGGGCCATGAAACCAATTTTTGCAGTAAAAGTTGCCATTCTCTCCATCTCCTTTTCGCTGTTGCTCGTTGGTTGCGGCGACGGCGACGAGATGAGCCAGGAAGAAATTCAATACCTGAGTCATGTGGATCAATCTCGCTTCTTTCAGCGCCAAGGCGAATTAAAAGCAAGCACTCTGGAAGCCCGCAGCGCCATAGAGATGCAGCCCAACCGGGTCGAGCCCTACCTGGTCATCATAAAAAACCTGTTAACCGCTGGCGATGCACGCAACGCAGAAAGGCAGTTAGACAAGCTGATGGAGTCTATCGACAAAGACTCCATCAGCCAGCAGAGTCTTAATGATGCGGCACTGACCCGTGCGAAAGCGAACTTTATGCAGCGGGAGTTCGATGATGCGCTCTCGGCTCTGCAAAGCATCAAGAATGCCGACAGAGTCCAGCAGCTTGAAGCAACGTTGCTCAGAGGCCACGTGCAACTTTCTTCCGGCAACGAAGAAGCCGCCCGGCAAACCTATGAAGAGGCTAGAGAACTGGATGCGAGCTCTGTGGAGCCACTGATCGGCCTTTCAAAAGTTGCCTTCAGTGAGGGCAACGCGGCGAAAGTGAACGAGTACATAGCGGCAGCGAATGACGTTGACCCTGAGAACGAGGAGCTGTGGCTCTGGAAAGCCAGAGTCGCGCATGCTGATCAGCGCTGGAGCGACGCCGAGCAATCCTACATCAGAGCTCTTGAAACCATTGGCCAGTACGATGTCATGACCTTCAAGAAATTTGAAACCATGTCTGCGCTGATCGATGTTCTCCGTCAGCAGGGAAAGTCGTCTGAAGCGTTTGTGTACGAAGAGATCCTCGCAAAATCAGCCCCCGGTACCATCCGTAGCAACCTTATTGCAGCGCAGGAAGCATACAGCAAGGGCGACTTGCACAACGCTGCCCGCTACCTTGAAGAGACACTGGCACAGGCGCCCAGCCATGAGCAGGCCTCCCTGATGCTCGGCATCATACGATACCAGCAAGGCCGCCCGAAAGAAGCTGAAGCATTACTCGCGCCGGTTGCCGAACTGGAAGATTCAGAGCAGGCGCAGAAATTACTGGCAGCCACAAGGCTCCAGATGCGTAATCCCATTGGCGCAAAGGAAGTTCTGGAAGGTTTGGAAAATCAGGATTCTGATCCTGAAACGCTCGCGCTGGTGGGCATAGCATCCATCGTCAGTGGTGATGCCGAAAACGGCTTAAAACTGGTTGAGAAGTCCCTAGAGTTGAAACCGGATAACACCACTTTGAGGCTCCGATACACCACCTATCTCCTGCAACAGGGCCAGTATGGAGATGCAGTCGATCAGGCGCGGAAAATACTTGAATACGATTCGTCTTCAGAGCGCGCCCGACTCCTGATACTTGAGGCACACATCAAAGATGGTGACCTTGAAGCTGCCCGTGCCGCCTCGGATGAGTGGCTTAAATCATTTCCAAACAACATGAACGCCATCATTGCCAAGGGCAATCTCGAATTCAGAGAGGGCAATCCCGACCGGGCCAAAAAGGCCTTCGAAACAGCCCGGGCTGCCGCCCCGGAGAATCCTGAGCCCCTGATTGCGCTTGCGAACCTCGCCCTGAGCCAGGGCGATCAGGAAGCAGCTACAGCTCTTTTCAAGAATGCAATCGAACTGAATCCGGATAATCAACAAGCGCTCAGGGGACTGTCGAGAGTGATGAATCGCGCAGACATGACTGCGTATATGGAACAGATTTTTGAGAATAACCCCGACTCCATCGGCCCCCGATTGGTGATGCTGGAATCCGCTTTGCTCAAGGGTGATTCGGCAAAAGCAGATGAACTTACTGCCACCCTGCTCGAGCGGGAAGACGCGGATGCACCCGCTCCGTCTGAGAACCTGGTGGCAACCATCTATCACGGAATAGCTTCGCAATTGGCACAGAGCGATAGGACTGCAGACGCACAAGAAGTTCTCAAACGTGGGCGCGCTCTATTCCCTGAAAACGAACAGATTGCCCTCCAGGCGGCAATTCTGCAATTCGCTACCGGAGAGACAAAGACCGCCAGGGAAATCCTCGCAGAGGTCAAGCAGACACATCCGAACTCAGCTTCTCCGTTCTTCGTTGAAGCGCGCTACTTCGAGCAAAACGAAGAATTCGATCAGGCTGCGGACCTCTACCAGATCGCGCTCGCGAAAACCGAATCCTCGGAACTGGAAGTTTCCTATGCCCGATCGCTCTCAAAATCCGGGCAACCGGCCAAGGCTCAGGAGTCTCTTGAAGACGCCAGAAATCGCTTTCCTGAGTCCCTACCCGTGCTATTAAACCTGGCCATACTCCAGCAGCAGAACGGAGACGTTGATGGTTCCAGCGAAACATACGCAGACCTGCTGGACATTGCTCCAGACAACGTAATCGCGCTGAATAACCTAGCCTGGATATATCACGAAAAAGGAGATGATTCGGCGATCGAGTTGGCGAAGCGTGCCTACGAGCTAAACCCGGAAAATGCCGCCATTGCCGATACCTTTGGTTGGATTATGTTCAAGTCCGGTCAGACAGAAGCCAGCCTTCCTGTGCTTGAAAAAGCACACAAGCTGAAGCCGGACTCTGAGGAAATCGCCATGCACCTTGCAGACGCTTACATCGCCACGGGCAAAGAAAGCGAAGCCAAGCGCATTTTGGAAAAATTCAAATCTGACAGTTAGAAATGACTTAGGCTAAGTCGACAAAACTATAAACAAAAGGATTACATACCGAAACGTTCCTACAGGGCTCTGGCGGCAACGTCAGTCCGAGACAATACTTGGTTGAGGCGCCTCGTTTCGACACGCCTGCACCATAAGTTGTGTTTCGGCTGATGGAGAAAACCATGACTGCTGGCAGAGCCTTGTTTTTTGGTAGTTCTCTCATCCTCGCGGGTTGCCAAAGCTGGCAGACTACCGATCTTGGTGATCTCCCCCCGACAGCTGCGCTTCCTGCTCAAAGCCAACCTGGTTTTGTTGAGGCGTGGTATTTTGATGGCATAGCCGGCGCCAACGTGTCCGATCTGCTTTCCGCCGGCGCCTACCCGAACTCTCCCTCTGAAATTCAAGCGTTAACCACGCTTCAACGACTTGAGAGTCGTGGTAACCGCTATGGATCGCTAATCCGTGGGTTCATAGAGCCGCCTTCCACCGGAGAATTCAGGTTTTTTGTAAGCGGTGATGACGAAACTCAGCTCTGGTTATCGGAGAGCATGAATTCGACGGACGCCCGTCAGGTGGCATCGGCAGTCAGTGCAACATCGTTGGAGGATTATTCTCGATACAGCTCGCAGACCTCGCCCAACATCTACTTGGAACAAGGCAAGAAGTACTATTTTGAAATTCGCCATAAAGAAGATCGCTGGGATGATCACTTCAGCGTGGCATGGGAAGGACCGGGATTTCAGCGCCAAACAATAAACGGACAAGTTCTGCACAGTTATGCAGAAGTCACAGAAACCAGCGAACCAGAACCCCAAGTCAGTGCTCAGGAAGCCTACGAGCAAGGATACCGAGTCGGCTTCTTTGATAGCTCTCAGGGCCTTCAATTCTCTCCAGACTACCCCATGTTGGATGCTGATGCCGATGGCCTGTATGACAACTGGGAGATCGTGTACGGC
>CAZWEP010000068.1:9012-12820 GCA_964632565.1 uncultured Marinobacter sp. | reverse complement strand
AGGGGATTGAAAATCCCCGTGTCGGTGGTTCGATTCCGCCTCCGGGCACCATCCGAATTTTAGAAAAAGCCCGCTTCTTGCGGGCTTTTTTGTTTCTGGCATCAGCCCAACAAACATTCCCTGGCCAGACGCTGACTCATCTCCCTGCGCTTTCGCCGCAACCGGTTACCCCTGTCATTGGAATAGCCTGCCCTGAGTTGCTGCTGGATCTTGTCCAGCGTGTTGCGGTATTGCTCGCATTGCCTTTTGATGCGCTCCGAGTCGCGGCGTTCTGAAGGGTTCCGCTGCGTTGGCCGCTCGTCGAATGATTCTCGCAATTCGCTTATCCGGGCGCCCTGCTGAATATTCTCATTCATGGGAACAATCGAAATCGGCCCAAGTTCGACAGATTTGGCTGGCTGATCCGGTGGTGTATCTGAGAAGTGTTGATTGCCCGAAGCGTCTGTCCATGTGTAGATCTCAGCATGGCAAACGGAGGTCAAAGCGAGGGTAATCCATAGTGAAAAAAGCCTTCCTGGCATAACGCGTCCACTCCCTGTGGTTTCGTTTATCAGCGGACGCAGTATAAACGAAACCGAGGGAGGGACATGGAATCCCAGAGGAAAAGAGGCTTACTGATCCAGAAGCTCGATCCAGTGCTGAACCGGAACCTGCGCCTTTGTCTCCAGATGCATCTGGCAACCGATGTTGGCGGTTACGATGCGCTCCGGATTGTCGACAGTCAGCGCTTCCAGTTTGTTTTTCAGCAAACGCTGGCTCAACTCGGGCTGGAGAATGGAGTAGGTGCCTGCTGATCCGCAGCACAGGTGCTTGTCTTTGGTTTCGGCAAGATCGATCCCGGCTTTACGCAGCACCTGATCCACCACCCCATTCTGTTTCATCGCGTGTTGCAGTGTGCATGGGCAATGGAAGGCCACTTTGCCGCGGCTGGAAGAGACCTTCAGCTTGTCCAGGTCTTCCTTGAGCAGGAAGGCTCCCAGATCCGTGCACAGCTCGCTGACCTTCTTCGCCTTCTCTGCATAGACGGGGTCGTCTTTCAGCAAGTGGCCGTAGTCCTGCACCATCGCACCGCAGCCAGACGCCGTCATCACGATGGCTTCCGCGCCCGCTTCAATGGCTGGCCACCAGGCGTCGATGTTTCGGCGCATGGCGTTCAGGGCAATCTCATGTTCTGAGAGGTGATGGTTCACGGCACCACAACATCCGGCTTCGGGGGCTTCCACCATGGAAATCCCAAGGCGATCCAGAACGCGAGCTGCTGCCGCATTGGTGTTGGGAGTGGCCGATGGCTGAGCACAACCTGCCAGGGCCAGCACCACCCTGCTGTGGCTGGAAGCAGGCCAAGGGCTGGCCTTTTTCTTCGGAGGTACTTTCTGCCCCAACGCGCCGGGCAACACCGGCTTGAAAAACTGGCCGATGCGGAGCAGAAAACCGAACAGCTGACGATTTGGAATAACACGTCCCAGGGCCCAGCGAATCCAACGCTGCTGAGGTGGACGGGGCATTTCCTGCTCCATGAAGTTGCGGCTGATATCCACCAGACGGCCGTACTGAACGCCGGACGGGCACGTCGTTTCACAGCTGCGGCAGGTCAGGCAGCGGTCAAGATGCTCTCGGGTTTTCTCGGTGACTTCTTCGCCCTCGAGAAACATTTTCATCAGGTAGATTCGGCCCCGGGGACCATCGCGCTCGTCGTTAAGCTCTTGATAGGTCGGGCAGGTGGCCGTGCAAAAACCACAGTGTACGCAGGCCCGGAGTATAGACTCCGCTTCCTGCCCTTCTGCGGTGTTGGCAAATTGTTGAACTAGATTGGTTTGCATGGTTTACCTGTCATTAAAGCCAGCTGTAGAGGCGACCGGGATTGAACAATCCGTCCGGATCGAACGATTCTTTCAATCGCGTCTGGATCGCCTGTAAGGCCTGTGGCTGATAGTGCATAACATCGTTTGTGCGGTCTCCACCCCGAAACAGGCTGACCTGGCCACCGGCTTGCTGAGCCATCGATTCCAGCTTCGCGGCATCGGCTTCTCCGCGATACCAGCGCTGGGAACCAGCCCAGTCGATGAGCATGGGGCCATCCAGTTCTGGATTGGGCGCCGTTGAACCAATAGAGAAGCGCCACAGCGGTTCATCACCTTTGAAAAAGTCGTGAGTCATGTGCCGAAGCTGGTGCCAGAAATCATCGCCGTTCTCCATGACCTCGCCGGACCATTTCTCCGCCGTGGCCTCGACCGCCGATTTTGCCCCCGACAGGCGCAGATAGACTTTGCCGTCAACCCAGGCCGCTCCGGTGATGGGCTTGGACTCCCCTGCCCGCTGGTTCATGTACCGGATGACATCGCTCTGTGGCATGTCCTCCACCAGCGTGACCGTCATGGCGGGTTTCGGCATGACTTTCAGACTGATTTCTGTGATCGCTCCGAGAGTACCCATGGCGCCCGCTTGCAGCCGCGAGGTGTCGTATCCCGCCACGTTCTTCATCACCTGGCCACCGAAGCGCAAGTGTTCACCCTTGCCATTGAGCAAGCGGATACCCAGCACCTGATCACGGACAGAGCCCGACCAAGGGCGCGCGGGTCCCGATAGGTTGCAGGCCAGCGTGCCGCCGATGGTGGAACCTTTGCCAAACACCGGCGGCTCGAAATGCAGGCACTGGCCTTCTTTGTCCAGGGCCTTTTCGATGTCCGCGATCTTGGTACCGGCGCGGACCGTCATGATCAACTCGACCGGGTGGTATTCCACAATGCCGGTGTGCTTGCTCAGATCCAGCGTGTCCGCCTTGCTGTCGGCTTCGCGGCCCATGAACTGCTTGGTACCGCCACCAACGATGTTGAGTTTTTTGCCCGCATCACGGGCCTCCAGAATCTGCTCCCTCAGCTTTTTGGAAATATCAGCCATGGGCGGCTTCCACCGTCTCGTGTTTGTGTTGTTTATGTTCCAGCGAACGGTATTCCTGACAGAAACGCAGGGCAGGCACGCCCTTGCCAGGGTTCAGGATGCCTTTGGGATCGAACGCTGCCTTTACATCGTGGAACTGCTGCAGCTCCTCATCATTGAACTGCACCGCCATCTGTCGGATTTTTTCGACGCCGACGCCGTGCTCTCCGGTGATACAGCCACCCACTTCAACACACAGGTTGAGGATGCTGCCTCCGAACGCTTCGGTGCGCTCGAACTCGCCGGCGACGTTGGCATCAAACAGGATCAGCGGGTGCAGGTTGCCATCACCGGCATGGAAGACGTTGGCAACGCGAAGCCCGAATTCCTCCGACATCTTCTCCATTTCCAGCAGGACATGGGCCAGATGACGACGGGGAATGGTGCCGTCCATGCAGTAGTAGTCCGGAGAAATACGCCCTACGGCCGGAAATGCCGATTTACGGCCCTTCCACAATAGCGCCCTCTCCTCTTCGTTTTTCGAGGTTCTTACAGACGTCGCGCCCAGTTTCTTGAACAGGGCCTCGGCTTCCGCGATGTGCTCATGCACCTCTTCTTCGGTGCCGTCTACTTCACACAAGAGCAATGCCTTGGCATCGCGGGGATAGCCCGCCTGGGCGAAATCGTCTGCGGCAACGATGGCATGGCTGTCCATCATTTCCAGACCGCCGGGAATGATGCCGTGGGAAATGATACCGCCAACCGCGTCCCCCGCTTTCTGAACACTGTCGAAGCCAGCCATCACTACCTGGGCAATTTCGGGTTTGGGAAGCAGCTTCACTTTAACTTCGGTGATGATGCCAAGCAGACCTTCAGATCCGGTCATCAACGCCAGCAGGTCCATGCCACAGGCATCCAGCGCATCGTTGCC
>CAZWEP010000068.1:0-8912 GCA_964632565.1 uncultured Marinobacter sp. | reverse complement strand
ACCTGCGCCGGTGTCTCCGGCAGCACCACCAGCATCGGCATCTCGCAGTACATCGACATGCCGTCACACTCGTAGGGCTTCATGGTTTCGTTGTCGGTGATGACGAAGTCCGGATCGATGAACGTCCGAAATTTTTCCGCCAGCTCCGCTTTACTGATTTTGGGCTTGGTTGTCATGTCAGCCTCTGATAAACGACTTCAACGCTGTGACAGCGGTTAACCGCGTTTGGTTTCAAAGTGGTCCAGGCCCGCCTGCGCGCAGTCCATATCCTGTTGGGGCGTTCCGGAGCTGAGTCCGATGCCGCCCACCACTTCACCATTGACGATCACCGGCAAACCGCCGCCGACTGAACTGATCCGGCCACCCACTTCGGTGTGAATGCCAAAGGCCAGTTTGCCCGGTACGTTCACCGCGTTGTAATCGTGGGTCGCTTTTTTAGCGGCCGCTGCGGTGAAGGCCTTGTCCTGGGCAATGGTGACACTGGTAATCTTGCCGCCATCCATCCGCTCGAAGGCAATCAGGTTGCCGGACTCATCCACAATCGCAATGCACATCGGCACACCGATCTCGCGGGCCTTTTCAGCCGCGCCTTCGATGAGAATCCTGGCCTCAGCCAGTTCAAGCCGGTTGATCGACAGCATGGTTTGCTCCTTTGTTTAACCGTAAACGAGATTGGGTAGCCAGGTGACCACGCTCGGCACCAGCACACAGATGAATAGTCCGAACGCCTGGATGGCCAGGAACACCAGGGATGATTTGAAGATGGTACCCATGGTGATATCCGGCGGGCACACGCCGCGAATATAAAACAGCGCATAGCCGAACGGTGGACTCAAGAACGACATCTGCATGTTCACCAGATAGAGAACACCGAACCAGAGCACCACATCCGAACCTTCCACGCCCGGCAGTCCAAACAGCCCTGGGAACTCAAGCGCCTCAACGATAGGGATGAAGATGGGCACTGCCAATAGCAGAATACCGACCCAATCGAGGAACATGCCGAGGATGACCAGCAGGACCATCAGCAGCAGCAGAACCATGTATGGAGACAGCCCAATGCCCAGGATGGTTTCAGTGATGAAGTCCTGACCACCTTGCAGGATGTAGAAGCCGACAAACACCGACGCACCGAACATGATCCAGAGCACCATGGCGGATGCCTTGGCCGTGGTCACCGACGCGTCACGCAGGGTCGCGATGGAAAACACCTTGTGCTTCATCGCCACAAGAATGGCTCCGAACGAACCAATACCCGCGGCTTCAACCGGTGTCGCAACGCCACCGAACAGCAGCCCTAGCACCAGGAACACCAGGATCAGCGGTGCAATCAGGTCTTTCAACAGTCGCAATTTTTCACGCAGACCAATTCGCTCTTCTTCCGGTACGGGAGGACCGAGCTTCGGATTGATTTTGGCGCGAATACCGACGTATAGAACGTACAGCGAAGAAAGAATCAAACCCGGGACCACCGAGCCGAGGTACAATTCGCCGACCGACTGCTGTGCCACAACGGCGTAGAGGATGGCCAAAATCGACGGCGGAATCAGAATACCCAGGGTGCCGCCCGCCATGATCGAGCCTAAGGCGATCTTTTTGTCATAGCCGCGTTTTAGCATCGCCGGCAATGCGATAATTCCCATGGTCACCACTGCGGCACCGATGACACCGACCATCGCGGCCAGAATGGTGGACGCCAGAATGGTGGCAATGGCGAGACCGCCACCAATACCGCCCATCCATTTGTAGACCACGTTGAACATTTCTTCGATCAGCCCGGCCCGCTCGAGCATCGACGCCATGAAGATAAACAACGGTATTGCGGCCAGATCCGAGTTGGTCATCATCGGGAAGATGCGGCTCGGGATGATGTTCAGCATCATCGAGTCGCCCACCAGGTAGATGAACATGACACCCAGGCCACCGGTCACGAAGGCCAGAGGCAAGCCCATCATCAGCAGCACCGCCAGCGATCCGAACATGATGTAGGTCAGTGGACCGATCTTGACGTCTGCGAGCGTGCCGGAAAGGCGGAAGAGAAATTTCTCGTCGCTCCAGGGGTCGTAGAAAAGGATGTTGATCACTTCCACCAGCATCACGAAGGCAAGGCCAACAGTGGCGATCACCATGATCCAGGTGCCAAGCTTGCCGATGAGGGGATTACCCTGACTGTTCATAGTTTCTGTGCTCATGCGTGTTGCTCCCGGCCAAGTTTGATGTAGATCAGGATGTCCTTGAGAAGCTTGGACAACCCGGCCAGGAACAGCAGCGCTGACCCGAGCAGCATCACACCCTTAACAGGCCAGTACTGGATGCCCCAGGTTTCAACGGTTCGTTCGTCCATCGAGTAAGAGTTCTCGAGAAAAGTCCAAGACGTGATCATCAGTGCGATCGTGAACATGAAGAAAAACGTCGAGGTGAAAATATCCATACCCACCCGGCCTCGAACCGGAAGGAAGTTGTACACCACGTCCACCCGCACATGGGAACCGTGGAGCAGTGCGAAGGCACCAGCCATCAGATATTGCATACCGAACAGAAGGAAGCTGGCCTCATGCACCCAGATTGTGGGCTGGTTGAACAGGTAGCGCATGACCACTTCGAAGAAGTAGAACACCACTGCGTTCACCGTCCAGAAGGAAATAAAAACACCCGACTTGTCGCTGATCCAATCCACCACCCTGGTGAACCAGTTGTCGACGTCGCTGTAGTCGATGCTTTTACTCAGTTCCGCTTCGATTTCAAGCAGCTTTTCGTTGGCTTCAGCGTTGAGATCTATTGCCTTGGTGCCTCTTCCTGCCAGCCAACGATCCAATGCCATCATGATCAGTGGCATTACCGCCAACCACCCCCAGTAGAACCAGTGGGGCAGAACAAAGCCAAACGCACTCAAATCAGACATGTTGTTGTCACCTTAATCACAGAGCGGGGAAGGAGGAGCGCACCGTCGGCACACTCCCTGCCCTTCCCCGTGATCAGTTTTGTTATCGTTCTTCGGGCTTACATGCCTTCAATACCTTTCAGGTCATCTTCGTTCAGATAACCAACGGTCTCGTTCATCATGTACTCGATCTGGATGTCCAGAATGGCTCGGGCATCCTCGTTCTTGCTCGCCCAGTTAAACCAGATCGGGATGGCCGCTTTACGGAACTCGGCAAGATCCTGCTGGCTCAGACGAGTTACCTTGGAACCATCCTCTTTGAACTTCTTCATCGCTTCGATGTTGCGCTTCTGGATGGTCAGGTAATGTTTCTGGGAGTAGTTACGCACTTCGTCCTCAACCAGCTTCTGCAGTTTTGGATCCAGAGCGTTCCATGCCCTCAGGTTGACCGTCAGGTCCATCAGATCCACGGGCTGATAGATGGACATAACGCCTGGAGGTCCGAACATGATGTAGTCAGTCACCTGGGAGAAGCCCAGCTCGTAGTTCACCGCAGGGCCAACGTAGTCAGCCGCGTCGATGGTGCCTTTCTCCAGAGCCGGGAAAATGTCCGAGCCAGGCAAGCTGACGGTGGACACGCCGAACTGCTGGAACACCTCGGCAACCATGCCGCCCGGCACACGCATCTTCAGTCCGTCCAGATCCGCCAGGCTGTTCACCGGCTCCTTGGAGTGGATGATGTTGGCATCGTGCTGGATCGGGCCGACGTAGAAGAGGCCGAATTTCTTATAAATCTCGCGGGTCTTTTCCAGCATGCCCATCGAGTAGAACATGATGTCCCACTGGTGAGGCTGGTCGGGACCGGCCGGGTAAGACGATAGGAATACGGATGCCGGAATCTTACCGGACCAATAGAGTGTGAAGGGGTTCATGCCTTGCAGCACGCCGTTACGGACTGCCTCAAACAGACCATTATTATCAGCGGCAACTGACTTGGCCGGATAGGGCTTGATGATCAGTTCGCCGTTGGATTTTTCCTCCATGCTGTTTGCCCATTCTTCGAACAGGTCATAGCCGACAGTACCGGCATCCCAAACAGACTGGATTTTCCAGGTAGTTGCAGCCTGCGCCTGGGTGGCGCCCATCAGAGCGGCCCCGCAGAAAGCCGCTGCTATAGCGACTGACTTGAACACGCTGCGCTTGGCCTGCGGCCGGGCATCGTGTTGCCCCTCTGAAATCAGGTGTGTTTCGTTGTGGCTTATCATCGACACATCTCCGTTGACTTTGTTGTTATTCGCGTCAAAAACGCCGGCAAATGCCGACATAAAACTGATATTCGTAGGCTGCTCTGTTTTAGTCCAGAGCATCTCCAACTGGTCAGACCAGTTTTCACCAGCACGGTTAGACGAATCGCCCGCTATGGGCCATATTTAAAGGCGCACTCAAAAAACTTTTTTTTCCATAACTCAAGAAAGTGACTGGTTAGACCAGTTGCAAAAATCGGGCATCCGCATGGCAATAGCTCAGGAAATTTCCTTCAGACTTGAACAACTTATATTGGATGGAGGATTGGCACCGGAACAGAAAATGCCGTCTGAGCGGCAGTTGGCGCAAAGACTGGGCGTTTCGCGGGCGGTGATTCGTGAGGCGCTACATGAGCTTCAGGGGCGAGGCGTGATTGAAACCCGTCACGGAAAAGGATCGTTCGTCGCACGGATTGTCTCCACGCGGGAAGAAAATGGCGACGAGGGGCCCCTGCTTCAGATGTTCAACGGCCATCCGCGCACGCTTTACGATTTGCTGGAAGTTCGTGAACAGCTAGAGGGCCAGGCCGCCTATCTGGCGGCCAAACGGGCAAACCCACAGGATTTGCATCGGATAACCAAAGCGTTCGCGGCCCTCGACCAGACAGACCCTCTAAGCAACGCACGTCCGGACCACAATTTCCATCAGGCCATTGTCGAGGCATCTCACAATCCAGTGCTGGTGCATGTTCTGAACGGCCTGAAGAACCTGATGCTGCTGACGGTTCAGGCATCGGTTGCCAACCTCAATCCAAGAGAAGAGATGCGGAACAAGATCGTTCGCCAACACAAACGCCTGTATCAGGCCGTCATGGCAAGAAAGCCCGACACGGCCAGACGCATGGCAACGGCGCATGTTCGATTTGTGAGTGATTCGATGCGGGAGATTGAGCGCCAGGGCACGAAGATTATCCGGGTGTCCCTGGACCAGCCACTGGAAGACAACCTAACAACTCAATCCCAGGCTTCAGTATGAGCGGCAAAAGATTTGCATACATGGCGCAGTGATCCACAATGGGTCTTGATTTCCATGACCACAGTCCGTAAAAAGTCGGGCTTTCAAAAAGACAGCCGCAGGAGCCTTCCATGGCGGAATCAGCGCCTCTGATCTGCAGGGACATACACAAAACCTTTGATCAACTTGAAGTACTCAAAGGCATTTCCCTGGAAACGCGCAAAGGAGACGTGGTGTCTTTGATCGGCAGTTCAGGCTCCGGGAAAAGCACTTTTCTGCGTTGTATCAACATGCTGGAAACCCCCACTTCCGGCGACATAATTGTGCACGGCGACCCGATTCGGTTCAAAAACAACCGCAAGGGCGAGCGCATTCCTGCGGACAACAAGCAGGTGGAGCTGATCCGCGCAAAACTTTCGATGGTGTTTCAGAGCTTCAACCTGTGGTCTCACATGACCGTCCTGGAAAATATCATCGAAGCGCCGATTCACGTTCTGGGTGTCCCCAAAAAAGAAGCCATCGAACGCGCAGAGTCCTACCTCAACAAGGTTGGCATTTACGAACGCAAAGACTACTACCCGGCCCAAATGTCGGGTGGTCAGCAGCAGCGCGCGGCCATTGCACGGGCATTGGCGATGGAGCCCGAAGTCATGCTGTTTGACGAACCTACATCAGCTCTGGACCCGGAGCTGGTAGGCGAAGTTCTGCGGGTTATGCAGAACCTCGCTGAAGAAGGACGAACCATGATCGTGGTGACCCATGAAATGGCGTTTGCACGAGATGTTTCGTCCCAGGTCCTGTTCTTGCATCAGGGAGTGATTGAGGAGCAAGGCACACCGGATAAGGTGTTCAACAATCCGGACTCAGAACGAATGAAGCAGTTTCTTGCTCCCAAGTTCTGAAACGCAATGCTATCTTGAAACCAGGTTGCACCAACGGTCTTATCCGCAGGCCGGTGTAAACATAAAAGCTATAACGGGCAGACCACTGCTCAAAAGAGCCCACAAGGCTGACTATTGGAGAAGTCACTCATGAAAAAACTGATCATCGCAGCAAGCTGCATTCTGGCTATGGCGGCAGGTACTCTGCAGGCCAAGGAATGGAAAGAAATTCGCATCGCGTTCGACGTGCCTTACGAGCCGTTCGAGTACAAAGACGAAAACGGTGAGCTGACCGGCTTCGAAGTGGAACTGGCCGAAGCCATGTGCGAGCAGATGAAGGCAGATTGCGAGTTCGTGATTCAGGCGTGGGACGGTATGATTCCTGGCCTGATCGCGCGTAAGTTCGACGCCATCATGTCTTCCATGTCGATCACTCCGGAGCGCGCCGAGCGTGTCAACTTCTCCGAGCCTTACTACAACACGCCTGGCGGCTGGTTCGCCCGTGAAGGCTTCGACACTGACGTCACCGACATGGCTGCAATGGAAGGCAAGGTTGTAGGCGTTCAGCGTGGCACCACCATGGACACCTACGTCACCGAGAACATGGGTGGCACTGTGACCATCAAGCGCTACACCACCGCCGATGACATGGTTCTGGACCTGGAAGGCCAGCGCCTGGACGTGGTCTTCGTTGACTACCCGGTTGGCGAGCAGACCATTCTGTCCAAAGACGGCTTCGCCGAAGTTGGCGAGCAGGTCAAGCTGGGCGAAGGTGTTGGCGTTGCCATGCGCAAGCGTGACAAAGAGCTGGCCGCACAGATCAACGCTGCTCTGCGCAAGCTCAAGAAAGATGGTACCTACGACACTATCATGAAGAAGTATTTCGCTTACGACATCAAGATGTAAGACAGCGAGGGGTGGCCGTCCTGGCCACCCCGACTGACCGGAATTATTCATGCTCGATTTGAAAGGCTATGGCCCGGCACTGCTCGATGGAGCGGTTGTCACAATTCAGTTGGCCTTCCTGTCCCTGGCACTGGCTGTGGTGCTCGGATTGGTCGGTGCCTCGGCCAAGCTTTCTAGCAGTCGCGTTGCCGCCAGCGTTGCAACTGCCTACACCACGCTGATTCGCGGCGTTCCCGACCTGGTGATGATGCTGCTCTTCTATTACGGCGGCCAGGTGATGGTAAACAATCTCTCGGACATGATCTGGGAGGCCTACGAAATCGATTTCTTCTTCCAGTTTGACCCTTTCCTCTCCGGCGTCATTACCATCGGCCTGATTTTCGGCGCTTACATGACGGAGACCTTTCGCGGTGCTTTTCTGGCCGTGGAAAAGGGGCAAATTGAAGCCGCCCGGGCTTACGGTTTCACCCGTTGGCACACCTTCCGGCGGATCATCTTTCCGCAAATGCTGAGACACGCCCTACCCGGCATTGGCAACAACTGGCAGGTGCTTCTGAAGACCACCGCACTGGTGTCCATCATTGGCCTGACCGACATGGTGCGGGTTGCCGAGGAGGCCGCCAAGGCAGAGCGCATGCCGTTTCACTTTTTCATCCCGGTGGCCTTCGTGTACCTCACGTTGACCGCCTGTTCAGAACTGTTCATCCGCTGGCTCGATAAACGGGCCAATGTGGGTGTGGTGCACGGGAGTTAAACCATGCCTGATTTTCTGATGGAACTGCTGAACAACAACGAGATCTTCACCGGCCCGACCATCATGGAGTACTGGAAGGGGCTGGTCACGACCGTGCAACTGGTCTTTCTTTCCCTGATTCTGGGCATGGTTGTAGCCGTACCGCTGGCTATCGCGAGAACGTCCCGCAATCCCCTGATCAACGGTCCGGTGTGGCTATTTACCTATGTGTTCCGCGGCACTCCTCTGCTGATTCAGCTGTACATCATTTACTACGGCATCGCCCAGATTGAAGGCATCCAACAGACGTTCTGGTGGGATATTTTCCGGGAAGCTTTTTACCCTGCCCTGCTCGCTTTCACGCTGAACACCGCAGCCTACACAACTGAGATTATTCGCGGTGCGATTGTCGCAACACCCAATGGTGAAATCGAAGCAGCTAAAGCCTATGGCATGAACTGGGCCAAGCGCATGCGCCGGATTATTCTGCCCAGTGCTGCCCGACGTGCGGTACAGGCCTACTCCAACGAAGTGATTTTCATGCTGCACGCCAGCGCGATTGCCAGCGTGGTCACCCTGGTGGATCTTACTGGCGCGGCCCGCAATATTTACTCTCGCTTCTACGCGCCGTTCGATGCTTTTATCTTTGTCGCCTTGATCTACATGGCACTCACGTTCATGCTGGTTTTCGCGTTCAGAAAACTTGAACAACACCTGCTCAAACACCAAAGGCCGGTGAGCGGATAAACCTGGGAGTTGCCATGTCGGTGAAAGAACAGCTTTTCGGCGCAAACCTCGACTGGCTCTCGCACACCACCGCATCAACAACCCGCGTTACCGATGAGCGGATTGTGGTTCTGGACGACGGAACCGGTTTTCAGATCCAGGACGCCGGTCTGCTTTACATCACCCCCCCGGAAACCCGACCGAATCCCAACAAGGAAGCGCTGATTGTATCGGCCGGCATTCATGGGAACGAAACTGCACCCATTGAAGTTCTGAACGGACTTTTGAACGAGCTGATCGAAGGGCAATGGCAAGTCGCCTGCCCACTGCTGCTGATTCTTGGCAATCCCCTGGCGATTGATCTGGGTGAGCGTTTTATGGACGTGAACCTGAATCGCCTATTCAGCGGCGCTCACAGAAAACCCGAATACGCCAACCTGCGTGAAGCAGACCGCGCAGCCGCGCTCGAAAGAGCCTGCTACGCCTTTGCAAGCCGTCACCCGACCAATCTCAGCCACTACGACCT
>CAZWEP010000067.1:11432-12908 GCA_964632565.1 uncultured Marinobacter sp. | reverse complement strand
CAGGCTCAGGCTCAGGCTCAGGCTCAGGCTCAGGCTCAGGCTCAGGCTCAGGCTCGGGTTCTGACTTGGCGTCCGGGACTGGCTCGGAGGTTTCGCTGAGACGGATGCGCAGCGCTGGCGCTGACCTGGCTGCGCCGACATCGGAGTCGCCCAGGATCAGTGGATCTTCAGGTGTGGCAACCGCGAGCACGCCCAGGCCAAGAGCCGTAGCGACCATCAACAAGCCAAAACGTACGATCCGGTGAACTCTCATGGTTGTCCCGGTTCGGTGAGTAAGAGCACGTCGGTGTGGCCAGAGCCCTCAAGTACGTCGAACACGGATTCAAGTCTGGTCAGCGGAATAGTCCCGGCGCCAGCAATGACAAGCGGCGATGCGTCGGACGGTGCTGGCAGGTGCTCAGCCAGGGTTCGTTCACTGACGGTCTGACCATCGACCTCCAGGTCGCCGTTCTTCTGGATGATCAAATGCGCATCGGGTTGGATAGGCTCTGCCGCGTTGGCTGTATCCGGAAGCGACGGCAAAACGCGATCGTTGGTCTGTCCGGCGATGATGAAGAAAATCAACATCAGGAAAACCAGATTGATCATGGGTAACAGTGCATCCTCAACCCGATCCAGCAGGGACTTTTCGGGCGGTGCCATAAACGGGGGGCGATTCTTCATTTGCTCGACGGCCCGCTATCGTTGCGTTGCCAAACCGGTTCGAATCCCTTCGCTGCCAGGCGCGTGTAGAGCGACGTAAAGTCCGTCAGACGCGCGCCTTCACCGCCAATCAGATTCACCTTTTTCAGGCCTTTGTCCGTCAGCACGCCAATCAGCGAATCGAGTGCAAGAATCCGATCCTGAAAATCGAACCGGCCGCCGGTCAGAATGGTGACGGAAGCCTGGTCGAGTTGTTCTGTGGTTTCTCCCCGTGTTTTAACGGCATTCACCGTGAGGCTGCTGACGGGAAGCAAGCGTGTGGTCAGCATGAAGAAAATCAAAAGAATGAACACCACATCAATCAGTGGGGTCAGACGTATCGAAAGCGGGCGCGCCGGCCGTGTGTCAGAGAACCGCATTTGCGACCTGACGCCGGTCACCACTGCGCTCGCTGGCCTCGGATTCGCTTTGTCCCCGGCGTTGGGTGGTTTCGAACGGCCTGGCAGGAGCGGCTGACATCGCACCTGCAGTTTCCTGCCCAGCATGATCGTGGGTTGGAGTCTGCGTAAACAGCCGCACCAGTAACTCGTCGACGTTGATGTAGAGTCGGCGTAGGCGGAAGTCAGACCAGGCTGCCAGTGCCGCAAAGGGAATGGCCACCACAAGACCCGCGGCCGTTGTTGTCAGTGCCTGGTAAATACCGCCACTGAGCTGAGTGGCGCTGGCTCGCGCTTCGGCGGACGCCATGGTTCCGAACGCGTCCATCATGCCAAGTACGGTGCCCAACAGACCCAGCAGAGGCGCCAGCGCAGAAACCACCTCCATGATTTTCAG